>NZ_JAWJEJ010000001.1:690189-1380379 GCF_032911445.1 Sphingomonas sp. HF-S4 | reverse complement strand
CAGCGCGGGCCCGACCTTGTTGACCAGCAGCATCAGCGGGAAGTTCCACGGGGTGATCGCGGCGACGACGCCGAGCGGGGCGCGATGCTCGGTGATTCGCGTCACGCCCTCTTCGCGCAGCACCCGCGGCTCGAGCCGCATCGCGGCGAAGGCGCGCAGCACGAACGCGCTGCCGCGGACTTCCTTGAGTGCCTGGTCGAGTGGCTTGCCCTGCTCGGCAGTGAGCAAGGCGGCGAATTCGTCGGCGCGAGATTCCAGCGCGGCGGCGAGCGCTTCAACCTTGGCGGCGCGTTGCTCGATCGGAGTGGCAGCCCAGGCAGGGAAGGCGCGCTGCGCGGCGTCGACTGCCGCATCGAGCAGCACGTCGTCGGCCTTGGGGCAGTGCGCGAAGGGGCGTTCGGTCGCCGGGTTGATCACGTCGAAGGTCGCGGCGCCCGGATGCAACGCGCCATTGATCAACAAGTGAAATTGGCGGTTCATGTCTCTGTCTCGACCCTTTTGACGGCGCCCAAATGGCGGGTGCGGTCCGGCTTGGCGGTTTCTCGACTTCGCTCGAAACGAACGGGATGATTCAGGCCTGCAAAAGCTCGGCGGCGGGCTCGGCGGCGACTTCGTCCAGCCCCACCAGCTTGGCCGCATTGCCGCCGATCATCGCGCGGATCTCGGCGTCGTCATAACCGATGTCGATCAGCATTTGGATGACGTAGCGCAGACCCTCGACCGGGGTAGGGTTGCCGACTTGTCCCAGGTCCGATCCGATGATCGTGTTGGGCACGCCGCCGGAATCGATGCACAGTTTGAGGCTGTCATGGCTGTAGTTCTTGCCCTGGACGCCCGCCCACATGCAGCAGCTATGCTCGAGATAGGCGCCCATCTTCGCCAGTTCGGCCATGTCAGGCGGGGTGCAGCCGATCAGGAAGGTCGGGTGGTTCACCAGCAGCCGGGTGATCCCACGCGCCTTGGCCTCAGTGAACAGCGGCCAGATCTCGCTGATGTGGAGATGGCCGGCCGAAAGCACTGCGTCATACTCGGCGATCAGGTCGAGCACGGGCAACACTTCGTCCTTAAGGCGGCCACGGTCGTCGATCACGCTGAGCATGATCGGATCGAGCATCTTCTCCTTGGTGGGGAGGAACTGCTTGCGGTGCGAGTGGCGGATATGGTTTGCGGCCGAGAAGGTGGGCATCCACACCAGCCGCGCGCCGAGCTTGAAGCCATGCTCGACCGCGTGCGGATTGATGCCCCCGGTCGTATTGTTGCACGGCACGCCGGTGAGCAGCTTGACTGTGCCGGGCATGATCTCGTCGAGCAGCGCCGCGACTGGAGTGACCGAGTAATAGTGATCCTTGAACAGGATCGCGCGCAGCCCGGCGGCTTCGCCTTCCTTGATCGCTTCGACATGGTTGAGCCGGCGCGGCATCACCGAGGGGCCGCTATGGCAATGCAGGTCGATCGCGCCCTTCAACAGGTCGGTGATTCGGTCGCTCATTGGGCATCGTCCTTGGGGTCGGGCATAGGATAGTCGGCGGCGTTGAGCACCCAGCCGGGCTTGGCCGAGAAATCGCGCCGCGGCGGGCAGAAGGCGTCGAGCAGGCGGTTGAGGCCGGGGCCGATTCCTTGCGAGGTGTGCGTCGCTGGGGGCGGGATCACGGCGACCGAGGGCGCGGCGCAGCGCGCGTGATCGTCCTCGATCCACTGGGTGGAATCGCTGATCCACGGCCAGCGGAGGTGATGGATATAGTCGCCGTCGAGCGCGATCGAATATTGCTCGAAATCGTCATGGTGGTGCGGCGAGAGATTGTCCGCGGCGCGCGGGCCGACGCGGCCGTCGCCGAAATTGACCATGATCGTCTGCCCGCGATAGATCCGCCCGAAGCGGCCCTGCTCCGGCGCGACATTGCCCGAATAGACGCGTACCTTCCGCCCGCCGACCGGCGCAGGCCACTCGGCGAGCGGGGGGACGTTGGGATCGGGTTCGGCATAGTCCTGCGCGTTCGAGCACAAGGCGACGAGATCGTCGGCGCGGGTGCTGAACAGGCGAAGGATGCGGCCGCCCTTGCGGACGGTGACCTTGCTGGCGCCGGCGGGGACAAAGGCGACGCTGCGCCCGCTGGCGATCTGGGTGCCCTCGGCGATCTCGATCGCGATCTCGGCATCGTCGTCGGGCAGCACGATGGCATATTCGTCGGGCTGGTCGGTGCGCAAGAACGTCGCGCCCTCTTTGACCTCGCTATAGGCGACGATCATCGTCTGGCCGCGCGCATACCAGCTATCGGCCTGCACATCGCTTTCCTGCTGCGCCTGCTCGTAGAAGCGCGCGTAACTCGCATGCTTGAAGCCGGTCGGGGCGGGCGCCTTCGACACGGGGGCGAGGGTGGTCCGCAGATCGTCACGCCCGTACATCGGCTCTCCTCAACTTCGCCGGTATGCCGGCCGTATTCCGACACTCTAGCGGTCGCGGCGCGGGCGTCTAATTCCGATTGGGGAAGCGCCCAATGCCGCGAAAGTATCGGATCGCAGCCAGGCTGACTCATATCCTGATCCTATCGTACGCCGCAGCAATCGGCATTGGACCCCGGCGCACACCCGACGTCAAACAGGCCGCAGAGCCGAAAGCGGCCAATTGGGGAGGTGCGATTGCCGGGAATCGATGAAGCCGATGTCGCGATCCTGCGCGATGCGTCGGGCATTTCGGAGGGGCTGGCGCGGCTGCTCCAGCCGCGGTCGATCGCGATCGCCGGAGCCTCGCCCGATCCGGCGACGATGGGCGGGGTAATCCTCGCCAATATCGAGCGCTTCGGCTTTGCCGGTGACATCCACTTGATCAGCCCGACGCGAGACGCAATCGCCGGGCGCCCCTGCATCCGCTCGGTCGACGATTTGCCCGAGGGCGTCGACGCGCTGGTGCTCAACGTGCCACGTGCGGCAATCCTGCCCGCGGTCGAGGCAGCGGCGCGGCGCGGGGTGGGCGGGGTGATCGTCTTCGCCTCGGGCTTCGCCGAAGCTGGCGAGGAAGGTGCACGAGAACAAGACGCTATCGCCGCGATCTGCCGGGATGCAGGCATGGCGCTGCTCGGGCCCAATTGCATGGGCTATGTCAATTATGCCGGCAAAGTCGCGCTGACCTTCGAGCCGGTTGAGCCGCAGCCGATCGGCGCACGGCGCAGCGTCGCGGTGATCGCGCATAGCGGCGCGGCGGCCTCGGGTATCCGCAGCGGGATGCAGGGCAGGGGCATCGCGGTCGCGCTCCAGGCGGCAATCGGCAACGAGGCAGTGGTCCGTGCGAGCGACCTGATCGACCGCATCGTCAGCGAGGGTCATGCCGATGCGATCGCGCTCTATGTCGAGCAGATCCGCGATCCGGCCGCTTTCCTCGCCGCGGTCCGCCGCGCGCGCAAGGCGGGCGTGCCGGTGATCATGATGCATCCCGGGCGCAGCAAGCGCGGCCAGGAAGCGGCGCAATCGCACACGGGATCGATGGTCGGCGATTATGCCCTGATGCGGACCTCGGTCGAGAACGAAGCGGTGGTCGCGGTGAACACGATGGACGAGCTGTTCGACGCGCTTGCCATCCTCCATCGCTACCCTGCGGTATCGCATGGCGAGATCGGCATCGTCACCAATTCCGGCGCGATCCGCGGCATGGCGTTCGACTTCGCCGAGGATATCGGGCTGCCGATCGCCGAAGTCTCCGGGCTGACGCTCGAACGGCTCGGCGCGCTCCTCCCCGCGGGGATGGAGATCGACAATCCGCTCGACGTGGGCACCACCGGTTTCGCCAAGGGCGACATCTTCGGGCTGTCGACCGCGGCGATGCTCGCCGATCCGTCGGTGAGCGGCGTGCTGCTGCCGATGGCCGGGGGCGGCCCCTCGCAGCAGCGCGCCAAGGCCGAGGCGATCATCCCGGAGGCGCTGGCATCGACCAAGCCGGTGGTGGTTGCGATCACCGGCGACGAGTCGGTGCTCGATCCCGAGTTCGTCGCGGCAATGCGCGCGAGCGAGACGCCCTTGTTCCGCTCACCCGAGCGCGCGATGCGCGCCTTCGCCGCGGTGCGCCGCTATGCCGCCGCGCTCCACGCGATCCCCGATCGCACCCCGCCCGCCACCGGGCTCGCGCGCTGGGCACAGCCGGGGGTGAAGCCCGAATATCAGGGCAAGGATTTCCTGCGTAGCATCGGCGTGCCGGTGCCCGAAGGCGCGCTGGCCCGGACCGTGGAGGAGGCGCTCGTTATCGCCGCGCGGATCGGTTTCCCGGTGGTGCTCAAGGCACAGGCCGCGATACTCAGCCACAAGAGCGATGTCGGCGGCGTGGCGCTCAACCTGCGCGACGAGACGCACCTGCGCGAGGCGTGGACACGAATGACCGCCGCGCTGCGCGACACCGGACTCGACGGCATATTGGTCGAGCAGATGTCGGCACCCGGGCTGGAGCTGATCGTCGGCGCGCGCAACCATCCCGAATGGGGGCCTTCGGTGATGGTCGGGCTCGGCGGGGTGCTGATCGAGGCGCTCGACGCTGCCGAGCTGCTGCCCGCCGACATCTCGCTTGCCCGCGCGGTCGAGCGCATCCGCGGGCTACGCGGCGCCAAGCTGCTCGGCGAATTCCGCGGCCGCCCGGCGCGCGACGTCAACGCCGTCGCCGATGTGGTGGTCAAGGTCGGCGCGGCGATGCGCGCGGGGATCGGGATCGAGGAAATCGACATCAATCCGCTCATGGTGCTCGCGGAGGGCGAGGGCGCTGTCGCGCTCGACGCACTGATCGTCACCGGAGCCTGAACTTAGGGAAGCGAAATGGAAACGACGATGACGGACGACACCAAGCCGATCCCCGGCGGCACCAACGTGCTGGTCGAATTCGAGGACGGCATCGCCTGGGTGCACCTCAACCGGCCCGAGAAGCGCAATGCGATGAGCATCGAACTCGCCCGCGAGATGAACCAGGTGCTCGACGCGCTCGAGCTCGACGATCGCTGCGGCGTGATCGTGCTCACCGGCAAGGGCGAGGCGTTCTCGGCCGGCATGGACCTGCAGGGCTTTTTCCGCGCCTCCGACGCCGTGAGCGACGTCGAGCGGCACCGCGCCTATCGCGAGACGCGCGCCTGGCAGTGGCGCACGCTGATGTTCTACGCCAAGCCGACGATCGCGATGGTCAATGGCTGGTGCTTCGGCGGCGCGTTCACCCCGCTGATCTGCTGCGACCTCGCGATCACCGATCAGGACGCGGTGTTCGGGCTTTCCGAGATCAATTGGGGGATCATCCCCGGCGGCGTCGTCTCCAAGGCGATCTCGACGCTGATGGGCGACCGCGAGGCGCTCTATTACGTTATGACCGGCGAGAAGTTCGACGGCCGCCGCGCCAAGGAGCTCGGGCTGGTCAACGACGCGGTGCCCGCCGCCGAGCTCAAGGACAGGACGCGCGCGCTGGCGCAGAATTTGCTCGGCAAGAACCCGACGACGCTGCGCCAGGCGCGCATGGCATATAAATATGCGCGCGAGATGGATTGGGAGCTGGCCGCCGAGTATCTCACTGCCAAGGGCGACCAGACCACGTTCGTCGATCGGGAAAAGGGCCGCGAGAAGGGCCTGACCCAATTCCTCGACGAAAAGACCTTCAAGCCCGGACACGGCAACTACAAGCGCGAGGCGGAATAATGGAGCGACCCAGCGGGGCCAAGGGCAGCGAACTCTCCGAGGTGGCGCCGGCGTTCGTCGAGATGACCGACCGGGTGCTGTACGGCGAGGTCTGGGAGCGCGAAGGCTTGTCCAAGCGCGACCGCTCGTTGCTCACCGTCGCGTCGCTGATGACCGCGAACCGGCACCAGCAGCTCGAGGCGCATCTGGGGTTGGCGCTCGACAACGGCGTGACCCAGGAGGAACTGGGCGAGGTGCTGTTGCATTTGGCCTTCTATGCCTCCTGGCCCGCGGCGGTCACGGCGTCGCGAATGCTGGTCGACGTGGTGAAGAAGCGGGAGGGGTAACCGATATTAAATTCCCCTCCCTGCTTGCAGGGAGGGGAATCCACGCGCACTGATCTCTGTCAGTCCTCCGCCGCCAACGGCGCGATCCCCCGGATCAAGTCCGACGCCCGTTCCGCCACCATGATCACCGCAGCGTTGATGTTCGCCCCGGGCACGCTGGGCATCACCGACGCGTCGACCACCCGCAGCCCGGCGACGCCGCGCACCCGCAATTCGCTGTCCACCACGGCCCCAGGATCCTCGCCCATCCGGCACGTCCCCGTCGGATGCTGGGTGATCTTGAGATTGTGCCGGATGAAGTCGTCGAGATCGGCGTCCGACCCCGGCGCGATCTCGCCCTCGACCATCTCGCTGAGCGGCGGCTGCGCGAAGATACGGCGCACCGCGGCGATCCCGCCGCGAATGTCGGCGAAGTCGCCCGGCGTCGACAGCAGGCTCAAGTCGATCCGCGGCTTGGCGAACGGATCGGCCGAGCGCAGCGTCACGCTGCCGCGGCTCTCGGGATGGAGCTGCATCACCATCACCGACAATACGTCCTTCTGCCGCTTGCCGAACGGGTGCCAGAGCTTGGCGTCGAGCCGGACGGGCAGGAAGACGAGCTGGATGTCGGGGCGCTCGAGCTCGGGGCGGGTGCGCAGCATCAGCACGCCGCTGGTGATCTGACTGGCGAAGGGCCCCTTGCCGGCAAGCGCCCAGCGCAGCACCGAGCGCGCGGCACGGTCCGAGCGCAGCGCGCTGAGGAAGCTGCTGCGCGCTGCGAAGGTCATGTAGACGAGCGGATGCTCGGAAAGATCGCGGCCGACGCCGGGCGAGTCCGCGACCACCGGGATGCCATGCGCCGCGAGATCTTCGGCAGGGCCGATCCCCGACAGCATCAGCAGTTGCGGCGAATTATACGCTCCGCCGCTGAGAATCACTTCCTTGCCCGCGCGAACCTCGGCGCGCTGCCCGTCGCGCAGATACTCGACGCCGACCG
The DNA here is from genome assembly GCF_032911445.1 of Sphingomonas sp. HF-S4. Classification (NCBI taxonomy): domain Bacteria; kingdom Pseudomonadati; phylum Pseudomonadota; class Alphaproteobacteria; order Sphingomonadales; family Sphingomonadaceae; genus Sphingomonas; species Sphingomonas agrestis. Next base: position 1,373,425 of record NZ_JAWJEJ010000001.1, on the reverse strand, counting down.
CGCGGCCATCCTCGATCAGCACGCGGGTAACCTGCGCATGGGACAGCACCGTCAGATTTGGCCGCTTGAGGGCAGGGCGCAGATAGGCGGCGGCGGTGCTCGCGCGACGGCCACGCGCGTCCACGGTGACTTCGCAGCGCGCGAAGCCCTCTTCCTGCGCGCCGCTGAGGTCGTCGCTCTCCGCAAAGCCGGCCGCGACCACCGACTGCCGGATAGGCTCGGTGAGCAGGTGATCGCCCCGCACCGGCGTCACCGCCAGCGGCCCCTCGGCGCCGTGATAGCGACCGGCACCGCGCCAGCTCGTCTCCATCCGCTGGAAATAGGGAAGGACCTCGGCATAGCCCCATCCGCTGGCCCCCATCTGGCGCCAGCCGTCATAGTCGCGCGAATGCCCGCGCATGTAGATCATGCCGTTGACCGACGAGCAGCCGCCCTGCACCCGCCCGCGCGGCACCGGCAGCGAACGGCCGCCTAGCTTTGCGTCGGGCTCGCTGGCATAGCCCCAGTCATAGGTGGGGTTCGCCGCAGTCATCATGAAGCCCAGCGGCATTCGGAACAGCCAGCTGGCATCAGGCCCGCCCGCCTCGATCAGTAGCACCGAATCCGCGCCCTCGCTCAGCCGGTTGGCCAGCACACAGCCTGCCGATCCGGCGCCGACGACGATGTAATCGAACCTGCGCTGTGTCCCAGCCGCGGCGCTTTCCGGCATTTCCGCTCCCGACCCTTTTGTCGATTTGCGTTGTGACATGGCAAATAGCATTCGACAAGATATAATGCCGTTGGTTATGATGCATGTCAGCAAGGCTGATCGCGGGTGCAACCGGCGACCGGAAATGAAGGGGTAGAGGATGACCGCGGCACTATCGGATCGACCGCAGGCGACCGGGCTCGACAAGGCGCGCGCCTTCGCCGCGAGCCGGCACCAGTTGTTCATCGGCGGACGCTGGGTCGACTCGCAGGAAGGCGCGCGGTTCGCCACGCACGATCCGGCCACCGGCGCCGAACTCGGCCAGGTCGCCGAGGCGCGGGCGGGCGATGCCGATTCCGCGGTAGCGGCGGCGCGGGCGGCGATGGACAATCCCGAATGGACCGAGATGAAGCCGGCGGCGCGCGCGGGGTTGCTGCTGCGCCTTGCCGACGCCCTCGAGGCCAATGCCGACGAATTCGCCGCGCTCGAGACGCTCGACAACGGCATGCCGCTGCGCGACGCGCGCTTCTTCCATCTGGCGCATGCGATCGAAGTGCTGCGCTACAATGCCGGCTGGGCGACCAAGCTCAACGGCGAGACGATCGCGCTTTCGGGACCCGGCACCTGGCACGCCTTCACCCTGCGCGAGCCGGTCGGCGTCGTCGCGCAGATCGTGCCGTGGAACGCGCCGATGGCGATGGCGGTGGCCAAGATCGCGCCAGCGCTCGCCGCGGGCTGCGCGGTAATCCTCAAGCCCGCCGAGGAGACTCCGCTGACCGCCCTACGCCTTGCGCATCTGGTCGCCGAGATAGGCTTCCCCGACGGCGCGTTCAACTTGCTCACCGGGTTCGGCGAGACCGTGGGCGCGGCACTGACCGCGCATTCGGGAGTCGACAAGGTCACCTTCACCGGATCGACCGAAGTCGGCCGGCTGATCCTTCGCGCCGCTTCGGGCAATTTCAAGCGGGTGACACTCGAGCTCGGCGGCAAGACCCCGGTAATCGTGCTGCCCGACGCCGATCCGGCCAAGGCGATCGAAGGCGCGGCGCGGGCGATCTTCACCAATGCCGGGCAGGTGTGCAACGCCGGCTCGCGGCTGTTCGTCCATCAGCGCCATTTCGACCAAGTGATCGAAGGCGTCGCCAGGATCGCCGAGGGGATCAAGCTCGGCTCGGGGCTAGAGGCCGACACCCAGATGGGGCCGGTGATCTCGCAGGCACAGCGCGACCGAGTCCGGGGCTATGTCCGCCAGGGCACCGAGGCCGGGGCGACGCTCCGGGCCGGCGGCCGCACGATCGATGGCGACGGCTATTTCGTCGCGCCGGCGATCCTCACTGGCACCGACGCCGAAATGTCGGTGCGGCGCGAAGAGATTTTCGGACCGGTGCTGTGCGCGATGTCGTTCGACGACACGGATCTCGACCGCATCGCCGCCGAAGCGAACGCTACCGAATACGGGCTGGGCGCGGTGGTCTGGACCAACGACCTCTCCACTGCGCACCGGCTCGCGCGGAAGCTCAAGGCAGGGACGGTACGCGTCAATGGCGGCGGGCTCGATCCGGCGCTGCCGTTCGGCGGGTTCAAGCAATCGGGCTGGGGCCGCGAGAACGGCCGCGAGGGCATCGAAGCGTACACTGAGACCAAGGCCGTGGCGATCGCGATCTAGCGTCAACGGCAGCACGGACAAGAGACAAGACGCGCGACCACCTGATTCATGACAAACGTCATTCGTCAGGGTTGAGCGCAGGCAAGGGGCAGTATGAAAGACAATCCCAGGATCGGAATCGTCGGTGGCGGCATCGGCGGCCTGACCACCGCGCTCGCGCTGCTGCGCAAGGGCTTCCACGTCACCGTGTTCGAGCAGGCGAGCCAGCTCCAGGAAGTCGGGGCTGGGCTCCAACTCAGCCCCAACGGCATCCGCGTGCTGTTCGGTCTGGGGCTCGAAGCCGAGATCCGCGCCGCCTGTTTCGAACCCGAGGGCAAGGAAATCCGGCTGTGGAACACGGGGGATAGCTGGAAGCTGTTCGACCTGGGGATCGGCGCGCAGCAGCGATACGGCTTCCCCTATTTCACGTTTCACCGCAACGACCTGCACCAGATCCTGGTCAAGGCGGTCGAGGCGGCGGCGCCGGGATCGGTGCGGCTCGATCATCGCTTTGTCGGAGTCGAACAGCGTGGGGCATCGGTCACGCTCGCCTTCGAGGGCCAGCCGCCGGCAACCTTCGACACGGTGATCGGTGCGGACGGCGTCCATTCGAAAATGCGCGAGCTGCTGTTCGGGGCGGGCCCGGCCACGTTCACCGGCATCGTCGCGTGGCGCGGCGTCATCCCCGCCGAGCGCCTTCCCGAGCGGCTGCGGCGTCCGATCGGCGTCAACTGGATCGGGCCGGGCGGGCACGTGATCCACTATCCGATCCGCCGCGGCGAGTTGATCAACTTCACCAGCGTGGTCGAGCGGCACGACTGGCAGATCGAATCCTGGTCGAGCGCGGGGACCAATCAGGAATATCACGACGATTATCCCGGCTGGCACGAGGACGTGCACACCTATATCGAAGCGATCCCGCAGCCGTTCAAATGGGCGCTGATTTCGCGCCCGCCGATGCCCGAATGGGTGCAGGGAAGGATCGCGTTGCTCGGCGATGCGTGTCACTCGACTTTGCCGTTCCTCGCCCAGGGTGCGGTGATGGCGATCGAGGATGCGTGCATCCTCGCGCGTGCCTTCGAGGAATTCGACAGCGTCGAGGAGGCGCTCGACCGCTACCAGCAGGCCCGCATTCCGCGCACTACCCGCGCCGTCGAAGGTGCGGCCGCCAATGCCGAGCGCTTCCACAACCCGACGCTCGCCGATCCCGCCAATGCCCAGGCCTATGTCGACGCGCAATGGGCGCCGGACCAGGTCGTGGATCGCTACGAATGGCTGTTCCGCTACGACGCCACGCGCGTGCCGCTCGACGGAGGCAGGGCATGACCGCAGGCTGGACGCGCACTCCGCTGATCCTCTCCTTTCCGGACAATCCCAAGTTCACCGAGACCTATGGCTTTGCCGGGAACTCGGGGCATGTGAACCTCGAAGGGCAATTGATGCGACGCCCGGATTCGACGTCGCGCACGGTCTATGTCTTCATGCACCCCACCTCGGTGCTGCACCTGCTGCCGATGCCGGTCGCGCTCGCCGATGCCGGGCTCGACGTGCTGTGCGCCGCGAGCCGCTATCCGCGCAACGATGCCGCGCTGATCCAGGAAAAGGTCGCGATCGACCTCGGCAAGTGGATCGCGCACGCCCGCACCGAGCTCGGCTACGAGAAAGTGGTGTTGCTCGGCTGGTCGGGCGGCGGATCGCTGTCGCTATTCTACCAGGCGCAGGCCGAGACCCCGAGCATCACGCATACCCCCGCGGGCGATCCCGCCAACCTGATAGAGGCGGATCTTCAGCCCGCGGATGGCGTGATCTTCATCGCCGCGCATCTGTCGCGCGCCGAGACGCTGACCGAATGGCTCGATCCCTCGGTCACCGACGAGCTCGATCCCGACAATCGCGATCCCGAGCTCGACATCTACTCGCCCGATTGCCCCAACCAGCCGCCCTACAGCGCCGAATTCGTCGCGCGCTTCCGCGCCGCGCAGGTCGCGCGCAACCGCAGAATCACGGCCTGGGCCGAAGGCCAGTTGGCGCGGCTCAAGGCGGCAGGCGGCGTCGAGCAGGAGCGCGCCTTCGTCGTCCACCGCACGATGTGCGACGTGCGCTGGTTCGATCCCACGGTCGATCGCTCGGACCGCCGCGTCGGCTGGAGCTATATGGGCGATCCCCGCGCCGTGAATGTCGGCCCCGTCGGGCTGGCGCGCTACACGACGCTGCGCTCGTGGCTCAGCCAGTGGAGCTACGACAAGTCCAACGCCAAGGGCCCGCTCAACGCCGCCAAGATCCACGGGACACCGGTCCTGCTGATCGAGAACACCGCCGACGAAGCGGTGCCCTCGACCCACAACCCGGCGATCTTCGAAGCACTGGCGACCCCCGACAAGGAATATGTCCGCCTCGAAGGCGCGACACATTATTATCTCGGCCAGCCCGAGCTGCTTGCGGCTTGCATCGACGCAGTGACCGGGTGGAGCCGCCGCAAGGGCCTGCTCGCGCCATGAGCGAGCGCACCACCGCCGATGCGCTCGCCGAGCTGGTCGCGGCGATCGGCAGCGCCGCCTTCCCGGTGCGCTTCCTCGATGCGCTGCGCGTGCTCGGCGCGGTCGAGCTCTGCTCGGTGTTCCGACGTACCCGGCGCGGGGTGGAACTCCTGTTCGCCGAGGGCAGCACGCCCGCGCAGCCCGATTTCCCGCTCGCGGCCTCGCGCGACTATGCTCGCGCGCATTGGCGCTCGGACGCGCAAATGCTGCGCGCGCGCGGCACCAATCCGCTGATTGTACGCCGCAGTGCCTCGGACATCGCCGACCCCGCCTATCGCGCTGCCTGCTACGAGCGCGCCGGGGTGATCGAGCGGCTGTCTATCCTCTGGCCCGATCTGATCGCCAGCGGCTATCGCACCGTCGCCGTCGGCGCCTTCGCAGCGCACGATGTCTCGCGGATCGAGACGCATGCTGCGCTGCTCTACGCAGCATTGGCGCAGCATCTCCGCGCCAACGCCGCCACCGGTTTCCTGTTCGACGAAGACGCGCTGGTCGAGAAGCTGCTCGGGCTCGAATGCCGGTTGAGCGCGCGCGAGGCCGAAGTCGCCGCCGGGCTCATGCTCGGCGAAACGCAGGAGGGCATCGCGCAGGCGCGGCTGCTCTCGCCGACCACGATCGTCACCTATCGCCGCCGCGCCTACGGCAAGCTCGGCGTCGCCAATCGCCGCGATCTGGTCGCGCTGCACCGCCGGCTGATCGCCGCGCCGAATCTGGCCCAGCATTGAGACGGGGGAAGATCATGCGACCGACTTTCTGGCGGGCCGCGCTCGCTTTGGGCTGCGCCAGCATCGCGGCGCAGGGCGTCGCGCAGACGCGGAAGCCCGCCGATGTCGATCACGCCCGCCTGCTTGCAGCGGACAAGTCCCCCGGCGAATGGATGGCGCCGGGCCGCACCTATGACGAGCAGCGCTTCAGCCCGCTCGACGCGATCAACGCCGGCAACGTCGCGAGCCTGGGCCTCGCCTGGTACGCCGACCTGCCGGTCGATCGCGGGGTCGAGGCGTCGCCGCTGATGATCGGCGGCGTCCTCTACAATATCGAGCCGTGGAACGTGACGGTCGCCTATAACGCGCGCACCGGCCGCGAGCTGTGGCGCTTCGATCCCAAGGTCGATCGCGAAAAGGGCAAGATCGCCTGCTGCGACATCGTCACCCGTGGGCTGGCGGCGTGGAAGGGCAACATCCTCCTCGCCACGCTCGACGGCCGACTGATCGCGGTCAATGCAAAGTCGGGAAAGCCGGTGTGGAGCGTCAATACGCTCGAGCCGGTCTGGCCCTACACCATCACCGGTGCGCCGCGCGTGTTCGACGGCAAGGTGCTGATCGGCAATGCCGGCGCCGAAGGCGCGGCGCGAGGCTATGTCACGGCCTATGATGCCGCGACCGGCAAGCAGCTCTGGCGCTTCTACACCGTCCCCGGCGATCCCGCGAAGCCGCAAGCCAATCCGATCCTGGAGATGGCCGCTAAGACCTGGAACGGGCAATGGTGGAAGGTCGGCGGCGGCGGCACCGTATGGGATTCGATCGTCTACGATCCCGATCTCGACTTGGTCTATATCGGCACCGGCAATGGGGGGCCGTGGGCCCAGCGCTATCGCAGCCCGGGCGGCGGCGACAACCTGTTCCTCTCCTCGATCGTCGCGCTCAATGCCAAGACCGGCGCCTATGTCTGGCACTACCAGACCACCCCCGGCGATGAATGGGACTATACCGCCACCCAGTCGATGATCCTCGCCGACCTGGTGATCGAGGGCAAGCCGCGGAAGGTGCTGATGCAGGCGCCCAAGAACGGCTTCTTCTACGTCCTCGATCGTGCCACCGGAAAGCTGATCTCGGCCAAGCCCTTCGTGCCGATGAACTGGGCCAGCGGCATCGACATGGCCACCGGCCGCCCGAACGTGAACCCGGAGACGCGCTATGGCGAGACCCCGGTATTGCTCACCCCGGGTCCCGGCGGGGGGCACAATTGGAACCCGATGGCGTACAGCCCCAGGACAGGGCTCGCTTATTTCCCGGTGACCGAGATGTACATGGCGTTCTCGGTCAACCCCGGCTTCAAGCAGACGCCGGGCAACATGAGCCAGCTCGGCATCTCGACCACCGGCTATGAGCTTACCCGCAAGGCCGCGGCCGCTTATGCCGCGGCGAACAACAAGGCTTGGCTGACCGCCTGGGATCCGGTCAAGCAGAGGGAGCGCTGGCGCGTGCCATACCCTGCACGCGGCAGCGGCGGCATCCTCGCCACTGCGGGCAACCTCGTCTTCCAGGGCACGATCGCCGGCACCTTCGCGGCCTATCGCGCCGATACCGGCGACAAGCTCTGGGAGATGCCCGTCCAGCAACTCCCGATCGCCGCGCCGATCGCCTACAGCATCGGCGGCGAGCAATATGTCGCGGTCAATGCCGGCTGGGGCGGGGGGCTCGCGCATTCGAGCACCGCCAAGGCACTCGGCTTCCCGATTTCCTCACCGCGGCTGCTCGTGTTCAAGCTCGGCGGCAAGGCGCAATTGCCTGCATTGGCCGAGGTGGAGCCGGCGCTCGAACGCCCCGCCGACACCGTGGCAGCGCCGGAGATCGTCGCCCATGGCGAGGAGCTCTACGCCCAGCATTGCGCCACCTGCCACGGCGAGGCCGCGCGCGGCGGGATCAAGGATCTGCGCCGGATGACCCCGGCGACGCACCAGCAATTCCTCGACATCGTCCTGCGTGGAGCCCGCCTCGAAAAGGGCATGGCGAGCTTCGCCGACGTGCTGGGAGAGGACGATGCCAAAGCGGTCCACGCGTATCTCAAGCGCCGTGCGAACGAGGATTGGGCGGAAATCCTCAAGGGCAATTGAGCGTCGGGCCCCGACTACTCCCCTCGCTGAAAGGGAGGGGTAGGGGTGGGTGCGCGCGTCTGCTCAAAGAGCTCTTAAGCCCAGCATCGAAGCGCTGGTCGAGGCATCGAGCCTCGTCCGTCGCTGAACCCACCCCCCGGCCCCTCCCCGCAAGCAGGGAGGGGCGAACAGGTTATTCCACCCGCTCGAAATGCCCGGTCTCGAACCCGTCGATCGCCAGCGCCAATATCCGCTCGGCCACCACTTCGGGCGCCTTCACCGTCTCGGCATTCTCGCCCGGGAAGGCGCGCGCACGCATCTTGGTCCGGGTCGCGCCGGGATCAACGATCACCACGCGCACGCCGCTGACATGGCGCACTTCCTCGCCATAGCTCAGCAGCAGATTCTCGAACGCCGCCTTGGAGGCGCCATAGCTCCCCCAATAGGCCCGCGGCGTCCGCCCGACGCTCGAGGTCAGCCCGATCACCCGCGCCTGGCTTCCCGCACGCAGCAGCGGGTCGAACGAGGCGAGCATCGCCGCCTGCGCGGTGACGTTGAGCGTCAGCACCTTGGCGAATTCCTTGAAGTCGATCGCGCCGACCGCGGTCAGGCTGCCCAGCGACGCCGCATTGAGCACGAGCAGGTCGAGCGCGTTCCAACGCTCCGACACCGCAGCCGCCAGCCGCGCGATGCTCTCATTCTCGGTCAGGTCCATCGGCGCGATCGTCGCGCTGCCTCCGGACGCGTAGATCGCCTCCTCGACTTCCTCGAGCCCGCCCGCGGTACGCGCGGTCAGCACGACATGCGCGCCGGCAGCGCCGAGCGCCCGAGCCGTAGCGGCACCAATGCCGCGGCTGGCGCCCGTGACGAGGGCGATCTTATCTTGAAGAGGACGTTCGGACATTACCATTCCCGTTCGCGCTGAGCTTGTCGAAGCGCCGTACTGCGCTTGCCCCGCCCTCTAGGAAGAAGGACGGCGCTTCGACAAGCGCAACGCGAACGGAATATGTGGATGCCCTCAGCCCACACGCTCTTCGAGCAGCGCGAACTGGTCCGGCGGCGGCGCCAACTCGTCCTGGTCGGTGAGCGTGGTTGGATAGTCGCCGGTGAAGCAGGCATCGCAATATTTGGGGTGGATGTCGGCGCGGTGCGCTTCGCCCAGCGCCTTGTAGAGCCCGTCGATGCTGATGAATGCCAGACTGTCGGCATGGATGAACCCGGTCATCCCCTCGACGTCGAGCTTGGCGGCGAGCAGCTTGGCGCGTTCGGGCGTATCGACGCCGTAGAAGCACGAATGCCGCGTCGGCGGGCTGGCGATGCGCATATGCACTTCGGCGGCGCCCGCCTCGTGCATCATCTGGACGATCTTGAGGCTGGTGGTGCCGCGCACGATCGAATCGTCGATCAGGACGATGCGCTTGCCCTTGATCAGGTCCTTGTTGGCGTTGTGCTTGAGCTTTACGCCGAGGTGGCGGACCTTGTCGCCCGGCTGGATGAAGGTGCGGCCGACATAGTGCGAGCGGATGATCCCCAGCTCGAACGGGATGCCGCTCTGCTGCGCATAGCCGATCGCCGCCGGCACACCCGAATCGGGGACGGGGACGACCAGATCGGCCTCGACCGGCGATTCGATCGCCAGCTGCGCGCCGATCGCCTTCCGGACCGAATAGACCGAGCGATTGTCGCTGATCGAATCGGGACGTGAGAAATAGACGTACTCGAAGATGCAGGGCCGCGCGGCTTGCGGTGCGAAGGGCTTGTGCGAGCTGATCTCGCTGCCCTTCACGATAACCAGTTCGCCCGGTTCGACGTCGCGGACGTACTCGGCACCGACCACGTCGAGCGCCACCGTCTCGGAGGCGAAGATGATCGCATCGTCGAGCTTGCCCATCACCAGCGGGCGGATACCGAGGGGGTCGCGGCAGGCGATCATGCCTTCCGGGGTCATGCAGATCAGCGAATAGGCGCCCTCGACCTGCTTCAACGCGTCAATGAAGCGATCCATCAGCGTGCGGTAATGCGATGTCGCGACGAGGTGGATGATCACTTCGGTGTCGCTGGTCGACTGGAAGATCGAGCCGCGGCGGACCAGATCGCGCCGCAGTCGCATCGCGTTCGAGATGTTGCCGTTATGCGCCACCGCGAAGCCGCCGGTGGCCAGCTCGGCATAGAGCGGCTGGACATTGCGGATCGCAGTGTCGCCGGTGGTCGCATAGCGGACATGCCCCGCGGCGGTGCCGCCCGAAAGGCTGCGAATCACGTCGTCGCGGTCGAAATTGCCCGCGACATGCCCCATCGCGCGATGCGAGTGGAACTGGTGGCCATCGAAACTCGTGATGCCCGCTGCCTCCTGGCCGCGGTGTTGGAGCGCATGGAGTCCCAGCGCCACGAGCGCCGCAGCGCCTTCGACGTTGGAAACACCGAAAATGCCGCACTCTTCGCGCAGCTTGTCATCGTCGAACGGGTGTGTGGTAAGCATCAGCCCTCAAGGGGGTTGGGAACGCGTTGCCGGCCATATAGGCGCTTCGCCCGCGTTTGTCGCCGGTTTGTCACGGTTAATTGAACTTGGTCCCGGTTTCGTTGGTTTTTCAAGGCGAAAGGAGCCCCGGCATGGCCAAGGACCACGGACCCCAGATCAAGAACGACAAGCTTTACGAGGATCTTCGCAAAGACGGTGCCTCGAAGGAAAAGGCCGCGCGCATCGCCAATGCCAAGGCGGCGGGCACGCTGGACCACAAGGGCACGCACCTCGAGGATCGCTCGAAGGACGAACTCTATGACGAAGCCAAGGAGATCGGCATCGAAGGCGGCTCGAAGATGGACAAGGACGAACTCGCCGACGCGATTCGCGAGCATTGAGGCCCAAGGGCAGGTCCTCCTCCGCTCCCCACCCGCAAGCGGAAGGGGAGCGAAAGAATCCAGAGCGTGCCGCCTGTGCTTCCCTCCCGCGGAGCGGGAGGGGGCGGGGGAGGGACTATACTGCGCCCTTCCGTGACCTCCACGACTTGGTTAGAGCGAACGCGTGACCGACGACCGCGACACCAGCCTCGCCCTGAACCCCAAATACGACGCCGCCGGGCTGATCACCGCCGTCGCGACCGACGTGGCGACCGGCCAGCTGCTGATGCTCGCGCATATGAACGCCGACGCGCTCGAAGCCACGCTCGCCACCGGCGAGGCGCATTTCTGGTCGCGCAGCCGCAACCGGCTCTGGAAGAAGGGCGAGACTTCGGGGCACGTCCTCAAGGTAGTCGAGGCGCGGATCGACTGCGATCAGGACGCGCTCTGGCTCAAGGTCGAGCCTCAGGGGCCAGCCTGCCACACCGGCGAGCGGAGCTGCTTCTTCCGCCGCATCGAGGACGGACGCCTGGTCCGCGACGCATGAGGGCCGCGCTGGCGCTGGTCCTGCTGCTGGCGGCCTGTTCGGGCGGGGAGGGCGGCGGCAACGTCCAGGCCCCGCAGGATCTCGAAAGCGCGGCAATCGAGCGCGGGCTGGTCCGCGACCCCGACGACAGCGACCTGACCGGGCTCTACGCCCGCGATACCGACCGGATCTGCGTCGTCCGCACCGGCTCGGCCTATCGCATCGGCGCCTATGTCGATTATGGCGACCGCATCACCTGCAGCGGCGCCGGCACCGTCGAGCGCAGCGGCAGCACGCTCAAGGTCACGCTGGGCGGGGAAGGGTGCACTTTCGACGCGAGCTATGACGGCGACCGGATCAAGTTCCCGGGCGTGTTGCCAGACGCGTGCAAGAAGCTCTGCGCTCGCCGCGCCGCCTTCACTGGCCTCGAAGCCACCCGCCTCAGCGAATCCACCGCCGAAGCCGCCGCGATGCGCGACGCGGGTGGAAGAAGGTTGTGCGGCGACTAGCCCTGCAGTGGAGCGCGTTAGGGAAGGTTGCCCAGGATGCGCGCCGCTCCTAAAGCCGCGGCATGGCCGATCCCTTCTACATCTCCACCGCAATCCATTACCCCAATGGCCGTCCGCATATCGGCCATGCCTATGAGATGATCGCCGCCGACGCGATCGCGCGCTACCAGCGCCAGCACGGCCGCGACGTGTTCTTCCAGACCGGCACCGACGAGCACGGCCTCAAGATGGTCAAGACCGCGCGCGACCGCGGCATCGAAGCCCGCGAGCTCGCCGACGAAATGTCGAGCTACTTCCGTGAGATGGCAGAGAAACTCGACATCTCGTGCGATCGCTTCATCCGTACTTCAGAGCCCGAACATTATGCCGCGAGCCAGGCGATCTGGCAGGCGATGGCAGATGCCGGCGACCTCTATCTAGATCGCTATGAAGGCTGGTATTCGGTTCGCGACGAGGCATTCTACGAAGAGAAGGAACTGACCGACGGGGAAGGGGGGAAACTCTCACCTCAGGGCACCCCCGTGGAATGGACGGCCGAGGAGACCTGGTTCTTCAAGCTTTCGAAGTACCAGCAGCCTTTGCTCGATTTCTACGCCGCCAATCCCGATTTCATCCGCCCCGAATCTCGCCGCAACGAGATCCTGCGCTTTGTCGAGGGCGGGCTGGTCGACCTCTCGGTCAGCCGCACCAGCTTCGACTGGGGCGTGCCGGTGCCCGGATCGCCCGATCACGTCATGTACGTCTGGGTCGATGCGTTGACCAACTACATCACCGGAGCGGGCTATCCCGACGATAGGGAACGCTTCGCCAAATACTGGCCGGCGGACATCCATCTGATCGGCAAGGACATCGTCCGCTTCCACGCAGTCTATTGGCCCGCCTTCCTGATGTCGGCCAACCTGCCGCTGCCCAAGCAGGTCTTCGGCCACGGCTTCCTGCTCAACCGCGGTGAGAAGATGTCCAAGTCGGTCGGCAACGTCGTGGATCCGATGCAGCTCGCCGAGCTCTACGGCGTCGATGCGTTGCGCTATTTCCTACTGCGCGACGTCAGCTTCGGCAATGACGGCACGTTCAGCGACGAAGCGATCGTCACCCGCGCCAACGCCGATCTGTCGAACAGCTTCGGCAACCTCGCCCAGCGCGTGCTCGCCTTCATCGCCAAGAATTGCGAGGGCCATGTCCCCGGGGGCAGGGCAGAGGAGGCCGACGCGGCGTTGCTCGCCGAGGTGGACGTCGCCTGCGCCGCCTTCCGCACCGCGTTTGACGATCTCGCGCTCAGCCAAGGCGTCGAGGCGTGGATGACCGGCGTGTTCGCCTGCAACCAATATATCGACGCCGCGGCCCCCTGGGCGCTGCGGAAGACCGACCCCGAGCGGATGAACGCCGTCCTGCGCACCCTGCTCCGCGCGATCCGCCGCCTCGCCACGACGATCCTGCCGGTGATCCCGACGTCGGCAGGCAAATTGCTGGCCCAGCTTCCCTCCGAGGACGACGAGGACTTCCGCATCGCCGCGCCGAGCCCCATCTTCCCGCGACTGGAATTGCAGGCGAGCGACGCGTGAGACTGGCCGACAGCCACTGCCACCTGATCTACAAGGGCCTGGGCGAGCAGCAGCCCGAGGTGCTTGCACGCGCCCGCGCCGCCGGCGTGGTGGCGATGCTCAACATCTCGACCCGCGAGAACGAATGGGATGACGTCATCCATGTCGCCGAGCGCGAGGCGGACGTCTGGGCCAGCGTCGGCATCCACCCGCACGAGGCCGACCAGCATCCCGATGTCGACACGACCAAGCTCGTCGAGCGCGCCCGGCACCCCCGCGTCGTCGGCATCGGCGAGAGCGGGCTCGATTATTATTACGACCATTCGGACCGCGACCGCCAGCGCGCCAGCTTCCGCGCGCACCTCGCCGCGTCGCGCGAGACCCAGCTCCCGATCATCGTCCACACCCGCGACGCCGAGGACGACACTGCCGAGATCCTTCGCGACGAAATGGGGAAGGGGGCGTTCCCCGGCGTGATCCACTGCTTCACGGCGAGCGGCGCCTTTGCCGATATCGCCCTGGAACTCGGGCTCTACGTGTCGATTTCCGGTATCGTGACCTTCAAGAATGCCAAGGACCTCCAGGAAACCGCCGCGCGCCTGCCGCTCGACCGCCTCCTGATCGAGACCGACGCGCCGTTCCTCGCCCCCGTGCCCCATCGCGGCAAGACCGGCGAACCCGCCTTCGTGGCGGACACGTGCCGCTTCCTCGCCCAGCTCCGCGGCGAAGACCCCGAGGCGCTGGCCGAGGCCACCCGCGCGAACTTCCACACGCTCTTCGCCAAGACGCTGGCGTGAGCGGAGGCGGATGCTGAAGATCCGCATCCTCGGCTCGGGCACCTCCTCGGGCGTGCCGCGGATCGGCAACGACTGGGGCGCCTGCGATCCGAACGAGCCGCGCAACCGCCGCACCCGCGCCTCGGTTCTCGTCTCCACGGACACCACCACGATCCTGGTCGATACCAGCCCCGACATGCGCGAGCAGCTGCTCGCCGCGGGCGTCTCGAATGTCGACGCGGTGATCTGGACCCACGACCATGCCGACCATACCCACGGCGTGGACGACCTCCGCCAGCTCATGCACATCCGCAACGGAGAGCCCGTGCGTGGCTATGCGCGGCCGTTCACCCGCGAGCAGCTCGAGGCCAAGTTCCACTACGCCTTCTTCGGTCGCGCCGGCTATCGCCCGACCGTGGCGCTGGAGACGCTCTCCGACAGCCTCGTCATCGGCGACATACGCATCACCGTCGCCGACCAGCCGCACGGCGGCATCGTCTCGGCCGGCCTTCGATTCGATAGTGAATATAAATCAATAGGATATGCCACAGACTTCCATGAGATGACGAACGAAATGCGGGTGCTCTATTCCGGGCTCGACATCTGGGTGGTCGATGCCCTGCGCCGCGCGCCGCACCCCACGCATCCCAACCTTCAGCAGGTGCTGGGCTGGGTAGGGGCGTTGCACCCTCGTCGCGCCGCGCTGGTTCATATGGACCAATCGATGGACTATATGCGCTTGACTGCCGAGCTGCCTCCAGGGGTCGAGCCCGGCTTTGACGGCCTGGAGATGCGCGCGTGAGCGAATGGGACAGCATGGACCTGATCTATCTGGTGGGCGTGCTCGTGCTCGTCCTCAGCGCGCTCTCGGTCCGGAAACTGTCGATCGGCTTCGTGCTGCGCTCGCTGGTCACCTGGGCGCTGATCATCGTGCTGACTGTCCTCGCGGTCGCGCACCGGCACGAGATCGGCGCGGTCTTCGCCGCCGCCACGGCAAAGCTCGGCATCGACGACCAGCAGGTCGATGGCGAGACCGTGCGCATTCGCATGGCGCCCGACGGCCATTTCTGGGCGCGGGTGAAGTTGAACGGCGTCGAGAAGCGCATGCTGATCGATAGTGGCGCGACGATCACGGCGATCTCGGCACGCACCGCCGCCGCGGCGGGTATCGGCGAGAGCCGCGGCATGCCGGTGATGATCGAGACCGCCAACGGCACGGTCACTGCCCGGCGCGGCCGCATCGAGCAGCTCGCGATCGGCCCGCTCGAAACCCAGGACCTTGGCGTCGTGGTCTCGGACAATTTCGGCAATCTCGACGTGCTCGGCATGAACTTCCTGTCCAAGTTGCATAGCTGGCGCGTCGAGAACCAGACGCTGATCCTGGTGCCCAAGGCGGGCGCCAGCGAAACCGGCACCGACGCCAGCGTCGCGCCCGAGCCCCAACCCAAACGCCGCCTCCGCCGCGACGATATCTGACGTCAGTCGCGGGCGTGGACGATCGCCCAGCGGTCGGCATAGACGCGGTGCCATCCGGGCGTACGGTCGAGCAGGGCGACCAGCGGGTTCTCGGGCTCGAGGATCGTCCAGCGGATCCCCCAGCGCCGCACTGCGCGTGTCAGCGCCTGCGCGTCGCCCTGGATGATGCGCTGATGCTCGAACAGGAAGGCATCGCCATACATGTCGCCACGCCCGTCGATGAACGGCCGGATACCGGCAAGGATCAGCGGCCCGCCAAAGCCATAGGCGTTGAGCACCGGGCGTCCGCGTAGCTCAGACGGAATGTGAGCGATCGCGGTAATGGGGTTGGAGGCGCTGTCCTGGCGCGGAATCGCCAGCGGCAGCCGCACCGCCGCGATCAGCGCCAGTCCCAGCGCGAACATCGCCACGGCCAGCCGCGCACTGCGCACCGGCTGCGGCGATGCACCCGAGAGCGGCCCGGCGAGCAGCAGCACGCCAAGGATCGCCACCAGCGGCTGATGACGGACATGTGCGATCGCCAGGTACAGGATCGCCGCGAGCAGCACGATCCGCACCACCGACAATCGCGGTCGGCGGACCAGCGCCAGCAGCCCGGTCCCAGCGACGATCGCCAGGAACAGCCAGTCCTGGCCCGGCTCGGTCCGCCGCCATTCCATGATCAGCGGCAGCGCCTTCATCCCGCTCACCTGGAGCGGGTAGAGCAGGCCATGCACCCCGTGCGGCGTCAGCAGCGACAGCGCCAGCGACGCCAGCCCGAAACCCGCCCAGCCGAAAAAGGCCCCGCGCCGGTCCGCCGCCTGCACCAGCGCCTCGAGCGCGAACACGCCGACCAGCACCAGCCCGACGATGAAGCTGGCATGGAGGTTCGCCCACACGATCATCAGCGGCGCGGCGAGCAGCGGCGGCGCGCGCCCGGCCTCGCGCGCGCGCAGCAGCACGATCGTCCAGCCGGCGAGCAGCGGCCAGGCGAAGATGTGGGGCCGGGCGAGGGTGAAGGGGGCCAGCATCGCCGCGACCAAGGTCAGCGCGACGATCACCCGCGGCACCGCGAGCCAGCGGCGCAGCTCGAGCCCGAGCAGCACGAGCAGCCCGCCGACCGCGCCCGCGGTCAGCACCGCCAGCCCGCCCCACGAAGCCGCCGTGAACGCCGCCGCCATCATCACTTCCGCCAGCCATTCGTGCGCGATCCATGGCCGCCCGGCAAAGGTGAACGAAAAGGGATCGCCCTCGGGCACCGATCCGGTCGCGAGGATCAGCCGCCCGGCGCCCAGGTGCCAGCTCGTATCGCCATCGTTGAACAGCGCGGGCGCAAAGGCGAGAAACGCCGCGACCGCCAGCGCAAAGCCGACCAGCGCCAGCGCGCCGCGGTCGATCGGGGTGCGCAAGGCACGAAGTGGCATGTATCGTCTCTCCGGGGCGCGCAATCGGGTTGCGCCGTCCTGTAATGTCACGCGCAATTTGTCATGGGAGATTTGCAGGTTCGCTAACGCGAGGTTTGAGCGCCTACGAACGCGGCGAGCCCAGAGCGGGCCGATCGACACGCGCGATCGGAATCCGCGTGTTCGGCAAATACTCCGTCACCCCGGCCTTGTGCCGGCGTCCACCGGGCGGCAAGCTTCGGCGATGGTCGGCTTGTCCAGCCGGCGCGGCGGGGGTGGATCCCGGCATAAGGCCGGGGTGACGGTGGCCTTGGACGACGACCCAGTAAAAACTTATCTGGATTTTACATAATGTATATTATCGTTCTAGCCGATGCGGCGTTCCGGACGCTAATCCGAGCCATTCCCCTCGCGATCCTCGCCTTATGCTCGGCATCTCCCGCCACCGCGCAAAGCGTCGAACCGGCCTATACCGAAGCCTGCTTCTATTCCGACCAAACCGGCAGCTTCGAAATGGCCAAGGACTGCGCCACCACCGACATCGAGCATCCCCAAATCGCCCCACACATCGTCGAGAGCCTCCATTACGACCAGGGCCTCGCGCAGGTCTCGATCTCCCGGTCCGGCATCTATTATCGCCACCGCGACGGCCGCATGGCCCAGATGTTCGTGTTCGACAATGGTCCCGATCCGTTCTCGCAGGGCCGCGCCCGCGCGCGGATCGACGGCCGCCTGGCCTATGTCGACCGGCGCCTGCGCGTTCGCATCCGCACCGGCTATGATTGGGGCGAACCCTTCGAGAATGGCCGCGCCGCGGTGTGCATCGGCTGCGCGATCACGCCGGTCGACGCCGGCGAGCATCACGTCGTCACCGGCGGCCGCTGGGGCGTGATCGACTGTCACGGCCGCGAGCTGGTGCCGTTGCGCTACACCACCGCCGAACTCGCCGCGCGGCGCCCCGCCAAATCGGCGCGCGGCTGCCCGCGCTGAGGCTTTGCCGATCGCCACGCATCGCCTATCGCTCGGCGATGACCGAACCGACCATCGCCCGTCTCGCCGCGATCATGACCCGCCTGCGCGATCCCAAGACCGGCTGCGAATGGGATACCGTCCAGACCTTCGAGACGATCGCACCCTATACGATCGAGGAAGCCTATGAGGTCGCCGACGCGATCGCCCAGGGCGACATGGCCGATCTCAAGGACGAATTGGGCGACCTGCTCCTTCAGGTCGTGTTCCACAGCCGCATCGCCGAGGAAGCCGGGCATTTCGCGCTCCAGGACGTGATCGATACGATCAGCGACAAGATGGAGCGCCGCCACCCGCATATCTTCCTCGGGGCAACCGAGGGCGGTCATCATTTGTGGGAACAAATCAAGGCCGCCGAGCGGGGCGCCAAGGGCCATGAAAGTGCGCTCGACGGCGTCGCGCTCGGCCTCCCCGCCCTCCTCCGCGCCGAAAAGCTCCAGAAGCGCGCCGCGCGCACCGGCTTCGACTGGCCCGACGCCAGCGGCGCCCGCGCCAAGATCGACGAGGAACTCGCCGAGGTCGAGGCCGCGCAGACGCCGGATGAGACCGAGGAAGAGATCGGCGACCTGCTCTTCGCAATGGTCAATTGGGCGCGGAAACAGGGTGTCGATCCCGAAGCCGCGCTGCGCGGCGCAAACGCTAAGTTCGAAAAGCGTTTCAAGGCGATGGAAGCCGAAGCTGGGGATTCGTTCGAAGGCCTCGACCTCGACGGCAAGGAAGCGCTCTGGCAGAGGGTCAAGGCGCGCTAATGTCGTAACTCGTACTTTCCGTCATCCCGGCGAAAGCCGGGATCTCAGGCCGCAGGGATCTTTCGCATGAGATCCCGGCTTTCGCCGGGATGACGGTTTGCCTCAGCCAATCGAAAAGGGGGAAGCCACATGAAGTTCTTATGGATGACTTCGTTGTTGATCGCTGCCCCCGCCGCAGCACGAACCGATAAGCAACTCGAAGCCGTGCTCGCCCGCTGGGACCGCGACGAGCATCCCGACCTCAAGGCAGTCGTGGTGCTGCGCGACGGCAAACGCATCGCCGAGCGCTATTACAACGGTGAGACGCCCGACACGCTCCATGACATCCGCTCGGCAGGCAAGAGCGTCACCAGCCTGCTGGTCGGCATCGCCCTCGACCGCGGCGGCATTCGAAGCCTCCGCGACCCCGTCTCGGCCTATTGGTCCGAGGCCAAGGACAGCGCGATCGGCAGCGTTACGCTGGCCGATGTGCTGACGATGCGATCGGGGCTCGCGGCGTTCGACGAGGATCCCAAGTCTCCGGGCAACGAGGATCTGCTCGACGAAGCGAGCGACCCACTTGCCTTTACTCTGGGCGTTCCCCGCGCCGACCCGCCGGGCACGGTCTATCGCTACAATTCGCTCACCGCCTATCTCGCCGGCATCGTCGTCGCTCGGGCGTCGGGGCGCTCGATGGTCGATTTTGCCGACGATCATCTGTTCCGCCCGCTCGGAATCACGCAACGGCGCTGGGCGAGCGATGTCGCGGGCTACACCAAGGGCCAGGGAAATCTGTGGCTGACGGCACGCGGGTTCGCTGCGATCGGCGAGATGGTCCGTGGTGAGGGCGTGTATCGGGGCCGCCGGATCGTCAGCGCCACCTGGCTGCGCGAGGCGCTCGCGCCGCGCGTGCCGATCGCCGACAGCGATCCCTATGCCGATGCCTATGGCTATTTCTGGTACGCCAAGACCCATCAGATCGGCGGGCAGGATGTGCGCGTGTCGTTCGCCTCGGGCAATGGCGGCAACAAGATCTATGTCGTCCCGTCGCGCCGCATGGTGGTGGCGATCACGTCGAGCGCCTATGGCCGCGGCTATGGCCAGCGCCGGTCCGAAACGATCCTCAAGGCGCTGCTCGATCCCGATCGACGCTAAACGGGCTTAACCCTGCCGTGTCAAAAACCGCTCATAGTCGCCCGGCGCCATTCGCACTTCGTACACCGCCTGCTCGTCCTCGATTCGCTGCTCGACGACCTCGCCATGCTGGTGGAGCCACGCCGCGCCCGCCCCGTCGCTGGTGGGTAGCGTGACCGTGTAGCGGCGATGCCCCGCGGTCAGTCGCGCGGCGACGGTCTGGATCAGCGTATCGACGCCCTCCCCCGTCCAGGCCGAGATCGGCATCACGTCCTCGCGCCGGCCCGCGTCCTCAAGCGCCTGTGCGCGGCGCTCGTCGTCGAGCAGGTCTAGCTTGTTCCATGCCTCAAAGCGCGGCGTAGCTTCGGCCACCCCGATCTCGCTGAGCACCTTTTCGACATCGGCGCGCTGCGCCTCGCTGTCGGGGTGCGCGATGTCACGGACATGGATGAGCAAGTCGGCCGAAACCACCTCCTCCAGCGTCGCCTTGAACGCGGCGACGAGCTGGGTCGGCAGTTCGGAAACGAACCCCACCGTATCCGACAGGATCGCCTTGTCGATCCCGGGCAATGCGATCTGCCGCAGCGTCGGATCGAGCGTAGCGAACAGCAAATTCTCCGCCATGACGTCAGCACCGGTCAACCTATTGAAAAGTGTCGATTTTCCCGCATTGGTATAGCCAACGAGCGCAATTATGGGCCAGGGTGCGCGCTGGCGCCGGTCGCGGTGAAGCGTGCGAGTGCGGCTGACCTGGTCGAGTTCCTTCTTGAGCCGCGCCATCCGGTCACGGATCAGCCGGCGGTCGGCCTCGATCTGGGTCTCGCCCGGGCCGCCGAGAAAGCCGAAGCCGCCGCGCTGGCGCTCCAAGTGCGTCCAGCTACGCACCAGCCGGCCCGCCTGGTAGTCGAGATGCGCAAGCTCGACCTGGAGCCGGCCCTCGGCCGTGCGCGCGCGCTCCCCGAAAATCTCGAGGATCAGGCCGGTGCGGTCGATTACCTTGCAACCGAGCGCGGTCTCGAGGTTGCGTTGCTGGACGGGCGTCAGGGCTGCGTCAAAGACGGCGAGCTGAAGCTCGGAATCGCGAACGCTTTCCGCGATCGCCTCGACCTGGCCCGAGCCGATCAGCGTCCCCGGCTTGGGTTGCCGGAGCTTCACCGCGAGCTTCTCGCGCACCTCGACCCCGATCGCCGCGGCGAGCCCGGCAGTCTCCTCCAGCCGAGCCTCCGCGTCGCGCGAGCTGCCGCCCATGTCGGGATAGACGACAACCGCACGCGCGCCGCGGGTGAACTCGTCGGCGTCGCGATCGAAACCAGTACTCATGCGGCCATCAATCGCCGTCGGTGCCGTTCGTTTCCTCGGCGAGGTTGAGCGGATGCGCCGGCTGGATCGTCGAGACGGCGTGCTTGTAGACCAGCTGCGCCATGCCCTCGCGCTGGAGCAGCATGCAGAACAGGTCGAACGCAGCGATCTGGCCCTGGAGCATCACGCCGTTGACCAGGAACATCGTGACGTTTTCCTGCTGCTTGCGGACCGCGTTGAGGAAAATTTCCTGCAAGACCGGGTTCTTGTGCTGGAACTCTCCAGCGGATTCGAGGAGCGCGGCAAGGTCGATCTGGCCCGCCGGCATGATCGTCGAGATGGCGTGCTTGTAGATGAGCTGCGACTGGCCGTCGCGGCGCAGCAGCACGGAGAAATTGTCGAACCAGGTGACGATGCCCTGGAGCTTGACGCCTTTCACCAGGAACATGGTGACCGGCACCTTCGAGCGCCGGAGCGAGTTGAGGAAAAGATCCTGAAGCGAGGTCTGCTTCTCGGCCATGTTGATTTCCTTCTATTCTTGGCGGGCTCATGTCCCGCGTCGCGCCGGTTCCCGGCGTCGGAATGTCGCGCCACCTCGGCGCTTGGGTCAGTCTAGGCGCTGCGCCCCGCCGCGTCCATATGCCCGCTTGAAGCCGCGATGCGATTTCCCTAGATCGGCGGCGCGAGGCCACGCCCTCCCCTGCATCTTCGCAGGCCAATGCCCGGGACGGCCCGGCCTTCCAAAGGAGGGCCCGATGGCCTGGATCGCATTGTTCTTCGCCGGCCTGCTCGAAGTCGTCTGGGCCTATTTCATGAAGCTGTCGGACGGCTTCACGCGGCCCGGTCCGGCGATCGCCACCTTCGTCTTCATGTTCCTGAGCTTCGGCCTGCTCGCCTGGGCGATGCGCCAGCTTCCGCTCGGCACCAGCTATATGATATGGACCGGGATCGGCGCGGTCGGGGCCTTCATCGTCGGCGTAGTGCTGCTCGGCGAAAGCGCCAGCCCGATGCGGCTCGCCGCGGCCGCGCTGATCGTCGCCGGGATCAGCCTGATGAAGCTTGCTACGCCCTAGGCTACTCGTCGCGCGTCTCGGTGATCCCGAGCAGCTTCAATTTGCGATGCAGCGCCGAGCGCTCCATCCCGATGAAGCTCGCGGTGCGCGAGATGTTGCCCGAGAAGCGGCGGATCTGGACGCGCAGATACTCGCGCTCGAAGCTCTCGCGCGCTTCCTTGAGCGGCGCGCCCATGATCGCGGTGGCGCCGCCGCCGGGCCCCGCCTCCCCCTGTCGCCCCAGCACCTCGGGAGGCAGCAGGTCTAGGTCGATCCGCCCGATCCGATCCCCCGGCGCGAGGATCACCGTGCGCTCGACGACATTGCGCAGCTGGCGAACATTGCCCGGCCATTCATAGCTTTGCAGCGCGACGATCGCATCGGGTGCGATCTCGGGCGTCGGCACGCGGCGCTCGCTGGCATAATGCGCGACGAAATGCTCGACGAGCACCGGGATGTCC
Source organism: Sphingomonas sp. HF-S4 (assembly GCF_032911445.1). NCBI lineage: Bacteria > Pseudomonadati > Pseudomonadota > Alphaproteobacteria > Sphingomonadales > Sphingomonadaceae > Sphingomonas > Sphingomonas agrestis. The sequence goes on along the minus strand of NZ_JAWJEJ010000001.1, from coordinate 1,350,989 downwards.
TCCCGCCGCTCGGTCAAAGGGGGAATCGCAACCGGAACTACGTTGAGCCGGTAATAGAGATCCTCGCGGAAGCGCCCCGCGGCAATCTCGGCCATCAAGTCGCGCGCAGTCGCCGAGACGACACGGACATCGACCTTGACGACCCGCGTGCCGCCGACGCGGCTGAAGCTCTGATCGGTGAGCACGCGCAAAATCCGCGCCTGCGTCGCCACCGGCATATCGGCGATCTCGTCGAGGAACAGCGTGCCACCATGGGCTTGTTCGAGAAGCCCGGGGCGGACCAGGTCGCCACCCTCCTCCACTCCGAACAATTCCTCCTCGACTCGCTCGGGCGTCATCCGCGCCGCGCTGACGATCACGAACGGCGCAGCAGTGCGCTGGCTCCAGCCATGGAGCAGCCGTGCCGCGACTTCCTTGCCCACCCCCGGCCCGCCGGTGATCAGCACCCGGCTGCCGGTCGACGCGACGCGCTTCAAGGTAGCGCGCACGGTGTTGATCGCCGCCGAATTGCCGGTGAGGTCCGTCTCCCGGCCAACCGAGGCGCGCAGCGACACGACTTCGCGGCGCAGCCGTTCGGTCTCGGTCGCGCGCTCGACGAGCAGCAGCAGCCGCTCGGCCTCGAACGGCTTCTCGATGAAGTCGGAGGCGCCGCGGCGGATCGCGGCGACCGCGGTGTCGATATTGCCGTGCCCCGAGATCACCAGCACGGGGATCGAGGGATCGCGCCGCTTCATCTCGTCGAGCAGTTCGAGCCCGTCGAGCCGAGAGCCTTGGAGCCACACGTCGAGCAGCACCAAGCTCGGCCGGCGCTCGGCAATCGCTTCGAGCGCGGCATCGCTGTCGGCGGCACCGCGGGTGGCGTAGCCTTCGTCCTCGAGCACGCCGGCGACCAGTTCGCGGATGTCACGTTCGTCGTCGACGACGAGGATATCGAGGCTCATGAAGATTTTCCGGTTCTGGTAAGGGCAGGCGCGCGCGGTTCGGCGGCCTCGCCGTCGGAGTTCTGTTGCGCGAGTTTATCAAGCGCGTCGGTGTCGAAGCCGATCGAGACGACCGTCCCGCCGCCCGCACGGTCACTGAAGCCGATCGTGCCGCAATGCTCCTCGACGATCTTCTTGACGATCGCGAGGCCGAGGCCGGTGCCGCGGCTGCGGGTGGTCATATAGGGCTCGACGATGCGGTCTCGCTCGACGGGCAGGCCGATGCCGTTGTCGGCGATGGTGAGCAGGATGTGCTGCGGGTTCTGCTGGCGGATCGTCAGCACGACTTCGCCCTGCGGCAGCGCCTCGCCTTCGCCCCGCGCCTCGATCGCCTCGACGGCGTTCTTGATGACGTTGGTCAGCGCCTGCCCCATCTGGCGGCGATCCGAGACGAGGCTCGGCGGCTCGTCGGGCACGTCTAGCTCGAAGCGGATCGTCGGATGCGCGACTTCGTGGAGGAACATCGCCTGGCGCGCCATGTCGAGCAGCGATTCGCGGCGGAACAGCGGCTTCGGCATCCGCGCGAAGGAGGAGAATTCATCGACCATCCGGCGCAGGTCGCCGACCTGGCGCACGATCGTCCCGGTCAGCTGGCTGAAAACGCCCTCCCCGCCCTCGATCTGCTTGCCGTAGCGGCGCTGGAGCCGCTCGGCGGCGAGCTGGATCGGCGTAAGCGGGTTCTTGATCTCGTGCGCGATCCGCCGCGCCACGTCGGACCAGGCCGCGCGGCGCTGGTCGAGCAGTTGCTGGGTGATGTCGTCGAAGGTAAGCACCTGCCCGGCCTCGTCCGACGTTATCTTGACCGCGAGCGTCCGCGCCTCGCCGCCGACGGTGACCTGGACCACCGCCTCGCGCTCGGGTGCGTCGAGCAGCGCTTCGAGCTCGGGCGCGATCACGCCGAGCGGCTTGCCTACCGAGTCCACCTCGTCGCAACGCAGCAGCGCCAGCGCCGAGGCGTTCATCAGCCGCACCGTGCGGTCCGAGCCGATCGAGACCACGCCCGCCGACACGCCGGACATCACTGCCTCGATCAGCGCGCGCCGGCTCTCGAGCTGGGCATTGGCGGTGACCAGCGCGTTGGTCTGTGCCTGCAACTGGCTGGTCATCTGGTTGAACGCCCCGGCAAGCACGCCGATCTCGTCGCGCGTCTTGCGCTCGGGCACCCGTGCCTTGAGATCACCGGCCGCAACCTTACGCGCCGCGCCGACGAGTTCGTTGACCGGGCGGACCAGCCGGTCCGCAACCGCAAGGGCGATGAAGACTACCACACCGATGACGAACAGCGAGATAACCAGCAACGCGATATTAAACTGAACCTGGAAGGCGCGCGTACGGCTCAGCAGCGTCTGATAATCGGTGAGGACGGTGCGAACCCGCTCGACACGGTCGGCCATTTCCTTCGCACCGACTTCGCGCGTCGCATACAGGTAAAGCTCGGTCCCCTCGACACGGGCGAGCGAATAGGTCCGCTGAGCGTTGGTACCCACTACGCTTGGTGCGCCAGCCTGCATCTTCTTGATATCGTTGAACTCGATGTCCTGCATCGGGTTGCGATCGGAATTTTTGACGATCGCAAGTGTCTGGATTTGCCCCTTGGCATCGACGGAGAAAAGCACCGCATTCGACAGGCTGCGTTGATACACACCCTGGGCGAGTGTGCCGTAGAATTCCTTGCTGTCCGGCTCCCAGCGATATTCGAACAGCATGCGCCGCACGTCGTTCGCCATCGCGACATTCTCATTGTCGACATAGCTCAACAGTTGGGCATAGGATTCTTGCGCCAGCCGTTGCGAATTTTCGAGTATCCCGCGGTTGCGATCGGAGAACCAGAATTCGGCCGCATACTGAAAGAGCAGCGATGCGATCACCGCAAGCAGCACGGTAGGCACCGAGGCGAGCACCGAGAAAATTGCAACGAGCCGTACGTGGAGTCGTCCGTCCCCGCCTGAAGCCGATCGCGACGCATGCCGTTTCGCCACGCGCCTGCCCAACAGCACGATCAGCGAACCGCAAGAGATGAGGTTGGCGACGAGAAGGAGTGCGATCGTCGGCGGCGCCAATAGCTGCTCGGAAGAGTCGCGACCGATCGCCATCGCATAGGTTAGACCGGCGATCGCAACTGCGACTACCAGAACCCCGACCTCGACCGCGGGCGTGACACCGAAGCGCCGCTTGCGCGGTGCTGCTTCGGTGATCGGCTCGGTCACGGCATCCATCGTTGCCGGGATACAACGAGATTGTGGCAAAAAGAACACATAATTTTTGGTTACTCGTCGCTAATCGGAGCCGACTGGTCGATCACCGCCCATATCGATCCCCAACGTATCGAGCCTTTTCCGCAGCGTGTTACGATTGATCCCTAAGGCTCGCGCCGCGCGAAGCTGGTTGTTCTGGTGACGGGCAAGCATCGCCTCGATCAACGGACGTTCGACTTCGCCGATGATCCGTTCGTAGAGCGTGCCGTCGTCGAGCGTGCGCGGCTCTTCGATCGCCATCCGCTCGAGCCGGGCGCGTACCGCCGCGTCGATCCCGGGATCGCGAGTCGCCGGCTGGAAGCTGCTCGCCTCGCCGATCGCGCCGCGGATGCCCTCGGCATCGATCCATTCGTCGCGGCTGAGCGCAGCGATGCGGCGCATGAGGTTTTCCAGCTCGCGGACATTGCCGGGCCAGTCATAGCCTTCGAGCACCGCGACCGCGTCCTTGGCGAGCTGCTTTCGCGGTAGCCCAGCCTCGGCCGCTCGATCGAGGAAATGGCGCGCGAGCAGCGGCACGTCCTGGCGGCGCTCGCGTAGCGAAGGCAGGCTCACCGGCACGACGTTGAGCCGGTAGAACAGGTCTTCGCGGAACTGCCCGGTCTGTATCAGCACGCCCAGATCCTTGTTTGTCGCGGCGACGATGCGGACATCGGCGCGGATCGTCCGCGCACCGCCGACGGTGGTGAACTCGCCCGACTGGAGCACGCGCAGCAGCCTCGTCTGCGCGTCCATCGGCATGTCGCCGATCTCGTCGAGGAACAGCGTGCCCCCCGCCGCCTGCTCGAACTTGCCCGCCACCCGCGTCGCCGCGCCGGTGAAGGCGCCGCGCTCGTGCCCGAACAGTTCGGCCTCGATCAGCTCGCGCGGGATCGCCGCCATGTTGAGCGCCACGAACGGCGCGCGGCGACGCGGACCGAGATCGTGGACCGCCTTGGCGACGAGCTCCTTGCCGGTGCCGGACTCGCCCGAGATCAGCACGGTCAGGTCGTTGGCGACCACTCGAGCGATCACGCGATAGACTTCCTGCATCGCCGGCGAGCGCCCGATCAGCGTCGATCCTCCGGCGATCTCGGCCTCGGGCAGTTCGGCCGGCTCGCGTTGCCGCCGCGCCATCGCGCCGCGTACCGCCTGGGCGAGCACGTCCAAGTCGAACGGCTTGGGCAGATAGTCGAACGCGCCGACTTCGGTGGCGCGCACCGCGGTCGCCAGCGTATTCTGCGCCGAGAAGACGATGATCGGCAGCTCGGGATATTCGCTGGCCAGCCCCGCGGCGACGTCGAGCCCGTTGCCGTCGGGCAGCACCACGTCGGTTACCAGTACGTCGGGCACGCCGGCGGCCAGCGCGCGGCGCAGCTCGGCGATGCTTGCAGCGGTGGTCACCTGATGCCCCTCGCGCTTGAGCGCGGCGGCGACGACGGTGCGGATCGCCGCGTCGTCGTCGACGATCAGGACCGATCCGTTCACGCCGCCCTCGGCAGCAGGATGCGGAATACGGTCACTTCGGGCTCGCGCTCTCGGGCATATTGGATGATGCCGCCTTGATCGCGAACCAGCTTCTCGACGAGCGGCAACCCCAATCCCTTCCCCTCCGGCTTTCCCGACACGAACGGTTCGAACAGATGTTCGGCGATGTCCGCCGGCGCACCCGGACCATTATCGACCACGAGAATCTCGATCGGCAGCTTCTGCCGCGGGCGCCCCTGTCCCGTGCTCACCGACATACCGTGGCGATAGGCGGTCGACAGCATGATCCGCGGATCGGCCACTGCACCTCCCAGCGCTTCGGCCGCGTTCTTGAGCAGGTTGAGCAGCACCTGGAGGAATGCGTCGGGATCGATCAGCACCGGCGGCAGCGAGGGATCGAAATGCTCCTCGATCACCATGTCGCGCGCGAACCCCGCCAGCGCCACGCGCCGGGCGTGATCGAGCAAAGGATAGATGTTGGTCGGCGCCAGCTTGAGCGGGCGCGTATCGGTGAAGTCCTGCATCCGGTCGATCAGCGCGACGATGCGGTCGACTTCGGTGGTGATGAGCTGGGTGAGCTCGGCATCCTCGCCGGCATTCTGGAGGAGCTGCGCCGCGCCGCGGATCCCGGAAAGCGGGTTCTTGATCTCGTGCGCGAGCATCGCCGCCGCGCCGACTGCCGCGCGCGCACCCGCCGTGCGGTCGGCACCCTGCGCGACTCGGCGCGACTGCGGCGCGTGGTGGAGCGTGACGATGCGCCAGCCGGGCTTGTCGGCGATCGGGCTTTCGACGAAATCGACGCGCATCTTGGGGCCTCGAACCGCCTCGATCTCGGTGTCGAAGGCGGCGAAGCCATGGCCGTCGCGGCGATCGGCATAATCCTCGGGCGGCAGCAGCACCGCGTCATACGGCTGCCCGACCATCGTCGTCTCGCTATGGTTGAGCAGCAGCTCGCAGGCCGAATTGGCATGGGCGATGCGGCCGTCGGGGTCGATCACCAGCACGGCGACGGGCAACGCCGCGAACAGCTCGCCAAAGCCGGGTCCCGTCGGTTCCGGCTTGGCGCGCCTCAGGCTGCCGCGCGCGAAGACCATGGCGCATAGAATTCCGCGAGCATCTCGAGCACGACCTTGGGATCGGCCTGCTTGTTCACATTGTTCCTGAACTCAGCCGAGCCATGGATACCCTTGGTATACCAGCCGATATGCTTGCGCATCATGTTGACGCCGACTTCGTTGCCATAATGGCTGAGCGTATCGACATAATGCTCGACGATCACGCGATATTGCTCGTCGAGCGAGGGCTCAGGAAGCTCGGGCTTGCCGGTCAGCGCGTCCATCACCTGGCGCAGGATCCACGGTCGGCCATAGGCGCCACGGCCGATCATCACGCCGTCGGCGCCGGACTGCTCGAGCGCAGCGCGCGCGTCCTCGATTGTGCAGATGTCGCCATTCGCGATCACCGGAATCGACACGGCGTCCTTCACTTGGCGGATGAAGGCCCAGTCGGCGCTGCCCTTGTACATCTGGTTGCGCGTACGGCCGTGGACCGTGATCATCTTTGCGCCCAGATCCTCGGCGATATGCGCGAGTTCGGGGGCGTTGAGGCTGTCATGGCACCAGCCCATCCGCATCTTGACCGTGACCGGCACGCTAACCGCCTGGACGCACGCCTCGATCAGCGATGCGGCGAGCTTCAAGTCGCGCATCAGCGCCGAGCCTGCATCGCCGCTGGTCACCTTCCTGACCGGACACCCCATATTGATGTCGACGATCGCCGCGCCGCGCTCTTCGCTGAGCTTGGCGGCCTCGGCCATCTCATGCGGCGTACAGCCGACGAGCTGCATCGACACCGGGTTCTCGATCGGGTCCCAGGCGAATTTCTGGAGCGACTGACGGGTCTCGCGGATTGCCGCCTGGCTGGCGACCATTTCGGTGACGTTGAGCCCCGAGCCATAGCGCCGCACGACGCGGCGAAACGGCAGGTCGGTCACGCCGGTCATCGGCGCAAGCAGCACCGGGGCTTCGACCCGGACGAGGCCGATCTGGATAGGAGCGAGTTCGCGCATGATCTGCCTGAAAAATAGGCAGCGATGCCTAGCTGCACAACCCCGGATTGGCAAGCCGGGGCTTCCACGCTACGCCCCGCCGCGATGAAGATCGCAGCGCTAATCGTCGCCGCCGGGCAAGGGACGCGCATCGGCGGGACCGTGCCCAAGCAATTTGCGACCGTAGCCGGCAGGCCGATGCTGGCGCACAGCTATACCGCGCTGTCGTCACATCCTGCAATCGACGACGTCGTGGTGGTGATCGGCGAAGGGCAGGAACCAGCCCTTACCGCCGCTATTGGCACGGCCCGCCACGTTCTCGGCGGCGCCACCCGCCGCGAGTCGGTGGCCAATGGCCTCGCCGCGATCGACGCCGAACGCGTGCTGATCCACGACGCCGCCCGCCCCTTTCTCTCGCATGCCGTGATCGACGCGCTGCTTGCCGCGCTGGAAACCCACGAAGGCGCCCTCCCCGCTCTCCCCGTCGCAGATACACTCGCGCGCGGGGGCGAGGTGCTCGGCGAGACCGTGCCGCGCGACGGCGTCGTCCGCGTCCAGACCCCGCAGGCCTTCCGCACCGCCACGGTCCGCGCAGCGCACGCCGCGTGGCCCGCCGATCGCGAAGCTACCGACGACGCGCAGATGGTCCGCGCGCTCGGCCGTCAAGTCGCGCTCGTCCCCGGAGACATCGCCCTGGAAAAGATCACCCATCCCGCCGACTTCGCCGCCGCCGAGGCGCGCCACGCGGCGACGCTGCGGGTCCGCACCGCGCAGGGCTTCGACGTTCATCGTTTCGCCACGGGCAAGGAGCTTTGGCTCGGCGGCATCCGTATCCCCCATGACAAGGGCCTCTCGGGCCATAGCGACGCCGATGTCGCGCTCCACGCGATCACCGACGCGCTGCTCGGCACGATCGGCGCGGGCGATATCGGCATGCATTTCCCCCCAAGCGACCCGCAATGGCGCGGCGCCGCTTCGGCGCGCTTCCTCGAACACGCTGCCACGCTACTTGCCACAGAGGGCGGGATCATCGACTTCATCGACGTGACGATTCTCTGCGAAGCCCCCAAGATCGGTCCGCATCGGGACAGCATCCGCGGCAGCATCGCCGCTATACTCGGTCTCGCAGTCGGCCAGGTCAGCGTGAAAGCCACCACGACAGAGCGGCTTGGCTTTACAGGACGGGGCGAAGGCATGGCCGCGCAGGCGATCGCCACCGTCCGCCTGCCCGCGGCGACGGCATGACTCGCCACGGAAACATCCCAGTGGCAGAGGCCTGAGCCTATGGACACGATTCTCCCGCCCCAACTCGTCGACTCGGCCCGCAAGGTGCTTGAGGCCAATCGTGCCGCGGGGCGGAAGATCGCCGTGGCCGAAAGCTGCACCGGCGGGCTGGTCAGCGCCGCGCTCACCGAGATTCCCGGCTCGTCCGATGTGTTTGAGGCCGGCTTCGTCACTTATTCGAACGAAGCCAAGATGGAGGTGCTCAAGGTCAGCAGCGACGTGCTCGAGACTTTCGGCTCGGTGTCGATCGCGGTTGCCTGGAGCATGGCGCAGGGCGCGCTGAGACGCAGCAACGCCGATGTGGCGGTGGCGATCACCGGCATCGCCGGCCCCGACGGCGGCAGCGAGAAGAAGCCGGTCGGCACCGTAGTGTTCGCCCAGGCCGAGCGCGGCGCCGATCCGCAGCACATCGTCGCCGATGCGCGACATTTCGAGGATACCGGCCGCGCCGGGGTGCGGCTCCAGGCGGCGCTGTGCGCGCTCGAACTGCTGATGCCGGGCGAGCCCGCCGAAGCGTCTGGCGCCGACGCCTGAGCGTCAGCCGCAGGCCCAGTCAAACTCCAGCTCGCGGATGTCGAGCTGCGCATTGCCGCCGCCGAAATTATACCCGCCAAGCGCCTCCTCGAACTCGATATAATAGGGACTGAACTCGGGTACGCCCTGAATCGGGCGCATCGTCCCGCCGAGATGGTTGGGCGCATGGTCCTTGAGCCAGGGCTGTTCACGCCATTCGCCGTCCGGCGCAGTGTAATAAGGCGAGCGATAGCCGTTCGCGGCATCCTCGTTACCCCACGTCTCCTGCGGGGCCAGCCCGGCATTGGGGTCGTCCGCGCGCGCGATCAGCCGCAGCGGGCAATGGATCGACCAGGGCTCGGCGGGGTCGCGGAACGGAGTCCGCCCGCTGAACCTCTCGAAGGCCGGTGCCGCGCCCTCTGACAACCATGCCGGGGCCGCCGCATCGTGCGACGGATCGGCGATCGGCGCAGGCGGCGCACAGGGCGGTCCTTCATATTCCGCCCGCGTCAGCAGCACGGCGGCATAGGCGTAATCGAGGATGTCCCGCATTCGATGCAGCCGGGGATGCGCCTGGCGTGCGCGCTGCCACCATGCCGACAGCACGGGATCGTCGGGCGCCGTATCGCCCGGTGCATCGATCAGCGCGGCGACGGCATCGTTCCACACCGAGGCACCCCCGTCATTGCCATCCACCGGCGTCGCGAAGAACGAGAGCGCGACGATCTCCGGCCCATGCACGCGATAGTCTTCGGGAAGCAACAGCGTGAAGCCATGCACCAGTGGATGGCCCGTCACGGGATCGAGTGGCCATTGCTCGGGCGCTATCCCCGGCGGCAGCCCATAGCACCATCCATCCTCGCCGCGGTCCGGATTGCCGGTGCGCCACGGCCCGACATCGATATCATAGGCGTGCATCATGATCTCCCTCGTGAGCGTAGAAGTAGAGGGACTTTGTGCAGTGCGTCATCCCGGAGACAGTGCTCGCGGGACGATCGGAGGCTGGACAGCGTCAGGGCGGTCTCAGGCAGCGCTATGGGTGCCCGCATCGCCATAGAGTCGCGCGGCGCGCTCCTCGAAGGCGTTGATCATCTTCCGGAGCGCGCGATCGAACACTTGCCCCGCGAGCATCTCGAAAACGCGGTTCTTGAACGCGAAGTCGACGCAGAAATCGACTAGGCAGCCGCCCTGCCCGTCGCTGCGGAACGTCCAGTCGTTGTTGAGGTGCTTGAGCGGCCCTTCGAGATAGTCGACGCGAATATGCCCCGGGCGCTGCTTTTCGACGCGCGAGGTGAAGCTCTCGCGTAATCCCTTGAACCCGACGATCAGATCCGCAACCATCTGCGTATCGCTGTTCGCGCGCACCCGCACCGCGCTGACCCAGGGGAGGAACTCGCCGTAACGCTCGACATCGGCGACGAGGTCGAACATCTGCTCCGGCGTATAAGGCAGCGCGCGCGTCTCGCTATGCTTGGGCATCAGACGGCTGCGGCAGCCTTCGCCAGCTTGGCCGCTCGCGCATCGCGCATCTTCGCGAAATCGTCACCGGCGTGATAGCTCGACCGGGTCAGCGGCGACGAGGCAACCAGCAGGAAGCCCTTGGCGCGCGCAATCGCCCCATAGGAACCAAACGCCTGCGGCGTGACGAAATCGATCACCTTGGCGTGCTTCGGGGTCGGCTGGAGATACTGGCCCATCGTCAGGAAATCGATGTCGGCGCTGCGCATGTCGTCCATTACCTGATGGACCTCGAGCCTCTCCTCGCCGAGCCCGAGCATGATCCCAGACTTGGTGAAGATCGACGGATCGAGCCGCTTGACCGTCTCGAGCAGCCGCAGCGAGGCGTAATAGCGCGCGCCCGGGCGGATCGTCGGATACAGCCGCGGCACGGTCTCCAGATTGTGGTTGTAGACATCGGGCCGCGCCGCGACGATCATCTCGACCGCCGCTTCGTGCTTGTTGCGGAAATCGGGCGTGAGGATCTCGATCGTCGTCGTCGGGTTCGACTTGCGGATCGCCTCGATCACCTTGACGAACTGCTTCGCGCCACCGTCGGGAAGATCATCGCGATCGACCGAAGTAATGACGATATGCTCGAGCCCCATCTGCGCCGCGGCATCGGCGACGTTCTGCGGCTCCATCGGGTCGACGGCACGCGGCATACCCGTCTTGACGTTGCAGAAGGCGCAGGCGCGCGTGCACGTGTCGCCCAGGATCATCACCGTCGCGTGCTTCTTCGACCAGCACTCGCCGATGTTCGGGCAGGCGGCTTCCTCGCACACCGTGGTGAGGCTCTTCGATCGCATCAGCGCGCGCGTCGCGGCGAAGCCCTCCGAAGTCGGCGCCTTGACGCGGATCCAGTCGGGTTTGCGTACGCGCTCGGGGCGGGGCAGCGGCGACATCTCGTTCATGAGGGCCAGATAGCGATCCGCGCTTGCACACACAACAACTGCGCTTGCATGCCGGGTTGCAGTTTTCGATTGCACGCCGGCTTCGCAACCGCGCGCATTGGGCTAAAGAGACGCGATGACCGACTATAACGCCCTGCTCACCGGCTATCAGCGCTTCCGCCAGAATGGCTACAGCGAACAACGCGAACGCTGGGACGAGCTCTCCGAGGGCCAGAGCCCGAAGGTGATGGTGATCGCGTGTTCGGACAGCCGAGTCGATCCCGCGCAGGTGTTCGACACTTCGCCAGGCGAAATCTTCGTTGTCCGCAACATCGCCAACCTTGTCCCGCCGTTCGAGCTCGGCGGCGGCCGGCACGGCGTTTCGGCGGCGCTCGAATTCGCCGTGACGCAGCTCGAAGTCCCCGAGATCGTCGTACTTGGCCACGGCGCCTGCGGCGGCGTCCATGCGGCGCTGACTCAGCGCTTCAAGGGCGCGCCCGCGGGGCGCGGCGGCTTTATCGCGCATTGGGTCGATATGCTCGACGAGGCACGCGAGCGGATCATCGCCGAGCATGGCGACGGCCCCGAGGCGATCCACGCGCTCGAACTCGAGACGGTGCGCGTATCGATCGCCAATCTGCGCACCTTCCCGTGCATCCCCGAGCGCGAGGCTGAGGGCACGCTCAAGATCCACGGCGCCTACTTCGCGATCCGCGACGGCGTGCTTCACGTTATGGACGAGGACGGAGCATTCGCTCCGGCATGAAGCTTCGCACGCCCCTGCTTGCCCTCGCCGCTATCGGGGCGACGCCTGCATATGCCTGCTCCGTGGTGCCGGGCTACCGCGTCCCGAGCAATTACGAACTAGTCGATAAGGCTGATCTGGTCGTGCTGGCCCGCGTCGCGTCGGGGCCGGCGTCCGAGGCGCTCAAGGACGGCAATTGGGGCAAGCCGCAGGTGCGGCTGGAGCCGATCCGCGCGATCAAGGGCGTGCTCCCCGCCGAGCCGCTCGCCGTTTCCGGCTATGTCTCGATCGACGACCGGCCGACGCCGCGTTTCCCGACCCCGCTCCATATCGTGCACCCGAGCGCATTGATGGGCGCCTGCATCCGCCAGCAATATGCGGTCGGTGCATTGGTCGTCGCGGTCTTCAAGCGCGACGGCAAGCAATTCCACCAGGAGGGTTCGCCCTTCGCCCGCTCGGTCGAGGATGTCGAAGGCGTCAACGGCACCTGGGTCCGCGCCGCGGACAGCTATGCCCGGATCGTCGCGCTGCCGGCGAAAGAGCGGCCCGCGGCGCTCGAAGCCGAAGCCAGGCGACTGCTGGACTCAAGCGACGACACCGCCGCCCCGGCGATCGCCGCGGACATGTTCGCCGCGCTCGAGCAACTGCCGGACTGAGTTAGCGCCCGAGCGCTTTCCTCGCGATCTTCTCGACTTCGGGGTCGAGTTCGGGCGGCTCCATCGGCACTCGCTTCTCCAGCGCATCGGCGATCGCGGTCAGCGCGGCAATGCGCGCCGCCTTCTTGTCATTGCCGTCCACCACGATCCAGCGGGCAAGCTTGGTGTCGGTGCGCTCGAACATCTCGGCCATCGCCTCGAGATAATCCGCCCGCTTCGCCCGGTTGCGATAATCGTCGAGGCCGGTCTTCCAGCGTTTCCAGGGATGGTCGAGCCGCGCGCGTAGCCGCTCGTCCTGCGTTGTCTGGGTGACGTGAACGAACACCTTGACCAGTGTCGCGCCGGTCTCGACCTGTTGGGCCTCGAAATCATTGATTTCGTCATAGCCGCGCCGCCACTCCGCCTCCTTGGCGAAGCCCTCGACCCGCTCGACCAGCAACCGGCCATACCAACTGCGGTCGAAGATCGCGATATTGTGCTGTGCGGGCAGCCGCCGCCAGAAGCGCCAGAGGAAATGGTGCGCCAGTTCCTCGGGAGTCGGCGCCGAGATCGGCCAGACCTCGTAATAGCGCGGATCCCATTCCGCGGTAAGCCGCTGGATGATCCCGCCCTTGCCCGCAGCATCCCAGCCCTCGAAAACGACGATCGCGCGCCGTTTGTGCACGATGTGCGCATAGTGGATGCGGCTGAGCCGCTTCTGGAGCTTTTTGAGCGCCTTTTTATAGTGCCCGTCAAAGGCGTCGCCCGCCTCGTAGTCGCTGAGATCGATCGCCATCCCGCCTCCTTGTCTGCGAAGCAACGTATGGGCAGTCAGCGCGATCCCGCAACCAGCCGGGTATCGACGCGATTGGCGAGCGCACGGCCCGCCTCGGCATCGCTAATGCTCGACAGCGTGGTGCGCGCGATGGCCTCCAGGGCTTCCTCGGTGAGGAAGGCCTGATGCCCGGTCACCAGCACATTCGGAAAGGTGAGCAGCCGCTGGAACAGATCGTCCGAGACGATCTCATCGGAGAGGTCTTCGAAGAACAGGTCGGCCTCCTGCTCATAGACGTCGAGTGCCACCGCGCTGACCTTCCGGGCCTTGAGCCCGCCGATCAGTGCGGCAGTGTCGATCAGCGCGCCTCTGCTAGTATTCACGATGACCAGGCCATCGCGAGCGCGCGCGATTACATCGGCGTCGATCAGGTGGCGCGTCTCAGGAGTCAGTGGGCAGTGCAGCGTGACGATCTCCGCCTCTGCCAGCAGCGTGGCGCAATCGACATAGCGCACGCCGATCGCGGCGAGTTCGGGATCCTCGACGACGTCGCTTGCCAATACCTCGCAATCGAAGCCGAGCCGCAGCGTCCGCGCTACCAGCGCGCCGATCTTGCCGGTGCCGATCACGCCGGCGGTGCGGCCGTGAAGGTTGCGCCCGATCAGCCCGTCGAGCGCGAAATTATTCTCGCGCACGCGCGCCCAAGCCCTTGGCACCTTGCGATCGACCGCGAGCAGCAGCGCGATGGTGAATTCGGCCACGGCATGCGGCGAATAGGCGGGCACGCGCACCACCGTGATCCCGAGCCGCTCGGCCGCGGCAATATCAACATTGTTGAACCCGGCGCAGCGCAGCGCGACCAGCTTCGTGCCGCCCTCAGCGAGCTTTCCGAGCACCCCCGCGTCGAGCACGTCGTTGACGAACACGCATACCGCCTGGTGCCCCGCCGCGAGCGGCGCAGTCGCCAGGTCGAGCCGGGGCTCGAGGAAATGGAGGTCGTGCCCGAACCCGGCATTAGCCTGCGTCAGGAAGCGCCGATCATAGGCCTTGGTGTTGAAAATCGCGACACGCATCGCCTTCTCCCTCGCGGGAAGCGACTAGCAGGCGACGACGTTAACCGCGAGGCCGCCCTGGGCAGTTTCCTTGTACTTCGAGCGCATGTCCTCGCCAGTCTGGCGCATCGTCTCGATCACCGCGTCGAGGCTGACGATGTGGCTGCCGTCGCCGTGCATCGCGAGATAAGCGGCGTTGATCGCCTTGATCGCGCCCATTGTGTTGCGCTCGATGCACGGGATCTGGACGAGCCCGCCGATCGGATCGCAAGTCAGGCCAAGATTATGCTCCATGCCGATCTCGGCGGCATTCTCGATCTGGGCGTTGGTCGCGCCGAGCGCGGCGGCTAGGCCCGCGGCGGCCATCGAGCAGGCGACGCCGACTTCGCCCTGGCACCCCATCTCGGCGGCGGAGATCGAGGCCCGCTTCTTGTAGAGAAACCCGATCGCCGCCGCGGTGAGCAGGAACACGCGGGCGCCTGCCGGCGTGGGGCTCGCGCAGAAGGTCTCGTAGTAGCGCAGCACCGCCGGGATCACCCCAGCGGCGCCATTGGTCGGCGATGTGACGACGCGGCCACCGGCGGCGTTCTCCTCGTTGACCGCGAGCGCCCAAAGGCTGACCCAGTCGAACACGAGGGAAGGATCGCTGCGCGGTCCCCGCGCGATCAGGCGCTGGTGGAGGTCGCGCGCGCGGCGCTTGACCTTGAGCCCGCCGGGCAACTCCCCTTCTCCGCGGCAGCCGCGGTCGATGCACGCCGACATCGCCGCGCGCAGGCTGTCGAGGAACGCGTCTGTCTCGGCATCATCGCGCCACGCCGCTTCGTTGGCGCGGACGATATCGGCGATGCTCACGCCCTGCGCTTCGCCCACGGCGAGCAACTCGGCGCCCGAGCTGAACGCGAACGGGAGCGCGACATTGGCCTGGGGTGGCTCGCACCCGCCCTCGACGATCGCGCCGCCGCCGATCGAATAGACGAAGCTCTCATAGGGCTCGCCCTCGGCATAATGCGCGACGAAACGCATGCCGTTGGGGTGTGCGGAGAGGAAGCGATCCTCGCGGAACACGAGATGATGCCCGTCGACGAACGGGACGGATACATGGCCGCCGAGCACCAGCGTCGCCTCGGCACGGATCGTGTCTACGATCGTAGCAACCGCGTCGGGGTCAACGGTCTCTGGGCGGTAGCCGGCAAGGCCGAGCATCACCGCGGTGTCGGTGGCATGGCCGCGGCCGGTGAGCGCGAGCGAGCCGAACAACTCGCAAGAGACAGCAGTCGGCGTACCGCGATCGAGCGCGGTCTCGGCAAAAGCCGCGGCGGCGCGCATCGGTCCCACGGTGTGCGAGCTCGACGGGCCGATGCCGATCGTGAACAGGTCGGCGATACCGATGGTAGCTTCCGCCCGAGCGCGGGCCCGAGCGTTAGCCTCGTCCGACATAGTCTCTCCTGCCCGGCGCTTGCCGCCGGTTAGTCGTTCGCCTGCTTGGCAAGATCCGCCGCCACCTGCGGCGCGAGGCGGATGTTGAGTTCCTTGAGCTGCTTCTCGCTGACGAAGCTCGGCGCCTGCATCATCAGGTCCTCGGCCTTCTGGGTCATCGGGAAGACGATCACCTCGCGGATGTTGGGCTCATCGGCCAGCAGCATGACGATGCGGTCGACGCCCGGCGCCGATCCCCCGTGCGGCGGGGCGCCGAACTTGAACGCATTGATCATGCCCGCGAAGTTGGTGTCGACATCGGTCTGGCTGTACCCGGCAATCTCGAACGCCTTGTACATGATCTCGGGCTTGTGGTTCCGGATCGCGCCCGAGCTCAGCTCGACGCCGTTGCAGACGATGTCGTACTGATAGGCGAGGATATCGAGCGGGTCCTTGCCCTCCAGCGCCGCGAGCTCGCCCTGCGGCATGCTGAACGGGTTGTGGCTGAAGTCGATCTTGCCGGTGTCTTCGTCGGCCTCGAACATCGGGAAATCGACGATCCAGCAGAATTCGAAGCGCGACGCGTCGATCAGTTCGAGCTGCTCGGCCGCGCGGGTACGAGCGAGGCCGGCAAGCTTGGCGGCCTGCGCTTCCTTGCCGGCGGCGAAGAAGATGCCGTCGTTGGGGCCGAGGCCCATCGCCTCGGCGATCGCCTTCATACCGTCCTGGCCGTGGTTGTTGGCGATCGGGCCGCCGAACACGCCGTCCTTCTGGGTGGCGTAGCCGAGACCCGGGAAGCCTTCCGACTGCGCCCAGCTGTTCATGTCGTCGAAGAACTTCCGGCTCTTCTCATGCGTGCCCGGCGCCGGAATCGCGCGGACGATATCGCCGCCCTCGACGATCGACGCGAAACGCCCGAAGCCCGAACCTTTGAAGAAGTCCGAGACGTCGGTGATCAGCAGCGGGTTGCGCAGATCGGGCTTGTCGTTGCCGTACTTGAGCATCGACTCGCGGTACGGGATGCGCTGGAACGGCAGCGGCGAGACGCTGCGGCCCTTGCCCTCCCAGTCTGCAAACTCTTCAAACACGCCGTGCAGCACGGGCTCGATTGCCGCAAAAACATCGTCTTGCGTGACATAGCTCATCTCGAAATCGAGCTGGTAAAATTCACCCGGCGAACGGTCGGCGCGCGCATCCTCGTCGCGGAAGCACGGCGCGATCTGGAAATAGCGATCGAAGCCGGCGACCATCAGCAGCTGCTTGAACATTTGCGGCGCCTGGGGGAGCGCGTAGAACTTGCCCGGGTGGACCCGCGACGGGACCAGATAATCGCGCGCGCCCTCGGGGGAAGAGGCCGTTAGGATCGGCGTCTGGAACTCGGTGAAGCCTTGGTCGATCATCCGACGGCGCAGCGAGGCGATGACGTTCGAGCGCAGCAGGATGTTCTTGTGCAGCCGCTCACGGCGCAGATCGAGGAAGCGATAACGCAGGCGAATATCCTCGGGATATTCCTGGTCGCCGAACACCGGCAGCGGCAATTCCTGCGCGGCGCCCTGCACGGTGACTTCGGCGGCACGGAGCTCGACCTCGCCGGTGGGCAGGTTGGGGTTCACCGCAGCGGCGTCGCGCGCGACCACGGTGCCGGTGACCGTGATCACCGACTCGCTGCGCAACGACTCGATCGCGGCAAAGGCTGGGCCGCTGACGTCGGTGACGATCTGGGTGATGCCATAATGGTCGCGCAGATCGATGAAAACCAGGTCGCCATGATCGCGCTTGCGGTGCACCCAGCCAGAGACGCGGACGGTCTGGCCGACATCGGCGGCGCGGAGCTGGGCGCAGGTGTGCGTGCGATAGGCGTGCATGTCGGGCATCAACTTTTACGTGAGTGAAACGGGATCGGCTGCGCTTTCCCCTCCCACCCTCTTTTGTCAACCCGAAGTCCGGTCTATGGGCGCTCGATGCATATTCATGGTCTGATCGAAGACAGCGCCGCCCTCGCCAATCTCTGCGCCCGCTTTGCCAACAAGCCGTACATCTGCGTGGACACCGAGTTCATGCGGGAAAACAGCTACTGGCCCGAGCTCTGCCTCATCCAGATCGCCGACGACGAGGAAGCCGCGGCGATCGATCCGATGGGCAGTATCGACATGCAGCCGCTGCTCGATCTGCTGGTCAACAACGAAGACGTCCTGAAGGTCTTCCATGCCGGCGGTCAGGATATCGAGATCGTCTACAACCTCACCGGCAAGACCCCGCACCCACTGTTCGACACCCAGGTCGCGGCGATGGCGCTCGGGCAGGGCGAGCAGATCGGCTATTCGAACCTCGTCGATACCTATCTCGGCATCACCGTCGACAAGGGCGCCCGCTTCACCGACTGGAGCCGCCGCCCGCTCGACAAGCGCCAGATCGATTATGCCATCTGCGACGTCACCTACCTCTCCGAGATCTTCCCGCGGATGCTCGAGAAGCTCAAAAAGACCGGCCGCGGCGCCTGGCTGGACCAGGAAATGGAGCGGCTCGCCGATCCCGAGAATTATCACAACGACCCCGATCTCTCGTGGCAGCGCGTCCGCATCTCGAGCCGGAAGCCCGAGGTGCTCGGCCGCCTCAAGGCGCTCGCCCGCTGGCGCGAGATCGAGGCGCAGGGCAAGGACCTGCCGCGCGGCCGCATCATAAAGGATGAGACCCTCGCCGATCTCGCTGGCAATCCCCCGCGGAAACAAGGCGATCTCGCCAAGGTCCGCGGGCTCTCGCCGGCCTGGGGCGGCAACGATATCGGCGGGCGGTTGATGGCAGCGCTCGAAGGCGCCAAGCCGATGTCGGGCGACGAACTCCCCGCGCGCGACGACCGCAAGCCTGCGCTCGGCAAGGACGGCGCGCTTGTCGCCGATCTGCTCAAGCTGCTGCTCAAGATCCGCGCCAAGGAAATCAACGTCGCCGCCCGCCTGCTCGCCCGCTCGGACGATCTCGAATCGCTCGCCGCAGGCGTGCGAGAGGGGCTCCCGATCCTTGAAGGCTGGCGCTTCGAGCAGTTCGGCCGCGATGCGCTCCAGCTCGTCGAGGGTCAGCTTGGGTTCACCGTGCGCAACGGAAAGCTCAAGATGACACGAACCGAGGAACCTTCCGAATGATCCGCTTCGCCCTCCCCGCCCTCGCGCTTGCGACGATCGGCTGCACCCAGACTCCGCCGCCCGGAGCCGAAGTGCCGGGCGTCGAGTGCAATGCCGCCAAGCTGGGCACGCTGGTCGGAAAGACGCGCAGTGCCGCAGTGGAGGCAGAGGCGCTCAAGCTGTCGGGTGCCAAAACGGTGCGCTGGCTTGCCCCCGACTCGGCGGCGACGATGGATTTCCGCGTCGACCGGCTAAACCTCTACACCGATGCCAGCGGCAAGATCACGCGTAGCGGTTGCGGTTAAACTTCCAATACCGGCTCCTTGCCGAACGCCGCGGCCAGTGCCTTGTGGCGTTTCTCGACCGCCTCGCCATACAGGGCTTCGTCCTCGGGTTCGAGCGCCAACGCAAGCGTTCCATCCTCGAGCGCGACGTGCGAGCGCCTGAGCGGCGCGGCGACTCCGCCGCTCAGCCGCTGGCCCAGCCGGATCGCAAGCCCCCAGAGCCGCGCCCGCGCCAGTGATGCTTCGTCGGCGAGTTGTTCGAGCTGCGTCGGGGTGCCGAGACCGCCGCCCAGCGCAGTGTAGAGCGCCTGTGCGAGCACCGCGCGGCCGATCGCGTCGATCGCCACCCAATTGCCGTGCAGCGCGATCTCCATGCCCCGTTCGGCGCGGAATTCGGGGTTGGCGCGCCAGCCGACATCGGCGAGCAGGCACGCCGCGTGGCGCAGCCGGGCCAGTTCGGGCGCGTCGTCGAACAACGGCGCGATCCAGGCGTCGATGACGTCGCCATGCTCGGGAAAGCGTCCCGAGCGCTCGCCCTCGTCGCGTGCGGCGGCGATCAGCGGGTCTTCGCGGCGCTGCTCGGGGCTGAGCCGCTGGTAGAGCAGCCCCTCGCGCAGCCCATAGGCGGAGACGAGGCTGCCGCTGCTGCCGAGATGCTTGAGCACGCTGGCCAGCAGCGCGGTCGCATCGCCAAGCGTCGGAATGCGCGCACCCGAAATGTCCGGGATTGCCTTGAGTTCGGCCCGCGGAATCTCGGCGAGCACCTGCTGCAGCGCCCCGACACGATCAAGAGCGATCGGATATTGGTGGACTACCGGCAGCGGATAGCCGGTCCGATGCATGTCGAGCCGCGCCAGCGCACGCCACGATCCGCCGACCAGATAGAAGGGCAAGTCCTTGCCACGCCCTGCCCAGCCCGACTCGGCGATCAGCTTGGCCACCCGCCGGTCGAGCGCACCTTTGCCCTCTGCGCGGATCGCCCCGAGCCGCAGCACGCCAAGCGGAAACGACACCCGGTCGGTCACCGTGCCCGCGACCACGCGCACAAGCTCGAGGCTGCCGCCGCCGAGATCGCCGACCACGCCATCGGCCTCGGGTATCCCCGACAGCACCCCCAGGCCCGAGGCCGTCGCTTCCTCGACTCCCGAGAGCAGCTCGACGGTCAGGCCCAGCTTCTCGGCCGCCGCGATCAATTCGCCGCCATTGGAGGCGTCGCGCACCGCCGCGGTCGCCACCGTGCGCAATTCGCTTACCTGCATTTCACGCGCCAGGGACGCAAAACGCGAGAGCGCGCCGCGCGCGCGCTTGAGCCCGCTCTTGTCGATCGCCCCGGTTTCGCTCAGCGACCGGCCGAGCCCGGCCATCACCTTTTCGTTGAACAGCACGGCCGGCAGCCGCGCTGCGCCTTCATAGACGACGAGGCGCACCGAGTTCGAACCGATGTCGATGATCGCCTGACGTGCCTTGGCGGGCGCAACCTGTTGCTCCGCTTTGCGGAGGAGTGTTGCCATCAACTTTCCTTTTTCGGGGCTCGCCGCCGCTTGAGCGACAGCTTGGGAACCGGCTTGCGCTTTTCGAGCGCCGCGCCGCGCCCGGAGAGCGAGGGGTTCGTCATGAAATAGCGATGCAGGTTGAACGGCGTCTCGCCCGGCTCGGCGCGGACATAACGGCCGTCGGGCTGGAGCTGCCAGCTCTGCTCGTCGTCGAGCAGATTGGCGACCATCACCTGGTCGAGCACCTGATCGTGCACGGTCTTGTTGAGGACCGGCAGCATGAATTCGACGCGGCGATCGAAATTGCGCGGCATCCAGTCGGCCGAGGAGATGAACAGTTTGGCGCCGTCGCTCGGCAGCCCCTTGCCGCTGCCGAACGCCCAGATGCGACTATGCTCGAGGAAGCGCCCGACGATCGACTTGACCCGGATATTCTCCGACAGCCCCGGCACGCCCGGCCGCAGGCAGCATATGCCGCGGATCACGAGGTCGATCTCCACCCCGGCGCCGCTTGCCTCGTAGAGCTTCTCGATCACCGTGGGATCGACCACCGAGTTCATCTTGGCCCAGATAGCCCCAGGCCTTCCAGCGCGGGCATGCGCGATCTCGGCGTCGATCAGCGTGATGAGCTGGTTGCGCAGGTCGCGCGGGCTGATGTTGAGCAGGTTGAGCGACTCGGGCTCGACATAGCCGGTGACATAGTTGAACAATTGCGCCGCATCGCGCCCTAGCCGCGGATCGGCCGTGAAGAAGCTCAGGTCGGTGTAGATGCGCGCGGTGATCGGGTGGTAATTTCCCGTCCCGAAATGGCAATAGGTGCGGAAGCCATTGCCCTCGCGCCGCACCACCATCGAGATCTTGGCGTGGGTCTTCCAGTCGATGAAGCCATAGACGACCTGGACGCCTGCGCGCTCGAGCGCGGTCGCCCAATAGAGGTTTTGCTCCTCGTCGAACCGGGCCTTGAGCTCGACCACCGCGGTGACCGACTTGCCCGCTTCCGCAGCAGCAATGAGGGCATTGATCACCGCCGGCTGCTTGCCGGCGCGATAGAGCGTCTGCTTGATCGCCACCACGTCGGGATCGCTCGCCGCCTGCCCGAGGAACGAGAGCACCACGTCGAAGCTCTCATAGGGGTGGTGGACGATGATGTCCTTGGCGCGGATCGCCGCGAAGCAATCGCCGCCATATTCGCGGATCCGCTCGGGAAAGCGCGCGACGAACGGCGTGAACTTGAGGTCGGGACGGTCCTCGTCGACCAGCGCCGAGAGGTCGCCGATGCCCAGGAACCCGCCGGTCTCGGTCAGCAGCGCTTCGCTGCCGCCCAGTTCCTCCTTGAGCACCGCCTCCAGCTCGGGGGCGATACCGTCCTCCATTTCGAGGCGGATCACGCGTCCCCGCCGCCGGCGCTTGATCGCCGAGCGAAAGGTCATGACGAGGTCTTCGGCTTCTTCCTCGATTTCGAGGTCGCTGTCGCGCAGCACGCGGAACGCCGCTGATCCCAGCACGTCGTAGCCTGGGAACAGCAAATGCGAGAAGCGCTTGAGCAGGGTCTCGACCGCAACATAGCGCGCCGGCTCGCCAGGCAGGCGGACGAAGCGCGGCATCGTCGTCGGCAGCAGTACGAGCTCGCGGATCGGCTCGCGGTCCGATCGCCGGACTAGGTCGAAGATAACGCTCGACCCCTGGTTGGGGATGAACGGAAACGGATGCGCTGGATCGAGCGCCTGCGGAGTCAGGATCGGGAAGATCTGGTCGCGGAAATGCTTCTCCAGCCACGCTTCGGTCTCGCCCTCGATCTCGTCGGATTCGAGAACGTGGATGCCGACCTCGACGAGCTGGACGCGAATGTCGTGCCACACGCTCTGCTGGCTGTCGGCGAGGATCTCGGCCTCTTCGGAGATCGCCGCGAGCTGCTGCCCGGGTGTCCGCCCGTCGGCCGAGCGCGCCTCGACCTGCTGGAGCTGCTGCCCCATCAGCCCGGCGACTCGGACCATGAAGAACTCATCGAAATTCGATCCCGAGATCGACAGGAAGCGCAGCCGTTCGAGCAGCGGATGCGCGCGGTTGCACGCCTCCTCCATCACCCGGCGATTGAAGGCGAGCCAGCTCAACTCGCGATTGAAATAGCGCTTCACCGGTTCGCTCGGCGTATCCGTCATTCTAGGTCCCTCTTCGGCCCGCTTGCGTGCTGGCTTGGTCATGGCCCTAGGGTTCGTCCGTTGCGGTTATGAGACCGTTCGCCGCCAGCGCCTCGCGCACCGCCGGGATCGAGAGGCGATTGTCGGTTTCCGACTCCAGTGCATCGGCAACGCGCAGTATCGCAACATGGCTGCGTTCGATGCGCTTGGCGAGCCAGGCAACAACATCGGGCTTGGCATGGAGCAGGTGCCGTTCAAAGGCACGCTCGATCAACTGAGGCACGAGCGCGTCGTCCGGTGGTCCAAGCTCAAGCAAGGGTGAAGCGGCAAGCCGCGAGCGCAAGTCGGGCAGCTTGACGTCCCAGATCGGCGGTGGCGTTTCGGCCACGATCAGCAGCGGCCGCCGCTCCTGCTGCGCCTGGTTCCAGGCGTGGAAGACGTCCGTCTCCCTGGCACGATCGGCATCGTCGAAGATCCGCCCGCCGCTCTTCGACGCGAAGATCCGCGCGAGCAGGCTGCGCCCCGATTTGCGCGGGCCGACGAGCAGCGCACTCATCACCGGCCAGGTCGCCCAATGTTCGAGTTGATGGACGGCACGCGCGTTCGATTCGCCGACCAGGAATTCCGTCTCGCCTGCTTCGGGCAGTCCGAGCGGAAGGCGCAACTGGCTCATTTGGCCGCCGGGGTCGCCGTATTCTGCGGGCTGGGCGACGCCGCAGGCGCGCTCCCGCCACCACGACGGATGCGCAGCACGCCGGCGCCTTCCTGCACCTGCCAGCCGCGCGCCTCGAGCGCCGAGCGCAGGCTCGCCTGCGGCCCGTCGAACGCGACGCGCATCACCGAGATCCCGCCCAGCGCCAGACTGGTCGTCGCAGCCGAGCGAATACCGGGCACACCGCGAATCGCCGATTCGGAGGCATTGAGCGCGGCGACGTTGGGCGTCTCGACCTGCACCGTATACGTGGCACTCGCCGTGCCGCTTGCACTCGCCTCCGGCGTGACCGCGGCGGCAGCTGCTGCGGCTGCGGCAGCTTCGGCCTCGGCAGCGAGCTGTTCGGCAGTCTTGGCCACCGGCGGCCGCACCGCGAGCAGTGGATCGGGTCGCAGGGTCCCCGACGCCAGCGCCTTCTGATAGGCCTGGTCGAGCCGCTGGATGCCCGCATCGAGCAGTGCATCGAGCGATTCGCCATTGTCGACCCGCAGCGCGAAGCTGGTGATCGGGCGCTTGTCGGGGCCGTGATTGGCGGCGAAGATGCCGATGATCGGCCCGCCGGGATATTCGCGGCGAAGCTGCACCTCGGCGACGAGCACGTCGGACGCACCATATTGGTCGAGCACCGTGCGCCACCAGTTGCGCCCGCGGCGCAGCGTCTGCCCGGCATTGACCAGCATCGCGTCGGAGCCCGTCGGGCGCAGCCGGACATAGTCGATCGTGCTGCCACCGCTGCGGAAGCGGTTCCACGCGCGCGACCAGGCGGTCTCGCGCTCGAACACGCGGCCGACTCCGCCCGAAAACTCCAGCGGGACCAACAGCATCGGCGCAGAGCGGCTCACTGCAGTCGAGACGCCGAGGATCGCTCCCGCCCTGCCGCGATCGAACAGCACGCCGAGCTTGGCGACATAGCGATTGGGGCCGATCTGCTCGCGCTCGACGACGATCCCGGTGACCAGCGCGTCGAGCGCCGAATCGCCGAGGCTCGACTTCTTGCCGGTCAGCCGCTGTGACAGCATTTCCCAGCCCTTGCGCTGCGCGATCCGCCACCCGCCCTGGCGCGCGATCTCCGCGGTCTTGCCGCTGACATCGACCTGGACGCCCGAAACCTCGAAGCTCCCCGATGCGTCGATCGGCACCGCGCTGGCGCCGCCCGGCCCCTGCGCGACGACCACGCTGGCGCCCGCAAGTGCGAGCGCGCCGGCCAATCCGATGGTGAGCGAAATCCGGGACAACTGCATGCGGCCGCCCTTTTGGCGAAGCGGGCGCGGGAAGCCAAGCAGCGATTGCGCCGTTCGCCTCGGAGCCGGGAGAAGAACGGCCATTCAACAAGCTCAGAGCGAACGAGCAAGGTGTTTTACCATCCTCATTCGGACAGAGCTTGTCGATGCTTCGCCCTTCTTCTGCCCGACAGCACGAACGGGTGTTCCGATTCCCGCAACTCCCCGCTAAGCGGCTCCGCATGAGCGAAGACAAAGGGTATACCTACGCCCAGGCGGGCGTCTCGATCGCGGCCGGCAACGCGTTGGTGCGCGCCATCGGCCCGCTGGCCAAATCCACCCGCCGCCCCGGCGCCGACGCCGCCTTGGGCGGGTTCGGCGGGGTGTTCGACCCCAAGGCGGCGGGGTTCAAGGACCCCCTGCTGGTCGCGGCGAACGATGGCGTCGGCACCAAATTGAAGCTCGCGATCGAGCACGACGCGCATGACGGCGTCGGCATCGACCTCGTCGCGATGTGCGCGAACGACCTCGTCGTCCAGGGCGCCGAGCCATTGTTCTTCCTCGACTATTACGCCAGCGGCAAGCTGGTCCCCGAGACCGCCGAGCGCGTCATCGCCTCGATCGCCGACGGATGCCGCCAGGCCGGCTGCGCGCTGATCGGCGGCGAGACCGCTGAGATGCCGGGCATGTATGCCGAGAACGACTACGACCTTGCTGGCTTCTGCGTCGGCGCGGTCGAGCGCGACCAATTGCTCGACGGCAGCGCGATCCGCCCCGGCGACGTGCTGCTAGGCCTCGGCTCGACCGGCATCCACTCGAACGGCTTCTCGCTCGTCCGCCGCCTCGCCGCGGACAAGGGCTGGAAGCTCGATCGCCCCGCGGTGTTCGACCAGGACGTGATCCTGCTCGACGCGCTGATGGCACCGACGCGCATCTATGTCGCGAGCCTGCTGCCCCAGCTCCGGAAAGGCACGATCCACGGCCTCGCCCACATCACCGGCGGTGGGCTGCTCGAAAATGTCCCGCGCGTGCTGCCCGAGAATTGCCATGCCCGCATCGACGCGAGCGCCTGGCCGCTGCCGCGGCTAATGGCGTTTCTCCAGGCACAGGGCAATATCGAGCCCGAGGAGATGGCGCGGACCTTCAATTGCGGGATCGGCATGGTCGCGGCAGTGGACCCCGAGCATGCCGAAGTAGTTGCTGCCGAGCTTACCGAAGCCGGCGAGACGGTATTCCGCATCGGCGCGGTCGAGGAAGGCCCGCGCGGCTGCACCGTCTCCGGGCCCGCCGAGACCTGGAGCGCGCGCAGCGACTGGAGCGCGACGCATGCCGGCTAGGCTCCCCTCCCGCAAGCGGGAGGGGGCAGCGTGACTCGCAAGAAGCTCGGCATCCTGATCTCCGGCCGCGGCTCGAACATGGCCTCGCTGGTCGAGGCGTCGCGCGCACCCGACTGTCCCTACGAAGTCGCGCTCGTCGCCAGCGACAAGCCCGAAGCTGCCGGCCTCGCCTGGGCGCAGGACAACGGCATCGCCACCTTCGCCCAATCCCCCAAGGGCATGGTGAAGCCCGACTATGAGGCGAAAATCGACGCAGCCCTGCGCCAGGCTGGGGTCGAGGCGATCGCCCTCGCCGGCTATATGCGCCTTCTCTCCGACGACTTCGTCGCTCGCTGGCGCGGCCGGATCGTCAACATTCACCCCTCGCTGCTTCCCAAGTACAAGGGCCTAGATACCCACGCGCGTGCCATCGAAGCCGGGGACGGCCATGCCGGCGCTTCGGTCCATATCGTTACCGAGGAACTCGACGCCGGCGAGGTGCTCGGCCAGGCCGAAGTCGCTATCCTGCCCGACGACACCCCCGAAAGCCTTGCCGAACGCGTGCTGAAGGAGGAACATCGGCTCTACCCAAGGGTAGTTGCCGAGTTCCTATGTCCCAAGAATCCGCCAAGCTGAGCCAAGATCCAGATTCCGCCCTCGAGCAAGTCCGCGCGCTCGCGCTCGGCCTTCCCGAAGTCGAGGAGCGCCCCAGTCACGGCCAGCCGACCTTCTTCGTCGGGGGCAAGCAGTTCGCGCAGTTCCGCCACGATCATCACGGCGATGGCAGCACGATCGTCGCGGTGAAATGCGCCGATGACGAGGAGGGCCCGAACCTGATCGCGCTCGCGCCGGACAGCTATTCGCGCGTCGCTTATCTCGGCGCGGGCTGGATCGGCCTCGCGGTCGGCCATGACGACACCGATTGGGCGCATGTCGGCGATCGCATCGCGCGCAGTTGGGAGCTTGCCGCCCCGCGCCGCCTGCTCGAAGCCGGTGGCCGCTGACGGAACGGGCGCCGCGCTGCATAGTTCTCTCCCGAACGGTCGCATCGCGCACAACGGCGCGCACGGGAGAGTGCATCGATGAGCGAAAAAATCGCCCCGCAGGGACCCGAAAGCGAACCGGGCGTCGCGACGGCAGAACAAGGGCTGGTGCTGCTCGACGGCCCCGACGGCGTCGCCATTTCCATGACCCCCGAAGCTGCGGAGGGCACCGGCCGCAGCCTGATCGCCGCCGCCGCGGAGGCCGCGGTCCAGCGCGCCGAAGGGGCGCATTCGCGCTAGCCCCTTGCCCAGCCCCCATCGGCCCCGCGATAAGGGGCACACATGATCAGGATCGCCAGCTACAATATGCGCAAGTCGATCGGAACCGATCGTCGGCGCCGTCCGGAGCGGACGCTCCAGGTGCTGTGCGAGGTCAACGCCGACGTCATCGCGCTGCAGGAGGCAGATCGCCGCTTCGGCACGCGCGAGGCGGTGCTGACCGGCCACCTGCTCGCCGAGCATGGCGACTGGAAGCCGATCCCGTTCGGGATGCGTGCGCGCTCGATGGGCTGGCACGGCAACGCGCTGCTCGTCCGGAAGGACGCCCAGATTCTCGATTGCGAGGCGATCCACTTGCCCGCGCTCGAGCCGCGCGGCGCAGTGATGGCCGATGTCCGCGTCCGCGGCCAGGTGCTCCGGGTCGTCGGCATGCATCTCGACCTTTCGGGGCTGTGGCGCCGCCGCCAGGCGCATGCGATCATCGCGCACCTTAACGCTAGCGCCCAACAATACCCGACGGTGCTGATGGGCGACCTCAACGAATGGAGCGCGCACAGCGGCTGCCTGCGCGACTTTGCCCAGCATTTCCATTTCGCCGATACCGGCAAGAGCTTCCACGCCCGCCGCCCGATGGCGCGGCTCGATCGAATCATGGCCAGCCGCGACCTGGCGATCGGCGCAGCGGGGGTGCATGAGAGCCTCAACGCGCGAACCGCTTCGGACCATCTGCCCGTCTGGGCCGAAGTCAGCCCCGCCTGATGTCCGAGATCCGCGACAAGGAGCTGCGGCTCGCGCTCGTCTGCTATGGCGGGATCAGCCTCGCCGTCTACATGCACGGCATCACCAAGGAGATCTGGCGGCTCGCCAGCGCGAGTTGTGCCGCGCGTGAAGGCGAGGACGGCAATGGCGTCTATCGACAGCTGCTCGACGAGATCCGCGAGACTTCGGGAATCAATCTGCGCGTGCTGGTCGACATCCTCTCGGGGGCGAGCGCCGGCGGGATCAACGCGATCTTCCTGGCCCAGGCGATCACCACCGGTCAGTCGCTGGATCCGCTCACCGATCTGTGGATGAAGCACGCCGATGTCGAAGCGCTCATCGAGCCGCGCCAGGCCCCCGCACACCGCTTCGCCAAGATCTGGGCGACGCCGATCGCGTGGATCGTCGCCAATCGCAGCAAGACGATCGACGAGACCGTCGAGGCGCACGCGCGCGACGAGGTCCGGCTCAAGCTCGAGCATTTCGTCCGCTCGCGCTGGTTCGAGCCCCCGTTCGGCGGCAAGCGGCTGCTCAACACGCTGCTCGACGCCTTCGCGGCGATGGCGCAGCGGCCCAGCTACCGGCGCCTGCTTCCCCCCGGCCAGCCGCTCGACCTGTTCGTCACCGTCACCGATTTTCGCGGCCACGCCGAGGAATTGCGGCTCAATTCACCGCCCAAGGTCACCGAGACCGAACATCGCCT
This sequence comes from Sphingomonas sp. HF-S4, assembly GCF_032911445.1. NCBI lineage: Bacteria > Pseudomonadati > Pseudomonadota > Alphaproteobacteria > Sphingomonadales > Sphingomonadaceae > Sphingomonas > Sphingomonas agrestis. The sequence continues at coordinate 1,322,430 of NZ_JAWJEJ010000001.1, read as the reverse complement.
CGTCTTCTCGTTCAGCGACCATGGCGACGAGCAGGCGCCCCTCGCCGATGCGGCGGAGCTCGCTTTCGCCGCCCGTGCGACCTCAAGCTTCCCCGGCGCCTTCCCGCCCGCGACGATCGGCGAGATGGATGCGCTGCTCGCCGAGCGCGAGGCCGAATGGCCGGGGCGCGACGCCTTTCTCGAACGTGCCTTGCCGCATCAATGGACCGACAATCGCGCCGAGAATGCCGTGCTGATCGACGGGTCGGTGCTCGCCAACGCCCCGTTCCGCCCGGCTATCGAGGCATTGCGCGAGCGCCCCGCGCGCCGCCAGGTCGATCGCCGCTTCGTGTTCATCGATCCCTTTCCGGACTTCCGCTTCGATTTCTACGGCTCGCCCCAGGGCCAGCCGGGGTTCTTCGAGACGATCATCGGCTCGCTTTCCGAACTGCCGCGCGAGCAGCCGATCCGCGACAATCTGGAGGCTATCTCGGCACGATCGGACCGGATCGAGCGGATGCTCGGAATTCTCACCGAGATCCGCTCCGAAGTGGAGATCCAGGTCGAGGCGCTATTCGGCTACACCCTGTGGCTCGATTATCCCACGCCCAAGCGCCTCGCGAGCTGGCGCCGCCGCGCGCAGGTCGCCGCCGCGGCCAAGGCGGGCTACGGCCATACCGCTTATGGCCTGCTCAAGGTCGACGGGACGATCGATCGTATCGGTCGCCTGCTCTACACGATCGGCGACAGCCATTCGCCCGAGAGGCTGCGCGAAATCCGCGAAGCCGTAGCGCATGCGGTCCAGGCCCGCGGCGGCGATCGCTTCGGCGCAACGCTCTCAAACGGCGCCAGCCCGCAGACGCTCGAATTCCTCCGCGCGCACGACCTTGGCTTCCGCATCCGCCGCCTGCGGCTGCTCGCGCGTCGGCTGAGCGAGATAGACTTGCCCAGCTCGCACGCCGAGCTGCTGCCGATGCGCGAGGCGATTTACGAATCGCTTGCCGCCTATCTCGAGCTCAAGCGCTCGGACAATTTCGCCGATCTGCGTGGCGCGGTGCGTGACATGACCGACGATGCCGGGCCGATCCTCGACCTGCTCGCCGACCGGATGCAATTGAAGGCGCTCGACCACGCCACCGACGCGCGCCTATCCGACGGGTTCAGCGCACTATCGAAGGATCTCCGCCGCCCGATGCTGCTCGCGCATCTCGGCTTCCCCTTTTTCGACATCGCCACTCTTCCGTTGCTTCAGGGCGAGGGCATGGACGAGTTCGATCCGATCCGCGTCGATCGCATCTCCCCCGACGATGCCACCGCAATCCGCACCGGCGGCGCCGCGGCGACGCTCAAGGGGATCCAGTTCAACAGCTTCGGTGCGTTCTTCAGCCGCGCCTATCGCGAGAACGACTATCTCTGGGGCCGTCTCCACGGCGCCGACCGGCTGATCGACATCGTCCTCTCGGCACTGCCGTTAGACGATCGCCTTCCCGAGCAACGCGTCATCGCAATCAAGCGCCACGCCTTCCACGCGATCCTCGACGAGGAAGAGCAAAGGCTGACCGCCATTCCCGGCCTCTTTGCCGAGCTGCGAAACGAGATCGGCTGAAGAATCTCCCGCTCCTCTTGAGAGCGGGAGAGTTGGCAACATCGCCCGCCCGGCCTAGAGTTGCTCCCGGTCGCCACAAGGAAAGGAATGGCATGCGGTTTCTGAAGGTGCTGTTCTGGCTGTTGCTGGGCGGCCTCGTCGCAGCCTTCGTGATCTACAATGGCGACGAGCGCGTCGGCATTCGCCTGTGGGGCGGGCTCATCGCCGATTTCAGCCTGCCGCTGCTGCTCGTCATCGTCTTCCTGCTCGGGCTGCTCCCTGCCCTCGTCGCATACCAGACCCTGCGATGGCGTTCGCGCCAGCGGCTTGCCGGGCTCGAACGCGCGCTCGCCGACCTGCGCGCCGTCGCCCCCACCGAACCTGCGGGCGGCTCTTCCGAACCCGGCCTTCCCCTGCTGGCGGAGCGCCAGCCATGAGCGCGCCGATCTACGTCGCGCTCGACACGCCTGACATCGAACGCGCCAAGGCGATCGCCCAGCGCGTCCGCAACCATGTCGGCGGGATCAAGCTCGGGCTCGAATTCTTCATGGCCAATGGCCGCCACGGCGTCCGCGAGATGGCAGAGATCGGGCTACCGATCTTCCTCGACTTGAAGTTCCACGACATCCCCAACACCGTCGCCAAGGCGATCCAGTCGCTGCGTCCGCTTGAGCCGGCGATCCTCACCGTTCACGCCGCCGGCGGCCGCGCGATGCTCGAGGACGCCAAGGCTGCGGCCCCTCTCGGCACCAAGGTCGTCGCCGTGACGATGCTCACCAGCCTCGATGCCAGCGACCTGCGCTCGATCGGGCTCAGCCCCGATCCGCACGAGCAGGTCGTCCGTCTCGCAGAGCTGGCGCAGTCTGCCGGGGTCGATGGCATCGTCTGCTCGGGCGAGGAAGTCGCCGCGGCGAAGAAGGCCTGGCAGGACGGTTTCTTCGTCGTCCCCGGCGTCCGCCCCGCCAACGGCAGCATCGGCGACCAGAAGCGCGTTGTCACCCCGCGCGCTGCGCTCGATTCTGGTGCATCGATCCTGGTGGTCGGCCGCCCGATCACCCAGGCCGAAGATCCCGACCAGGCGGCACGTGAGATAGAGGCAACCCTATAGGAGGCAGCGATGGTGCGGATTGCGGGTTTCGGACTGTTCGCGTTCCTCCTCGCCTTGTTCGGCCTCCACGCCGCGGCGCCGCTGCAATCCGCCAGCTTCGACTGCACCAAAGCGAGCCACCCGCTCGAAAAGACGATCTGCGCCAGCCCGAAACTCGCAAAGCTCGATGGTGAGGTTGCCGCGCTGTACCGCACCCACCTCGCCCAACTGTTCGACAGGGCGAGCTTCCGCAACCAGCAGCGCGACTGGCAGCAGATCCTCCGCACGCGCTGCGCGATGACCTGCGATCCCGCCACCGTCGAGGCCGACTATACCCGGCAGCGCGACACGTTGCGCGCCTTCACCGAAGAGACCTGGGAAGCGAGCTACAAGACTGCCGATGTCGCCACGCTGACGATCACGCATATCGACGCCAGCCAGTTCGACTTCGCGCTGGCGCGCGACCGCGAAGGCGAGCAACTGTGCAAGTTCCCGGCGAACGACGGCGAAGCCGGCGCCGTCGCGACGCTTGTTTCTCCCGCCAAGGCGAGCTGGAGCGCGGGGGCATGCTGGATCGACTTCGTCCTCGCTCGCGACCGCACCGGGCATGTCACTCGTATCGACGCCAGCGCCTCGCCCGGCTGCAAGCGCCATTGCAAGGGCAAGTACGCGCTGGGCGACGCCTTCCTGCCCGCGAACAACTGGGTCGCTGGCAACCAATAGTCCCCCTTGCCAACGCGCCGCCGCCGCCCGACACGCACATAATGGCCGAGGTCACGATCCGTATCGCTACACGCGACGACCTGCCCGCGCTCCATCCGGTGATCGAGCGCGCCTATCGCGGCGAGACCGCGCGCGGCGGTTGGACCCACGAAGCAGATCTGATCGATGGCGCGCGCACCGACATCCCGACACTCACTGCAATCGTCGACGATCCCACGCAGTGCCTGCTCGTCGCGCTCCGCGACGGCACGACGATCGGGTGCGTGCAGGTGAGCGACAGAGGACAGGGCCTGGCGTATCTGGGCCTGCTCTGCATCGATCCAACGCTCCAGGCGGGCGGCTATGGCAAGCTGCTCGTCACTGCCGCCGAGCAACTCGCGCGCGACACGTTTGGCGCGGCCGCGATGGAAATGACCGTCATCGACGTCCGGCGGAAGCTGATCGAATTCTACGAGCGCCGGGGGTATCGTGTCTCGGGCGAGAAGCGCGACTTCCCGATCGCGCTCGATCCGCCGTTATTCATGGACGTCCTCGTAAAGCAGCTCGCCTGACAGGAAACCCCGCACTTCGGCCGGCGTGCCGAGCCAGACCAGCTCGCCCCCGAACCCCGCCAGCCTGGCCTCGACTCGCGGCAGCCCGCGCAAACGGAAGCTCAGCACATACCAGAGGAAGGCCAGGTCGAGCCGCTCGGGGCATCCGGGCGCCATATCGACGCGAACCCTTCCGCGCGTCGCGAGCCAGCGCCGCACGATCCGCCAGGTGCACCGAAACGGCGAGAGATCGAGCAGCACCACTTTGTCCGCCCGCGCCAGTCGCGTCGCGAGCGTGCCCGAATAATTGCCCTCGATGATCCAGCGCGGCGTCGCCGTGATGGCCGCTACGCGCGCCTCGAATTCGGGCCGCTGCGTCTCCACCCAGCCCGGCTGCCAATAGAGTTGGTCAAGAGGATAGAGCGGCAGGCCGGTCTGTTCGGCCAGCACACGCGCCAGCGTCGATTTGCCGCTGCCCGGCGATCCGATGACGAGAATGCGTTCGGCCATAGATTTTCTTAGCCTCCCGGGCGGGTGACGTCGCGCGCGATTGCACCTAAGGGCGTGCCATGCGCGTCCAGGCAAAAATCTGTGGCCTAACCACATTCGAAACCCTCGATACCGCCGTTCGCCACGGCGCCAGCCATGTCGGCTTCGTGTTCTTCCCGCCGAGCCCGCGCAATCTCGGCTTTGACCAGGCGCGCGCGCTCGCCACGCGGGCACCTGCGCATGTCCAGAAGATCGGCGTGTTCGTCGATCCCGACGATGCCATGCTCGACGCGGCGCTCGCCGCCGGGCTGGACGCGGTCCAGCTCCATAAGGTCACTCCCGATCGCGCCGCCGCGATCCGCCGCCGCGTGCCGGTCTGGGTCGCGTTAGCGGTCAAGACCGCCGCCGATCTCCGCGCCGCCGCCGGTTTCCAGGCCGCCGCCGATCGCATCCTCTATGACGCCAAGACGCCGGAAGGCGCCGCCCTGCCCGGCGGCATGGGGCTGCGCTTCGACTGGACCTTGCTTCAGGGCCACCGTCCTCCTTTGCCCTGGGCGCTCTCGGGGGGCCTCGATCCCGACAATGTCGCCGAGGCGATCCGCGTCACCGGCGCCCCGCAGGTCGACGTCTCCTCGGGCGTCGAGAGTGCCCCTGGCGTCAAGGATGTTGCCAAGATCGCCGCGTTCCTCCAAGCGGTGGCGCGATGTTGAGGTTGTCCGCCCCCCGTGTCGCGTTTCGATGGCGCTGATCGCTCGCCCCTTAGCCAGCGACTGCCCTCCGAACCTGTGAGACCGACATGACCGACACCGCCACCCTGCCCAATTCCTTGCGCAACCTCCCCGACGAGCGCGGCCATTTCGGCCAGTTCGGCGGCCGCTTCGTCGCCGAGACGCTGATGCCGCTGATCCTCGACCTCGAGGCGCACTATCGCGCCGCCAAGGCCGACCCTGCCTTCCAGGCAGAGTTCGACGATCTGCTTGAGCATTATGTCGGTCGCCCAAGTCCGCTTTACTATGCCGAGCGGCTGACCGACGCCTTACGCGCGAGCGCGCCCGAGGGAATGGGCGCGCAGGTTTGGTTCAAACGCGACGAGCTCAACCACACCGGCGCGCATAAGATCAACAATTGCATTGGCCAGATCCTGCTCGCGATCCGGATGGGCAAGACGCGGATCATCGCCGAGACAGGCGCCGGCCAGCACGGCGTCGCCACCGCCACGGTGTGCGCGCGGTTCGGGCTCCCCTGCGTGATCTACATGGGCGCGACCGACGTCGTCCGGCAGCAACCCAATGTCTTCCGGATGAAGCTGCTCGGCGCGGAAGTCCGCCCGGTGACTGCCGGTGCCGCGACGCTCAAGGACGCAATGAACGAGGGCCTGCGCGACTGGGTCGCCAACGTTCATGACACCTTTTACATCATCGGCACCGCCGCCGGCCCGCACCCCTATCCCGAGCTCGTCCGCGACTTTCAGAGCGTGATCGGCCGGGAAGCGCGCGAGCAGATGCTCGCGCGCACCGGTCGCCTGCCCGACCTGCTGGTCGCGGCGATCGGCGGAGGTTCGAATGCGATCGGCCTGTTCCACCCCTTCCTCGACGATTCCGACGTGCGCATGCTCGGCGTCGAGGCGGCGGGTCATGGCCTCGACAAGGAACACGCCGCGAGCCTTGCCGGCGGGGCGCCCGGCATTCTCCACGGCAACAAGACCTATTTGCTTCAGGACGAGGACGGCCAGATCACCGAGGGCCACTCGATATCGGCCGGGCTCGATTATCCCGGCATTGGCCCCGAGCACGCCTGGCTGCGCGACATCGGCCGGGTCGATTATGACAGCGCGACCGATCAGGAAGCGCTCGATGCGTTCCAGCTGCTGTGCCGCACGGAGGGTATTATCCCCGCGCTCGAGCCTTCGCATGCAATTGCGGCCGTAGCTCGCAAGGCACGGGAAATGCGGCAGGATCAGATCATTCTCGCTAATCTTTGCGGCCGTGGCGACAAGGACATTTTCACTGTCGCCGAAGCGCTCGGCGTGGAGATTTAAGTGTCTGCCCGTCTCACTTCTGCGTTTACCCGCGCTTCCGATCGCGGCCGCGCTGCGCTGGTGACCTTCGTCACGGCCGGTGACCCCTCCCCCGCCGCGACTGGCCCGATCCTCGACGCGCTGGTCGAGGGCGGTGCCGACGTGATCGAGCTTGGCATGCCGTTCACCGATCCGATGGCGGACGGCCCGGCAATCCAGGCCGCGAACATCCGCAGCCTCGCCGCCGGCACGCGTACCGCCGACGTGCTCGCCATCGCGCGCGCCTTTCGCGATCGCCACCCGCAGGTGCCGCTGGTGCTGATGGGATATGCCAACCCGATGGTCCGCAGAGGTGCCCTGTGGTTCGCGCAGGCCGCACAGGCAGCCGGCGTCGATGGGGTGATCTGCGTCGATATTCCACCCGAGGAAGACGACGCACTCGGGCCGGAGCTGCGCGATCACGGTATCGCCCCGATCCGCCTCGCCACACCCACCACCGACGCCGCGCGCCTCCCCGCCGTGCTCGAAGGCGCGTCGGGCTTCGTCTATTACGTCTCGGTCGCCGGAATCACGGGGCTCCAGCAAGCCGCGCAGGCGTCGATCGAGGAGGCCGTGGGCAAGCTCAAGGCTGCAACCAGCGTTCCCGTCGCGGTCGGCTTCGGCGTCCGCACCCCTGAGCAGGCGGCGGCGATCGGCCGCGTCGCCGATGGCGTCGTCGTCGGCTCGGGGATCGTCGATCTGGTCGGCAAGCACGGCACGCAAGCGCCCGCGGCCGTCCGCGCCTATATCCAATCCCTATCCGCGGCGCTGGAAGCCGCCCGCAAGGAAGTCGCATGAGCTGGATCAGCCGCGTCCGCAACGCCCTCGCCTATGTCACCACCAAGGCGACCGACACCCCCGACAATCTCTGGCACAAGTGCAAGGGCTGCGGGACGATGGTATTCACCAAGGAGCTGGAGGACAATCTCTACGTCTGCCCGACCTGCGACCATCATGAGCGCATCGGCCCGGCGCGGCGCTTCGAGTATCTGTTCGACAAGAACAGCTATACCGTGATCGCCAGCCCCAAGGTCGCCGAGGATCCCTTGAAGTTCCGCGACCAGAAGCCCTATCCCGCCCGCCTGAAGGCCGCGCGCGCCGCAACCGGCGAGCCCGACGCGTTCCTCAACGCTTCGGGCACGATCCACGGCCAGAAGGCTGTGATCGGCGTCCAGGACTTCGCCTTCATGGGCGGATCGATGGGTCAGGCGGTCGGCGAGGCGTTCATCGCCGGGGTCGAGGCCGCGATCGGCGCGCGCGCGCCGTACATCGTGTTCACCGCCTCGGGCGGCGCGCGCATGCAGGAAGGTATCCTCAGCCTGATGCAGATGCCGCGCACCACCGTCGCGATCGAGATGCTCCACGACGCCGGCCTGCCCTATATCGTCGTGCTTACCGATCCCACCTCGGGCGGGGTGATGGCCGCTTATGCGATGCTCGGCGACGTCCAGATCGCCGAGCCGCGCGCCACGCTGGCCTTCACCGGTCGCCGCGTGATCGAGAACACGATCCGCGAGAAGCTGCCCGACGATTTCCAGACCTCGGAATATTATCGCGACCACGGCCTGGTCGACATGGTCGAGCATCGCAAGGACCTGCGCGACGTGCTCGGCCGCCTGATCGGCCTGCTCTGCAACGCGAAAGAGGCGGCGTGACTCTTCTCAAGCCCCTTCCCTTCAGGGGAGGGGTTGGGAGTGGGGCCTGTCCGTCTCACCAAGACTTGAGCCTGAGGCACTGCCTTACTCCGACCTCTCCGTTAATGGGGAGGGGCTAGTGGACTTCGCCACCTCCGCCGACCCCGCCGTCCAGCGCCAGCTCGACCGTCTCGGCGCGCTCTCCCCCGGGGCCGACATCCTCGGCCTCGAACGCATCACCCGGCTGCTGGCGCGCCTCGGCGATCCCCACCTCCGCCTGCCCCCGGTGCTCCACGTCGCCGGCACCAACGGCAAGGGCTCGACCTGCGCCTTCCTCCGCGCCGCGATCGAGGCTGCGGGCCTCACCACCCACGTCTATTCGAGCCCGCACCTCGTGCGCTTCAACGAGCGCATCCGCCTCGCCGGCACGCTGATCGCCGACGACCAGCTTGCCCAGTTGCTCGGCGAAGTCCTGGATGTCGGTGGCGATATCGGCGCGAGCTTCTTCGAAATTACTACCGCCGCCGCGTTTCTCGCCTTCGCCCGCGTGCCTGCCGACGCCTGCATCATCGAAGTCGGGCTCGGCGGCCGGCTCGACGCGACCAACGTCCTGCCCGATCCCATCGCCACGGCAATCGCCCAGCTCGGCATCGACCACCAGAGCTTCCTCGGCGACACCCTCCCGCAGATCGCCGCGGAAAAGGCCGGGATCGCCAAGCCCGGCGTGCCGCTGGTGACGATGGCCTATCCGCCCGAGATCGCCGATGTCGTCGGCCGCTTCGTCCAGACCGTCGCTGCGCCGGTATTCGCGCAAGGGTCGGCCTGGGACTATGCCGTGGCCGAGGGCGAACTCCACTACCGCGACGGCGCGGGCGAGGTCGCAACACCCCTACCCGCGCTCGCCGGCCCGCATCAGCCCGGCAACCTTGCGCTGGCGATCGCGATGCTCCGCCGCCAGCACGTCCTGGCCATTCCCGACGAAGCGCTCGCCACGGCGGCGCGCACCGCCCATTGGCCCGCGCGGATGCAGCACTTGTCGGCCGGCCCGCTGCTCGGCCTGCTTCCCCAAGGCGCCGACCTCTGGCTCGACGGTGGCCACAACGCCAACGCCGCCGAAGCAGTAAGCGCTGCAACCGCGACGATCGCCGCGAACCGCCCGCTCCACCTCGTCCTCGGAATGCTCGAGAACAAGGACGCCGAGACGATGATCGCCCGCTTTGCGCCGCTCGCCACGTCGCTGACGGCGGTGCCCATCCCCGGCCATCCGCACCACGCCCCCGTCGCCCTCACGCGACTTGCCGCCGCGCGCGGCATCGCCACCGTCGGTGCCGCGTCGGACACGCGCACCGCGCTGGGCATGATCGCCGGCCGATCCGATCCGCGCGGTGCCCCGCCGGTCGTTCTTATCCTCGGCTCGCTTTATCTGGCCGGCATGGTGTTGCTGGCGAACGACGAACTGCCCGACTGATGCGCCTTATTGCGATTGACTATCAATAGCGGACTAGCGACACTGGCTGCCTGACATTCAGCGGGAGTCGTCCATGACCGCCACCAAGACCCTGACCGCCACGCTTCCGGTGTTCCAGCCCGAGGATGCCGGCGCGCGCCTGCTCCTCTTCGGCATCCGCCAGATGGGCGCGCATGGGCTGCATGACGCGTGTACGGCGCACGCCTTCGTCACGGCGTTCGGCCGGGGGTTCCAGCGCCCGCTGGTGCTGCTGCGCGCGCTGATGGCCGAGATGTCGACCGCCTCCGCGGGCCCAATCCAGATCGCCCCCTGGTGCTGCGCGCGGATGACCGGACCCGAGGCGATGCTTCTCCAGGTGATCGCCCAGGTCCGCACCCATCCCGAACGCGCCAACATGCTCCTCGCCGACCTGCTCGGCATCCGCGACGCCACCAGCATCGGCTTCACCGCCCACGCGCTGGCGAACGCCTTTGCCGATCTCGCGCTGCCGCTGGACGAGGGAGCAATCGTTTAATGCATTGCGTGGTTTCTTCGCCATGCGTGAACGGTCGAGATTGGTAGGGGGGCGACATTCGCGAGCCACAATGCTCGCTTAATACTCATTCGACCGGTCGCGCGGGATGATCAAATGTCCAGACACGGAAGGCCAGGAAGCCCATCGTGATGATCCAGCCGGTTAAGACGCAATATACCAAGACTGCAGGCACTGGCGCCCTGACGTTCAAAACCCAGAGAAATGCAATCATTCCCGCCATCACCAGAAGACTGGGTAAGGTCATCCCCGTAAACCATGTTACCTTACCAAGTCGCTCCGTCATGTACAGGAGCGCTACTGGAACGAGCGCGACCGCCAACGTCGGACTCGCAAGATCGTCAACTCCTGCTACGGCCAAAACATAAAAAGCCGCCGTGAATATAAGGAAGAGCACCGCTACCTTCTGACTGTCTGAAGATTCCCGAGCTAACATTTTTTGCATCGACGCGAAAACAGTCATAGCTCAGATATGCCTCAAAAGCCTGCCAGCTATAAGGTTAAGCGCGCTTCTTGAATGATCGCAAGTTGGCAATTCCTGTCATGACGGCTATCGCAGCAACGGCCCCTCAGGCAACCTAACCGCAGTTACCCGCCAGCTTAGACCCTGCAGCTCGAACACCATCTCCGGCCCCACCCCGCGCGTCGGCGCGAGCGTGAAGCGGCGCAGCGACACGCGGCGGACCGCCAAGTCGCCGGATTGTCCGCCGGCGATCCCTGGCCGCGCCGCCTGCGCCACCGCCGCGCTGGCAAACAGCGCACGCATCCCCTCGGGCGTCACCGCCGCGTCGACCACCGGATCGGCGAGCCGCTCGACCAGTTTTGCCCCCAGCCGATCGAGCGCAGAGCCCTGCCGGTCATCGCTGCGGTCGCGAAGCTGCGTCTTGAGGTCGGCGCGCACCGCCGGATAATCGATCCGCGCGGAGATCGCAGTCAGGTCGCGCGCATCGGCCGCTTTCTTGAGTTCCATCAGCGTCAGATAGGGCGAACCCCACAACCAGCCGCCCACCGCCGCGACCAGCAGCACGACGAGCCCGAGAATCCAGCGCCTCATTGAATCCCCTTCTCACGCAGCCCGGCGAGCGCTTCGCCCGCCCAGCGGTACATGCCGGCATCGGCGGCGCGCTGGTGCCGGCTCAGCCGCTTCATCCGTCCCTCGACTTCCTCAAGCACGCCGAGTGCCTTGCGCTCCCAACCCTGCTCGATCAGCAACGCGGCATAGCGGCAGCGCGCTTCCTCGCCGGGCATGCGCGTGACGATATCCGCGTAGAGGTCGAGCGCCTCCGCTTTCCGACCGACATGATCTAGCGCCCGCGCGCGCAGCAGCGCCTGGCGGTCGCGCTCGCTCTGCCCCATCGGCGCCGGAATCGCGTCGAGCAGGGTCAGCGTCTCGGCGGCGTGCCCCGTCTCAAACAGCGACAGCGCGAGCTTGCCTTGCGTACGCACATCGGGCTCGCCCGGCGTCATCGCGATGCTCTCGCGATAGAGCGGCACCGCCTCGCCGTGCCGCCCCAGCGCCGCCAGCGCATCGGCGACGCGCAGCCGGTTGGCGGCGGTATCGGCGAGCTCCAGCGCGTCAAGCGCCGCGCGCAGCTCGCGTTCGGGATCGATCGCGTCGATCGCCTTGGCGCGTGCGGTGCGGACATGCCGGTTGCTGCCCATCCCCGGCAGCACCTCGACGACCAGATAAGCGAGCGCGCTCACCACCGGCAGGAAGATCAGCGCGGTCAGCCACAGCGGATTGCGCCCGGTACGCATCAGATGGACGATGCACAGCACCTGCAGCCCGATAACGGCGATGTACGGCATCAGGCAGTCATTTCTTCCGAGGCAGCGGCAGACGTGCGGGGTGCCCCGCGCCACCATTCGGCGAGCACCAGCACCACTGCCACGCCGCCAAGCCCCGCGGTTAGGAAGAAGATGTTCGCATAGCCGTATATCTCGATCGCCTCTCCCGTTGCAGCGCGGCCCAACGCGCCGACGAGGAAGGTCATCGACGAGAGCAGCGCATATTGCACCGCGCTATACTCGCGCGAAGTAATCGACGAGATGTACGCCACGAACGCGGTGCCCGCGAGGCCGCCGGCGATGTTCTCACCAGAGATCGCGATCATCAGCCGCAGCATCCGCGGCTCGATTCCGCTATGGTCGAGAAAGAGCAGTTGCGCGAAGCCGTCGATCCCCGCCCCGCCAAGCGCGAGATCGGCGTAGAGCAGGTTCGAAGCCGCCGCGACGATCCCCCCCGCGAGCAGGGTCGGCATCCGCCCCCATGCCGCGAGCATCACGCCACCCAGAGCGACACCGATGATCGTCATCACCACGCCGAACAGCTTGGATGCGAACGCGACCTCGTCGTTAGTGTACTGCAATTCGCTGAGATAGAAGGGGAAGGCGAAGGGCGCCCAGATCGAGTCGGCGATCCGGTAGAGCAGGATCAGCGCTAGCACGAGGAACGCGCCCCAGCGCAGCCGCCCAACGATCTCGGCGAGCGGCAGAATCAGCGCGCGATAGCAGTGATTGGCGAACCCGCCGGACCTGGACTCGGATTCGCCGTCGAGCTTTGGCAGCCGGTTGGTCCATCCCGCGATCAGCGCGGGCAGGATGACAGTGGCAACGATAATCCACGGCCCCCAGTTCTGGGTAAACGTTCCGGCCGAGGGCGCGATCGAGCCGGGAGCGGGCGGAGTCAGCGCCGCTACCATGAAACTGCCGAGCATGAAGATCGCCCAGCCCCAGCAGACCGCCACGATCGTCAGCACTATTGCACGCTGGCGCCTTTCGGGGACGCTGTGTCCCGCAAGCGGCGAGGACTCGTCCGCCGGATCGCGCCGCTCCTCTGGCGTGAACAGAGTCATCACCAGCGCCGCGAGCATCACGAAGCCGAACCCGACATAGACCGTTGGCCAGCTCAGCCGCGCCGCGAGCACCAGCGCCAGCGCGCCGCCTGTCAACGCCGCGAACCGGTTCCCGAGCTGGTAGATCGCCGACAGCAGGTCGACTGTGGCGGTCTCGTCGGCGACTTCAATGCGCCACGCGTCGATCACCACGTCCTGCGTCGCCGAGAGGAACGCCGCGATCACGGCGAGCACAGCGAAGCTGCCGATCGCCGTGACCGGATCGGTCGCCGCGAGCATCCATAGCAGCACTGCCAGCGCGCCTTGACACAGCACCAGCCAAGACCGCCGCCGGCCGAGCCGCGAGAGCAGCGGCAGCTGCGCCCGATCCACCACCGGCGACCAGAGGAACTTAAAGGCATAGGCCAGGCCGATCCACGAGAGCACGCCGATCGTCGCGAGGCTCACCTTGAGCTCGCCCAGCCAGGCATTGAGCGTGCCGATCAGCAGCACGAACGGGATTCCCGACGCGAATCCCAACACCAGCATCGCTGCCGTCTTGCGGTTGCGCGCCGCCGCGCGCGCCAATGCCCAGCCTTTCAATTTCTCACTCACCGTCCACCCTCGCTTGGTCGGCAGGAACCTAGCGAAAACCCGGGAGAAGGATAGCCTCGAACGCGAAGAGCGGCGACAGCCCGCCGCTGAAGCTACGCAAGACCCCGGAGCCGTACCTCGAGCCGGCCGGCCCGCCTATAATACGGTTAACCCTTGTCAGGATCTGCCAACATGCCCGCCATTGCCGCCAGCCGCGCCCTTGCGCCGCAGACCAGCGCTTCCACCGATTCCGCCGCGCGCGTCGCGGTATCGCTGTCGATACTGTCGTGGCTCACCGTCGTCATCGCGCTGTTCTGGCGCTGAGGCCCGCCATGCTCCACACCCCGATCCCGCACCAACTCGCCCTCCGCGAAGACGAGAAGCGTCTTCCGCCCGCCGCCGGCGTGCTGATCGCCGCGGGCACGTCGCTAGTGCTGTGGGGCGCGATCTATCTGGGCTACGTCCTCGCCTTTTGATCCGGCCCGGGCGCCGCGAACAGGCTGAAGCTCCCCGGCAGCTTGCGCGGCTTCCTTCCCGCCATCACCGCTTCGATCGCCTGGATCGCGGCGAGCAGGTCGCGCTGCGGATAGGGTTTTGCGAGACATCCCGCCGCGAGCCTACGCGCCTCCCCTGGACAATTGCCGGTGACGAACAGCACTTGCACGCCGCGGGCATGCGCCGCGCCCGCCACTTCGACTCCGCTGCCATCGGAGAGCCCGACATCGACGAGCACCAGGTCGATCGCCGCATCGGCTTGAATCGCCGACAACGCATCGGCAACCGAATCGACCGTCGCGACGATCTCATACCCCTCGCTGCCCAGGAAATGCTCGGTGTCGAACGCGACCAGCGGCTCGTCCTCGACCAGCAGCACCCGCTCGATTAGCCGCTTCTTCTTGACGAACAACATCGCACCGCTTTCATCCGCGGCGTGGCCCCGTGCCCCGCAAACCGCTCCCAACGCACCAAAAGCCCTTCCGGACCGCAATAATTTTTGCCGCGCCGAGCAATATCGCTATATCGCCGCGGTGTCCCCATCCAAGCCCCCCGAAACCCAGCGCATCGCGAAGTTGCTCGCCCGTGCCGGAATTGCGTCGCGCCGTGAGATCGAGCGGATGATCGCCGAAGGGCGCATCGCGCTCGACGGCAAGGTCCTCGATACTCCTGCCACCCTGCTCACCTCGCTCGACGGCGTCACCGTCGACGGCAATCCGGTCGCCGCGGCCGAGCCCGCCCGGCTGTTCCGCTACCACAAGCCCGCCGGGCTGCTCACCGCAGAGCGCGACTTCACCGGCCGCCCGACGATCTACGATCGCCTGCCCGAGGGTCTGCCCCGTGTCATGCCCGTCGGCCGGCTCGATTTGAACACCGAGGGCCTGCTGCTCCTCACCACCGACGGCGGGCTCAAGCGCGAGCTCGAGCTGCCCTCCACCGGGGTCGAACGCAGCTATCGTGCCCGCGCCTATGGCCAGGTCAGCCAGCCCGAGCTCGAGGCGTTGATGCTTGGGGTAGAGATCGAAGGCGTTCGCTACGGCCCGATCAACGCCAATATCGAGCGCCGCACCGGTGCGAACGTGTGGATCGAATTGACCCTCACCGAAGGCAAGAACCGCGAAGTCCGTCGCGTGCTCGAATATCTCGGGCTCGAAGTGAACCGGCTGATCCGCACGCGCTACGGCCCGTTCTACCTGGGCGACCTGCCCGCAGGCGATGTCGACGAGATCCGCCCGAGCGACCTCGCCACCTTCCGTACCGTGCTGTCCAAGCCCGGCGGGGGCAAAGCGGCGTCGAACCTGCAATTCTCGATCCGCGCCCGCGTCGAGGCACCCGCGCCCAAGCCCCAGCCGGTGGTCGAGCCCGACCGCCGCATGCGCCGCGCTCCGGTCAAGCCCGCACCCGTCGCCCCGCAAGGCCCGCGCTTCACGCCGCGTGCTACGCCACCGGCCCGCACTGACCGCCCGGCTTTTGGCGAAGATCGCGCGCCACGGGGCGAGCTGCGCGGCGCTCCCGGCGCCCGGGCGCCCGCCCGCGCCGAGCGGCCCCGCGGCGAAGGCCGTCCTACCACCGACAAGCCGTTCGCTCGCGCGGAGCGGCCCGCGCGCGCCGAGGGTCGCCCCGCCGCGAGTGAATCGCGGTTCAAGCCCGGCGCCAAGCCGCGCGCGATAGGCGAGCGTCCCGCACGCGACGACGCCCGCCCACCGGCACGCGAAGCCCGCTTCTCCCCCCGGGGCACGCCGCCGGCACGCCCCGACCTGCCGGCGCGCGAGGATAGCGTCGCCAAGCCCGCCCGTGCCGCGCGCGCCAAAGCGCATCGCGACCAGCAGGAGCCGCGCACTGGCGACATCGTCGATCGGCCGCGCGGCCAGCGTCCGACGAAGGGCCCGGCTGGTGGCCGGGGCAAGCCCGCCAAGCCGGGCCGTCCGCCGAGGTCTCGGAAGTAGTGCGCATCATCGCCGGAGAATGGCGCGGCCGTCCGCTCGTCGCCCCCAAGGGCGACACCACCCGCCCCACCGCCGATCGTACCCGCGAGGCGTTGTTCTCGATGCTCGCTAGCCGCATCGGCAGCTTCGAAGAGCTCGCAGTCGCCGACCTCTTCGCGGGATCGGGCGCGCTCGGACTCGAGGCGCTGTCGCGCGGTGCGGCCTCGTGTCTGTTCGTTGAGCACGACAAAGCCGCGCTCGATGCACTCAAGGCCAATATCGCCAAACTGGGCGCCAAGGGTGCCGAAGTTCGCGTCACGTCGGCACTCGCGCTCGGCCCCGCAGTCAAGCCGCTCGACCTGATCGTGATGGACCCGCCCTACGGCACCGGCGCCGGCGTCGTCGCGCTCGACAAGCTTGGCCGCCTCGGCTGGGTCGGCCCCGCGACCTGGATCAGCATCGAGACCGCCAAACCCGAGGAGATCGTGCTCGCCGGCTACGAGGTCGACACCAGCCGCGTCCACGGCAAGGCCAGGCTCACGCTGCTACGCAAAGCCGGGTAACGCCAGAACCGGCCTTTGACGTACCCCTATTGTTCCTCCACAAGGGGGCAAAGGGGGCTGGCCATGCAATTCCACCATCGGGCGGTGCCGATCGTGCTGTCCGCGATCCTGATCGACTCGATCGGCTTCGGGATCGTCATGCCCGTCCTCCCCCGCCTGATCGTCGAACTTGCCTGGGTCTCGCTCGAGGACGCCGCCCGCATCGGCGGCTATATGCTCGCCGCCTATGCCGTCACCCAGTTCTTTGCAGGCCCCATCCTCGGCACGCTGGGCGATAGCTTCGGCCGCCGCCCGGTCCTGCTCTTCTCGATGCTCGCCTTCGCCGCCGATTACGCGCTGATGGCTGCTGCCCCCAGCATCGCCTGGCTGTTCGTCGGCCGGATGGTCGCGGGGATCGCCGGCGCCTCCTACGGCCCCGCCAATGCCGTCCTCGCAGACGTCACGCCGCCCGACAAGCGTGGCGCGACCTTCGGGCTGATGGGGGCGGCGTTCGGTATCGGCTTCATTCTCGGCCCGGCGATGGGCGGACTGCTCGCCGGGCTCGGCACCCGCGCGCCATTCATCGCCGCAGCGGTGCTCGCCGGGCTCAACGCACTCTGGATCCTGATCGCGCTACCCGAGACGATGCTGCCCGAGCAGCGCCGCGCCTTCCGCTGGGGCAATGCGCATGTCTTCGCCGCATTCAGGCCGCTGCTGCATGCGGGCAATGCCCGCTGGCTGCTGCTCGCCGCGTTCCTGTGGCAATTCGCGCACATGGTCTATCCATCGACCTGGGCATTCTGGTCCGAGATCGCGCTAGGCTGGGACGAGCAGGCGATCGGCTGGTCGCTCGCCGCCTCGGGCGTGGCGATGGCCTTGGTCCAGACGCTGGTCACCGGCCGCGCGATCCAGCGCTGGGGCGAGGAACGCACCGTCGTGCTCGGCATCCTCGCCGGCGGCCTCGTTTTCTTCGGCTACATCTTCGCGCGCCAGGGCTGGATGGTCTATGCCCTCATCCCGATCAGCGCGTTCCAGGCGCTGGCATACCCCTCGATCAACGCGCTGCTTTCGCGGATGACCGACGCGCAGCATCAGGGCGCGCTCCAGGGCGGGATGGCCAGCCTCAACAGCGTCGCGCTGATCCTAGCCCCGCTCACGCTCAGCCAGGCACTGGCCTTCAGCGCCGAGCGCGGCTTTCCTTCCGGCAACTTCATCCTCGCCGCCGGCCTCGCGCTCGCCGCGCTGCTGATCGTGATCTTCCGCGTCGTGCCGAAAGTGCGCCCCGCGCCGGTTGCGTAACGAACCGCGATGCCCATCTCCCGGGCACAGCCACGGAGATTCACATGATCGAGCTCTATTACTGGCCCACCCCCAACGGCCACAAGATCACGCTCTTCCTTGAGGAAGCGGGGCTCGACTATGCGATCCACCCGGTCGATATCGGCAAGGGGCAGCAATTCGACCCCGAATTCCTCAAGTTCAGCCCGAACAACCGCATGCCGGCGATCATCGATCGCGCCCCGGCCGATGGCGGCGAGCCGATCAGCGTGTTCGAGAGCGGCGCGATTCTGCTCTATCTCGCCAACAAGACGGGTCGGTTCTTCGGCCCGGACCAGCGCACCAAGATCGAGCAGTCGCAATGGCTGATGTGGCAGATGGGCGGCCTCGGCCCGATGGCCGGGCAGAACGGCCATTTCAACGTGTATGCCCCCGAGAAGATCGATTACGCCATCAATCGCTATGTCAACGAAACCAATCGCTTGTATGGCGTGCTCAACAAGCGATTCGAGGGTCGCGACTATATCGCAGGCGACTATTCGATCGCCGATATGGCGTGCTACCCCTGGATCGTCCCGCACGAGGCGCACAAGCAGGATCTGCACGACTTCCCCGCACTGAAAGCCTGGTTCGAACGCATCGCCGCCCGCCCGGCAACGATCCGTGCCTATGATAAGGGCGGCGAAGTCCGCTCTTACAGCGCTCTGATGACGGAGGAGGAGCGGAAGATCCTGTTCGGGCAGAGGGCGGATTCGAAGGCATGACCCAGACAAACCCCATTCCCTGAAGGGGCTAAGCGACTTTCGAAACTTGCGTATGGCGTTCGTCCCGAGGCTCGGTTAGCGTCGCGGACATATGGGGGACACAGACACGACCGCCGCGGCCCTGCTCGCTGGCGACTTCGCCACGCTACCCGATCTGATCCGCGCCCATGCCCGCGAACGCGGCGCCAAGCCCGCGATCCACTTCGGCGAGCAAAGCATCACCTATGCCGAGCTCGACCGCACCATGAACCGCATCGCCTTCGCGCTCCAGCGCGACGGCGTCCAGCCCGGCGCAGCGGTTGCGATCCTCGGCCCCTCCTCGCTCGACTACGCCCTGGTCTTTCTCGGCGCACTGCGGGCCGGCTGCGTCGCCGCCCCACTCGCGCCCTCGGCCACCCCCGACCAGCTCGCCGCGATGGTCGCTGACTGCGCCGCGCCGATCCTGTTCCACGACGCGGCGCACGACATCGCCGTGCCGGTGCGGAAAGTCGCGCTTGATGCGCTGGACGACTGGCTCGGCGACGGCACTCCCGTCCCTGCCCCGGTCGGACCCCAGGACCCGTTCAACATCATCTATTCCTCCGGCACCACCGGCACGCCCAAGGGCATCGTCCAGCCCCATGCGATGCGCTGGGTCCATATCGCCCGCGCCCCCGCCGGGTTTGGCGAGGCAGTGACGATGGTCGCCACGCCGCTCTATTCGAACACCACCCTGGTCAGCTTCCTGCCGACGCTCGGCTGGGGCGGCACGGTGGTGCTGCTCGCCAGGTTCGAAGCACGCGACTATCTCGTTCAGGCCGAGAAGCATCGCGGCAGCATCACGATGCTGGTGCCCGTCCAGTATCAGCGGATCATGGCCGATCCCGAGTTCGACCGGTTCGACCTCTCCAGCTTCACGCTCAAGACGTGCACAAGCGCGCCCTTCTCGGCCGCACTCAAGGCCGATGTCCTCGCGCGCTGGCCCGGGCTGCTCGTCGAATATTACGGGATGACCGAAGGCGGCGGTACCACGATCCTCGTCTGCAACGCCCATCCCGACAAGCTCCACACCGTCGGCAAGCCGCTCGAAGGTCAGGATATCCGCCTGATCGACGACGAAGGCCACGAAGTCCCTCAGGGCGAAGTCGGCGAGGTGGTCGGCCGCTCGGCGGCGATGATGACGGGCTATCACGGCCGCGCGGAGGCGACCGATGCCGCGACCTGGTACGACCCAGCAGGCAATCGCTTCATCCGCCACGGCGACATCGGCCGCTTCGACGATGAAGGCTTCCTCACGCTGCTCGACCGCAAGAAGGACCTGATCATCTCGGGCGGGTTCAACGTCTACCCCTCCGACCTCGAGGCCGTACTCGCCGGGCACCCCG
The DNA here is from genome assembly GCF_032911445.1 of Sphingomonas sp. HF-S4. Classification (NCBI taxonomy): domain Bacteria; kingdom Pseudomonadati; phylum Pseudomonadota; class Alphaproteobacteria; order Sphingomonadales; family Sphingomonadaceae; genus Sphingomonas; species Sphingomonas agrestis. The sequence continues at coordinate 1,302,551 of NZ_JAWJEJ010000001.1, read as the reverse complement.
ATGTGGCAGATTGCAGCGTCGTCGGCGTGCCCTCGGAGCAATGGGGCGAGACTCCGGTCGGCTTCTATGTCGGCAGCGGCCAACCCGCCGAGATCCTGGACTGGTGCAACGCCAAGCTCGGCAAGACCCAGCGCCTCGCCGACCTTCACCGCCTCGAGGAACTGCCCCGCAACGCGATCGGCAAGGTGCTCAAGCGCGCGCTGCGCGACCGCTACGCATGACACCGATCGCCGACATCCTCGCCGCCGCCGAGCCCAGCGACACCGGCTTCCGCGCCGCGATCCCGGCCGACTGGATGCAGGGCCGCACCGCCTATGGCGGGCTTTCCGCCGCGCTCGCGCTCCAGGCTGCGCTGGACTGCGAGCCCGATCTGCCGCCGCTCCGCTCGGCGCAGGTCGCGTTCATCGGCCCGCTCGCCGGCGAAGTGACCGTCACCGCGACCAAGCTACGCCGCGGCCGCAACGCCGCCTTCCTCCAGTCCGACGTGACCTCGGAGGCCGGCCTCGGCCTGCGCGCCACCTTCGTGTTCATGGCCGAACTCCCCTCGGTCATCGTCCATGACGAGGCCCGGCGCGGTCCCATCGCTCCGCCCGCGCCCAATGCCGAACTGTATACCGGCCCCGAGGGCTTCTTCACCGGCAACTTCAACTTCTGGGATTCGAAGGCCGATCTCGGCCCCGCCGAATGGCTGCGCTGGGCCCGCCTGCGCGGCCGCGAGGGGCTCCACCCGATGGTCGAACTGATGGCGATCGGCGATGGCCTGCCCCCCGGCGCGTTCAAGCTCGCCGCGCAGCGCCAGACCCCGCTAAGCTCGCTCAACTGGCAGATCAATTTCCTCACCCCCGAGCCTGCGACCCAGGACGGCTGGTGGCTCCTCCACGCCCGCGCCGACACCGCACACCACGGATACAGCAGCCAGCGGATGTCGATCTGGAACGCGGCCGGCGAACCCGTCGCCGAAGCGATGCAGGGCGTGGCGATCTTCGGCTGAACCCGAAGACGGAACTGTCGGGACGCGACAATTTGCGACACTTTGCCCCCGCGCTGACAAACCCCTGCGACAGCTCTCCGCCAGAACATCCATCAGTCGCGGATGTCCCGCGCCCCGGAGGTTCGCACCATGAAGAAAACGCTCGCCGCGCTGCTCGGCGCTTCGCTCCTCGCCACCCCCGTCCTCGCCGCCCCCCAGGCCGGCGACATGTTCGCCAAGGCGGATGCCAATGGCGACGGCGCCGTCACCCAGGCCGAGTTCCTCGCCGATGTCGACGCACGCTTTGCCGGGCTCGACGCCAACAAGGATGGCAAGATCTCCAAGGACGAGCGTCCCGGAAACGGCGAGCGCGGCGGCCGCATGCTCAACCGCCTGGACACCGACGGCGACGGTGCGATCTCGCTCGCCGAGCAGCGCGCCCAGGCGACCAAGCGCTTCGCCCGCCTCGATACCAACGGCGACGGCAAGCTCGATCAGGCCGAGCGTGCAGCCGCGCGCGAGCGCATGCGCGGCATGATGGAGCGTCGCAGCGGCGGCGAGTAGTTCCCCCCTGTGCCGGGCGGCCACCCTCCTCTCGCTGCCCGGCACTTCTTTTACCCGTTGGAGTTGTTACGGTCGCATCATGTCCGATCTGCCCCATATCCTCCTCGTCGATGACGAACGCTCGATCCGCGAGCCGCTCGCGCAATACCTGACCAAGCAGGGGTTCCGCGTGACCCAGGCCGGCGACGCCGAGGGCGCACGCGCGCGCATGGCCGCCTATGCGATCGACCTCGTCATCCTCGACATCATGATGCCCGGCGAAGACGGCCTGTCGCTATGCCGTCACATCCGCGAGACCAGCGAGACCCCGGTGATCCTGCTCACCGCGCGCAGCGAGGAGACTGACCGCATCGTCGGGCTCGAAATGGGGGCCGACGACTATGTCGTGAAGCCGTTTTCCCCCCGCGAGCTCGCCGCCCGCATCAAGGTCGTCCTGCGCCGCATGGCCGCCGGCGGCGCCAAGCAGCACGCGCCCGAGACCGGCAGCTTCGCCTTTGCCGGCTGGGTGCTCAAGACCGGCGAGCGCGCGCTCGTCGATCGCGAAGGCGTCTCGGTCCCGCTCTCGACCGGGGAATACAACCTCCTCCACGCGCTCGTCACGCGCCCCCGCCAGGTGCTCACCCGCGACCAGCTGCTTGATCTGACCCAGGGCCGCGAGGCCGCCGCGTTCGACCGTGCGATCGACAACCAGGTCAGCCGGCTGCGCAAGAAGATCGAGCCCGACGCCAAGAATCCCGCGCTGATCAAGACCGTCTGGGGTGGCGGCTACACGCTCGCCGCCGAAGTCACTCGGCTTTGAGGCGCTTCCTCCCCCGCTCGCTCGCCGGCCAGATGGCGCTGCTCATCGCCGTCGCGCTGTTCGCCGCGCAGGCGCTCAACTTTGCGATCGCGGTGCGCGACCGTACCCAGTTCCGCCTTGCCCAAGCTGCCGGCCAGTCGGTCACCCGCATAACCGACGCGCTCGAGCGCGAGCGGACCAGCGGCCGCCCGCTATCCCCCGATCGCGGCCGCGTCCGCCGCGTCGCCGCCAACCCGATCCCACCCGGGCTCGAGCGCCGCGACGAAGTCGCCGCCGAGCTTCGCGCCCAGCTCGGCGAGCTCGGCATCGCCGCCGGCCGGATCGATACCGGCATCCGCCAGATGGCCCCCGACGAGGGCCGCGACCGCCGCCGCTCCGGCGTCGCGCTGGTCGTCGCGATCGAGCAGCCCGGCAAGGGCTGGCTCACCACCAACGCGCCCTGGTATCGCGCCGATCGTCGGCTGATGGCCGCTTTGGTCTTCCAGACGCTGATCCTCTACGTCATCATCCTGCTGCCGGTGATGTGGATCGTCCGCCGCATTTCGAAGCCGCTGCGCTCGCTCGCCGGCGCCGCGCGCGATTTCCGCCCCGGCGACGGCGCCAACCCCTTGGAGGAGCGCGGCCCCAGCGACGTCCGCGCGGTGATCGCTGCGTACAATGCCCTCAGCTTGCGGGTGAACGCGATGCTCGACGAGAAGGACCGCATGCTCGGCGCGATCGGTCACGATCTGCGCACGCCCCTGGCGGCGCTCCGCGTCCGCATCGAATCGGTCGAGGACGACGACGACCGCACCCGCATGGCCGACACGATCGACGAGATGAACCGCACGCTCGACGACATCCTCAGCCTCGCCCGATTGGGCCGCCCGAGCGAGCCGCCCACCGATGTCGACCTGTCGGCGCTGATCGACGCCGTCGTCGACGATTTCCGCGAGCTCGACCATGACGTCGCGTTCGAGGAGGCGCCGCGGCTCAAGATGCACCTGCGCCCGTCGCTCATGCGCCGCGCGGTGCGGAATCTGATCGAGAACGCAGTCAAATATGGCGGCGGCGCCGAAGTCCGCCTGCTGCCTAGCGAACGCCATGTCGCGATCGAAGTCGCCGATCGCGGCCCGGGCATCCCGCCGGACAAGCTTTCCGCGGTGTTCGCGCCGTTCACTCGGCTCGAGACCTCGCGCAACCGCGACACCGGCGGGATCGGTCTCGGCCTCGCGCTCGCCCGTGCGATCGTCCAGGATGCCGGCGGCGACATCACCCTCGCCAACCGCGACGGCGGCGGCCTCACCGCAACGATCGCCCTGCCGCGTTGACGGTTCCCGTCGCCCGCGCGCTGCGCTAGCAAGGCGGCATGGGGGAGAAGCGCACAATCCTGGTCGTCGGCGGCGGCACCGCGGGGTGGCTCACCGCCGCCTATCTTGCGCGCTTCTTCGAGGGGCGGATCGCGGTCACGTTGCTCGAATCGCCCGATATCGGCATCATCGGCGTCGGCGAAGGCGCCTTTCCGACGATCCGCTCGACGCTCCGCTTCCTCGGCATCGACGAGACACGCTTCATCCGCCAGGCCTCGGCGACGTTCAAGCAGGGCATCCGCTTCGACGACTGGCTCCACGCCCCTGCGGACGGCGCCCGCCACCGCTATCTCCACCCCTTCGAAGCGCCTTTCTACACCGAGGGCGCCAGCCTGGTTCCCTATTGGCTGCTCCAGGACGCTGCCACCCGCCCGCCCTTCGCCGAGGCAGTGACGATCCAGAACCGCGTCGCCGAGGCCCGCCGCGCCCCCAAGCGCCCCGGCGAAGGCGAGTATGCCGGCCCGCTCAACTACGCCTATCATTTCGATGCCACCCGGCTCGCCCAGGTGCTCGAGGCACGCGCCGTCGAACTTGGCGTCCGCCACCTCGAAGGCCGCCTCACCGGCGTCGATCTCGCCCAGGACGGCTGCATCGCCGGCATCCGCACCGATGCGCACGGCGCGTTCGCCGCCGATCTCTATATCGATTGCTCGGGTTTCCGCGCCGAACTGATCGGCAAGGCGCTCGGTGCGCCGCTCACCTCGGTCCGGCATCAATTGTTCACCGATCGCGCGCTCGCCTGCAAGATCCCCTATGATCGCCCCGACGCGCCGCTCGAGAGCTTCACGATCGCTACCGCACACGAAGCCGGCTGGACCTGGGACATCGGCCTCGAAGCGGCACGCGGCATCGGCTGCGTCTACTCCTCCGCGCACCTGTCCGACGATCGGGCAGCCGAGGTGCTGCGCGCCTATATCGGCCATGATGCCTACACCGCGCGGATCATCCCGTTCGAACCGGGCTATCGCGAGACGCAATGGGTCAAGAACTGCGTCGCGGTCGGCCTGTCGGGCGGCTTCCTCGAGCCGCTGGAGTCGACCGGCGTGGTGCTGATCGAGGCCGCGGTCGGCATGATCGCCGAGCTCTTTCCGCACAACGGCCCCGCCGACGCCCCGGCGGCGCGCTTCAACGCGCTGATGGCGGCGCGCTACGCCAACATCATCAACTTCCTCAAGCTCCATTACTGCCTGAGCCGCCGCACCGAACCCTTCTGGCGCGACAATGCCGATCCCGCCTCGATCCCCGAGCCGCTCCAGGAACTGCTCGATCAGTGGCGCTGGCGCCCGCCGAGCCGCTTCGATTTCCTGCTCGACCTCGAAAGCTTCGCTTTCTTCAACTACCAGTACATCCTCTACGGGATGGAATTCGCCACCGACTTGTCGGCAAGCCGCGGCGACTTTCCCGATGTCGCGGGCGCGGAGAAGCTGTTCGCCAGGATCCGCACTTTCGGCGCGCAGGCGACCGAGGATCTGCCGTCACACCGGGCGCTGATCAGAGAGATAAACGCCTAAACCGCTCTCCCTTTGCGGGAGAAGGAAGGGGCCCGCTGCGAAGCAGCGGGAAGAATGAGGGGCCTGTCTCAAGACACACCCCCCTCACCCTTCCCACTCGCTCCCAAGGGGAGCGGCAAATACATCTCAAGCCGCCGCCATCCGGCTGTCGATCTGGTCCAGCTCGCCGGTCTCGCGTGCTTTCCTGCCATAGACGGCCTCGAAAACCGGGGTCGCCATCACCGTGGTGACGATCGCCATCAGCACCAGCATCGAGAACAGGGTCGGCCCGATAATGCCCTTTTGCAGCCCGATATTGATGATGATCAGCTCCATCAGCCCGCGCGAGTTCATCAGCGCGCCGATGCCCAGCGCCGTCCGGTTGTCTTCGCCCGAAAGCCGCGCCGCAGCGTAACACGCGCCGAACTTGGCGACCACCGACACTGCCAGGATCCCAAGCGCGATCAGCAGCAGCGACACCGAATTGACCATGTCCATCCGGGTATTGAGCCCCGAATAGGTGAAGAACATCGGCAGCAGCAGCACCACCGCCAGCGGCTCGACCTTGCGCTTCAACTCCTCGACGAACAGCCCCCGCGGCATGCACGCCCCCATCAGGAAGCCGCCGAAGATCGCATGGATGCCCACTGCGTCCATCAGGAACGCCGACAGGCAGAACAGCAGCATCGTGATCGCGAGCACCTGCGTGCTCATCTCGCCGCGCTTCTCGACCGCGCGGCCCAGCGGCGCAAGCAGCTTCCGCCCGAACAGGATCATGAACGCTACGTAGAGCACCGCCCCGCCGATCGCGATCACTGCCACGCCGGGCCCTGCTCCGAAGGTCGCGAGCACGATCGCCAGGACGCACCACGATGCGGCATCGTCGAAGGCGCCGGCAGTCAGCGAAAGCGTGCCGAGCGACGAATTGGCCAGCCCGCGCTCGTTGATGATCCGCGCGAGCATCGGAAACGCCGTCAGCGCGATGCACGCGCCCATGAACAGCGTCGCGTTGCTCTGGCTAATCCCCGGCGCGAATAGCCCCGGCACGGTCAGCAGGAACGGTGTGATCAGCACCGCGAGCAGGAACGGCGCAGCGATCCCCGCCGCCGACACCGCCGCGGCGCTCTTCGCCTTGGACTGGAAGTGATCGAGCCGCAGCGTCAGCCCAACCATGAACATGTAGAGCCCCACACCCAGCTGCGCGCCGACATAGAGGACGTTGCGCGTCTCCTTCGGGAAGATCGCGAGCTGGAGGTCGGGCAGGAACAGCCCGAACAGCGACGGGCCGAGCACCACGCCCGCAATCATCTCGCCGACGACCTGGGGCTGGTGGAGGAATTTCTGGCCCAGCCAGCCAACCACGCGGCAGGCGAGGATGATCACCGCGAGCTGGAGGAAGAAATGCACGCTGAAATCAGCGGGTGTGTAAGTTTGGGCGGCATTCACCGCGGGCCCGTGCGGACTGAGCACATCGGTCAGCGCGAACCAGGCATTCTCCAGCAAATCCAGCATGCAACCTCCCCCGATCATCTCCACCGCGCGGTCTCTTCGAACCTTCGCGAGCCCCAACGGAGCCCGGCAAGCCCCCGGCACGCAATCCCATTTTCGCTAGGCACATGCGCTTTTCCGGCCTCGGCGGGCTTTTTGTTGCACAGGGCACACGCTATAGGTACGTACCTACATGACAACGTAGACAATTGGCGCATCGGGGGCACGCCATGAAGGTCGTCGGAAGCCGCGAGTTCAACCAGGATGTCAGCGCCGCCAAGCGACTCGCGCGGCTCGAACCGGTGTTCGTCACCGATCGCGGCCGCCCTACCCATGTGCTGATGAGCATCCAGGCCTTCCGCCAGCTGAGCGGCCAGCGCGAGAGCATCGTCGACTTGCTCGCCTTGCCCGTCGCCGCCGAAGTCGAACTCGCCCCGCCCGAGCGCTGGGACGACCGCTGATGTACCTGCTCGACACCCCGATCGTGTTCGCGCTGCGAAAGGCGCGGGCGGGCGGCACCGATTCCGGTTTCGCCGCCTGGGCCGGCGAAGTCCCGCGCGAGCGCCTGTTCCTGTTCGCGCTCAGCCTGGTCGAGCTCGAAGCGACGGTCGTCCGAACGGCCCGGCGCGACAAGCCCGCGGGCACTGCGCTAAGGGCGTGGCTCGACGATCAGGTCGTCCCGGCCTTCGACGGTCATATCCTCCCGCTCGACGCCGCGGTCGCGCGCCGCCGCGGCCAGCTCGGCCTCGCCGAGACCCGCGACGCGCTCTTCGCCGCCACGGCGCTCGAACACGGCCTGACCCTGGTCACGCGCAATCTCGCCGCCTTCAAGGGAACGCGAGTCAGGCTGTTCGATCCCTGGGGCTACCAGCCCAGCGCCCCCGACGAAGACAGCGACTGGCGCACCGCCGGCCGCAGCGGCCCGCTCTGGCTCCGCAATCTGTTCGTGCGGGGGTAGCGCGAGGATAGCGCCGCCCCACCATCGACGTCGTCTCGGCGAGAGCGGGGACGACGACGCAAAGAAAAAGCGCCGGCAGGGCCCAGCCCCACCGGCGCTCGATCTCTTACCACCCCCCTGTCGGGGCGGTCCGGCAAATCAGCCGACGATTTCTTCGGGCTTGAAGAAGTACGCGATCTCGATTGCCGCATTCTCATCCGAGTCCGAACCGTGGACCGAGTTCGCCTCGATCGACTCGGCCAGCTCCTTGCGGATCGTGCCGGGCTCGGCGTTCGCCGGGTTGGTGGCGCCCATGATGTCGCGGTTTCGCTGCATCGCGTTCTCGCCTTCGAGCACCTGCACGACGACCGGGCCCGAGATCATGAACTCGACGAGCTCGCCGAAGAACGGGCGCTCCTTGTGGACCGCGTAGAAGCCCTCGGCCTGCTCGCGGGTCATCTGGATGCGCTTCGAGGCAACGACGCGCAGGCCGCCGTCCTCGAGCATCTTGGTGACCGCACCGGTCAGGTTGCGGCGGGTGGCATCGGGCTTGATGATCGAAAAGGTCCGGGTCGCGGCCATGGCCGTGCGGCTCCTGCTATTGGTGTTGTGGAAAGTCGCGGCTCCCTAGTCCCGGCGCGTCTCGGATGCAAGCGGGGGTGCCGTTCGGATTGTACGCGCGCCTTTCCTTATACGGTGCTCCGGCGAAGGCCGGAGCGTCGGAGAGGGGACCAGGCATTACTCAGCACTCAGGCCGCCTTCTCCCAGCGCCCGTTGTCGTTCTGCTTCCAATAGTTCCGGGTCACCCCCTCGCGTTCGGCCAGCCCCTTCCACGCCGCCCGTGCCTCGCCGATCCGCTCCTCGTCAAAGAAGTGAAACGCCCGGTCGAACCCTAGGGCTTCTTCGCGCCACACGCCGTCGACCAGCGCGATGTTGCGCGCGCCGTTCGCCGCCTCGGGGGTGCCCGCAATCAACACCGGCTGGCGCGCATCGTCGAGCCCGCCCGCCTCGCCATGCGGCAGGAAGCTCTCGGCAGACCAGGTCCATAGCAGCTGGTCGAGCTTCGAGCGCTGTCCGGCTTCCGCGGCGACGATCAGCAGCCGCCCGCCGCTGGCGAGCACCTTGTCGGCGATCTGGGGCAGCGCGCGTTCCAGTGGTAATTGGGTAAGATGATAGAAATCGACCTGCATGGCTCCTGTTAGCGGTTCCGTGCGTTCGGGCAAACGCACGTGACGTTGCGATGCCGCAACCGCTGGGATAGGGCGGAGGCCGCCGCGTGCCGGGAGTGAAGTCAAAGGTGGGAATCGTCGTTACGCGCAAGCTGCTCATGCTGTCGGCCGCGCTGGGTCTGTGCCTTGCCGCCCAGGCGCGCGCGCAGCAGACCGTCGAGCCGAGGGAGGCGCCGGCCAGCCAGCCCGATCTCTCGCAGTCGGTGCCGAGCCCCGAGCTGCAGGACCGCCCCGTCGCGCCCCCGCCCCCCTCGACCGAATCGACCTCGGCCAACCCCGACGAGGTCCAGTTCACCGCGAACGAACTCGAATACGATTATGAGAAGGATATCGTCACAGCCGCCGGCGATGTCCGCCTCAATCGCCGCAGCGACCGGCTGCGCGCCGATCGCGTCGTCTGGAACCGCACCACCGGCCAGGTCGTCGCCGAGGGTAATATCGTCATCGTCAATCCCGAGGGCGACGCCGCTTATGGCGACCGCATCGAGCTGACCGACACCTTGAAGGACGGCGCCGTCGAGAACATGCTCGTGGTGCTCGAAGCCGGCGGCCGGATCGCCGCGCTGCGCGGCAATCGCACCAACGGCGTCATCACCGTCGAGAACGCTGCCTACACCCCCTGCGCAGTGGTCGATTCGGAAGGCTGTCCGAAGGAACCGTCGTGGAAGATCACCGCGCGCCGCGTGGTCTATGATCCCACCAAGAAGCGCATCCGCTATACCGGTGCGCGCATCTCGGTGTTCGGCTTCGCGACGATCCCGCTCCCCGCCTTCTCGCACCCCGTCGGCGGCACCAGCGACGACGGTTTCCTGACTCCCGACGTGCGGCTGGACCGCACCAACGGCTTCCAGGTCGCCTTGCCCTATTATTTCAGCTTCGCGCCCAATCGCGACCTGACGATCACCCCGCGCGTGTTCACCGATGCGCTGCCGATGCTCCAGGGCGAGTATCGTGCGCTCGAAAGCTTCGGCGCCTATCGCGTAACGGCCTATGGCACGTACAGCCGCCGCGCCGATGACCTGACGGTGCCGGTCACTCCCGAGACCTCGAGCAACAATTTCCGCGGCTATATCGACGCGGTCGGCCGCTTCCAGCTCTCGCCCGAATGGAGCGCAAACGCCTCGTTCCGCGTCGCCAGCGACCGCACCTTCCTGCGCCGCTACGACATCTCGCGCGACGACCGGCTGCGCAACAATGTCCGCGTCGAACGGATCGATCCCGACAGCTATTTTTCGATCAATGCCTGGGCAGTGCAGACGCTGAGGGTCGGGGAGCGCCAGGGCCTCCAGCCGATCGTACTCCCCGAGCTCGATTATCGCCGGCGAATGGATGACGGGCTGCTCGGCGGTCGCTTCGAGTTCCAGCTCAACACGCTCGGCATCGCACGCACCGACGGGCAGGATTCGCAGCGTGCATTCGCCAGCGCCCGCTGGGACCTGCGCAGGCTCACCGCCTGGGGCCAGGAAGTGACCTTCACCGCCTATGGCCGCGCCGACGCCTATAACACCCATGACACGCTCACCACGTCGATCCCAAGCTATCGCGGCGACGAGGGCTTCCAGTTCCGTGGGGTCGCCGCTGCGGCGGTCGACGTCAAATGGCCGCTGATCGGCGCGATGTTCGGCGGCACCCAGCGCATCACGCCGCGCTTCCAGGTCGTCGCCGCGCCTAGGCTGGAGAACCTCGCCGTCCCCAACGAGGATGCGCGCGCGGTGGATCTCGAGGATTCTAACCTGTTCGCGCTCAATCGCTTCCCGGGATACGACCGGTTCGAGGATTCGACGCGCTTCACCTGGGGCGTCGACTATTCGCTGTATTTGCCGGGGTTCAGCGTGGACGCCAATGTCGGGCAGAGCTACCGCCTGGACTCGCGGCCGACGATCTTCCCCGACGGCACCGGGCTCACCGATCGTGTCTCCGACATCGTCGGCCGCACAGTGGTGCGCTTCCGCGACTTCCTTGCCTTCACCCACCGCTACCGGCTCGACAAGGATAACCTCGCGATCCGTCGCAACGAGATCGACGCAACGGTCGGCTCGCGCAGCACCTATGTGCAGCTCGGCTATCTTCGGCTCGACCGCAACATCGGCGGGACGCTCGAAGATCTGCAGGACCGCGAGGAGGCGCGCGTCGCTGGCCGCGTGCAGATCGCGCGCTTCTGGTCGGTCTCGGGCGCGGCGTTGATCGACCTGACCAATGCGGAGGAGGATCCGCTGTCGCAGGCCGACGGATTCGAGCCGCTGCGCCACCGGCTCGGAATCACCTATGAGGATGACTGCCTCCGCCTGGGCGTGACCTGGAAGCGCTATTATTCGACCACCGGCGACGCGCAACGCGGCAACGCCTATCTTTTGTCGCTGGCGTTCAAGAATCTGGGGCGCTAGCGTGGCGCGCGGCGGGGCGTAGCTTCCGTCAGCCTTGGTTCAGGCACAATTGGCGAGTATGCGCCACGATCTCCCGGGATGGATGAGGGTACGGCTCCACGTGAACATCGGTGTTGCAACGGCGGCGCGCTTCGGCCGCAAGACTATTCTGGCGCTCGGCTTGGCGGGAGTCGCGTCGATCGCGATCGCGCAGACCGTGCCCGATCAGCAGGTTCCGCAGACCGGCCTGGATATCCCCAAGAACTTCCAGCTCTTCGGCAAGTCCGATCCGAACATTCGTAAGCCGACCGCGATCGTCAACAGCGCGGTGATCACCGGCACCGATGTCGATCAGCGCGTCGCGATGGTGATCGCGATCAGCAAGCTCAACTTGAAGCCTGAGGAGAAGGACCAGCTCAAGGTCCAGATGCTCCGCCAGCTGATCGACGAGTCGCTCCAGATCCAGGAAGCCAAGGCCAACGAGATCACCGTCGATGCCAAGGAGATCGAAACGAGCTTCGCGCGCGTTTCCAAGAACTTCCAGCGCACGCCCGAGCAGATGCGCACCTGGCTCAAGGAAGTCGGCGCCTCCGAGCGCACGATCCGCCGCCAGATCGAGGCCGACATCGCCTGGAGCCGCCTGCTGCGCCGCCGCGTCAACATCAACGTGGGCGAAGCCGAAGTGAAGGCGATGATTGATCGCATGAAGGCCGCCAAGGGCAGCGACGAGTTCCACGTCTACGAAATCTACATGAACGCGACTCCCGATCGCGCGCAGGAAGTGCATGGCAACATGCAGAAGATGATCCAGCAGATGCGCGAGGGGGCGCCGTTCGACTACCTCGCGCGGACCTATTCGGAAGCATCGACCAAGTCGGTGGGCGGCGATCTCGGCTGGGTGCGCCCGGCGATGCTGCCCGACGATCTCGCAAAGGCGGCGCAGGAGATGCAGCCCGGCCAGGTTGCCGGCCCGATCCAGCTGCCCACCGGCTTCTCGATCCTCTACCTCGCCGAGAAGCGCAAGGTGCTCACCGCCGATCCGCGCGACGCCAAGCTGAGCCTGCGCCAGGTCGCGATCAACTTCCCCAAGGGTACCAGCGAAGCCCAGGCTTCGGCCCGCGCCGGCGAGTTCGCCACCGCGACTCAATCGATCAAGGGTTGCGGCGACGTCGCCAATATCGCCAAGGCGCAGAATGCCGAAGTCGTCGATCGCGACGGCATCCAGATCAAGGAACTGCCGCCCGCGCTGCAGAACATGATCATGCCGCTTCAGGTCGGCCAGGTCACCCAGCCGTTCGGCTCGGTAGAGGACGGCGTGCGCGTGCTCGTGCTGTGCGGCCGCGACGATCCCAAGGAGGCCTATGAGCCTTCGGTCGAGCAGGTCCAGGAGAAGCTCGAGGAAGATCGGACCAACCTACGCGCCCAGCGCATGATGCGCGACCTGCGCCGCGACGCGCTGGTCGAATATCGCTGAGGTGACCGCCGAGCGGATGCTCCCGCCGCTCGCCATCGCTCTGGGTGACTCCGCCGGAATCGGGCCGGAAATCACCGCCAAGGCATGGAGCGCACGAATACTGCATTCGCTCCCGCCGTTCTTCGCGGTTGGCGATCCCCGCGCGGTCGAGAAAGTATGGGACGGCCCGATCGCGCGGATCAGCGATCCGGCCCAGGCGGTCGCCGCCTTTACCGAGGCGCTGCCGATCCTGACGGTCGGCGATGTCGGCGATGTCGTGCCAGGCTTCCCCGATGTGGAAAGCGCGCGCTGTGCGCTCCAGTCGCTCGAAGTCGCTTCCGGGCTGACGCGCTCGGGCGCGGCGAGCGGGCTGGTGACCGGGCCGGTCTCCAAGGCGCAGCTCTACCGGATCGGTGTCACCCATCCTGGCCAGACCGAGTTCGTCGCCGAGCGCTGCGGCGTCTCGGGCGACAACGCCGTGATGATGCTCGCCGGGCCGACGCTCCGGGTGGTGCCGATCACCGTCCATGTCGCGCTCGCCGACGTGCCGCATTTGATCTCGTCCGAGCTGATCGTCGCCAAGGCTCGCGTCACCGCGCGCGGACTCCACCGCAATTTCGGCATCGAGCGCCCGCGCCTCGCCTTTGCCGGGCTCAACCCCCATGCCGGCGAGGGCGGCGCGATCGGCCGCGAGGAGATAGACATATTGATGCCGGCGATCGAGCAGCTCCGCGCCGAGGGCATCGACGCCGTCGGTCCCTTCGCCGCCGATACGATGTTCCACGCCCGCGCCCGCGCCGGCTATGACGCCGCGCTCTGCCTCTATCACGACCAGGCACTGATCCCGATCAAGACCCTACATTTCGACGACGGGGTGAACACCACGCTCGGCCTCCCTATCGTCCGTACCTCGCCCGATCACGGCACAGCGTTCGGCATTGCCGGGCGCGACGAGGCCAATCCCGGCGCGATGATCGCGGCGATCCGCATGGCCGCAGCCCAGGCCGAGCGCCGCGCAGAAGCCGCCGCGAACCCGTGACTGAACTGCCGCCGCTCCGCGAAGTCATCAAGAAGCACGGTCTCAGCGCGAGCAAGGCGCTGGGGCAGAACTTCCTGTTCGACCACCAGTTGCTCGCGCGCATCGCCAAGGTGCCGGGAGACCTGGCCGGTGCCGAAGTCTTCGAAGTCGGCCCAGGTCCCGGTGGCCTCACGCGTGCGCTGCTGGAAGGCGGCGCCTCGGTCACCGCTGTCGAGCGCGACCGCCGCTGCATCCCCGCGCTGGCGGAGCTCGGCGAGTTCTTCCCCGGCAAGCTCGAGGTGATCGAAGGCGACGCGCTCGAAGTCGATGCCCCGGCGCTGTTCGCGGGCAAGCCGCATGTCGTCGCCAACCTGCCCTACAATGTCGGCACTGCGCTGCTCATCGGCTGGCTCTCCGCCGAATGGAAGCCGTGGTGGGCCAGCCTAACGCTGATGTTCCAGAAGGAAGTCGCCGAGCGCATCGTCGCTCAGGCGGGGTCGGAGGCCTATGGCCGGCTTGCTGTGCTTGCGCAGTGGCGCTCGACCCCGCGCATCGCGATGACCGTTCATCGCTCGGCCTTCACCCCGCCGCCCAAGGTGATGTCGGCGGTAGTCCATATCGTGCCTACGGAAGCACCAGAGGGCGTGAAGCTCAAGACCTTGGAAGCGCTCACCGCCGCCGCGTTCGGCCAGCGGCGGAAGATGCTGCGCCAGAGCCTCAGGGGCGTTCCCGGCGCGCTCGCCGCGATGGAGCAGCTCGGGATCGAGTCGAGTCGTCGCGCCGAGACGGTGTCAGTCGCCGAGTTCGTGTCGCTTGCGCGAGTGCTCGGTTAGGGCTTCGCCGTCTCGGGCTTGGTTGGCTCGGCCTGCGCGGTCGTCGTCGGCGGCGGCCCCTTGTCGATCGATGCGGCCAGCACCGTGGCGTCGTTGCACGCCCCCGCCCCGCAGATCGTCCTGATCTTGGCGAGGTTATCCTTCGCCTTGGTGGTCGCGCCCTTGGCGACCAGCGCCTCGCCCTGCCCGCGCAGCGCCGCCAGGTCGTTGGGCTCGAGCGCCAGCGCCTCGCTGTAGAAGCGAATCGCCTTGCCCGGCAGGCCACGGCCGCGGGCGATCTCGGCGAGGACCACATAGGCCTCGCGGTTGCGCGGATCGACGGCGAGTGCGCTCTCCAGCGCATCCTGCGCACCTTCGAGGTTGCCTGCGGCGCGCGCAAGGCGCCCTTCCTGCAGCAAGGCAAGCGATTTGGGATCGATCTGGGCGTCGGGGCGCTGCGCCATCAGCGAGGTCGAGACCGAAAGCACCATCAGCGCGGCAGCAGCCGAAATCGCGGTAACTCGCATGGAAATCTCCGAAAACCGTGTCGGCGCTATCATGGCCGGATCATCTTCGCGACAAAAAAGCCGTCGGTCGAGTCCCCCAGCGGCGTGAGCCGCACCCCGGCGCCGCGCGGCCTGCCCGCCCCCAGCGCCAGCGTCTCAACGGTCCAGCCGGAATAGGCGTTCAGGAAGGCCTGAACCTGGCTGGCGCCCTCGTCGTCGAGCACCGAGCAGACGATATAGACCAGCGCCCCGCCCGGCCGCACCAGTTCGGCGGCAAGCCCCATTATATGGCGCTGGGTCGCGACCAGCTTGTCGAGCCGCTCGTGCGTCAGCCGCCAGCGCGCCTCCGGATTGCGCCGCCAGGTGCCCGTGCCCGAGCAGGGCGCGTCGACCAGCACGATATCGCTGCCGACGACCTGGTCGCCGAGCTGCTCGGCCTCGCGATTTGGATTGAGCAGCCGCGTCTCGGCCATCGTCACACCCGCCCGCACCGCACGTTCGGGCAAGCGCTGCAGCCGCCCGCGATCCACGTCGCAGGCGAGGATGCTGCCCCGGTTGGCCATCAGCGCCGCCAGCGCCAGCGTCTTGCCGCCACCCCCTGCGCACAGATCGACCACCCGCTGCCCGGGCTCGGCGCCGGCCGCCAGCGTCACGACCTGGCTGCCGGCGTCCTGCACCTCGAACCTGCCCTCGGCATAGGCCGACAATTGATCGACCCGCGTGTCAGCCGGCAAGCGCAGGCCATCGGGCGCGAAGCCCAGCGGCTCGGCGCCCGGCAATGCGGCCGCGATCTCCTCGCGCGTCGCCTTGAGGCGATTGACGCGGATGTCGAGCGGGGCGCGGTCTAGCAACGCCGCCTGTTCCTCGATTCCGATATCCGATGCGCGCAGCTTCTTGATCAGCCAGCCCGGCGCATGACCGGCCGTGGCGACGGGTTCGCCCGCCTCGATCGTCGCAGGACCATAAGGCGAGCCGTCGAACGTCGCCGCCAGTTCGGGCCGCTCGGCGACCAGCGCCAGCATCGCCGCGCGCCCGCTCTCTGGCCGCTCGCCACAGCGCCGGATCGCGTCGTAGATCAGCTCGCGCACCGCGCGGCGGTCCTTGGACCCAGCAAAACGCCGCTCGGCGAACCAGCGCGCGATCAGCGTGTCGGCGGCCGCGCCCTGATCGCGGGCCGCAGCGATGATCCGGTCGAGCAGGTCGATCGCCGCCTGGGTGCGGGCAGCGGGCGTCATGGTTCAGCGCGTCGGATAATTGGGTGCCTCTCGGGTGATCGTCACGTCGTGGACGTGGCTCTCCTTAAGCCCCGCGCCGGTGATCCGCACGAACTTCGCCTTCTTCTGGAATTCGGCGATTGTCGGCGCACCGACATAGCCCATCGCCGCCTTCACGCCGCCGACCAGCTGGTGGACGACGTCCTTCGCGCTGCCCTTATAGGGCACCTGGCCCTCGATCCCCTCGGGCACCAGCTTCAACTGGTCCTTGATGTCCTGCTGGAAATAGCGATCGGCCGAGCCGCGGGCCATCGCGCCGACCGAGCCCATGCCGCGATACGACTTGTAGGCGCGGCCCTGGTACAGGAAGGTCTCGCCCGGCGCTTCCTCGGTGCCCGCCAGCAGCGATCCGACCATGCAGGTCGAGGCACCCGCCGCGAGCGCCTTGGCGAGGTCGCCCGACGTGCGCAGCCCGCCATCGGCGATCACCGGCACGCCCGACTTCGCCGCCTCGCCCGCCGCGTCCATCACTGCGGTGAGCTGGGGCACGCCGACGCCCGCGACCACGCGGGTGGTGCAGATCGAGCCCGGCCCGATACCGACCTTGAGCCCGTCCGCACCGGCATCGATCAGCGCCTTGGCGGCCTCGGCCGTGGCGATGTTACCCGCGACGACCTGGACGCGGTTGGAGAGCTTCTTCACGCGCTCGACCGCGCGGCCGACATCCTTGTTGTGGCCATGTGCGGTGTCGATGACGATCAGATCGACTTCGGCATCGACCAGTGCCTCCGTCCGCGCGAAACCCTTGTCGCCCACCGTCGTCGCCGCGGCGACGCACAGCCGGCCCGCATCGTCCTTGGTGGCATTCGGGAAATTGACTGCCTTCTCGATATCCTTGACGGTGATCAGCCCGACGCAGCGATAGTCGGCATCGACCACCAGCAGCTTCTCTATCCGCCTGGAATGGAGCAGCCGACGCGCCTCTTCTTTGCCGACGCCCGCGGCGACGGTCGCGAGATTCTCGCGCGTCATCAGCTCGGAGACCGGCTGGTTGGGGTTCTCGGCGAAGCGGACGTCGCGGTTGGTGACGATACCGGCGAGCTTGCCGCTCGCCTCGACCACCGGGATGCCACTGATCTTGTGCCGCTCCATCAGCGCCCGCGCCTCGCCCAGCGTGCCGTTCGGCGCCATCGTGATCGGATTGACCACCATCCCGCTCTCATACCGCTTGACCGCGCGCACCGCCTCGACCTGCTCCTCCACGTCGAGGTTGCGGTGGAGCACGCCGATCCCGCCCAATTGCGCCATCACGATCGCCATGTCGGCTTCGGTGACGGTATCCATCGCCGAAGAGAGGATCGGGATGTTGAGCGCGAGCCCCTTGGTCACGAAGGTGCGGGTGTCCGCCATGCTCGGCAGGACTTCCGACTCGCCCGGATAGAGAAGGACGTCGTCGAAGGTGAGGCCGAGGGGTATATCCATGGGGTGCGCCAAAGTCCTGAGTCGGGAGTTGGCGGCCCATGTAACCGCGGTCAGCGCAATGCGCTAGTGCAGGTCACAGATAGGGGTAGAGCGCACCCTTCTCGGCTTCAATCTGCGCGCGCATTCCCTTCCGCATCGCCTGCGACGCCTGGCAATAGCCCGACCAGTTCTTGACGATCTCACGCAGGCTCCAGGTGCCGATATGCTCCGACGATGCCGTCATGGCGGCAGTGTTCGCCTGGTGGAGCGCGTCCAGCGGCGGGGTCTCATCCGTCGGCAACCCCATCCGAAGCTCGAGGCACAGCGCATCGACCAGCTTGCGCCGCGCGCCGCTGGTGCGCGTGAGCTGGTAGCGCAACCCGGCAAGCGCGGCCTCGTCGGGTACCGGCTGCGCGGTCAACCGTTCGAGCGCGTCCAGCATACCTAGGAGTCGGTCGTGCAGATCGTGAAGTTCGGACAAGTAGCCCCCTGGCTGCGCCGCAGTTCCCAGCCCCCATAGCGGCTACACAAACCGGACACATTGCAGGGGAATCCCGGAGCTTAGGGCATTACAGCCCTTGCCGTTCGATCAGCGCCCGGGCCTGGGCGACATGCATCGCCTCGATCATCCGGCCTTCGAAGCGCTCGGCGCCTCCGGTTGCCGCCGCGACCAGTGCGTGCGCGTCGGCCAGCTCGGCCTCGCTGGGGCCGAACGCCTGCGTGGCGACTTGGATCTGGTTGGGGTGGATCAGCGACTTGCCGTCGAAGCCGAGCGCACGGCCATGACGGCATTCGGCAGCGAGCCCCTCCGCATCGTCGAGGGCGTTGAACACCCCGTCGAGTGCCCAGATGTCGTGCGCACGCGCCGCGAGCACGATCGCTTGGAGCGATAGCGTCAGCCCTTCGCGCCCCGTAGGAATGCCGAGCGCGGCACGAAGATCGTTGGCCCCGGCGAGCAATCCGCCGACCCCTGGCACCGCGGCGATCCTTACCGCTTCGAGCACTCCGCGGGGCGTTTCGATCATCGCAAGCAACGGCTTGCCAATCGCCTCGGCGATCGCGGCGGCATTGCCAGCGTCTTCCACCTTGGGGACGACGATGAAATCGCATTTGGCAACCGCCGCCGCGGCAAGATCGGCCGCGTGCTCGCGCGACTCCACGCCGTTTATCCGGATCGCCGTCAGCCGCTCGCCGAACCCCTCAGCCATTGCCGCCACCGCCGCCGCCCGTGCCTCGGCCTTAGCATCGTCGCGCACGGCATCCTCGAGGTCGAGAATGATCATGTCGGTATCCAACCCGCGCGCTTTGGCGACTGCGCGCGGGTTCGAGGCGGGCAGAAACAGCGCGGTGCGCGGCGCGAGGCGGGCTGTGGTCATGCCCCGAGTCTATGCTAGCAAGGCGGAGGAAATGCGAGAGGAGTCGGGGGAATGGATGTGCTGAACGTATTTCTGGTCGTGATGGTAGCCGTAGTGCTGCTCTACCTCTTCTCCAGCGTGAAGATCGTCACGCAAGGCTATCAATATACGATAGAATATTTCGGCCGATTCACTGCGGTCGCCGCGCCCGGTCTCAATTTCTATCCCGCCTTCTTCTACCGCGTCGGGCGGAAGGTGAATATGATGGAGCAGGTGATCGACATTCCGGGGCAGGAGATCATCACCAAGGACAATGCGATGATCTCGACCGACGGCGTCGTGTTCTTCCAGGTCCTCGACGCCGCCAAGGCCGCCTATGAAGTCTCCGACCTCTATGTCGCCCTGCTCCAGCTCACCACCACCAATCTGCGCACCGTGATGGGATCGATGGACTTGGACGAGACGCTGTCGAAGCGCGACGAGATCAACGCGCGACTGCTCTCGGTTGTGGATCACGCCACCACCCCCTGGGGCGTCAAGATCACTCGCGTCGAGATCAAGGACATCCGCCCGCCCGCCGACATCGTCAACGCGATGGGCCGCCAGATGAAGGCCGAGCGCGAGAAGCGCGCCAACATCCTCGAGGCCGAGGGCGCCCGCGCCTCCGAGATCCTCCGCGCCGAGGGCGAGAAGCAGTCGCAGATCCTTGAGGCCGAGGGCCGCCGCGAAGCCGCATTCCGCGACGCTGAGGCGCGCGAGCGCGCCGCCGAGGCCGAGGCCAACGCTACCCGCGCGGTTTCCGACGCGATCGAAAGCGGCAGCACCCAGGCGATCAACTATTTCATCGCGCAGAAATATGTCGAGGCGATCGGCAAGTTCGCCACCTCGCCCAACGCCAAGACGATCCTGTTCCCGGTCGAAGCCACCCAGCTGATGGGTACGCTCGGCGGGATCGGCGAGCTGGCGCGCGAAGCGATCGGCGGCGGGCCCACGCCGCCTGCGCCGCCGGCGCCCCCTACCCCGCGCCCGCGGCCCAATCCCTTCGGCACGCAGGAAGGCTGAGCGATGGACCAGCTGCTCGCGACGCCGGGTCTCGCCTGGCTGATCCTTGCCGCGGTGCTGGCGATCACCGAGCTGCTGGTTCCCGGCATCTTCCTCGTCTTCGTCGCGGCGGGCGCGGCAGTGACCGGCGTCGTGACGCTGATCATGCCCGAATTTGCGCTGCTGTTCCAAGTCGCGGTGTTCATCGTCGCAACGTCGGCGGCGGTCGGGATCGGGCGGCGCTGGTATGTCGACAATCCGGTGCCGAGCGCCGATCCGCTGCTCAACGACCGCGTCGCGCGGCTGATCGGCGAAGTGGTGACCGTGGTCGAGCCGATCGAGGCCGGCAAGGGCAAGGTCCGCGTCGGCGATGGCGAATGGCTCGCCTGCGGCCCCGATGCCCCCGCCGGCGCACGCGTGCGGATTACTGGTGCGGTCGGCACGTCGCTCAACGTCGAACCTGTGATCGCCTGAGTTCTTGTAAGGGAATACCGATGCTTACCACCCGCCGCCAGCTGATGCTCGGCACCGCCGGCACGCTCGCCGCCGCCACGCTCCCGCGACAGGTCGACGCCTTCTTCGCCGACGGCGACGCCCAGGCCGACGCGCTGCTCACCCGCACCGCCGAGGCGTTTCTCAAGCTCTATCCCGAGAACGCCACGTCGCTCGGAATCGACAAGGACGCGCGCGCGCCGCTCAAGCACCAGCTCACCGATCGTTCCCCTCAGGGCCAGGGCAGGATCGTCGCGCACCTCCGCCAGACGCTCGCCGAGCTGGGCAAGCTCGACGTCAAGGCGCTAAGCCCGGTGATGCGCACCAATGTCGAGGTCGTCCAGGCCTCGTACGGCAACGGGCTCGACGGGTTCAAGTTCGGCTATGGCGACGTCGCGGTGGGAAGCTGGCGCAACACCCCCTATGTCGTCGCGCAGAATGTCGGCGCCTATCTCGACGTGCCGCGGATGCTCGACACCGACCACCAGGTGAAGACGCGCGAGGATGCCGAGGCCTATCTCGACCGGCTCGAATCCTATGCCGAGCAGCTCGACGGCGAAACCGAACGGCTCAAGGTAGCCGCGGGCAAGGGCGTGATCGCCCCCGACTTTCTGCTCGACAAGAACCTCAAGCAGATTCGGTTGGCACGCAGCGGCAATACGGCTGGCTGGGGGCTGGTTACGTCGCTCGCCAACCGCACCGCCGGCATGGAAGGCGATTTCGGCAACGCCGCCTGGATGCTAGCAAACGACAAAGTCGTCCCCGCGCTCGACCGCCAGATCGCCGAGATCGAACGCCACCGCAAGCGTGCCACCTCCGACGCCGGCGTCTGGAAGTTCAAGGACGGCGACGCCTATTATGCCTGGGCGTTGCGAGCGAGCACCACCACGACGATGCGCCCCGACGAGGTCCATGCCATGGGCCTCGACCAGCTGCGGCAAATCCAGGCCGAGATGGACACGATCCTCAAGGGTCTCGGCTACACCCAGGGCAGCGTCGGCGCGCGGATGACTGCGCTCGGCAAGGATCCGCGTTTCCTGTTCCCCGACGACGATACCGGCCGCGCGCAGATCATGAAGCTGCTCAACGATCGCGTCGCCGATATCCGCACCCGCATGCCCCGCGCCTTCGACACGCTGGTACAAGGTAATGTCGAAGTGAAGCGGCTGCCGCCCGAGGAAGAGCCCGGCGCACCTGGCGCCTATGGCGGCGCGGGATCGATCGACGGCACGGTGCCCGGCAAGTTCTGGATCAATCTCCGGACCACCGGGCTGCACACGAAGTACAGCCTGCCTACCCTCACCTATCACGAATCGATCCCCGGCCATGTCTGGCAGGGCGAATATGCGTTCAAGCTGCCGCTGATCCGAACGCTCCTGTCGTTCAACGCCTATTCGGAGGGCTGGGCGCTCTATGCCGAACAGCTTGCCGGCGAGCTCGGCGTGTACGACGAAGATCCCGTCGGCCGCCTCGGCTATCTCCAGTCGATCGGCTTCCGTGCCTGCCGCCTCGTCGTCGACTCAGGCCTGCACGCCAAGCGCTGGACGCGACGCCAAGCGATCGACTGGTTCGTCGAGACGAACGGCTCGCCCGAGGAAGAGGTCGCCGGCGAAGTCGATCGCTATTGCTCGTGGCCGGGCCAGGCGTGCGGATACAAGGTCGGCCACAGCGAGATCAACCGCCTGCGCGACCGCGTCAAGACGGCGCTCGGCCCGCGCTACGACTTCAAGGCGTTCAACGACGCGGTGGTGCTGGGCGGCAACGTGCCGATGACCGTGCTGGGCCATGTCGTCGACCGCCACATCGCGGCGCGCAAGGCATGATCCTCCGGCGATGGCGAGGGGTGATCCGCACCGCCGAACGCGACGCCTATCGCGACTATATCGCCGCGACCGGCGGCACCGACTATGCGTCGACGCCCGGCAATCTCGGCTTCCAGATGCTGTTCCGCGACCTGGATGACGAAACGACCGAAGTCACGACGCTGAGCTGGTGGGGCAGCCTGGACGATATCCGCGGGTTCGCGGGCGACGATATCCGTATCGCCCGCTACTATCCGGAGGACGACCGCTATTTGCTCGATCGGCCCGAGCGGGTCGAGCATCACGAAGTCGTCGCGAGCGTCGTGCCGTCGTGATCAGCCGATCGCTTCGCCGAGCGCTTCGATCGCCGCAGTGACTTCGGCAACGGTCGAGCTGACCACGACTTCGTGTGCCTTGTCGAAGCCGATCACGCCCATCTCGACGCCGGCGAGGTCGATCGAGGATACCGTGCGGACGGCGGTTACGTTGACGAGGATCGGCTCGCCGTTGATAGCCTTCAAGGAAATGAACTTCACCTGGTGATCCCTACGCAGTTACTCCCTTCTTATAGCAACGACGGCAGCAAACAGGGTTCGCGAACATGGTTGACGCCAAGTAAAAATGCAGGAACGCTGCGATCCTCATCGATGTAGGGGATCGATCATGAAGACTATCAGCCTGGCCTTTGCGCTTGCCGCCGCGCTGGCACCCACCCTTTCCTTCGTCTTCCCCAAGCAGCAGGTGCGGCCATGCTCGGTCGCCGAGTGGATCTGGGATACGCTCGTCCAAGATATCGGCTGCACGCTTCCCTGATCGCGCGACGCGGGCTCGCCCAGCCAGCGAACCCGCGCCGTTCCTCCAGCGTCAGACCGCCAGCGGCACGCGCGGCGCCGATTGCCGCACGCCTTCATCGACATGCTCGGCGAACTGCGCGAAATTTGCGTTGAACAGGTCGACCAGCCGCGCCGCGGTGGCATCGTACGCAGCCTTGTCGGCCCAGCTCGCGCGCGGATCGAGCACCGAAGGATCGACTCCGGCGACGCGCACCGGCACCTTGAACCCGAAATTCGGATCGACCCGGAACTCGGCGTCGTCGAGGCTGCCGTCGAGCGCCGCATTCAGTAGCGCGCGCGTAAGCTTGATTGGCATGCGGCTGATCCCCGGGTCGGTCGCCTTGCCCCCTGCCCAGCCGGTATTGACCAGCCAGCACGCGACGCCTCCTTCGGCGATCCGCGCCTTGAGCAGATTGCCGTAGACCGAAGGGTGCCGCGGCATGAAGGGCGCGCCGAAGCAGGTCGAGAAGGTCGCCTCGGGCTCGGTCACCCCGATCTCGGTGCCCGCGACGCGCGCGGTGTAGCCCGAGAGGAAATGGTACATCGCCTGCTCGGGCGTCAGCCGCGCGATCGGCGGCATGACGCCAAAGGCATCGGCGGTGAGGAAGAGGATGTTCCTGGGCACCGGCCCGAGATTGTGCGCGGAGGTGTTCGGGATGAAATCGATCGGATAGGCGCCGCGACTGTTCTCGGCGAGGCTGTTGTCGTCGAGATCGAGCTCGCGGCTCTGAGCGTCCATCACCACATTCTCGAGCACCGTGCCGAAACGCCGCGTCGTCGCGAAGATCTCGGGCTCGGCCTCGGCCGACAGCCGGATCATCTTGGCATAGCACCCGCCCTCGAAATTGAACACGGCGGTGTCGGACCAGCCATGCTCGTCGTCGCCGATCAGCGTGCGGCTGGCGTCGGCCGACAGCGTCGTCTTCCCCGTGCCCGACAGGCCGAAGAACACCGCGGTGTCGCCATTCGGCCCGATATTGGCCGAGCAGTGCATCGGCATCACGCCCTTCTGCGGCAGCAGATAGTTGAGCAGCCCGAACACGCTCTTCTTCATTTCGCCGGCATAAGCGGTGCCGCCGATGAGGATCAGCTTGTCAGTGAGGTTGACCGCGATCACCGTCTCGCTGCGCGTCCCGTGACGCTCGGGATCGGCGCGGAAGCTCGGCAAGTCGATGATCGTGTATTCGGGCGCGAACCAGTCGAGCGCCTCGGGCTCGGGCCGCACCAGCATCGTCCGGATGAACAGACTGTGCCAGGCGAACTCGTTGATCACGCGAACGTTGACGCGATGCTCGGGCTGCGACCCGCCATAGAGATCCTGGACGAACAGCGTGTCGCGCTCCGCCAGTTCGACAAGAAAATCGGCCTTGAGCGCGGCGAAATGCGCCGGACTCATCGGCTTGTTGGACTTGCCCCACCACACGCTGTTTTCGGTTTCGGCGTCGCGGACGGTGAACTTGTCGCTTGCCGATGGCCCGGTATGCCTGCCGGTGGCGACCACTAGCGGACCCTGCTTGGCGAGCTTGCCCTCGCCGCGGCGTATGGCATGCTCCACCAGCGGAGCGGTCTCGAGATTCCAGAACAATTGCGCGCCCGTCGCGATGCCCTGTGCATCGAGACTGGCGCGCGGAGTGCGCGTGATCGACATCCAAACCTCCAAGGTCGCGAACCCCTTCCCGGAGGCGGGGCCGCGTTATCAATGACATGGGGCTTAGGCAGCGCGCGCCGAGGGCGTCAATCCGGGTAAGCGTTGTCAACCGATTGAGCCGGACGCCACTTTGCTTTACCCCGTGCAGTGATGCTTCAAAGCCACGTACGCTTGCCCGGATGACCGCGACGATCGCGTTGGTCGATGACGACCGCAACATCCTGACCTCGGTCTCGATCGCGCTCCAGACCGAAGGGTTCCTGACGCGCGTCTATTCGGACGGCGAAAGCGCGCTCAAGGCGCTGATCGAGAACCCGCCCGATCTGGCGGTGCTCGACATCAAGATGCCCAAGATGGACGGGCTCGAGCTGCTCCGCCGGCTGCGCGAGAAAAGCGCGATCCCCGTCATCTTCCTGACCAGCAAGGACGACGAGCTCGACGAGGCGCTTGGCCTCGCGATGGGCGCCGACGACTATATCGCCAAGCCGTTCAGCCAGCGGCTGCTGATCGCACGCATCCGGGCGATCCTGCGCCGCACCGAACCGGCCCAGCCGAATGCCGAGGGCGGTCCTCAGGAGCCGGCGGAGAGCCTTGAGCGCGGCCGGCTGGTGATGGATCCGGCGCGCCACCGAGTGACCTGGGGCGGCACCAACGTGACGCTGACCGTCACCGAATTCCTGATCCTCGAGACGCTCGCGCAGCGGCCGGGCATCGTCAAGACGCGCAACCAGCTGATGGACGCCGCCTATCAGGACGACATCTATGTCGACGACCGGACCATAGACAGCCATATCAAGCGCGTGCGGCGCAAATTCCGGCAGGTCGATCCCGAGTTCGATGCTATCGAGACGCTCTATGGCGCCGGTTATCGCTTCTCGGACGAGTAACGAGCGCGATCTTGCGCTCAAATGGTCGAGCCGCGTCAGCCTCACCCCGAGGATCCTGGCGGTCAACATCTTTGCGCTCGCGCTGCTCGGCAGCGGGTTCTTCTACCTCGACTCCTATCGCAGCCGGATCGTCGACAGCCGCGTGGCCCAGGCGCGCGGCGAGGTCCGGCTGATCGCGCAGGCGGTCGCCTCGGCGACGCCCGAGCGCCGCGACCTGCTCGTGCTCAGCCTCGCGCGCGACACCGGCACGCGAATCCGGCTGTTCGACGAGGACGGCGTGCTCATCACCGACAGCCACGATCTGGGCCTGCGCAACCTCGTGCTGCGCGATCCCGACAAGGATCCGCCCAACCAGACCACCGCGCGCTTCCTCGACGCCGTGATCGACACGGTGGCCGGCGCCGACCGCGCACCCTTGTACCGCGAGCGCCGGCGCGACCGCGGGCTCGACTGGCCCGACGTCCGCACCGCGCGCGAGACGCTGGGCACGCCGGCCACCGTCTGGCGCGCGCCCGATCGAACGCCGATCATTACCGCCGCGGCGCCGATCACCCAGCTCGGCGTGGTGATGACGACGGTCAATGCGCGCGACATTACCCAGACGGTGCGGCTCGAGCGCTTCCGGTTGAGCGTCGTGCTGGCGATCGTGGCGATGGTCTCGATCCTGCTCTCGCTGTTCCTTGCGCGTACGATCGTGCGGCCACTGCGCCGGCTCGCTCGCGCCGCCGTGCGCGTCCGCCTGGGGCGCGCGCGCGAAGTCGTGGTACCGCGGTTGCCCGAACGTAGCGACGAGATCGGCATGCTCGCGCGCGCCATCTCGGACATGAGCCAGGCGCTGCGCGCGCGGATCGACGCGACCGAGAGCTTCGCCGCGGACGTGACGCACGAGCTCAAGAACCCCCTCGCCTCGCTGCGCTCCGCAGTGGAGGGGCTGACCAAGGTCAAGGATCCCGCGCTCCAGGCGCAGCTGCTTGAGATCGTCCGCGACGACGTCCACCGGCTCGATCGGCTGATTACCGACATCTCGGACGCCTCGCGGCTCGATGCGCAGCTCAGTCGCGCCACCTTCGAGCGTGTCGATGTGGGCGCAATGCTCGAGGGACTGCTCGACCAGCGCGAGACGCGTGGACTGCCCGACGGCATCCGCATCGTGTTCGATCGCCGCCCCGGCATCGCGCTCTCGGTACTTGGCGAAGGCGCCCGGCTCGAACGCGTGTTCGAGAATTTGATCGACAACGCCGTGTCCTTCTCGCCCAGGAACGGCCTGATCACGATCTCGGCGATCAACGAGGGTGAGATGCTGGTCGTGCGCGTCGCCGACGAAGGCCCGGGCGTGCCCGAGGAAGCGCGCGAGGCGATTTTCCGGCGCTTCCATTCGGTACGTCCCGAAAGTGAAGCCTTTGGTCAGCATTCGGGGCTAGGGCTTGCCATCGCGAGGACCATTGTCGAGGGCCATCAGGGGAGCATTTCGGTGGAAACACGAGAAGATCGAGTGAGCGGCGCCCGCTTCGTGGTGCGATTGCCGCTGGTGGAGCGCGACTGATGCCGCCCGAGATCCGGCTTCCCGAAGTCTCTTCGGAGACGGTGCACGGCGCCTGCGTCGCGATCGGCGGGCGCGCGGTGCTGATCGAGGGGCGATCGGGCGAGGGCAAGTCCGATCTCGCGCTGCGGCTGATCGATCGCGGCGCGGCGCTCGTCTCCGACGGCCAGGTGATCTGCCAGCGCAGCAGCGGCGAATTGCTCGCCTGCGCGCCGCCGCACCTCGCCGGACGGATCGAAGTGCGCGGGCTGGGCATTGTCGAGATGCCGAGTGAGGAGCGCGTTCCCGTGAACCTGCTGATCGTCATTCTCGATGCCCCACCACCCTTTCCCGAGGATTCGCGCACGCGGCGCATCGCCGGGATCGACGTGCCCGTGCTCGCGCTCGCCGCGCTCGAGCCTTCGGCGCCGATCAAGGTCGAACTCGCGCTCAAACAGTCCACCAAGTGAACCGGCGGCGACCCAAGCAGATCCTGCTGGTTACCGGCATGTCGGGGGCCGGCAAGTCGACCGTGCTCCGGACGCTCGAGGATCTGGGCTGGGAAACCGCCGACAACCTCCCCCTCCTCCTCCTCCACCGCCTGCTCGACACGCCGCAGGGCGAGGGTGCCGATGGCGACGACGATCGCCCGCTCGCGCTCGGCATCGGCAGCCAGACCCGTGGCTTCGATGCCGAGAGCGTCGTCCAGCGCGTCAAGAAGTTGAGCGCGCAGGAAGGCTATCAGCTCGGCACGCTGTTCCTCGAATGCGACGGCGCCGAGCTCGAGCGCCGCTATTCTGAGACCCGCCGTCGCCACCCGCTCGCGCAGGATCGCCCGGCGCGCGACGGCATCGCCCGGGAGCGCGAGCTGCTGATGCCGCTGCGCCGCTGGTCGAACCGGTTGATCGACACCACCACGCTCTCCACCAACGAGCTCCAGCAGCAGATCCGGCACACCTTCGCGGGGGACGGGCTGGGCAAGACCGTGCTGACCATCGCCTCGTTCGGTTTCGCCCGTGGCCTGCCGCGCGATGCCGACCTGGTTTTCGACATGCGCTTCCTGCGCAATCCGCATTGGGTCCAGGGGCTGCGCCCTGGGACCGGCCAGGACGCCGATGTCTCGGCCTATATCGCCGACGATCCTGCCTATGCCCAGGCGATGGCCCAGATCGAAGCGCTGCTGCTGCTGCTGCTGCCGCGCTATCAGGCCGAAGGAAAGGCATATGTTACCGCCGCATTCGGGTGTACGGGGGGCCGCCACCGCTCGGTTCACGTCGCCGAGCGGATGGCGCGGCGGTTGCGCGAGGAAGGATTTTCGCCCACGGTGACCCACCGCGATTTGCAGACCGCGCCGCAGGACTCGCTGGAAGGGGCCCCGGTGACCATTTCAGGGGGCGGAGTTTGAGATGATTGGTTTGGTGCTCGTGACGCACGGACGACTCGCCGAGGAGTTCGTGGTCGCGATGGAACATGTAGTCGGCAAGCAGGAACGGATCGAACCGATCTCGATCGGCCCCGAAGACGATATGGAAGCCCGCCGCGCCGACATCGCCGCGGCGATCGGGCGAGTCGACGAGGGCCGCGGAGTGATCGTGCTCAGCGACCTGTTCGGCGGCACGCCCTCGAACCTCGCCATCTCGCTGATGGAAGCCGGCCGGATCGAAGTGATCGCCGGCATCAACCTGCCGATGCTGATCCGGCTGGGCAGCGCGCGCAAGACGATGAAGGTCACCGAAGCCGTCGCCGCTGCGCGCGACGCGGGGCGGAAATACATTACCGTCGCATCCGAGGTGCTGGGGGAAGCCGCCGCGTGAGCCGGTCGATTCGCACCGTGATGATCGAGAACCGCCGCGGCCTGCACGCCCGTGCCAGCATGGCGTTCGTGACATTGGCGACCAACCAGCCCGTCGAGCTCACCGTCGAGAAGGACGGCGCCAGCGCTTCGGGCACCTCGATCCTCGACCTGATGATGCTCGGCGCCGCCAAGGGCGACACGATCACGATCAGCGCCGAGGGCGAAGGCGCCGACGCCGCCGTGCAGGCGCTGGTCGAGCTGGTCGAGGCGCGCTTCGGCGAGGAATAGCCCTCCTGCCCGCTACTCGCTAAGGGGTGCCATGCCTCGCGAGATAACCGCCTTTTCCAATCCGCTCATCAAGCGTGTCCGCAACCTGCGCGACAAGCGGCACCGGCGCGAGGAAGGGCTGTTCCTTGCCGAGGGGCTGCGCATCCTTACCGAGGCGAGCGAGGCCGGTCGGATCCCGGACTATCTGTTCTTCGCGCGCGACATGGCGAACCACCCACTGGTCCGCGCGCTGGTCGAGGCGACCGAGGCCGCCGGCGGCGAGGCGATCGAGACCAATGCCGACATCCTCTCCAAGCTATCGGGCAAGGACAATCCCGGCGCGGTGGTCGGCGTCTATCCCGAATTCGCGCTGGGGCTCGCCGATCTCGATCCCGGCACTGCGCCGATCTGGCTGGTCGCCGAGCGGCTGCGCGATCCGGGCAATCTCGGCACGATCCTGCGCACCGGCGACGCAGTCGGCGCGGGCGGACTGATCCTGCTCGACGAGTGCGTGGACCCGTTCTCGGTCGAGGCGGTCCGCGCGAGCATGGGGGCGCTGTTCACCGTGCCGGTCGCCAAAGCGAGCTGGGCGGAGTTCGTGCCCTGGCTGCGGAACGGCCCCGGACAACTCGTGGGGCTCAGCCTCGATACCGAATACGACTATAAGGCTGGGGAGTATCAGGCCCCCACCTTCCTGCTGACCGGCAACGAAGCGCAGGGCATGCCCGACTTCATGGCGCAGGAATGCGACCTGCTGGTCAAGATCCCGATGCTCGGCAAAGCCGACAGCCTCAACGCCGCGGTCGCCACCGCAGTGATGGCCTATGAGGTGCTCAGTAGGATTCGCGACGCTTAACTTCGCACTTTGCGCATTTAACGTTTTCGTTTGTTGCGAGGGTTTGCAATATTGTTTCGCGGACGGTGTTTTACTTCCGATCATGTCAAAGAGCGCAAGCGAAGGCTTGCACACAAAATCCTATATTGCCAGCGCGACCCAAGAACCTGAACGCCAGCCGATCGTTACGGCCATGCGCGGTTCAGCCGTGCGACCGCAAATCTCGCGGAAAGGAGTTACCCCATGCGCCTGATCCTTGCCGCCGGCCTGATCGCCGCCACTGCCCTGCCAGCCGCCGCCCAGCCGCGGACCAATTATCGCGCGAGCGGCACCGAGCCGTTCTGGAGCCTGACGATCGACGCGCGGACGATGCGCTTCGAGGCGCCGGGCCGGCCAACCGTTTCGGTCGCGGCGCCGCGGGTGATCCACGGCTTTGCCGGCGAGATGTGGCAGACCCGGCGAATCAACGTCAACACGGTGCACAAGAGCTGCAGCGACGGGATGAGCGACCGCGTCTATGGCGACACGGTGACGGTGCGGGTCGACGGACGGACCTATCAGGGCTGCGGCGGCGACCTCGCCGCGCCGGCCCATAGCGACCTGATCGGTGGCGCCTGGCGTATCGAGGCGCTGTCGGGCCGCCCGGTGGCACGCGGCACCGCGCCGAGCGTGACGTTCCGCGACGGGCGCGTATCGGGCAATGCGAGTTGCAACCGCTTCAACGGGAGCTATCGCTTCGAACGCGGCCGGCTGACCACCGGGCCGCTGGCGAGCACCAAGATGGCGTGCGCCGACCGCGCGAGGAACGTCCAGGAGACGACAATCCTCCGACTGCTCGGCGAGCGGGTGACGGTGAGCCGCAACCGTGGGGGCAAGCTGGTGCTGAGCGGCGCCGGCGGCCGGACGATGACACTGGTGGCCGAGCGGCGCTGAGCGGCCTATTGCTTGATGTCGCGGACCTTCTTCCAGGTTATCGCCGAGATCTGCTTGCCGTCGTCGATGACGTACCAGTCGACCATAGCGTTGGTGTGCTCGACGCGGAACACGCGATAGCTGCCGTCCATGCGCAGGAAATCGGCTTTCTGCACATAGCCATAGTCATCGACGATCTTGCTCTCGGCGGCGCGCTTGGGGTCGGCGATCTTCCGAAGCGCCGGGCTCATATGGACGGTCTGCGGGTAGTCCTTGCGCAGCCAGTAGAGCAGGATGGTCTCTTCTAGCATCGCGCGCGAGCGGGCGTTGGGATCGGCGACCGGCGCCGTGAAGCGGATCGAATTGAATATCCGGCCCGAGTCGGCGGGCACGGCACCTGCATCGCCCCACACCCAACCGAAGGCGTAGAGCCGGTTGTCGCGCGCCACCAGCAGGTAGCGATGCGACGCGGGCGAACCGTAATAGTCGGTCGTGAACGAGAATATCACTTCGTGCGCGGGCGAGCCCTGGAAGGTCAGTGCACGGTTGCGAACGAGCTTGAAGTCATTGAGCCCGCCGCGCGCGATATCGTCGGCGCGTGCCTTGAGCAGGCCCTTTGCGTCGCTGATCGAATCCGGAGCGAAGTTGGTGACATTATAGTTGAAGCTGCTGCAGCGCCCGTCGATCTTCGCACCGGCGCGGCCCCGTTCGCGTACATCGACGTTGACGTAGCCCTGATCCAATCCATAGCTGATATGCGTATCGGTCGTGACATCGACCGAGACGCCGAGCGAGGGCACGATCAAGGTCTGCCATTGCGGCGCATAGCAATTCATGTCGGCCGCAGCGGGCGTAGCTGCCAATGTCGCTGCTGCAAGCGCGCCGAGGCGCCAAAAATATTTCCCCGCCATTGATCCCCCCTCGCTGAAAGCCGGCAGCGCGAGAAATCTCGCAACACTCCGGCGAAGTCAAACGCCTGATGCGAATACGTAAGTAAGGACAAGGGCTTGACGTCGATCGTTCGCGCCGTAACGTAATGAAATTCCTTCGCTTCCAGGGGGCAAGCGAGGTCCGGCCTGATCCTACTCGGCCGCTTTCAATTCCGCTTCTGGCTCGCCAGCGTGGCTGGCCAGGAGCTCGACCGGCGGAATAGCCTCGATCTCCCGCGCGCCAGTCTCGATGTTGAGCTCCTTGAGCTTGCGGGCGCTGACCAGCGCGCGGGTCTCAAGACTGTTGGCGAAGGTATTGAAATTCTTGACCGCGGTGTTGAGGCCGCTGCCGACGACGCGCAGATCGCCCAGCGCCTTGGCGAGCCGATCGTAGAGCTCCTTGCCGAGTTCGCCGATCTGCCGGGCTTCCTTGGCGAGCTTTTCCTGGCGCCATACCGCTGCGACGGTGCGGGCGATCGCGATGAGGTTGGTCGGGGTGGCGAGCAGCACGCGCTTCTCGAAGGCGAAGTCCCACAGGGTATGGTCGTGCTCGAGCGCCGCCGACAGGAAATGCTCGCCGGGCACGAACATGATCACATAATCGGGCGCGTCCTCGAACTGGCTCCAATAGGCCTTGTTGCCGAGCGCGTTGATATGCGCCTTCATCGAAGCGGCGTGCGCAGCGAGGCCGACATGGCGCTCGCCCTCGTCGACCGCGCCGAACGCATCCTGATAGGCATTGAGCGACACCTTGGCGTCGATCACCAGCGCCCGCCCGCCGGGGACGCGGACGATCGCGTCGGGCCGCAGGCGGCCGCCATCCTCGCTCGCCGTGTTCACTTCGGTCTGGAAGTCGGTGTGCTCGGCCAAGCCGCAGGTTTCGAGCACGTTCTTGAGCTGCTGCTCGCCCCAGCGCCCGCGCGACTTGGGGGCGTTGCGCAGC
This sequence comes from Sphingomonas sp. HF-S4, assembly GCF_032911445.1. NCBI lineage: Bacteria > Pseudomonadati > Pseudomonadota > Alphaproteobacteria > Sphingomonadales > Sphingomonadaceae > Sphingomonas > Sphingomonas agrestis. The sequence continues at coordinate 1,269,640 of NZ_JAWJEJ010000001.1, read as the reverse complement.
GAATTGACCAGCTTGGCGGCTTCGCTGCTGACCTTCTCCTGACCGATCCGCATCTGCTCGATCTGGCCCTTGAGCTCGCCGAACGCATCGCGGCGCTCGGCCTCGACCTTGGCGACGCCCTCCTCATAGCGCTGGAGGCGATCGCTGACCGGCTGGAGCATCGACTTTAGGTTCTGGCCGGCGACTTCCTCGGATTGCCGGAAGCGGGCCTCGGCGCGTTCGAGAAAGGCCTTCTGGGTCTCGCCGAGCATCGTGGTGGCGAGTTCGCGGAACTGGCCCGCCATCGCCTCGCGCGCGCCCTTGAACTCCTCCAGCCGCTCTTCGAAGGCCTCCGCCCGGGTGCGGAGTTCGGTGAGCTGGAGCCGGGCTTCGTCGCGCTCGTCGCGGAGGAGCGTGTTTTCGTCGCGCAGCGCGGGGAGCTGGCTGGCGCGCTCCTCGGCGATGACGAGGTCGGAGATTGCCGCCTTGAAGTCAGCTTCGCGCTTGTCGCGGTCGGCGCGCGCCTGGGCGACGCCACGGTTGCCGACGAACCAGCCAAGGGCCAGGCCCGCGAGCAGCGCGGCGATGACGACGATGAGTGCGAGCGAGTCCAAATACGCCTCCCGGAACAGAAAGCGAACCTAGCGGGCAGATGGCTGTGAGGCAATACGCGCTGCACCTACTCCGGCGCAGGCCGGAGCATTGGCAATTTACGGGTTCACCTTGCCCAGCGCTCCGGCCTTCGCCGGAGCACCATAAGGTGGCTTACGCAGCGGCCTTGCGCGCCTTGGAGAGCTTCTTGAGGATCATGTCGCGCTTGAGGCGCGAGAGATAGTCGATGAACACGATGCCTTCGAGATGGTCCATCTCGTGCTGGATGCAGGTGGCGAGCAGGCCCTCGAAGACCTCGTCATGGCTCTCCCCCTTCTCGTCGAGCCACTTGACCCGGCAGCGCGCGGGGCGTTCGACGTCGGCGAATTGCTCGGGGATCGAGAGACAGCCTTCGGTATAGACCGACTGCTCCTCGGCGGGATCGAGGATCTCGGGATTGATGAATACGCGCGGGGCGCGGATCGGCTTGCCCTCCTCGTCCTCTTCCTCCTGCAGGTCCATCACCACGACGCGCTTGGGCACGCCGACCTGGATCGCGGCGAGGCCGATGCCGGGGGCGTCGTACATCGTATCGAACATGTCGGCGATCAGGTCGCGCAGTTCGTCGTTCACCTCCACCACGGGCTGGGAGATGAGGCGCAGGCGCGGATCCGGGACTTCGACGATGGGTAGAATGGCCATCGCGACGATTTAATTCGCCCCGGGCTTCGCCGCAAGTGTCGGAAACTACGCGACCGGGCGGCGCGCGCGGAGCGCCTGGGCGAGCGTGCCCTCGTCGAGATAGTCGAGCTCGCCGCCCACCGGCAGGCCGTGGGCGAGCTGGGTGATGCGGATCGGATAGGTTTCGAGCCGCTCGGCGAGGTAGTGCGCGGTGGTCTGACCGTCGAGCGTGGCGTTCATCGCGAGGACGACCTCATCGATCCCGCCGGCAGCGACGCGGCGGACCAGGCTGTCGATCCGGAGATCCTCGGGCCGGACGCCTTCGAGCGCGGAGAGCCGGCCGCCCAGGACATGGAATTTCCCCGGAAACAGCCGCGACCGATCGAGCGCCCAGAGGTCGGCGACTTCCTCGACCACGCAGAGCGACCGCGCGTCGCGGCGCGGATCGGCGCAGATCGCGCACGGGTCGCTGGTGTCGACATTGCCGCAGATCCCGCAGGTGCTGAGGCGCCGGCTGACCGCAGTGAGCGCCGAGAGCAACGGATCGAGCGCGGTCTCGCGCTTCTTGAGCAGATGGAGCACCGCGCGCCGCGCCGAGCGCGGGCCGAGCCCGGGAAGGCGCGAGAGCGCCTGGGTCAGTGCCTCGATTTCGGGGGATGCCATGTGCCCAGACATAGGGGCTTGCGCACCGCCCTGCCAAGCGGCGAGAGGGGCATATGCGGATCATCTTCATGGGCACGCCCGAATTCGCCGTCCCGACGCTCGACGCGCTGGTCGCGGCGGGGCACGAAATCGTGGCGGCATACAGCCAGCCGCCGCGGCGCGGGAATCGGGGCAAGACCGCCCCCTCCCCCGTGCATGCCCGCGCCGAGGCGCTGGGGATCGCGGTGCGCACGCCCTTGTCGTTCCGCAGGGAGCCCGGGGCGATCGAGGCGTTCGCGGCACTGGAGGCGGACGTGGCGGTGGTCGCCGCCTATGGCCTGATCCTGCCTCAGGCGGTGCTCGACGCGCCGCGGCTCGGCTGTCTCAATGTCCACGGCTCGCTGCTGCCGCGCTGGCGCGGGGCGGCGCCGATCCAGCGCGCTATCCTGGCGGGGGATGCCGAGACGGGCGTGGGGATCATGCAGATGGAGGCCGGGCTCGACACCGGGCCGGTGCGGCTCGAGGGACGCACCCCGGTTGGCGGCAAGACTGCGGGCGAACTGACAGCGGAATTGAGCGCGATGGGCGCGGGGCTGATGGCGAAGGTGCTCGGCGATTTCGATCGCTATCCGGCGGTGGCGCAGCCCGAGGATGGCGTCACCTATGCCGCCAAGATCGACAAGGCAGAAGCGCGGCTCGACTTTGCGCGGCCGGCGGTGGAGGTCGAGCGGCAGGTGCGCGCGTACAATCCCGCGCCGGGGGCGTTCTTCGAAGTGGGCGGCGAGCGTATCCGGGTGCATGCCGCCGAGATGGTCGCCGGCAGCGGTGGCATCGGCTCGGTGCTCGACGAACGGCTGACGATCGGCTGTAGCGAAGGCGCGATCCGGCCGATCCTGGTGCAGCGCGCGGGACGTGGCGTCATGACGTCAGCCGAGCTGCTGCGGGGGTTCGCGATCCCGGAGGGCACGCGGCTTTGACGCGGTTTGCACTCACGGTGGAGTTCGACGGCCGCCCGTTCATGGGCTGGCAGCGGCAGGATCACGGCCCCAGCGTCCAGCAGGCGATCGAGGAAGCGGCGTTCGCGGTTACCGGCGAGCGCGTGGCGGTGCATGCCGCGGGCCGGACCGATGCAGGCGTGCATGGGCTGGGCATGCGCGCGCATCTCGACATTGCCAAGCCGATCGCGGCGTTCCGGCTGATGGAGGCACTCAACGCGCAGGTGCGGCCCAATCCGGTGGCGATCCTCGAATGCGTCGAAATGCCCGAGGACTGGCATGCGCGCTTCTCGTGCCTGGCGCGGCATTACGAATATCGCATCGTCAACCGGCGTGCGCCGCTCACCTGGGAAAAGGGGCTGGCCTGGCGGATCGCCGCCGACCTCGATGCCGAGGCGATGCACGACGCGGCGCAGCTGCTGGTGGGACGGCATGACTTCACCACGTTCCGCTCGGTGCATTGCCAGTCGGAGAGCCCGCTCAAGTCGCTCGACCGGCTCGACGTGGTGCGCGCGGGCGACCGGATCGCGGTGTATGCCTCGGCGCGGTCGTTCCTGCATCACCAGGTGCGCTCGATGGTCGGGTGCCTGGGGCTGGTCGGCCAGGGCAAATGGACTGCCGGCGATCTGCGCGATGCGCTGGAGGCGCGCGATCGATCGCGGCTCGGGCTCAACGCGCCGCCGGACGGGCTGTTCTTCGTCCGGGCCGACTATCCCTGACGGCTGAACTTCGCCGCCAGCTCGACATGGGTCGACCAGCGGAACTGCCCTACCGGCTGGACCCAGTCGAGGGCGTAGCCAGCCTTGCCCAAAATCTCAGCATCGCGTGCGAAGCTGCTGGGATTACATGATACATAGGCGATTAATGGTGCCGTGCAAGTCGCGATCTGGGCGACCTGCTCGCGGGCGCCCGCGCGTGGCGGATCGAGCACGACGACCTCGAAGCGCGACAAGTCGCCCGCGGTCACCGGCCGGCGGAACAGGTCGCGATGGTCGGCGAAGACCGGGCGCCCCGCGGCTCCGGCGGCCGCCTTGAGCGCCAGGATCGGATCGCGCGCCGCTTCGGCGGCATAGACCTTTGCCTGGGGGAAGGCGAAGGTGAAGGTGCCGAGCCCGGCGAACAGATCGGCGACGGTCCGCGCATCGCCGGCGATCTCCCGCACCGCCGCGACCAGCGCATCCTCGCCCTCGGGCGTTGCCTGGAGAAAATTGCCCGGCGGGAACGGCACGGGCACGCCGCCAAGCGTCACCGTGACGGGCTCGGGCTCGTAGCGCGCGCCGGGTCCGAAGCCCTCATCGATCGAGAGGCGGGCGAGATGGTGGCGGTGCGAGAAGGCGCTGAGCGCCTCGGCCGCGGCGAGCCCTTCGGCGTCGAGCCCGTCGATCAACACATCGGGGCCTTGGTCGGTCCGGGCCAAATGGACGTTGATCCGGCGGTTGCCCGGGATCAAGGCGGCGAGCACCCCGCGCAGGGGGCTGACCAGCGCGAACAGCTCGGGGGCGAGGACGTGGCATTCCTCGATATCGATCAGCTCGTGGCTGCCCTGCCGCGTGAAGCCGAGCCGGACCTGGCGGCCGCGGCGCTCGGCATGGAGCGTGGCGCGGCGGCGCGTGCGTGGCGGCGAGAGCAAGGGCGCGCGGACATGGGTCTCCAGCCCCTGCGCGGCCAGCGCCCCCACCACGCGATCGACGATGAACTGCGACCAGCTCGCGTCGTCGAGATGCTGGAGCTGGCAGCCGCCGCATTCGGGGAAGTGCCTGCACGGCGGTACCTGGTGGTGCTGGCCGGGAATGACGCTGCCGTCCTGCGCCAGCCGGTCGCCCGGCGCAGCGAAGGCGACATGACGCCCATCACCGGTAACGCCATCGCCGCGCGCCGCGACGCGGAGGACGAGATCGTCGTTCACAGACATTCGGAGACCGCCTGGGGGATGTGCATCAGCAGCGCATCGGCGATCAGCGCCGGTCCTGCAAGCTGCGCCGCGCGCGCATGGAGCCAGACGGCGGCCTCGGCAGGGGCGACGCCCTTGCCTTCCTGGACGACCTGCGCGGCGAGCAGCCCGGCGAGCACGTCGCCGGTGCCAGCGGTCGATAGCCACGGCGACGCGCCCGCGAGCACGCGCACCGCGCCTTTGGGCGAGGCAATCACCGTATCGGCGCCCTTGTGGACGATCGTCGCCCGCGTCGCCGCGGCGGCGGCGAGGGTTGTCTCGATCTTGCTGCCCTGCCCTGCGAACATCCGGTCGAACTCGCCCGAATGCGGCGTGAGCCAGGTCGGCGCGGCACGCGTCTCGAGCCAGGCCGCCGCATCGCCGCCGAGCAAGGTCAGCGCGTCGCCATCGAGCACCAGCGGCTTGGGCACGGCGAAGGCCGCACGCAGATAGGCCTCGGCGCGGCGATCACGTCCGAGCCCAGGGCCGAGCACCACGGCGTCGATCCGGTCCCAGCCGAGGAATTCGGTCAGATCCTCGGCGCTGCGCACCTCGCGGCGGACGAGCGCGTCGGGGCCGCCGCTCCACGGCCTGTCACCGGCGAGCACGACATAGCCCGCCCCGCCCGCCATCGCTGCCTGCGCGGCGAGGCGCGCGGCGCCGGGCATTGCGCCCTCGATCACCGCGACGAGCCCGCGGCTGTATTTGTGGCTGTGCACCCCAGGCGTCTCGATCTGCGGCCGCGCGACGCTGCGCCGGCCGGTCTCGACCGGAATGCCGATATCGGCGAGCAGCACCCTGCCGCAGCGCTCCAGTCCGCAATCGAGCAGGTGTCCGGGCTTGAGCGCGCCGAGCGCCAAGGTGACGTCGATCCCGCGCGGTGCACCGAGATCGGCGCCGCTGTCGGTGTCGATCCCCGAGGGCAGGTCGATCGACAGCACGAACTCGGCCTGCTTGACCAGATCGGCGAACACCGCGGCAAGCCCACGATCGAGCGGACGCGTCATGCCGGTGCCGAACAGCCCATCGACCAGCACCGGGCGCGGGCGCGCGGCATATAGCGAACTGGTCGGCCCCTGCCACAGCGCCTGCATCCGCTCGGCGGCGCCGGGTGCAGGCGCGCCGGTGGCGACGAGGATGACGTCATGGCCCTCGGCATGGAGGAGCCGCGCGGCGACATAGGCGTCGCCGCCATTGTTGCCGGGTCCTGCGAGGATCAGGATCGGACGCCCCACAGCGAAGCGCGCGACTTCGCGGGCGACGGCGGCCCCGGCGCGTTCCATCAGTTCGTCCTGCGAGACGCCGCTGGCGAACACGGCCTCCTCGGCCGCGCGCATCTGTGCGGCGGTGGCGATCGGTGCGCCCGACGGGATCATTGCCGCACGGTCGCGGGAAGCCGGTAGCGCGCGCCGCCCAGCGCCACCTCGATGCTGTCGGGGCCGATCGGGGTGACCTTGGCAGGCTCGGCACCGTCGGCGGCGATCACGCCGCGGCCGTCCTGGGTGACCTGGAGGCGGTGGAAGGCGCCGTCGGGGTGGCGGAGCGTCAGGATGACGCCATTAGGGGTCTCCTCGCGGTCGAGGGTGCAGAGCGGGGCGAGATCGACCGTGCCTGGGGCGGCGCAGGGGATTTTGGGAACTTCCGGGGTTGCCGCCACGACTTCATTCGATGGCTCGAAGGCATTGGGAACAACGTCCTCCGTCGACTGCCCCCCGCACCCTGCGAGAAGCAATGACAGCAACAACCACCGTTCGCCCTGAGCTTGTCGAAGGGCCGTTCTTCTTGGCTTCGAGAAAGGACGGGGCTTCGACAAGCTCAGCCCGAACGGATTTTTGGAACCCGCCTCAAATATCCGCGTAGACATGGCGTTCGGCGCTGGCTCCCGGGTGCGTAACCGCACCCTTATAAGCAGGGCCGACATTCTGGGAATAGCGCCAGAGCGCGCCGGACTGGTAATCGTTGACCCGTGGCTGCCACTTGGCACGACGCTCGGCGAGCACCTCCTCGGGAACGTCGAGGTCGATCGTCCCGGCTTCGGCATTGATGCGAATGACGTCACCATCCTCGACCAGCGCAATCGGGCCACCATCGGCCGCTTCGGGGCCGACATGGCCGATGCAGAAGCCGCGCGTGCCACCCGAGAAGCGTCCGTCGGTGATCAGCGCGACCTTCTCGCCCAGCCCCTGGCCATAGAGCGCCGCGGTGGTCGAGAGCATCTCGCGCATCCCAGGGCCGCCCTTGGGGCCCTCGTAGCGGATGACGACGACGGTGCCTTCCTGGATCGCATTGGCCTCGACCGCGGCGAAGGCGTCCTCCTCGCGCTCGAACACCTGCGCAGTGCCGGTGAACTGGAGGCGGTGCATGCCTGCGACCTTGACGATCGCCCCCTCGGGCGCGAGCGAGCCGCGCAGACCAACCACGCCGCCGGTGGGCGTGATCGGCGTCTTGGCGTCATAGATTACCTTCTGGTCGGGGTTCCACGTCACCTGGTCGATATTCTCGCCCAGCGTCTTGCCGGTGACGGTCATGCAATCGAGGTGGAGCAGGCCTTCGGTCGCAAGCGTCTTCATCAGCATGTAGATGCCGCCGGCGTCGTGCATGTCGCGCGCGACATAGCGCCCGCCGGGTTTCAGGTCGGCGATATAGGGCGTGGTCTTGAAGATCTCAGCGACGTCGAACAGGTCGAAATCGATCCCGCACTCGTTGGCCATTGCCGGCAGATGGAGCGCGCCGTTGGTCGAGCCGCCGGTCGCGGCGACGATCCGCGCGGCGTTCACGAACGCCTCGCGCGTGCAGATGTCGCGGGGACGAAGGTTGCGCGCGACCAGCTCCATCACCTGACGGCCGGCAGCCACCGCAATCTCTTCACGCGATTTGTAAGGTGCTGGAGCCATGTTGCTATTAGGCAACGACAAACCGATCGCCTCGCCAACACAGGCCATCGTGTTCGCCGTATATTGCCCGCCGCACGCGCCATGGCCCGGGCACGCCGCCTTCTCGATCTCGGTCACCTCGGAAAGCGGGCATTTGCCGGCGGAGAAACGACCGACCGCCTCGAACACGTCGATCACGGTGAGGTCGCGGTCATGCCAGCGGCCAGGGAGGATCGAACCGCCATAGACGAAGATCGACGGCACGTTGAGGCGCAGCATCGCCATCATCATGCCCGGCAACGACTTGTCGCAGCCCGCGAAGGTGACCAGGGCGTCGTAGCAATGACCACGGACGCTGAGCTCGACCGAATCAGCGATGACTTCGCGGCTGGCGAGCGAGGACTTCATCCCCTGGTGGCCCATGGCGATGCCATCAGTGACGGTGATCGTGTTGAAGCGCCGCGGCAGTCCGCCCGCCTCGTGCACGCCGGCGCGACACCAGTCGGCCTGCTGGTCGAGCGTGGTGTTGCACGGCGCGCTATCGTTGCCCGCGGAGACGACGCCGACGAACGGCCGGGCGATCTCCTCCTCGGTGAGGCCCATGGCATAATAATAGCTGCGGTGCGGCGCGCTCTCCACGCCGACCGAGACGTGACGGCTGGGGAGCTTGGACTTGTCGAATCGTTGGGTCATGATGCGCAAGCCTATGTCGCGGACGACCCATTTGACGCAAGACTATTGCGCAAAGAATTTGCCAGTTCCGCCAGGGCCGTGCTCCATCGCGCGACGCCGGCGGGATGGCCGATCAGATCGTTGCGGATCTCCAGCGCCACCGAAGGGATGCCATTGCCCTCGGCATGGCGGTTGAGCGTCGCGTTGAGGAGCCGGCCCGAATAGGGCTCGTTGTCGCCGGTGAGGAAGCCCTGGGCGCGCAGGAAGTCGATCGCAGCGTGCGCGGCGCGGGTGTCGCGGTTATACAGTACGCCGACCTCCCAGAGGCGCGGCGTGCCGCCATGTTCGAGGCACGGCGTGAAGCTGTGGACCGAGAGGATCAGCCGCGGCCGCTGCGCACGGATACGGCGCGCGAGCAGGCGATGATAGGGCGCGTGGAAGCGGGCGATGCGCGCGGCGCGGTCGACCGTGTCGTTGCCGAGGATCGCATGGCCGTCGCTCCGATGCGGGATCAGCCCGACATGGTCGGGCTCGCGGTGGAGATCGATGACCAGCCGCGACACGGTGGCGAGGATCGCCGGCGCGTCGAGCGCTGCGGCGAGGCTGCGGGTCAGCGGCCCGGCGCCGATGTCGACCGCGATGTGCAAGTCGAGCAGTTCGGGCGCGATGCCGAGGTCGATATCGGGTGGCACCGCATTTGAGGCATGATCGCAAATCAGCAGAATATCCTGCTGTTTTCCTTCGAGTAGTTCGGCAACCTCGCTCATCGATAGGCCGGCTTGCGGCGCGCGCGGAACGCGGCGAGCCCCTCGGCGAATTCGGCGCCGCCGAACGCGTCTTCGAACGCCTGGCCGAGCCCCTCGCCGCCTGCGAGCGTCTGCTTGAGCAGGCGAACGGCCTGCGGAGCATTTTCAGCAATCGCAGCGGCGAGTGCGGCAGCCGTCTCCCCCGCCTTCTTCGCGCGCAGCTCGACCAGGCCGATGCGCTTGGCCTCGTCGGGGACGATGCGGTCGCCGGTGAATAGCAGGAGAGAGGCCATCCCCTTCCCTACCTGAGCCCTGAGCCGCGCGACATCCTGCTGCGGATAGCCGAGGCCGAGCCGCGCGGGCGTCGTCGCGAACTCGGCGCGGTCGCCGGCGATGCGGATGTCGGCGGCGAGGACCAGCGCAACCGCGGCCCCGAAGCAGCCGCCGTCGATCGCGGCGATCACCGGCATCGGCAGCGCGGCGAGCGCCTCGATCGCCGCGCGCATCGCGATGCGGAAAGCCGTGCGCAGCGCCGGATCGGCCTGGAGCGCCTCGAACTCGCGGACGTCTGCGCCAGCCGAGAAGATGCCCGGCACGTCGGACCTGAGGATCACGGCGCGGGCATCGCCGACCTCGCCCAGCGCGGCGGCAAGCGCGTTCCAGGCGGCGATCGGCAGCGCGTTCTTCGCCTCCGGGCGGGCCAGGGATAGCGTGGCGACCGGGCCGTCGCGCGTGAGGTGAATCATGCGACTGCTCTGCCCGATCGTGCCGCCGCTGTCACGACTTGCGGCAGCCGCCGAGGCCCGATAGCGCGCGGCGATGACTCGCATCGTCGGCCATGTCGCGGCGCTCCACCGCTATCCCGTCAAGTCGATGGCGGGCGAGCGGCTGCCGGTCGCCGAGATCGACTGGCAGGGAATCGAGGGCGATCGGCAATATGCGTTCGTGCGGAAAGCCAACGGCACGCGCTTTCCGTGGCTGACCGGCCGCGAAGTGCCCGCGATGCTGCTCCACCGCGCGACCTTCGCCGATCCGGCCCACCCTAGAACCTCGGCGGTGCTGGTCGAGACGCCCGACGGCACGGTGGTGCCGCTCCACGATCCGCTGCTCCATGGGCATCTCGAGACCGCGGCGGGCGAGGCGGTCGGACTGCTCCAGATCGCGCGCGGCATCTATGATGCGATGCCGATCTCGATCGTCACCACCGCGAGCCATGCCAGCGTCGAAGCGGCGCATGGCGATACGCTCGATCCGCGGCGCTTCCGGATCAACCTCAGGATCGAGAGCGACCTGCCGGTGAGCGACTGGCAGGGGCTGCGCCTCGCCTTCGGCACCGGCGAGGATGCCGCGGTGGTTCAGATGGCCGCCCCGATCCCGCGCTGTGTGCTGGTGACGATAGATCCCGACACCGGCGCCAAGGAGCCGCGGGTACTGCGCACGATCGCCCGGGAATTCGGGAACACCTATGGGGTCTATGCCAGCCCGTCCCGGCCCGGACTGATCCGCGAAGGCGATCCCGTGCGAGTGGTGGACTAGGTCCGGTGGCTCAGCCCAGCCCGTCGAGCGCCTTTTCGACGCCGTCCATCGTGAAGGGCTTGGAGAGGATCGGGCGGTCACGGAACGGCTCCGCGATACTGTCCCCGGCCCCGCCGGTAGCGAGGATGAACGGGATGCCGAGTTCGGCCAGCTTCGCGGCGATCGGCCAGCTCTGCTCGCCGCCGCGCAGGTTGACGTCTAGGATCGCGGCGTCGATTCCGCCCGCCTCGATCAGCGCCAACGCGCCCGCGACATCGTCGGCCGTCCCGGCTACCTCCCGGTCGAGCACGTCGAGAAAATCCTCGAGCATCATAGCGATCAAGGGTTCGTCCTCGACGATGAGGACACGGCGCAGTGTCGGCATAGTTGGGCATCTCGCAGGAAATGCCGGCTAGGCCAAGAGGTTATTTCGTAGCTAGAACGTCGCGGGCAGCCTCGGCAAGCTGCTGTACCGAAAAGGGTTTGGGCAGGAAGGCGACATTGTCGATATCGATCGATTTGCGCAGCTGCTCCTCGGCATAGCCCGACATGAACAGGATCGGCAGGTCGGGATAGCGCGCGCGGATCTGCCGCGCCATCGTCGGACCGTCCATTGAGGGCATCACCACGTCGCTGATCAGCAAATCGGGCTTGTCGATCTCGGCGATCTTCTCGAGCGCGACCTCGCCGTTCTCGGCAGTGACGACGGTATAGCCCTGGCGGGTGAGCGCCCGCTCGGCGACGGCGCGGACCATGTCCTCGTCCTCGACCAGCAGGATCGTCCCCGATCCCCAGAGATCGATCTGCTTGGGCTTGACCGGCGCCTTGGCAACCACCGCCTCGGGTGCGCTGTGGACGGGCAGATAGATGGTAAACTCGGCCCCGCCGCCGGGGATGTTGTCGGCGAAGATGAACCCGCCCGACTGCTTGATGATGCCGTAGACGGTCGAAAGGCCGAGGCCCGTCCCCTTCCCCACTTCCTTGGTGGTGAAGAACGGCTCCCAGATCTTGCCGAGGATGTCGGGCGGGATGCCGGTGCCCGTGTCGATGATGCGCAGCGCGGTATAGTCGCCGACGGGCAGGACGTCGTCGTCCATCTGGCGGACTTCGGCAGCCGCGACGCAGGACGTCGCAATGGTCAGCGTGCCGCCGCCATTGGGGTTGGCGGTGAGCATCGAATCGCGCGCGTTGACCGCGAGGTTGACCACAACCTGCTCGAGCTGGCCGGGATCGGCGCGCACGGGGCCGAGGTTGCGGCCGTGCTTGACTTCGAGGCGCACCGTCTCGCCGAGCAGGCGCTTGAGCAGGTTCGAAACCTCGGAGATGACGTCGGGGAGCTGGAGCACTTGCGGGCGGAGGGTCTGCTGGCGCGAGAAGGCGAGCAATTGGCGGGTCAGGCTGGCGGCGCGGTTCGAATTGGCGCGGATCTGCTGGATGTCGTCATAGTCGCTATCGCCGGGCGAGTGGCGCATCAGCATCAGGTCGCAATGGCCGATGATCGCAGTGAGGATGTTGTTGAAGTCGTGCGCGACGCCGCCGGCAAGCTGGCCGACCGCCTGCATCTTGGTCGCCTGGGCAATCTGGCGCTTGAGCTTGCCCTCCTCGCCCGAATCCCTGAGGCTGATCAGCACCGCGGCGTCGCCGAGCCCGCGCGCGCCGGCGATGGTGAGCGCGACCGGCTCCTCGGGCACGTCGTTGAAGCGGACCGTCATCTCGGCCGATTGCGCGGCGCCCCCGGCGAACCGGCGGACCGCGTCGGCGAGCGCGGCCTTGTCCTCGCGCACGACGAGGTCGATCGGATAGAGCGGCGGCGCGGCGGCGTTGATCCGCGCGGCGCGAACGAACGCATCGTTCATGCTGACGAACCGCCCGTCGCGATCGACCAGCGCGAGCCCCGAGGGCAGCATTGCGATCAGCGAGCGGACATGCGCCGAGGCGCTCGCCCCGATCGCCGGCGAGGGCAGGTTAAGATTCTCCTCGTCGAGCAGCGCGACGAGCATCGGCGTGTCGTCGCCGTCGAGGAAGGGAATCTGGAGGACGCGCAGCGGCGTGCCCTCGAGCCCCTCGCGCTCGAAGCGGACAAGGCCTGCCGAATCGGTGATCAGGAAGCGCGCGAAGTCGCGGCCCTCGGCAGGCGAGTCGGGGGATCCCATCGCGCGCGCCTTGAACACGCGGTTGGCCGAGCGGACGCGCCCTTCGGGCGTGACCATCACCGCCATGATGCCGGCGGCGGCGAGACGGTCTCCGGTATGGCCGTGGATCAGTGCCTCGACCTGTGCGGCGAGATCGAGCGCCTGGACGCCGACGAAGCGCCAGACCAGCGAATCCTCGCCCACCCGCGCGACATGCAACGAGACCGGGGCGCCATAGACCTGGATATTATCGACATGCGCCTCGCCCTCGCGCCACGCGTTGCGCGCGGCCGCGCCGAGATCGGCGACCGCGACGTCGCTGACCGGCAGGCTGGGCGGAGTCGGCCAGCCCGCAAACAGCATTTCGTAGCGCGGATTGGCGGTGACCAGCCGACCCGCGCGATCGGTAACCGCGAGCGCGTCCTCCGAAGTGGCGGCGAGCGCGTGCGCGACGGTCCAGTCGGTGCTGGACTCGACGGCTTGCTCTGCGTGCAGCAGCCGGCGTGCCGCGAGCAGCACCCCGCCGGCCAGAATGCCCGCCGCGGCAAAGCCGAGCGCGACGAGACGATCGTCGAGCGTGAACAGGATCAGCGCCGCCGCGGCGAGACCGGCAGCGCTCGCCGCGAACAGCGGCATCAGGCGCGTGAGGGCGGGAGTCGGCAGGGTCGCCATATGGCTAGCGATGTTCGGTACGAAGGCCGGGGTCAAGCGCTAGCGGAAATTCCTCCCCGAGCTTGTCTCGGGGAGGAATTCAGGGTCACCAGATCCGGACGCGACGTTCCGGGGTCAGATACAGCTTGTTGCCCGGTGCCGGCGCAAAGGCCGCGTACCAGGGGTCGAGGTTGCGCACGACCCAGGCGCGCTGTTCGGAGGGAGAGTGCGGATCGGTGAGCAGCCGCTGGCGCAGGTTCGCCTCGCGATAGTTGCGGCGCCAGACCTGCGCCCAGCCGAGATAGAAGCGCTGGTCGCCCGACGTGCCGTCGAGCACCGGTGCCGGCTCGCCGTTCAGCGAATATTTGTAGGCGTCATAGGCAACGGTGAGGCCCGCGAGATCGGCGACATTCTCGCCGAGCGTCAGCGCGCCCTTCACCTTTAGGCCAGGCAACGGCTCGTACTGGTCGTATTGCGCGACCAGCGCGTCGGTGCCCTTCTTGAACGCCGCGACGTCGGCAGGCGTCCACCAGTCGGTCAGGCGCCCCTCGGCGTTGTACTTGGCGCCCTGGTCGTCGAAATGGTGGCTGAGTTCGTGGCCGATCACTGCGCCGATGCCGCCATAGTTGACCGCCGGATCGGCATTGGGATCGAAGAAGGGCGGCTGTAGGATCGCGGCGGGGAAGACGATCTCGACCATGCCGAAATTGGCATAGGCGTTCACTTCCATCGGGGTCATCCCCCATTCCCAGCGGCGGATCGGGCTGCCGAGCTTCGAAATCCCGTCGTCATGCGCCCAATGATTGGCGCGGACATTGTTACCATAGGCGTCGCCTGCGGTGATCTGCAGGTTCGAATAATCGTGCCACTGGTCGGGATAGCCGATCTTGGGGGTGAAGGCGGCGAGCTTGGCATGCGCCTTGACCTTGGTCTCGGGCGCCATCCAGTCGAGCTTGTCGATCCGGCGGCCCATCGCGGCGATGACGTTCTTCACCAGCGCGTCGGCCGCGGCCTTGGTCGCCGGCGGGAAATATTTGGCGACATAGGCCTTGCTGACTTCGTCCGAGACCGCCCCGGTGGTGAACTCGACAGCGCGCTTCCAGCGGGCCTGCTGCTCGGGCGTGCCCGAGAGCGTGGTGCCGTAGAAAGCGAACTGCTCCTTGTCGAACGACGAGGGCAGCACGTCGGCGAAATTGTCGAGGCTGCGGACGAGCAGCTGGTCCTTGAGCACGCCGAGCGGCGTCGCCTGGACCTGCTTGGCGATCCCGGTCAGCGCGCTCGGCTGGGCGACGATCACGCTGTCGACATTGGCGCCGATGCCGGTGAAGAAACCCTTGAAGTCGAAGCCCGGCGCACGGCGGGTAAGCTGGGCGACGGTCATCTTGTTATAGGTCTTGTTGGCGTCGCGGCTGTCGACGCGGGTCCAGTGGACCTGGGCAATGCGCGTCTCGAACGCGACGATCGCCTTGGCGCGCGCGGCGGCATTGGACTCGCCGGCGAGCGTCAGGACGTTGGCGAGATGCTTCTCATACGCCGCCTTGGTCTCGGCGAGCTTGGCATCCTTCGAGAGGTAATAGTCGCGGTCGGGCATGCCGAGGCCGCCCTGGCCGAGGCTGAGCGCATAGATTTCGGGGTTCTTGTCGTCCTGGCCGACATAGCTGCCGAACAGATGACCGATGCCGTTGCGATCGGCCTGGGCATAGAGCGCGGCGAGACCCGACTTCGCCTTCAGGCCCTTGATCTGATCGAGCCAGGGCTGGATCGGCGCGAGGCCCTTGGCCTCGATCGCAGCGGTGTCGAGATACGTGGCATAGGCCGTGCCGATCTTCGAATTGGGATCGGCCTTGGCGGCTTCGAGGATCTCTTGGGTGCGCTGCTTCGACAGGTCGTCGATGACATTGAACGCGCCGAAGTTGGACTTGTCGGCCGGGATCGGCGTGCTCTTCGCCCAGGTGCCGTTGGCATAGCCGTAGAAATCGTCGCCGGCGGCGATCGACTTGTCCATGCCGGCCTCGTCGAAGCCGTACGTGCCGAGCTGCGGGCGGGGCGCATCGGCTGGGGCGACGGGGCCGACCGCGGCCTGCGACACGGTCGCGGTCTGGGCCGCGGCGGCTTCGGGCGGGGGAGTCTCGCCGCAGGTGCAGCCGGCGAGCAGCGCGGGGGCTGCGAGGAAGGTGGTAGCGAGGAGCGGAAGACGCATGGAAAGCGGCCCTTCGAATTTGGAAAGGCGCTGTAGTACTAGGCTGTTACGCCGCGTCAATCTGCCGTTCTGCGCGCTCGACCTGCCGCTTGCGCCATTTCCGCGTGATCCACAGCCGCCAGCCGAGCGCGGCGACGACATAGCCGAGAATCCCCCCGATAACTGAGCAGAGGAACATGCCGACCGCGGTGGGCAGCCCGACATCGGCCGCCAGCCAGTGCAGCCAGCCGCTGTCGGCGACCGCGGTGGTCGCCTCCGCCGGCGAAGTGCCGGTCAGGTGCAGCACCCACCCCCCGACCTTGTAGTAGAGGATGAACAGGAACGGGGTGGTGAAGGGATTGGTGAAGAACGTGGTCAGCGCCGCGGCGGGGACGTTGGCGCGCAGCGGCAGCGCGAGCACTGCCGAAGCCGGGATCTGGCCCATCGGGATCAGGATGCCGGTGAACATGCCGAGCGCGACGCCCCGTGGGATCGAGCGCCGCGTCATCCGCCACAACGACGAATGGAGGATGCGGTGCGCAACCGGCTTCAGCCACTTGTTTGACTCGAAGCTCTCGCGGGTCGGCAAATTGCGATCGACCCAGGCGCGGAAGCGCGGGCCCAGGCCTCGCTCAGCCACGATCGCGGAGGAGACGGCCTTGCTCGCGCTTCCAGTCCCGTTCCTTGATCGTCTCACGCTTGTCATGCGTCTTCTTGCCCTTCGCGAGCGCCAGCTCGACCTTTGCGCGCCCTCTTCCATTAAAATAGATGGAAAGCGGGACGAGCGTCATGCCTTCGCGCGCGACGGCACCGTGAAGCTTGTTTATTTCACGCTCATGAAGGAGCAATTTACGCGGCCGCTTCGGCTCGTGATTGTAGCGGTTGCCGTGGCTGAATTCGGGGATGTTGGCATTGACCAGCCACACCCCGTTCTCCTTCACCTCCGCATAGGCCTCGGCGATCGAGCCTTCGCCGAAGCGCAGCGACTTCACCTCGGTACCGGTCAGCGCCAGCCCGGCCTCGTAGACCGTATCGATGAAATATTCGAACCGCGCGCGCCGGTTCTCGGCGACGGTCTTTACTTTCTCGAAGGTAGCGGGACGCGGACGGGCCATGGGAAGTGGGCATGTAGGCGGCAGGCGCGCCGAAGGGAAGCCGTCGAGCGAGCCGCCGCGAGATAAAGGTCCGGCACACCCGCTCAGTTGTCGTAATAGAGCTCGACGCGCAGGTCGAAGGCGTTGAGCAGGCTCGCCTCGCCGCTCGCCATCGTCGTGCGGATCGCCTGGGCGAGATCGAGCAACCCGCCGGTGGTCTCATCGACCTCGCCCGTCGCGGCCTGGGTCTCATGATCGACGAGCTTCTGCCAAAGCTGGTCGACGAAATTGCCGCCCGCCGTGGTCGCGCCGCTCTTCACTTCGCCCTCGGGAATCTTGTCCGCGAGCTTGCCGATCAGCTTGTCGGTAACGATGTCGGTGAACTGGCGGACGAACGCCACCTTGGCCTCGGCGTCGCCCTTGGCGTTGGCGATGTAATCGGCGCCGGCCTGCTGCACCGAACCCATCACCGCGCCGAGCGTGCTGGCCGCATTTTCACGCACTTCGGGGGAAGCACCGGTGTCCCCGACCTGCACGGCGAGGCGCGTCATCTCGTTGGTCAGCGCTTCCTGCGACTGTTCGAGCCGGCCATAATCCTTGTCGAGCATCACCTGCCGGGTGAAGTCCTGGACGAGCCCGTGGTGGAAGTCGCCTGTATTGTCCATCCGCCAGTCGGTCTCGGAAAGCCGGGCGACATTGCGATCGAAATAGGTGCCGAGCTGGTCGAGCGCGGGGCCGCGATCGCCGCCCTCGTCGATCCCGCCGACATAGCCCTCGCCGCCCGAGCGCACGAGCCCGGCGAAGAGCTTGTCCTGCGCCGGCTGGTTGGCCGCGTTCTGCGTCGAGGAATTGAGCAGCCCGGAAAGCGCATGGAAGCCGTCGCGCTGGTACAGGTTGTTCCACTGCCCGCCGCCGACCGTGGTGGCCATCATCGCCTCGGTCAGCGTCATGTCGTCGCCCGCGACGGCGCCCTTTGCCTCGACGAGGGTGATCTCGGCGAGCACGGCATTGGCGGCCGAGTGGTTGCCCCCGGCGGCGGCCATGTTGGCGATGTCCGCGGCGGCGGTCAGCGTCTGCGGGCCGGTCTGATAGTCGTTGATGTCATAGCCCTGCGCACGCGCATCGGCGACGAGGCGGTGGCTTACCGATGCCAGCGCGGTCCCGTCGCGCACGTCGGCCAGCAACTGGCGCGCGCCGTGGCTGCCGGGCTCGGAGACCAGGCCGTAGAGATCGTTGGCATCGAGCCGGCCATCGGCAACGCCGCGGGCAATCCCGGCGGTCACTTCGGCGCGAAGCTCGGGAGTCGCCGGGCCGGACCAGGCAGTGCCGATGTCGTTGAGGCCGTGGAGCAGCTTGTCGGCCGTGCGCTCGTCGACCGAGCCGCAGAAAGTCGATTGACCGCCGGCCATCTGGACCACCGCGGCGAGATATTCGTCCTTCTGGTCTTGGGTGAGGTCGGTCCGCGCGAGCGTCTGCTCGATCTGGTAGGCGGCCTGTGCGCCGTCGGTCGGCTGGCCGAATTCGGTGGCGGCGACGGTCTGTTCGACCGCTTCCTTGACCTTGGGATCGCCGGCGATGCACGCCGGCGGCGCCGAATTGCTGATCGAACTGCCGCCCCCGGCGTCTGAAACTAGCATGGCCGCACTCCTTGTCTGGTGCGGCCAAATTAGGCGCGTGACATCGGCGCGCCATACTCGATGCGACTAGCCAAGCGACGAACGCCCCCTCCCCGCGAGCAGGAAGGGGGCATCCGGCCGGATCAGCGCATGCGGGTGCTGAACGAGACGCCGATGATGCGGGGGTCGTTATAGACCGCGGCCATATAGTTCTCGATCACGCCCTTGAGGTTCTTCTCGTTGGTGATGTTGCGGGCGAACGCGGCGATTTCCCAATCGCCGTTCGCACCTTCGAACCCGATCTTCAGACCGCCTTCGAAGTTGCCGTTCGCCGTGAACTCCTTGGTGTCGTAGAGTACGAAGCTCGTATAGCCCTGGAGGTTCCAGTCGGTGGAGACGAAGAACTTGCCGCCGCCATCGAGCGGGATGTCATAGCGCGCCGCAGCGTTGAGGTTGTACTCGGGCGCGTTGGGCAGGCGATTGCCGTCAATCCGGGCGAACGTGCCGCGGCCGGGGATGACCACCGTCGGATCCTTGACGGTGCAGACCACCGTGCCCCCAAGCACGCAGACCTGCGCGAGCGCCGCCGAATCCTGAATCTCGGTGTGGAGCCAGCTGCCGCCGAGCGAGAGCGCGAAATTCTCGACCGGGTGGAGATCGAGTTCGGCCTCGACGCCATATGCCTTGGCCTTGTCGGCATTGAGCAGCACGCCGTTGCCGTTCACGTCATTGGCGTTCAGCTGGATGTCGTCGACCGTGTAGTAGAAGCCGCTCAGGTTGAACCGCACGCGGTTGTCGAGCAGCGCACCCTTCACGCCGGCTTCCCACGACAGGATCGTCTCCGAATCCGCGGTGGTGAAGTCCGAGTTGAACACCGCCGAGCGGCCCTGGATCGTCGGGCCACGGAAGCCGCTGGCGACGCGGGCGTAGACGCTCACATCGTCGCTGAGCTTGTAGAGCGCGTTGACGTCCCAGCTCTCGCGGGTGTCGTCGAGCTCGACGTCGCGGCGGCCGGTATAGGTCACTGCCCCCGTGCCGGTGTCGGCGGTCTTGAGCAGGCGGGTACGCTTGGTGTCGTTGGTGACGCGTGCGCCGGCCGACAGGGTGAAGCGATCGGTCAGGTCATAGCTCACCTGGCCGAAACCGGCCCACGAGGTATTCGTGTTGCGCAGGCGCACCCAGTTGTTGGGGTTGCGGCTATTCGGGTTGGCGGGATCGAACGGCGCGGTGAGGAACACGCGGCGCTGGTAGAAATCGGTGATGTCGCGCGAGTCGAAATAATAGCCGCCGAACTGCCAGTTGAACCGGCCCGTGCCAGGGCTGGCGAGGCGCAGCTCCTGGCTGAACTGGTCGAGATCCTGGATGTTGCCCTGCGACTGGCCGTAGAAGGGCGTGCCCGCGAACAGCGAGGCGGCGCCGCCATCGGTGTCGCCACGGCTATAGCCCTTGGTGGTTTCCCAAGCCGAGATCGAGGTGAGCACCGCGCCACCGAAATCGTAGCTGATCCGGCCCGACGCGCCGTAGGTGTCATAGGCCTGCGGGTTGTTCATCGCCTCGTCGAGCGCGACCTGGCTGCGCGAAGCATTCTCGACGCTGTTCGAGCCCTTGATGAGCGCGCCGCGGTGGAAGATCGTCGAAGTGCCCTCATACCAGCGGCCATGGCCCGACAGGTCGACCGTCAGGCGGTCGCTGGGGGTGAAGCGAAGCTGGAGGCGCAGATTGCGGTCGTCGAAGCCGCCCATGACGTTGTAGCCGCCCTTGGTGCCGTCGAAGCTCGGGCCGGTATAGGTGTTGTCGACCCAGCCGTCGCGGTGCTGGTAGAGCCCCGAGACGCGGAACGAGAGCAGGTCGTCGACGATCGGGCCGCCGAAGCCGGCGTCGATGTTCGAGCTGCCATATTGGCCGACCGACAGCGCGGCGCGGCCCTGGAAGGTGTCGCTCGGGCGGATCGTGTCGAACTTGACGATGCCGGCGGTGGTGTTGCGGCCGAACAGCGAGCCCTGCGGGCCGCGCAGCACTTCGACGCGATCGAGGTCATAGACCGGGTTCGACTTGAGCACGACATGCTCGAGCACGACGTCATCCTGGATGATCGACACCGGCTGCGAGGCGCCGAGGTAGAAGTCGATATTGCCAAGGCCGCGGATGTAATAGCGCGGGAAGATGCGGCCGGTGGTCGTCTCGGCATAGAGGCCGGGGACGCGGCCGGCGAGCGCCAGCGTGTCGTCGCCGGCGGCCTGGAAGTCGCGGAGCGAATCGCCCTGGATCACGGCGACCGAGAGCGGCACGTCGACCAGGCGCTCTTCGCGACGCTGCGCGGTGACGACGATGTCGCCGTCAGCCTGCGCCTCGGCGACGGCGTCTTCCTGCGCGAAGGCGGTGCCGGCATAGAGCAGAGCGGCAATCGCCGCGCTCGAACGGAGGGCGCGGCGGGTAAATGCGGATTTCATCGGTTCCCCAATCTTGTTTTCTTGGTTCGCGGACGCACAACCCGGTCGCCCCGCAAGTGGTGTGCGGTACGACTGGCGCTCACGAACAGGGCGTCTTCCCTGAGCGGGCGGCTAGGCCCGGATTATGATCGGATTGTGACGAAGTATTGCCATTCGCCGCAGTGCAAGATGCACTGTTTGCAACCGCGATTGCGTGAGCGTCACGTCAGATCAGGCCGGCATGCTCCAGCGCGGCATCGACTGCGGCGCGACTGGCGTCGGAGGCCTCGGTCATCGGCAGACGCAACTCGCCGGGGAATCCGGGGCGGACCTTGCCGAGCGCGTACTTCACCGGGCCCGGCGAGGCGTCGGTGAACATCGCCAGGTGGAGCGGATAGAGCCGGTCGTGGAGTTCGAGCGCCTTGGCAGTGTCGCCCGCCGCCCAGGCCGCCTGGAATTCGGCGCAGAGACGCGGCGCGACATTGGCGCTGACCGAGATGCAGCCGGTGCCCCCCATCGCATTGAAGGCGAGCGCGGTCTCGTCATTGCCCGAGAGCTGGATGAAGTTGGCGCCGCAGCCGGCGCGCTGCTCGGAGACGCGGCCGAGCTGGCCGGTGGCGTCCTTGACGCCGAGGAAGCGGCTGCCGAACGCCGCGACGATCCGCGCCATCGTCGCAGGCTGGATGTCGGTCACGGTGCGGCCGGGTACGTTGTAGAGGACGATCGGCAAGTCGGTCGCCTCTGCCACCGCCTCGAAATGGCGGAAGATGCCTTCCTGGCTCGGGCGATTGTAATAAGGCGGCACCATCAGCACGGCGTCGGCGCCCGATTCCCTGGCGGCATGGACGTTGGCGATCGCCACTCGCGTGTCGTTCGATCCGGCGCCGGCGAGCACGGGCACCCTGCCCTTCGCCTGGTCGGCGCAGATCCGGACGACTTCGAAATGCTCGTCCTTGGTGAGCGTCGCCGCCTCGCCAGTGGTGCCGCACGGGACCAAGGCCGCCGATCCTTCGGCAATCTGCCATTCAACTAGGTCGCGGTAATCCTGCTCCGCTAAAATGCCATTACGGAATGGCGTGACGAGCGCAGGAATAGAGCCGGAGAACATGGCGTGAAAATCTTCCTCAAATCCCGCAATCGGGACTGGCAGATAGTCGGCGAGTCCGTATGATGTCCAGCATGCTCGGGTCGGTTATCAAGAGCGCTGTATTGCTCGCTGGGGTTTCGGGAGTCGCGGCGTCGTCGCAACTCACGCAGGATCAAATCCGGTCGATGGCGGGGTCGCTGCAAAGCACCTTCTCGCCCGTCCAGCCGGCCTATGCGCAGAGCGATCCGCTCGGCACGGCGCTGGTCGAGTGGAAGCGGCTGCAACAGTCCGACAACTGGCCCTTCTCCGATTATGCCAATTTCATGCTCGCGCATCCCGGCTGGCCGGGCGAGACGAGCCGGCGCGCCGCAGCGGAGACCTCGCTCGCCAGCGGCGCGATGATGCCCGACCTGACCGTGCGCTTCTTCCAGAAGTTCGCGCCGATCACGCCTGCGGGCAATCTCCGCTATGCCGAGGCGCTGGTGGCCATGGGCCGGCGCGGCGAGGCCGACGAGCAGGCGCGGAAAGCCTGGCGCGCGGGGACGTTGCGCGCCGCGGACGAGAGCAAGCTGATGGCGTCGTTCCTGTCGGCGCTGTCGCCCGCCGATCACGATGCGCGTATCGACATGCTGCTGTGGAAGAACTCGACGAGCGTCGCCCAGCGGCTGCTGGGGTTCGCCTCGCCGAGCCAGCGCGCGATCTTCGAGGCGCGGATCGCATTCCGCACCAAGGCGGCCGATGCCGCGCTCAAGGGCTCGAACGCAATGGACGCCGGTCGCAGCGATCCGGGCTATATCGCCGATCGCGCGCGCTGGCTGCGCGATACCGGACAGAGCCCGGCGATGCGCTCATACCTCGCGCAGCGGCCGCGGCTGACCGCGTATCCGGGCGATGGCGAGGCGTGGTATGAAGTGCTGCTGATGGCGGCACGCGGCGCCTCGAACGACGGCCAGCACGCCCTCGCCTATCAGATCGCCAGCCAGGTCGACGACGCCTTCCCGCCGAGCACGGTGATCGCCGAGCTGCCGCTGGGCGAGCGCGACGATTATACCAGCCTGACTTGGCTGGCGGGCACTACGGCCTATTACAACCTCGCCCGCCCGCGCGACGCGGCGGGGATGTTCGAGCGCTATTCGAAGGGCTCGAAGACGCCGACGACTCAGTCGAAGGGGCTGTATTGGGCCGGCCGCGCCGCCGAGGCAGCGGGCGACCATGCCGCGGCGCAGGGCTTCCTGGCGCGGGCCGCCGGATTCTCGGACCTCTATTACGGCCAGCTCGCCGCCGAGCGGATTCGCCTCGCGCTCAAGGCGCCGCCGCCGCTCGACACCAGGAAGGCCGATCCGGGCGCGCGCGACGCCTTCTATCGGCGCGAGACCGTCCGCGCCGTGCAGTTGCTCGGCAATATGGGTGACCGAGTGTCGCAGGGCATGTTCATCCGTCAGATCGCGCGCGACGCGACCACCGACAACGACCATGTCCTCGCCGCCGAGCTCAGCCGGACGATCGGGCGCCCCGATCTGGGCGTGATGGTCGGGCGCAGCGCGCTCGAGAACGGGCTGTCGGACTATACCGCGGCGGGCTTCCCGTCGGTGAAGGTGCCCGAGGGGCAGCGCGATTACTGGACGATGATCCATGCGATCGCACGCCAGGAGAGCCAGTTCGATCGCGCCGCGGTGAGCCATGCCGGCGCACGCGGGCTGATGCAGCTGATGCCGGGGACCGCCGCAGAGACCGCCGGCAAACTGGGGCTGAGCTACAACCGGGAGTCGCTGACCACCGACACCGATTACAACATCCAGCTGGGATCGAGCTATTTCCAGCGGGTGTACCGGATCTATAACAGCTATCCGCTCGCCGTGGCGGCCTACAATGCCGGGCCCGGCAATGTGAACAAGTGGATCCGCGCCAATGGCGATCCGCGGATGCCGGGCGGCGACATGCTCAAATGGATCGAGCAGATCCCGATCTTCGAGACCAAGAACTATGTCCAGCGCGTGCTCGAGAACGCCGTGGTCTACGACCTGCTCAACCCCGAATTCGCCCGCTCGCGCGGGCCGGCGAACATGAGCTGGTATCTGGGCAAGAACACGCCCGGCTGATTAAAGGGCCCAATGGACCGCCCCAATTACATCACCCCCGCCGGCTATTCGGCGCTCAAGGCCGAATATGACGCGCTGTTCGCCGGCGAGCGACCCAGGCTGGTCGAGACGATCGCCTGGGCGGCGGGCAATGGCGACCGCTCGGAAAACGGGGATTACATCTACGGCCGCAAGCGGCTCCGCGAGATCGATCGTCGGCTCGGCTGGCTGTCGAAGCGGATGAAGGCGGCCAAGGTCGTCGATCCTTCGAAGCAGGAGGAGCGCGGCAAGGTCTTCTTCGGCGCGACGGTGACGATCGCCGACGAGGACGACGCGCACCGTACGCTGACCCTGGTGGGCGACGACGAGGCCGATGCCGGCAAGGGCCTGATCGGCTGGAACGCCCCGCTCGCCCGCGCGCTGCGTGGCGCCGGCATCGGCGACCTGCGTCGGGTCATCCTGCCCGGTGGCGAGCGGGAATATGAAGTTATCGCGGTAACTTACCCTTGAGGCGTGCCTGGCATGCGGCGAACCGAATCGCCGGCTGGCTCCCCTTTCGACGCACCGTGCTAGACTGGCGGCAGGGGCCCTGAACGGGTTCGGGTGAGTATTGGGGTTTATGGGTACACAGCGCATCATGGTTTCCGGCCGCGTCCAGGGCGTCGGCTATCGCGACTGGGTGGTTCGCACCGCGCAACGCACCGGGCTGACCGGCTGGGTGCGCAACGTGAAGGACGGGCGGGTGGAGATCCTGGCCTCGGGCGACGACGAGACCGTGGCCAAGCTGGTCGAGGGCTGTCACCAGGGATCGCCGCTCGCGCGGGTCGAGCATGTCGAGGCCTGGGCGGCCGACGACGAGAAGCAGGCCAAGGGCTTCACCAAGCGCTTCACTGCCTGAAGCGGCGGTTGATTCCGCGGCGCGGGCATGAAAGGTTCCGCCGGTGAAACGGCGCGCAGGAACGCGCCGTGGACGAGGAGGAACGCATGCCCATTCCTGCAAGCTGGTCCGGCCCGCTGCTGAGCATCCTGCGCATCGCCGCCGGGCTCGGCTTCCTGCACCACGGCACGTCGAAATTCTTCAACCTGCCGCCCTTCCCGATGCCGCTCAATCCGCTGCTCCAGGCCGCTGGCGCGATCGAGCTGGTCGGCGGCGCGCTGCTGGTCATCGGGCTGTTCACCCGACCGGTGGCATTCATCGCCGCGGGGATGAGCGCAGTGGGCTATTTCCTCGTCCATGCCGGCAAAGGCTTCTACCCCTCGGTCAATGGCGGCGAGGCGATCATGCTGTACTGCTTCATCTTCCTGTATCTCGCCGCGGCGGGCGCAGGGCCGTGGAGCGTGGATGCGGCACGTACGCGCAAAGCACTTTGAACGGCGATCTCCCTACCGGAAACGTAGCGCTGCTGATCGATGCGGACAACGCATCGGCCAGCGCTATCGACCCGGTGCTCACCGCGCTGGCCGATCTAGGCACAGTCAACATCCGCCGCGTCTACGGCAATTGGAGCAAGCCCGCGCTCAAGGGCTGGAGCGAAGCGGCGTTGCGCTATGCGCTCGAGCCTCAGCAGCAGTTCGACCTTACCAAGGGCAAGAACGCTACCGACATGAAGATGACCATCGATGCGATGGACCTGCTGGCAAGCAAGCGCGTCACGGGCTTCGGAATCATGTCATCGGACAGCGATTTCATGCCCTTGGTCACGCGGATCCGGCAGGATGGCCTGACGGTGTACGGCTTCGGCCGTGCGACCACGCCTGAGGGCTTTCGCGCCGCGTGCAACCGCTTCATCGACATCGATACGTTGGTCCGTGGCGCCGAGGCACCTCCCCCGCCGGTCGCGGCGCCCGCGCCGGCTACCGCTTCGGGCAAGGTCGATGCCGAGGTCGTACGCATCCTGATCGACGCCTACGAAGCGTCGCGTCGCGATCCCGGCGGGTATGCCAGTCTCGGCGAGGTCGGCCAGCGCGCCGCCAATCGATCGAGCTTCGACGTCCGCAGCTACGGCTTCGCGCGGCTGTCGGACCTGTTCGAGGCGGTGCCGGGGTTCGAAGTCG
This sequence comes from Sphingomonas sp. HF-S4, assembly GCF_032911445.1. Lineage (NCBI taxonomy): Bacteria > Pseudomonadati > Pseudomonadota > Alphaproteobacteria > Sphingomonadales > Sphingomonadaceae > Sphingomonas > Sphingomonas agrestis. The sequence goes on along the minus strand of NZ_JAWJEJ010000001.1, from coordinate 1,243,695 downwards.
ATCGGCGGGACGGGGGCGCATTCGTGCGGCGAAGACGGTAGCGCCACGCCTGTCGCCGAAACGTGGGCGCCTTGGACGGCGCACGCTCTCGTGATACGCTCGCGGCATGACGGAGTTGCTGCCTCTCAACAACAGCCACCTGCCGGTCAAATTGCGGCTGGAAGACTATCTGCGGCTCGATGATGCGGGCGCGTTCGAGGAGTATCGGAAGACCGAGCTGATCGACGGGGAGATATTCTTCGTGAACGCGCAGCATCGGCCGCACGCGGTGATCAAGTCCCGCCTGCACGTTGCGCTTGCTGCCGCAATGGATGTGCATGGCCAGGGCTGGGAAGCGATCGTCGAAGGATCGATCGCCATCCCGCCGCACAATTCGCCCGAGCCGGACATCGCCGTGACGAGCGAACCCGAGGGCAAGGGCCTGATGCCGCTCGATAGCATCAAGCTTATCATCGAAGTGTCCGATGCGACGCTGGCGTTCGACACAAAACGCAAGTTGGCGATGTATGCGCGCAACGGCGTGCCCGAATATTGGGTAGTCGATGTCAACGCGCGCGTGATCCACCAGATGTGGGCGCCCGAGGGAGAGACCTATCGCGAGCACCGCGAACTGGCTTTCGGACAGGCCGTCAGCGCGGCGACCATTATTAGCCTGACGATCGACACCGCGGCCATTGGCTAGCCGCGCGGGCGCGTCCGCCAATAATCAAACGCCTGAGCCTGCAATCGGGATACCAGCGCGGCTGCCTTCGGCCCGGTCCATTCGCCCGCATAGCCATAGGCCTCGCGCACTCCGACCCACCAGCCCTGCCCCGGCAGCCGGTCGGTTTCGCGAACCACCAGCACCGCGAGGTTGGGCTCGCCGGCAGCGGCGCCGGCGGCATCGATCGCGTCGAGCGTCTTGCAAACCGCGCGCATCTTCGGCCGCGTGAAGCGGTGGCCGAGCCCGGCCAGCAATTCGGAATAGCTGACCGCGCGCCGCTCGCGGGCGGCCGCGATCAGCAGCGCGCGCACCTTCGCCACATCGGCGAGCGATCCGGCGCCCTCCGCAGGCAACAGACCTTCATCGACCAGCCAGCGGCCGAGCGTATCGCCGAGGCCGGGCGCCTTGCAAGCCATCAGCAAGCAGGCGCCCGGAACACCATCAGCGCGTCAGCTTCTTGTACGACAGCGCAGTCGGACGGTCGGCGGCATCACCCAGGCGACGGCGCTTGTCTTCCTCATAGGCTTCGAAATTACCCTCGAACCATTCGACATGGCTGTTGCCTTCGAAGGCGAGGATGTGGGTGGCGAGGCGATCGAGGAAGAAGCGATCGTGGCTGATCACCACCGCGCAGCCGGCGAAATTCTCGATGGCTTCTTCCAATGCACCCAGCGTCTCCACGTCGAGATCGTTGGTCGGCTCGTCGAGCAGCAGCACGTTGCCGCCGCGCTTGAGCATCTTGGCGATGTTCACCCGGTTGCGCTCGCCGCCCGAGAGCTTGCCGACATTCTTCTGCTGGTCGGCGCCCTTGAAGTTGAACGCGCCGACATAGGCGCGGGTCGAGGCATCGTGGCCGTTGACCTTCATGTAATCGAGTCCGTCGGAGATTTCCTCCCAGACGTTCTTGCTCGGATCCAAGTGATCGCGGCTCTGGTCGACATAGCCGAGGCGGACGGTCGAACCCATCTCGATCGTGCCGGTATCGGGGGTCTCCTGGCCGGTGATCATCTTGAACAGCGTCGACTTGCCGGCGCCGTTGGGGCCGATCACCCCGACGATGCCGCCCGCGGGGAGCGTGAACGACAGATTCTCGAACAGCAGCTTGTCGCCATAGGCCTTGGAGATGTTCTCGACCTCGATCACCTTGCCGCCCAGGCGCTCGGGTACCTGGATGACGATCTGGGCGCCGGTCGGGCGGCGGTCCTTCTGCGTCTCGACCAGCTGCTCGAACTTGGCGATGCGCGCCTTGGACTTGGTCTGGCGCGCCTTGGCGCCCTGGCGGATCCATTCCAGCTCGTTCTTGATCGCGGTCTGGCGGCTCGATTCCTCGCGCTCCTCCTGCTCGAGGCGCTTGGACTTCTTCTCGAGATAGGTCGAGTAATTGCCCTCGTACGGGAAATACTTGCCGCGATCGATCTCGAGGATCCAGCCGACGACATTGTCGAGGAAATAGCGATCGTGGGTGATCATCAGCACCGCGCCGGCATATTCCTTGAGGTGGTTCTCGAGCCACTGGACGCTTTCGGCGTCGAGGTGGTTGGTCGGTTCGTCGAGCAGCAGGATCGACGGCTTCTGGATCAGCAGCCGGGTAAGTGCGACGCGACGCCGCTCACCGCCCGAGAGGTTCTCGACCGGCCAGTCCGAGGGCGGGCAGCGCAGCGCTTCCATCGCGACTTCGAGCTGGTTGTCGAGCGTCCAGCCATCGACTGCGTCGATCTTGGCCTGGAGATCACCCATCTCCTCCATCAGCGCGTCGAAATCGGTGTCGTCCTTGGGATCGCCCATCTCCGCGGAGATGGCGTTGAAGCGATCGACGAGGTCCGCGGTCTCGCGCGCGCCTTCCTTGACGTTCTCGAGCACGGTCTTGGTCGGATCGAGCTGGGGCTCCTGCTCGAGATAGCCGACGGTGATGTTCTCGCCGGGCCAGGCCTCGCCGGTGAAATCCTTGTCGACGCCCGCCATAATCTTCATCAGCGTCGACTTGCCGGCGCCGTTGGGGCCGACGATGCCGATCTTGGCGCCCTGATAGAACTGGATGTTGATGTTGCTCAGCACCGGCTTGGGGGCGCCGGGGAAGGTCTTGGTCATGTCCTTCATGACGAAGGCGTATTGGGCGGCCACGATAGGGTCTCCGGGGTCTGGGATTCAGGGCAAGGGAAGTTGGTGGCGCATGTAGCGGCGGGCATGCCGATTGGCAACGTGACCCGCGCGCGCCGCGATGATAGCGTGCCCCTCTGGGGAGGAGCACGCCATGCCGACCGACGAGACCGAGGACGCCACCATCTACCTCGCAGTGGTGAACGCCGAGGAGCAATATTCGATCTGGCCGAAGGATCGCCCGCTGCCCGCCGGCTGGAACGAGACCGGCGCCTCGGGCACCAGAGTCGAGATGCTTGCCTGGATCCGGGAGACGTGGACCGACATGCGCCCGCTGAGCCTGCGCAAGAAGATGCAGGAATCCGGCGCAGAATAAGCGTCCGCGCATTGGCAAACGTTACGGGGGTGGCTAGCACCTGCCCATGACCAAGCGCATCCTGCTTGCGGCCGTGGCCGCTCTCGCCCTTCCCTGCTCCGCGCTCGCCCAGACGCACGATGTCGCGGCGCTACGCGATGCGGCGCTCCAGGACGATCTCGCCTGGGAAATCACCGAGGGGCTGACCACTGAGATCGGGGCCCGGCTGGCTGCGACCGAGGACGAGGCACGCGCGCGCAAATGGGCGATCGCCAAGCTTACCGCGCTCGGCTTCCAGAACGTTCGCAGCGAGCCGTTCAGGATGCCGGTCTGGGTACGCGGCGAGGAAAAGGCCGAAGTCTTGGGGCAGCACGCGCAGAAGCTCAGCCTCGCCGCGCTTGGCAATTCGGGCTCGACGGGGGCCAAGGGCATCGAAGCGGAGGTTGTCTATTTCGCCAGCTTCGCCGATCTTCAGGCGGCGCCGGCGGGCACCCTCAAGGGTAAGATCGCGTTCATCGACCACCGGATGACCGTGACACAGGACGGTTCCAGCTACGGCGTGTTCGGCGCCGCGCGGCGCACCGGACCTAGCATCGCGGCGAGCAAGGGCGCGGTCGCCACGCTGATCCGCTCGATCGGCACCGATTATCATCGCAACCCGCACACCGGCGGCACCAATTGGGCGCAGGGTGTGAAGCCGATTCCCGCCGCGGCGCTAGCGCTGCCCGATGCCGAGCAGCTCGAGCGGCTGCTGAAGCGCGGGCCGGTGCGACTCAAGCTCGACATCACTCCGCAGTTCAAGGGCCAAGGCGAGTCGGGCAACGTGATCGCCGAAGTGCCAGGCAGCGACCCTGCTGCCGGGATCGTACTCGTCGCCTGCCACCTCGATAGCTGGGATCTCGCCACCGGCGCGATCGATGACGCATCGGGGTGCGGCATCGTTGCCGCCGCCGCCAAGCGGATCATGGACGCAGGCCAGCCGCGCCGTACCATTCGCGTGCTCTGGGCCGGCGCCGAGGAGCCGGGCGTATGGGGCGGGAAAGCCTATTTCGAGGCGCACAAGAACGAGCGTCATGTCCTTGCCTCCGAATCCGATTTCGGCGCCGATCGCATCTGGAAGTTCGACGCCACGCTGCCGGAAAGCGGCAAGCCGGTGGTCGACCGCCTCGCCGCCGCGCTCGCCCCGCTCGGCGTCGGCCGCGGCCGCGATCCCGCCACCGGCGGTGCCGACGTCGCCGCGGTGATAAGCGCGGGCGCATCCGGAATTGACCTTGCGCAATCCGGGCTGCGCTATTTCGACTATCACCACACCCCGGACGATACGCTCGACAAGGTCGATCCGGCGCAGCTTCGCCAGAACGTCGCGGTGTGGACGACGATGCTCGCAATTACGGCCAACGCGCCCGAGCAAATCGGGCCGGCACGCTGATCCCAGGCGCTCGCATGTCCGAATTCGGGCAAAAAAATGGCAGAAATTTTGCGGTTTGTCGCATTTGTGATTGACGCAAGCGCAACGACCGCTATTTCAGCGGTTCGCGTCGGGCATTCGGGCCGGGTGCGAAACGTTTAATGTTCCATGGGAGCAACCCACATGAAGAAGATCCTCATCGTTGCTGCGACCGCCGGCCTGATGTCGCTCGCGGCTTGCGGCGGCGGCACCACCAACACCACTGCGGAGAACGTTGCCGAGAGCCACGAGGCGAACGCAGCGATCTACGAAGAAGCCGCTGACAACACCAGCAACGCAGTCGTCGAGAACGTCCTCGAGAACGCAGCTGCTGTCGAAGAGAACAAGGCCGACGCCGCCGAGGCGAACGCGCATTGATCTCTTTTCCGGTCCGCTGAGGATCGGAGCTGACGGTTAGAAGGGCGCTCCCGCAAGGGGGCGCCCTTTTCCGTTTGGGGCGAACCCGCAATCGGCGTAGAAACGGCGCGATTACAAAGGGGAAGAGGATGGCGCCGAACCTGGGCAGCGACGGGCACAAGCCGCCTTTCTGGCGGCTGCTCTATTTCTGGGTGCTGATCGGCATCGTCGCTGGGATCGCGGTCGGCGCGGCCTTTCCGGCCTTCGGCACAGGACTCCAGCCGCTCGGCGATGGCTTCATTGCGCTGGTCAAGATGATCATCCCGCCGGTGATCTTCCTCACCGTGGTGACCGGGATCGCCGGATCGCATCAGCTTGCCGCGCTGGGCCGCGTGGTGGTCAAGGCGTTCGCCTATTTCCTGTTCTTCTCGACGCTGGCGCTGGTCGTGGGGCTCGTCGTGGCGAATGTCGTCCAGCCTGGTGCGGGCATGCATGTCGACCCCACCACGCTCAATGCCGCCGCGGTGCACGGCTATGAGGAGAAGGCGCACGAGACGACGCTCACCGGCTTCCTGCTCTCGATCATCCCGACGACCTTGGTCTCGGCGTTCACCAGTGGTTCGATCCTCCAGGTCCTGTTCGTGGCGGTGCTGTTCGGCGTGTCGCTGACGTTGGTCGGCGCCCCTGCCCGCCCGGTGACCGACATGCTCGAGCGAATCGCGCTGGTGGTGTTCCGGCTGGTGACGATCGTGATGTGGGCGGCGCCGGTCGGCGCGTTCGGCGCGATGGCGTTCACGATCGGCAAATATGGCCTCGGCAGCCTGCTAAGCCTCGGTGCCCTTGTCGGCACCTTCTATCTTACCTCGCTGATCTTCGTGCTGGTGATCCTGGGCAGCGTCGCGGCGCTCAACGGCTTCTCGATCCTCAAGCTGCTGCGGTATCTCAAGGCCGAGCTGCTGCTGGTGCTCGGCACCTCCTCGTCGGAAGCCGCCCTGCCCGCGCTGATCCAGAAGATGCAGCGCGCCGGCTGCGACAAGGAAGTCGTCGGCGTAGTGGTGCCGACCGGCTATTCGTTCAATCTCGACGGCACCAACATCTACATGACGTTGGCGGCGTTGTTCATCGCCCAGGCAACCGGCGTCGAACTCACGCTCGGCGAGGAACTCGCGCTGCTCGGGGTGGCGATGTTGAGCTCGAAGGGCGCGGCGGGCGTCACCGGATCGGGCTTTATCACGCTGGCGGCGACGCTGGCGATCGTGCCGAAGGTGCCGATCGCGGGGATGGCACTGATTCTGGGCGTCGATCGCTTCATGAGCGAATGCCGCAGCCTCACCAATTTCATCGGCAACGCCGTCGCGACGATCGTGGTGGCGCGCTGGGAAGGCGCGCTCGACCGCGATCAGCTTGTGCGGGCGCTCGACGGGGTGCCGGACGAGGTTCCTGCCGCCCCGCCAGTAGAAACCGATCCGGATTGAGCATCCTCAAGCACCTGCACCTGACATCTACGGCTTACGCAATTCGTTAAACACTTCTGCGCAACCTGGGCGGCGATGGCCGATCGGGGATCTCGCAACCTCCTTGCCCTGGACCTGCTGCGCTTCGCCTGCGCCGTGATGGTCGTCGCGTTCCATTGGGGTAGCGGATTCGTCCACGGGCCGCCGCCGGGCGGGCGGGCGCTGCTCGAAGGCATGCCGATCGACGGGCGACTGTCGCCGTTCCTCAATTCGGGCTGGATCGGCGTCGAATTGTTCTTCGTGGTGTCCGGCTTCGTCATCGCCTGGTCCGCCGAAGGATCGAGCCCTTCCGCCTTCGCCGGCCGCCGCTTCCTGCGCCTGCTGCCAGCCGCCTGGCTTTGCGCGTCGCTGACCACCCTCGCCATGCTGATAGCCGGCAGCATGACGCCCGGGACGGTTGTCGGGCTATGGCTGGGTTCCGTCCTGTTCTGGCCGATGTTCGGCATCGATCCGAGCTATTGGACGCTCGCGATCGAAGTGAACTTCTATCTGCTGATCGCGCTGTCCCTGCTAGGCGGCGCGACGCTGGGCACGATCGAGCGGATCGGCGCGCTGCTCGGTCTCGCCAGCGCCGCCTATTGGATCGCGTCATGCTTCGTGCCGGTCCCGCCCGCCGGCGACCGGATCGTCCAGCTCACCCTGCTGCCGCATGGCTGCTTCTTCGCGCTCGGAATGCTGATCCGCGCGCGGCAAAGGCTGGGGTGGCGGGCTCTGCGCCTTGTCTATCTGATACCCGCCGGTATCGCGGCGGTGATTGAGATCGATGCCCACCGGATCATCATGCACGGCGACAACCCCGCTTATGTCCCGCCGCTGCTGCTGTTCGGCCTGTGCCTTCTGCCGATCCTGTTCGCCGAACGACTCCAGCCGCGGCTCACCCGCGCGGTCCGAGCGCCCATGGTGACAACGCTGGGGCTGATGACCTACCCGCTCTATCTCCTGCACCAGGAACTCGGCGCGATCCTGATCGGCGGATTGCTCCGTCTCGGCGTGCCGTTCTGGCCGGCCTGCGCCCTTATGTTCGTAACGATGCTGGCGCTATCTTGGGCAGTCGTCCGCTTCGGCGAGCCGCCGCTCCGCGCGCTGCTCAAGAGGCTCGGTCGGGCGAGGGCGACGAGAGATGGTCGGGGAGACAGGCTTACGGCACGCGCGCCATGGCATTGACGTTGCTAGATATTTCCCAAAATATAATGCTCAAATACCACGCGAGCTGTCCCGTTCGACATGGGCTGCAGTGGCATTTCGCGGGACGTTTCGTCAAATTCGACAGACTGCTCTTCGCGAGCGGCAAATTGATGACGCGTCCTTCCAGTTGAGTTCGTCTGCCCAAGTATTGAAACGGAATCGAATAAGCTTGGCTTACACTTAGGCGGTCACGCCAGTGCGAAGGGACGCGCTACTGACCGGTTGGCGATTGATAAAGGAGCCCGGGTAGTCATTTCGCTGCGACTACCAGAGGTGATCCACGACACTCACGCCATGACCGATTAGCGCTCCCTCCCGGCCTCATCGATCGTCTGCGCGATCGGGGACAGGAGATATTGGATGATGCGGCGTTCGCCAGTGCGGATCTCGGCCTGCACCGCCAGACCCGGGCCGATCGGCATGTCCCGTCCCGCGATTGCGATCGTGCGCCGCTTGAGGCGGATGCGGACTGCATAGATCAGCCCGCGCTTCTCGTCCTCGATCGCGTCGCGGCTGATTGACGCGACTTCGCCCTGGATGAGGCCGTAATCGGTGAACGGAAAGGCTTCTAGCTTGACCCGGACCGGCTGCCCTTCACGGATGAAGCCGATGTCGCGGTTGAGGATCTGCGCCTCGACCTCGACTTCGTCGGCGGAGGGTACGACCACCATCAGCGGCTGTGCAGGCTGGACTACCCCGCCCACAGTGTTGACCGCAAGCTGCTGGACTACGCCGTCGACCGGCGAGCGCAGTTCCTGATATTGCCGCCGCCGCGCGGTCTTGCGGATCTCCTCGCCGGCGACCGCGCCCTTATCCTCCGCCTCCGAAAGCTCGGCGAAGGCGCTCTTGCCGAACTTCTCGCGAAGGCCGGCAATCTGCGCATCGATATTGGCGATGGCCGCACGCGCCTTGGCCGCCGCACTCCGCTGCACGGCGATGTTCTGGACGTGCTCGACGCGTAATTGCTCATATTCGAGGAGCTTGAGCTTAGAGAAATAGCCCCTGTCGGTCAGCGTCCGACGGCCCTCCAATTGCTGATCAATCAACGGCAGCGTCTTATTGAGCTTGGCGATCTCCGCGTCAGCGCCTGCCAGTTCGGCGACGCTCTGGGCCCGGCTCTGCTGCAGGCTCGCGCGTTCGGCCTCATATTCCGCGACGGCGGTCTGCACGAAGCGCGCTTGCGTCTCCGCCACCGCCGAGGGCATGCCCGGCGGCGGCGTATAGGCGACACGGCCTGTGGTCAGATAGCGCAGAAGGGCATCGTTGCGCGCCTGTGTCGTCCGCGCGGAAAGCAGCCCCTGCGTCGCTTGGGCATCGTCGGCGCCGGCAAGTGTCGGATCGAGCTCGATGAGCAACTGTCCGCGCCGCACACGCTGGCCGTTGCGGACATGGATCGCGCGCACCGCGCCGATCTCGATCGGCTGGATGATCTTGACGTTAGCCGAGGGCACGACCTTACCGGTTGCCACTGCGACGGTGTCGACCTTTCCGATACAGGCCCAGAGCAAGGCCACGCCGAACAGCGTGGACAGGATCAGCATTAGCCAGCGCAGCCCCGGGCTGGGTGGCTTCTCGATGATCTCGAGCGCCGCGGGTAGGAATTCGTGGTCCAGCCTTTCGCGCCGCGCGGGCTTGGCCGCGCTCTCGATCCGCCAGGCAGCCCGCAACACCCGCCAGTGATGCGCGAGATTGGACATTGTGCCGGCGACGCTCATGCCTCGACTCCCATCTGCTTGGCGTAGAGCTGGGCATAGCGGCCGCCCCGGCGCAGCATCGCCTCGTGATTGCCTTCCTCGGTGATCGCCCCTGCTTCGACGGTGACGATTCGGTCGCATTGGCGCACCGCGGACAGCCGATGCGCGATGATGATCACCGTGCGTCCCCTGGCCATCACGCCGAGATTGCGCTGGATGATCTCTTCGCTCTCGGCGTCGAGCGCGCTCGTCGCTTCGTCGAGGATCAGGATGCGGGGATCGGTCATCAGCGCGCGGGCAATGGCGAGCCGCTGGCGCTGGCCGCCCGAGAGATTGGCGCCGCGCTCATCAATGATCGTGTCGTAGCCGTGCGGGAGCTCGAGGACGAACTCATGCGCGCCGGCCATCTGCGCGGCGGCGATCACCTGCTCCATCGGGCGGGTGGGATCGGTCAGCGCGATATTGTCGCGGACGGAGCGATTGAACAGGATATTCTCCTGCAGGACGACGCCGATCTGGCGGCGCAGCCAGGCTGGATCGACAAGCGCGAGATCGACGCCGTCGACCAGCACGCGCCCCTGCTCCGGAACGTAGAGCCGCTGGACGAGCTTAGTAAGCGTCGACTTGCCCGAGCCCGAGGGGCCGACAATACCGAGCATCTCGCCGGCCGCGATCGTGAGCTCGACGCCGCGCAGCGCCTCGGGCGCGTCGGGGCGGTAGCGGAAGCGGACATTGTCGAACCGCACGTCCCCCTGGATCGCGGGAAGGCTGGCGCGGTTGGGGTTGTGCTCGAGCTCGGCGGGCGCATTGAGCACGTCGCCCAGGCGATCGACCGATATGCGGACCTGCTGGAAATCCTGCCATAATTGCGACAGACGCAGGATCGGCGCGGCGACCCTGCCCGAGAGCATGTTGAAGGCGACCAGCGCGCCGACCGTCAGTTCGCCGGCGATCACCTGCTTCGCGCCGAAATAGAGGATTGCGACGGTGGTGAGCTTCGAGACCAATTGGATCGCGTGGCTACCGGTGTTGGCGAGCGTCATCACCGAGAAGCCGGTTTGGGTGTAGCCGGCGAATTGTCGTTCCCATCGCGCGCGCATCTGCGGCTCGACCGCCATCGCCTTCAAGGTGCCGATACCGGTTACGCTTTCGACCAGGAAGGCCTGGTTCTCCGCCCCGCGGCGAAACTTCTCGTCGAGCCGCGCGCGAAGCACCGGCGTGACGAGGATCGAGATCGCGGCGTAAAACGGTATCGACAGTACCACGATCAGCGTCAGGATCGGGCTGTAGAGATACATCACCGCGAAGAACACGATCGTGAAGAGGAGGTCGATCACCACCGTGACCGCGTTGGAGGTGAGGAATTCGCGGATCCGCTCGAGCTCGCGCACTCGCGCCACGCTGTCGCCGACGCGGCGCGCCTCGAAATAAGAGAGCGGCAGGTTGAGCAGATGCCGGAACAGCCGCGACGAGAGCTCCGCATCGACGCGGTTGGTCGAATGCGCGAACAGCCAGTTGCGGAGCCCCGATAGCGCCGTCTCCCAGGTGAGCACCACCGCGAGTCCGATCGCCAGCACGTCTAGCGTCGACAGCGACTGATGCACCAGCACCTTGTCGATGACGAGCTGGAAGAACAAGGGAGACACCAGCCCCATCAGCTGCAGGAAGAAGGACGCGATCAGCACGTCGCGCAACGGTTTGCGATATTTGACCAGAGCGGGAATGAACCAGCTGATGTCGAACGGCCGGCTGTTCCCGGCGATCGCCTCGCGCGTGGTCATCAGCAATAGCCGGCCGCTGAACTGATTGGCGAACTGCTCTTCAGACCAGATTTCGGGGCGCTCGGCATCGCCGCGCTGGACAAGGAAACGCGGCGCCGTCTCGCTCTCGTCGATCTTGAGCAGAATCAGCGCGTCGCCGGTTTCGGTTTCCGCCAGCGCCGGAAGCGGGCGCTTGCCCAGCTCGCCGATCCGCGTCTGGCGGATCCTCGCGACGATGCCGATGCGCTTGGCGGCGCGGGCCAGATCCTCGAGGCGGAAACGACCGGTGCCGCCATGTTCGTGCACGATCTGCGCGAGGTCGGCAGGCACGCCGAGGAACTGTGCCACGAGTACAAACGCGTGCAATGCGCCCGAAGACGCGCCCTCACCTTCCTCGATCACGCAAATCCCCCCGCCCGCAGCCCCGAACTGCGCGATACTCCAAGCTTTTCAATTGCCTGATCTACATCTCTTAAAGTCTGTCAGGCTTTTCGCCAAGAATTTCGTGCGATCGGCCGCAGATTCTGCGACCAACCCACTTGCGGGAACCTTTGGCGTCAGTTGGGGGATGCCCCGACCTGCGCCGCGATCGCCTCAGCCAACTTGTCGCCGGCATCGGCCTCGACGCGCTGGGCAACCCGCGCGCCGGTCATCGGATCGGTGCGATGGAAGCGGAAGCTGCGACCGTGCAGCGGCTTTGAGATGAGGTCCGCCATCATGACCTCGATATGCTTGTTGGTCGCATTCGCGAAGGGCGCGATCAGGTCGACCAGCCAAAGCCGGTCCCCACCGCTCCATTCCTCGAGCGTCAGCCGGTTCTCCGGCTCGATCATCCCGCGTTCGAGCTTGGCCTCGCCTTCGGGGTTGGTCTGCGCCCATAATGCCAGCCCGACCGGGCGATCGCCATCGCGGAAGATGTAGAATTGCTCGGTGAGCAAGGCCGGCATCACCAGCCATTCGAGATCGCCGATCGCGAGGGCCCGATGCAACGGTGACTGGGTGAGCAGCCAGGTCATCTCGCCGAGAAGATGGCTTACGGTGGGTGGCGCGTTCGTCTCGTTCATCGTGTTCCCGGTCATGCTGCGGTTGCGGCGTAGAAGTCGTAACCGCCGTTCGTATCGCGCTTTTCGAGCCGTGTCTCGGCGGCCGACTCGATCCCGAACCCGCTCATCGCCTGCCGCATCAGCGCCAGCCGCGCGTCGAGCGGGCCTGCATGGAGCCGGCTATCGGCATTGATCGGCGCGAGATTGCGCAGATCGTCGAGCGACGCGAGCGCAGCGGCCGCCGGCGCCTTGGCAGGCGAAAAGGCGAAGGCGACGTCGGCGATCGTCTTGGTCTTGCCGCCCTGGGTGAACACCGCCGTCGACAGCATCAGGTTCGATCCGACCTTCTGGTTCGAGACCTGCGTCGCGCTGTTGCGCAGGCCGATCTCGGTGATGTCGAACGCCGCGAGGGATTGGAGCTCGCCCTCTTCCGTGCTGCCGTTGCGATTGGCGTCGCGCCAGACCTTCAATTCGCCGAAGCGCGTATCCGCGGCAGTGATCTTGCCGTCCTTGTTGCTGTCGAGCGTGGCCAAGCCCTCGAAGCTGGTGCCTGCCCCGGCCTTCTCGCCGAGGAAGGAGAGTTCGGCGCCGGTGGTGATCCGCCCGTCGTCGTTGCGATCGATGACGAGGAAGCCGTCGCCCTTGCCGAGCCAGCCGGTATTGTCGCGCCCGCCATTGCCGTCCATGTCGAACTGGGCGTCGGATTTGCGCTGGTGCTCGATTTCGATCCCGTCGCCGTCCAAGTCGAGCACGAAGGCGCCGAGCATGCCGACGGTCTTGTCGCGGAACTTGAGGATCGTTGCCGCAGCCATCGCTCCCGCCAAAGGATCGAACAGCGAGTCCGTGCCACGCTGGCGCGCTACGAATCGGCCGCCCGCCGCACTGAGCCGCGACTTGCCCGCCTTGAGATCGAAGCGGTCCTCGTCGAGCATCGGCTTGGTCGTCCAAGCGCCGACCGCGCCCTGCCCGGCCGTGTCGAAGGCAAGCCCGACGTCGCTGAGGCTGCCGATCGTGCCGTCCGACAGCGTGAACCCCGCGGTGTTGAAGATTACGCTCTGCCCGCCGGTACGCTGCGCCATCGTCTGGCCGGTGGCGACGCCGGTCAGGCTGATCGCGCCGATCTCCGCCTGGGCGAGGCTTTGAAGCTCGCCGGCATCGGTGCGACCATTGGCGTTGGCGTCGATCCACACGCTGAACCCGACAAAGCTGGCATCGTTGGTGTCGAGCACCTTGTCCCCATTGTCGTCGAACGCCGCGAGCCCCTCGAGATCGGTCTTGGCGCCGGCCTTGTCGGCGACGAAGGAGATCTCGCCGATCCCGTCGACCACGCCATTGCCATTGCGATCGCGGACGAGGAAACCGTCCCCGGCATCGGCCCAGGCGGTCTTGTGGAGCTGGCCGTCGCCGACCATGTCGAACAACGTCTTGCTTTCCGCCAGCGGGACGATCGTCTTCCCGTCCCCGTCGAGGTCGAAGATGATCGGCGCGGCGAGGCCGTCTTTCTCTTCCGGAACCGCCCGCAACGCCGCAGCGGTTTCCTCTTCGTCCGCAGACGGTCCCCCATTGGCGTGGAGATAGCCGAGCACGAGATCGTGGAGCGTGCCGCGGCTGCCGTCGGCGCGCAGGAAATCCGCCGTGGCGAGCGTGGTGCCGTTGCCGCCCGTGAAGCTGTCGCCGGTGGCCGTGCCGCGCAGCGACAGCGAGGTGATACCCGCCTCGGCGAGCGAGCGCATCTCCTCGGCCTGGCTGATACCGTCTTGGTTAGCGTCCTGCCAGATCCGGAACGCACCGTAGCGCGCATCCTGTGCGTCGAGCACGCCGTCGCCATTGTCGTCGAACCCGGCAAGGCCTTCTAGATCGGTCGTGGCGCCGGCCTTGTCGCCGACGAAGCTGATCTCGTCGCTGGTCGAGATCAGCCCGTCGCCGTCGCGGTCGAGCGCGAGAAAGGCGTCGTCGGCACCGATCCAGCTCGTCCGGTCGCGCCAACCATCACCGTCGCGATCGAAGAAGACGTTGGTCTTCAGCATGTCGGTCAGCGTCAGGCCATCGCCATTGAGATCGAGGCCGATCGGGAAACCGCCGCCGAACAGCGTGTTGGTGTTGTTCTCGTCCTCCGAATAGACCGACCAGAGCGACGAATTGCCGATCTTGACGTAGCCCGCGGCGTAGCGGCCGGTGCTTTCGGGCCGATTGCGGAACTGGTTCTGATACTGGTTGTACTCGGAATAATAGCCTACGAGCCCTTCGGGGCCGTACAAGAACCACTCGTTGAACCAGCTGTTGCGGTTGATCGGCAACGCCTGCGGTGTCGCTTCCGCACCCCCAAGGCGCTGAGCCGACGCCTGCGCCGACAACGGACCATCGCTCTGGGTCGATTGCCAATCAGGCTGATAGCCGGCGAGGAGTCTGTTGTTGTCCCAAAGATATTTGCGCTTGTTCTCGATTTCGATCCGGACGTTAACACCGGTGCTCATCATGCCGTCGCTGGCATAGACGAGGAGGTCGGCATATTTGCCCGTCGAGCCGCCCGCCGTCCAATAGCTCGCCTCGTAATCGATCGTGGCGTGCAGCAGCTGGATCTGTCCGGTCTGGGGATTGATGCCAAAGATGCCGCCCGGGTTTGAGCCTTCCCACATCGAATAGGTGATCGTGTTGTTGCCGTCGCCGTCGGTCGCGACGACGCCGCCGACGATCTCGCCCATCTGATTGGCGTTCTCGACGAGATGGATGCCCGGATAGCTGACCCAGGTCGGCGCATTGTCGTTGACGTTGCGCACGCCGATATCGACCCGTGCGAAGGACTGCGTGTAGCCGCCATTGCCGCCATTGTCGCGCGCCGTGACCGTGTAGGCGAACGCGTTCGCGGACTCATAATCCAGCCCGGCATTGGTGCGCACGACGCCGCTCACCGCATCGATCGTGAAGCGGCCGTCATAGGAGGTGTTGCTGATATTGGCACCGTCCCAGAAATAGTAGCGCTGGTCGCGATAAGGCGCCCACAGGTCCGGATCGCTCGCGGTCACCGTGCCGACGACGGTGCCCAGGCCGACATCCTCGTCGACGCCGAGCACGGTGTTGCCGAGCGAATTCTGCTCGTTCCGCTCCTCGATATAGACATTGTAGGCGAAGGTGTCCGAGACGCCGCCGCGATCGTCATTGGCGCGCAACTGCAGCGTCGCGATGCGGATCTCGGGAATGCCGTTGCCATTGGTGTCGTAATAGAAACCGGCGTCCTGGCCGTAGCCGCCCAAGGTCGAGCGCAGCCAGTCCGCGGTCCAATTGGCGCCGGTGACCTGGATGTGCTGGCCGTTGACCTGGAACCAGCCATAGTCGTTGCCGCCGACGATCTCGAGCCGCGGGGTGGTGCCGTCGGGATCGGACAGGGTGAAGCGCCCCTGGAGCGCCCCGGCATGGCTGTTGCCATCGCCAGTCTCCTTGAAGACGTTGGTCGCCTCGAGAACGAGGTTGTTAGGGCGATCGTTGCTGTCGCTGATGAAGACCTGGGTCAGCGCGTCGGGCGAATTCAGGCCGCCGTCCGTCGCGCGGACATACACGTCGGCGATATGGGCATCGAGTCTGCCGTCGGCGTTCCAGTCGTTGATGCCATAGCCCTGCGCGCGCAGGCTCTCGAAGTCAAAGTTGAAGCCGGGGCGCACCCTGAGCGTGTTGCCCGAGATGTAGAACCAGTCGCCTGGATTGTTGGCTAGCACGAGGCTCGGCGTCGTGCCGTCACCGTCGCTCATTGCGAAGGTCGCGACGATCTGGTCGGCATTGGCGGCGCGCGCCCCGCCGAGCCCGGTCTCGTCGAGGAATTGCCAGCCGCCGCTGCTGGCGATCACCGGCGCCTCGGCGACATCGCTGATGAAGACCTGGGTGAGCTTGTCGACATAGGCGCTGCCGTCGGTCGCGCGGACCCAGACATCGGCGATATAGGCTTCGAGCCGGCCGTCGCCGTTCCAGTCATAGATGCTATACTGGCCGGAATCGCGGAACGCCTCGTAGCTGAGGTTGGCGCCGGTGAAGCGTAGCGTCGAGCCGTCGAGCGCGAACCAGCCGCCGGGATTGTTGAGCAACTGGAAGGTCGGGCTGGTTCCGTCGGGATCGGCCGCGGTGAAGGTGGTGACCGCGACGTTCCCGTTCGCCGGATTGCCGCCCAGCCCGGTCTCGTCGAAGAAGCGCCAATCGCCGCCGCCAGTGAAATAGGGCGTCTCGTTGACGTTCTGGACGTAGACCTTGACCGTCTTGGTCGCCGAGGGGAGCGCGCCGTCGGTCGCGCGGACGACCACGTCGCCGACAAAGGCTTCGGTGCGGCCGTCGCCGTTGAAATCGCCGACGGCATAGCCTGCATTTTTGAGTGTCTCGTAGTCGAGCGCCGAGGCGAAGCGGATGCCATTGCCCGAGATCGCGAAGAACCCGCCGGGATTGGCCATGAATTCCATAGACGGCGTCTGGCCGACATCCGGATCGGCGAGGGTGAAGCTGGCAAAGGTCGTGCCGACGGTGGCCGGGTTCGCGCCCAAGCCGGTCTCGTCATAATAGACCGATGCGGGCCCGCCCGAAATCGTCGGCGCCTCGTTGACGTTGGTGACCGCGATCGTCTTGGTCTGGCTGAGCTGGCCGCCCTGCCCGTCGTTGACGGTGACGGTGACGTTATAGCTCGAGCCCGTTTCGTAGTCGAACGCCGTGCCGACTGCAGTTATCAGCCCGGTGACCGCATTGATCGCGAAGCGCCCGCCGGCATTGTTGGTCAGCGTGTAGGTGAAGTCCTGCTGCTCGACCACCGGTTGGTACCATTGGCCGCTATAGCCCGAGGTGCCCTCGCCATAATAGCTGAAGGAGCGCGCGCCGGTGTCGGTCGCGCCGGGCGCGAAGCGGAAGGTGTTGGTGTTGCCCACCTTCACGCCGGTGACGGTGTCGTAGACCCCGCCGAAGAGCCCCTGCGGCACCAGAGCCGATCCCGTCGGAAGCACATAGCCTTCCACGCGGTACCAACGGTCCTGCACCAGCGTGCCGGCCTGCTGATACCAGAAATAGGGATTGGTGTCGGCCGCTCCGGTAGTGGCGTTCTCGACATTGCCGCGGGTGCCGAAATACAGCGTGTGCGGCGAGTTGTTCTCGGCCTTCACATAGATGGTGTATTTGTAGACCTTGCTCGCGTTGACCGCGCCTGCGCCCATGTCGAAGACACCACCGCCGGCCGGATCGCTGGTGCCGCTGAACTGGCCGGTCTCGAGCACGTTGACGGTGGTGCCGCCCGGCCCGGTTGCGCTGACGATACGCTCCTCACCGGTGCCCCGCAGGGACATGGCGGCGAAGTTGGTGGTCACACGATTGCGGTCGAGCGAGTCCGGGTCAACCGGCGCGACCACGCCGACATAGGCGCCCGAGGGATTGGTGCTCGGCGTGTATTCGACCACCGAGGGAGCCGCGAGGCCGTTGCCCCCGAGCCGCATATCCGTAGGCGGTGCGTTGATCACCATCGTGGTGGTCGCCGTCGAGGTGGCGGTCTGGCCGTTCTCGGTGGCGCGCGCAGTGAGCGTCAGGTTGAGGTCCTTGCTCCACCCCGCGGGGAAGATGATCGCGACCTCGTCGATCTGTCCTTCGCTCAGCTTCCAGGTCGCGGTCGCGCTGTCATAGGTGCCCTGGGTCAGCGTGAGGCCCGCGGGCACGCCAGTGATCCAGATTTCGTGGACCTCGGAGCCGTCCCGATCGGGGAAGCTCAGATTGATGTTGAGCGGCAGGGCCTGACCCGACATCCCGGACAGTCCAGAGAAGGAGGAGATGATCGGCTTGTCCGGCGTCCCGGTGACGGTGACGTTGAAGTCTCGCACATCGCTGACGACGCCGCCAGCATCGGTGGCGGTCAGGCGGATCGTCGCCGCGCCGGCGATGTTCGCCGCCGGAGTGATCGTCAGCGTGCGGCGGCCTTGCAAATCGGGCAGGCCCCAGACGAGGTTGCTCGCCGGGATCACCGTGCCGCCGGACAGGATCTGCGCCGTGGTGGTGATCCCCGCCGCGGGCGTGATGTCGTCCGTCGCGGTGATCGTCAGCACCAGCGGAGTGTCTTCGGCGGTCGTCTGATTGCCGACCGCGGCAATCACGGGCTTGTCGTTGGTGCCCCAATAGGTCGCCCATTTCGCCTTGTAGGTGGCGTCCGCCATCAGCGTGTCCCGCTGCGCGACCGTGGTGGGCTTGGTCTTGGTCGCCATCAGCTGCACGAGTGCCTCGACGTTGATCGTCTTGCTCTGCGCGACACCGGCGATGATAAAGTCGATCTTGAAATTGGCGCCGTCGACGCCGGGCATCGTGTACCAGCCGACGATCCGGCTGCTCGACGTTGTGCCGATCACCGACACAATCATGTCGTTGCCGCTACGCTCGAACCACAGGTCCTTGGATTCGATCGGCGTGGCGTCCTGCAGGCCGATCACGTCGATATCGGCGCCCGACGGATCGTAATTGTTGATCGTGTCCGCACCCGAGCTGCGCGTCATGATATAAGTGTCGTTGTCGAGGCCGCCGTTGAGGATATCGTCGCCGGCGCCGCCATCCAGCATGTCGTCGCCGCTTTCGGCGAACAGCTGATCGTTGCCTAGACCGCCGCGCAACGTGTCGTTGCCGTTGCCGCCATAGAGGATGTCGTTGCCGTCGCCGCCATCGAGCAAATCATTGCCGTCGCCGCCCGAGAGGCTGTCAGCCCCCGCGCCACCTTCCAGCGTGTCGTCGCCGGCATTGCCGACGAGCGTGTCGTTGCCCGTGCCGCCGCGCAACGTATTGGCGTTGGCGTCGCCGCGCAGGGTATCGTCGAAACCGGTGCCAATCAGGTTCTCGATCGAGACAAAGGTGTCGCCCGCCGCGAGGCCGGTATTGTTGGCCGATGTCGTGAGGTCGGCGACCAGGCCTGCCGCCGCCGCGACGCCTTCGCTCTGCCAGCTATAATCGGCCCAGTCATTGCCCGTGCCGCCGTTGAGCACGTCCGCGCCGGCGCCGCCGGTTAGCAGATCATCGCCGTCCTCGCCGTAGAGCGCGTCGTTGCCCGCATCGCCGAACAATTGGTCGTTCGTGCCGACATTGTTGGCGCCACCGTATAGCGTGTCGTTGCCGTCGCCGCCGATCAACGTATCGGCATCCTCGCGGCCGTAAAGCGTGTCCACGCCCAGGCCGCCGATCAGCCGGTCGTCGCCGGTGCCGCCGTCGAGCATATCGTCGCCCGCCCCGCCATTGAGGACGTCGGCGCCGGCGTTGCCGTAGATCAGGTCGCGATTCTGCTGTCCGGTGAGGACGTCGCCCGCGGCGCCGCCTTCGAGCACGTCGTCGCGATTGATGACGGTGATGGTGACCGGCCTCGCGATCGATTGCGGGGTGGTCGACGTGTCGGTCGCAGTCACAGTGAGTGCGATCGCCGCCGCCGCCTCGTAGTCGAGCGACACGCCCGCCTTGAGCCGCAGGCTGTTGCCGATAAACTCAAAGCGGCTGTCATTGACCGCGTAGGTGAAGGTCGCGAAGGGCGATCCGGCGGTATCGGGATCGGTGACGCCGAAAGCCGCCAGCACCACCGCGGGGCGCGCCGCGTCGGGGGCGGTCGCCGCGATACGGTCGCGCTCCTGGACGCTGATCGCGCTCGGGCTCCAGGTCATGTCGGTCGGCGCCTCGTTGACGTCGGTCACCGCGATCGTAAAGCTGGTCTGCGCCTGGAAGTAGCCCGCGCCGCCGGCATTATCGCGCGCGATCACCGTGTAGGCGACGCTGGGCGCTCCCGCCTCGAAGTTGAGCGCCGCGGCGGTCTTGATCGTGCCGGTGAGCGCGTCGATCGTATAGCGGCCGTCGGCCGACGTGGCGCTGGCGGTGGTGCCGTTGAGGAAATAATAGCGCTGCTGGGCGAACACCGTCCCCGCCGCGTCGGGATCGGTCGCCGCGATGATCGTCCCGACGGTGGTGCCGATCGCGACATTCTCGGCCACGAGCATGTTGGGTGTCGTCGGCAGGCTGTTCGCCTCGTTGACGTCGTTGACGGTAATCGTGACGTCGGTCGCCGCCTGATTGTAGGGGGTCGCGCCGGCATTATCGCGGGCGATCACCTTGTAGGTGCCCGACGCGCCGGCCTCGTAGCTGATGCCCACTGCGGTCTTGATCGCACCGGTGACGGCATCGACCGTGTAGCGGCCGTCGGCCGAGGTCGCGCTGGCGGTCGTGCCGTTCAGGAAGAAATAGCGCTGCTGGCCGAAGATGTGCGCGCCGTCGGGATCGGTCGCGCTTACGGTGCCGACCGCGGCGCCGATCGCGACATTCTCCGTGACACTCATCGCCAGCGTCGCCGGCAGGCTGTTGGCTTCGTTGACGTTGGTGATGCCGATCGTGACGGCCGAGACGGCCTGATTGTACGGCGCGCCGCCGGCATTGTCGCGCGCGATCACCTGGTAGGTCCCGCTCGGATTGGCCGCCTCGAAGTTGAGCGCGGCGGCAGTCTTGACCACGCCGGTGACCGCGTCGATCGTGTAGCGTCCGTCGGCCGAGGTCGCGCTTGCCGTGCTGCCGTTGAGGAAATAATAACGCTGTTGGCCGAAGACGTGCGTCCCGTCGGGATCGGTCGCGGCGATCGTGCCGACGGTGGTCCCGATCGCGATGTTCTCGGCAATGCTAAGGCTCGCGCTGGCGGGAAGGACATTCTTCTCATTGACGTTGTTGACGGCGACGGTGAAGCCCGCCTGGCGCGTCCCGCCGTGACCGTCGGAGACCTGAACGGTGATCGCGTGGCTCTGCGCCGTCTCGAAATCGACCAATCCGGGAGTTTTGACGCTGACCTGACCATTCGAACTGATCTGGTAGCGGCCGCCCGCATCGTCGAGCAGGCTGAAGGTCAACGTGTCACCGTCGACATCGCTTGACACGAGCTGGCCAACGACGGTGCCCGCGACAGTGGCGCTGCCGGTGCCGGCCTCGGCGACGGCGAGCGCCGGACCGGACACGGTGATCGCGCCCGGCGCGTCGTTCACCGCAGTGACGGTGACGCCGACCTGGACCTCCACCTTCTGGCCGTCGGCATCGGTGACGACGATCGAGAAGGCGTCGGCGCCGGCATAATCGGCACCAGGCGTGTAGACGAACTGGCCCGAGGCCGCGTTGAGCGCGACGCTGCCATGGCCGGCGGCGGTGCCGATAGCATAGCCGGTGATGTTGTCGTCATCATCGATCGCGTTGACCGACAGCGTCGCGGACGGCCTGTCCTCGCTGGTGGTGAGCGAAATCGCACTCGCGATCGGGGCGGCCTTGTCGCCCGCATGCCAGTAGGTCGCGAGCAGGCTGGCGACTGCGCTCGGCATCGCCGTCGGCGCAGCGACCTGAAGCGCCGTCATCGCGTCGATGAGTGGCGCGGCATGGCCGAGAAAGAGCGTGTGCGTCGTCGTCGACACCGACGACATCAAGCCCTTGGCAACGGTAGAGTAAAAATTGATTAGGCGCACCCGGCTGGTGCTGCCAATGATGCCGATGACGAGACTGTCGTTCGACCGTGCAAACCACAATTGGTCGAAGCGCACCGAATCGTCGAAGACGATGCGGTTCTTGCCCGCCAGGTCGATCAGCGCGTCATCGCCGGATCGCGAACTGAACAGATAGACGTCGTCTCCCCCACCATCTGACAAAGTGTCGTCGCCCGCGCCGCCGTTGACGGTGTCGTTACCCAGGCCACTATCGATATTGTCATTTCCGTCGCCGCCGTCGAGCGTATCGTCGTCGTCGCCGCCGTACAGATAGTCGCGGCCCGCTCCGCCGGTGAGCGAGTCCTTGCCGGCATCGCCCCATAGGGTGTCATTGCCCTCGCCGCCGTCGAGCCGGTCGTCGCCTGCGCCGCCCCACATCTGGTCGGCCCCGTCGCCGCCCGAGATCGCGTCTACCCCGTCCTCGCCGTACAACAAGTCGTCGCCGCCGTCGCCGAGTAGCACGTCATCGCCCCCACCGCCGCGCAGCGTGTCGTTGCCGTCGAGTCCCGCAAGGCGATTGCCGCCCGCGTCGCCGGTGATCGTGTCTGCGAGTTGCGAGCCCACGACATTCTCGATTCCGATCAGCACGTCGCCCGCTGCGTCGCCGCCGGTCTGCGCGCCGGTGACGGTGAGATTGACGGTGACGCCGGCCGTCGAACTGACATAGCGCACCGTGTCGCCCGCGGTCCCGGTCGTGCCGATCGCCGTGTTGGCGCCGCCGTCGAGCGTATCGGCACCCATGCCGCCCTCGAGCACGTCGTCGCCGTCGCCGCCGAACAGCAGGTCGTCGCCGGCATAGCCGACCAAGGCATCATTGCCCGCGCCGCCGGCGAGGTTGTCGGCGAGCGCGCCGACGCGGCCGGCAAGCAGGTCGTCGCCGGCGGTGCCGACGAGTTGCGCCGAGCCGGTTGCGACGAGTACGCTGGTCAGCGATATCCCTAAGCCATCGGCAAGTTGGAGCGTCTCGATGCGGGTATTGGCGTTGGCTTGGCCCTGCAGCTTGACCTGCTGCGCGGCATTGTTGTCCTTACGCAGATAGAGGTCGCTCGCCGACCAGACGAACTGCATGTCGATGAGACTGAGCCCCGCACCGAGCTCGAGCACGTCGACGCCGGCATCGACGGTGGTGTCGAACGTCCAGGTCCCGCCAGTGACGGTGAACGCCGCGTCGTAGACGGTGTCCGAGCCGTAATTGAGGTTCCACACGTAGGTGTCGTCGCCGGCGCCGCCGCCGAGCATGTCAGTACCCGCGCCGCCCTCGAGTTCGTTCTGCCCCGCATCGCCGCCGAGCGTATCGTTGCCCGAACCGCCCAGCACGCCTTCGATGCCGTAATATTCGTCGCCGAGCGCATCCCCGAGATTCCCGCTGGGCAGCGACAGATAAACCCGCACAGCGGCGGTGGCGGACTTGTATGAGGCAATGTCGAAGCCTGCGCCGCCGATCAATATGTCCTTGCCCGCGCCACCATCGAGCATGTCGTTGCCGGTGCCGCCGTAGAGTATGTCGTCGCCGCCCTCGCCGCGCAGCGTGTCCGATCCCGAATTGCCGGCGATGATGTCGTTGCCCAGCCCGCCCGCGACGACGTCGTCGCCCGCGCCCGCGGTCATCCAGTCGTCGATTGCGCTGCCGCCCATCGGCGCGGCGTCGGTGCCGTCTGCCGCATCGGTGCCGGCGAAGAGGTTGCGCTTGATCGTCGGCGTGCCGCCCACCACCGTCTCGATGTCGAGAACGCCGGTCTGGTAGAAAGCGAACTTCTCGATCTGGCCGCCGCCGCCGACGACATACCAATCCTTGATCGTGACGCTGTCTGCCAGTGCGAGCGCGTCGCTGCTCTCGGCGTCGTCGTCGCCGATCGCCATGACCAGGTCATTGCCGACGCGACGCAGCACGACGTCCTGAATGTCGATTCCAGGCGCGAATTCCAGCGTGTCGACGCCCGCATCCTGCACCAGCGAACCGCTCGCCGGGCCGACGAAGCGGCGCAGCGTGCCGGTGTCGGCGTCCCAGTTGAACTTGCCGCGCCATTGCAGGTCGAGCACGTGCGGATTGCCGGTCTTGTTGAACGCGACCGTCTCGACGGTGCCGTCACCCCAGGTGTAGAGGACGCTGCCCTGCGCATCGATGCTGTAACCGGCCTGGTAGACGCCGCTGGCGAACACCGTGGTCCAGCCCGCGTCGTTATAATCGTCGAAGATCAGGTCACGACCGTCGCCGCGAGTGAACTTGAACCGATCATCGCCCTTTCCGCCGACCACGACGTCGCCGTCACCGACCCCGCCCGAGACGATGTCGTTGCCGTCGCCGCCATAGATTTCGTCGGCGCCCTCGTCGCCGGTCAGCGAATCGTTGCCGAGCCCGCCGAGCACCTGGTCGTTGCCGAGTCCGCCGACTACGATGTCGTTATCGGCGTCGCCCGAGACGAGGTCGTCGCCCGAGCCGCCGAGCGCTATGTCGTTGCCGGCGAGCCCGCGGATCGAATCATTGCCTGCGCCGCCCCAGATGAAATCGTTGCCCTGCGTGCCGATCAGCAGGTCGTTGCCCGCGCCGCCGATGACGAAGCTGGTGATGTCGCTGAGCTTGATCGCGTTGCCGTCGGCGAAGCGCAGCCACTCGATGCGCTTGAACGCGTCGGTGAACCACTCCTTGAGCGTCAGCCGCGCACTCTCGGTCTGGACGCCATTCACCGTCTCGAACACGGTGACGAGCAGGTCGGCGCCGGGCGCCGCCTTGGTGCCCGAGCGTTCGAGGCGGATGTCGCCGAGGCCGATCCCGGGCGCGAACACCACCGAATCCTCGCCGCCGTCGATCCGGCCCTGGCTCACGCCGATCGCGCCGCCCACCCAGTCGGGCCGCAGCGCGCCGGCTTGCGCGGCGTTGACCTTCCACTTCTCGATCGCGGCCATGCGCGACGCGATATAGTCGACCGTCGTGCCGGTGCTCGCGGCCGAGCCGGTCTCGATCGCGTCGTCGCGGCCGTCGCCACGGCGAACCAGATACTGGTCGGAGCCGAGCCCGCCCTCGAGCCGGTCCCCCTCGCCGGCGCCGCCCGCGAGAATGTCGTCGCCGGCACCGCCATAAAGCTGGTCGACGCCGTCGCCACCCTCGAGCCAGTCGGACCCTTCGCGGCCGCGCAGGATGTCGTTGCCAGCGCCGCCATCGAGATAGTTTCCGTCGCCGCCGAGCGTGCCCACCACAGCCGAGCCTGCGTCGAGCGTGTCGTTGCCCTCGCCGCCGAGCAACCAGTCGTCGAGCCGGCCGCCGTAGAGCGTGTCGTTGCCTGCGCCACCGAATAGATTGTCGCCCTTGTCCGAGGCATGGATCACGTCGTCGCCGCCGCCGCCATCGACCGTCGCCGCGATGTCGATCGACAAGCTTTTCCGATCGGCCGTGGCGTAGGTGAAGTCCGATGTTGTCCCGGCCCGGCTTCGTGCCATGCTGAGCGCTGCGGTCCCGGCATTTTCGTGCACGATCAGGTCATCGACCCAAACCAGCGGCGTCCCGCCGGCGCCGTCGACGATCGTCCCGATGCCGAGCACCGGCGCCGCACCATTGGCCAACGCAGCGGCCCCGGAAGTGACGATCGCGCCCAGCGTGAACTGCTCGTCGCCTTCCACATTGGTCGGCTTGCCGGCGCCGTCGATCCCATTGTCGGCGATCACCGCGACACGCACGAAATAAGCGGTGGCGCCAGCAGCGAGCGTCAACGTGCTCGCCGCGGTCCACCCGCTCACGCCATCAGCGGAAATTTCCAGCGCATTGGCATAGTCACTGCCGGCGAGAGCCCGCGCTTCCGACAAGGTCAGCGACAGCGAAATCGCGCTGGTCGCCGCCTTGGAAAGGCCGATCCGGAACACCGCATAGCCGTCTCCCTCGGCGGCATAGCTGCGCCCGACGGACAGATAGGCAAGGTCGCTCGCCGCGACGATCGTCACCTTCGCCGCGGGGCCGACCAGCTTGCCACCAGTCGCCGCCGAGAGCGCAACCTCGAAGCTTTCCTGTTGCTCGGTCGCGGCATCGTTGGTGATCGCTACCGTTGCCGTGCCGCGCAACGCGGTACCCGCGATCGACGCTGTGGCGGTCTTTGCCGTAAAGTCCTCGCCCGCCACCGCGATGTCATCGTTGAGATGCCCGTTGACGGTCAGCCCTACTTGGTTGGCGAGCATGCCCGAGCGCAAGTCGATAACGTCATTGCCGCCGCCCGCCTCGATCGTCGTCTGGGACGCGATATCGATCGTGTCGGTGACCACGCGATCGCCCAACTTGAACAGCCGGAAGACCTGATCACTCGC
This sequence comes from Sphingomonas sp. HF-S4, assembly GCF_032911445.1. Classification (NCBI taxonomy): domain Bacteria; kingdom Pseudomonadati; phylum Pseudomonadota; class Alphaproteobacteria; order Sphingomonadales; family Sphingomonadaceae; genus Sphingomonas; species Sphingomonas agrestis. Next base: position 1,217,771 of record NZ_JAWJEJ010000001.1, on the reverse strand, counting down.
CGAGTCGACCGAAAGTCCCAACTCGATATTGGCGACGCCGCCCGCCACTTGACTCGCGAAATAAGTGAAGCCGCCGAACCAGTCGCTGCGCGCCCGCCGGTCGAGTCCGAGCTCGGAGGCCCGCGCGAGCGTCACCAGCGTCTCCGCAGCGAACACGCTGTCGGGTTCGGCCGCTATGATCGACGCGACGACCCCACCATTGGCAAGCAGATTCTTGTAGGCCTGCGCCGAGGCGATGTTGCCGAGCAGGACGCTGGTGTCGAAATTGCGCGGATCTATTCCGGCCGCCGACAACGTCGCGTAGATCGCGCGTTTGACGAATACGTCGCCGCCGACCAGCTGGAAGTCGGAGTCGGAGAGACCCTGATAGGCGCCGTAACCGATCAACCGCTGCGCAGCGTCCTTGCCTGAAAAGGTCTGCGTGATCGCGTTGGTGTCCTGAGTCGAATTCGGCCGATATACGAAGTCCGACTTGCGCATGCCGTAATTGCCGACCTGCACCGCCCGCGGATCGAGCAGCGTGCTGCCGGAGGCGCTGAGCACCATGTTGAACACGTTGGCCACGGCCGACGCCACGTTGCGCGCCGCGTCCTTCGATCCGCCCTTCTTCGAATAGACATTGGCCACGTCGAATGCGCCGGTAACGGCGTTCCAACTGACATCGGCGCCCGATCGGGGCGTCCCACCGAAGAGCGACCCGATAAGCCCGCCGACGAGAAAGCCCAGAAAGGCGCCGACAAATGCGCCCACCGGCCCAGCGAAGATTCCCAGCTGCCCGCCCAAGGTCGCAAGGCTGCCACCCGGCGCGAGCATCGACGCCGCCGCAGCGACGCCGATCGACGATCCGATTGCCGATCCGATCTGCCCCCCGATCGTGTCGAAATGGAAGACTTCCTTGGCAAGCTTCGCGCCCAGGAAACCGCCCACGGCGGATCCGACCAGCGAGAAATTGACTCCGTTGAAAAGCCCGGCATTGTTAGCAATGTTGGTGATGATCTGATTGATCACCGCGCCGGACGCGGAGTTGAGCACTTCGCCGGCGACGCCGTCCACGCCGACGGCCTGCATCAGCTGCGCCGTGAGGTAAGACGAGACCGCGCCGATGCCCGCCGATTTGAGGTTCTTGAGGAATTCGGGGCCGAAGGTCTTGAAGGCGTCCTGCACCGAACCATTGGCCGAGATGCCGCCGATCACCCCGTCGAGCGCATCGCCCAGATTGTTGCCGATCGTCTTGAACAGCGCCGAGCTCATTACGCCGACGAGCTTGTTGTCTCCGGCCAGGCGGTAGCCAAGCGTCGATCCCAGCGCGCCGGCGATGTCGGAGAAGTCGAAAGGCAGCGGGTTGCCGACGATGCGGATCTCGGTCGCGATCGCCTGACGCTGCGCGTTGAGCGTCGTGATCACCTTGGCGTTCGCCTCGGTCACCGAATAGCCGACCAGCACCCCGTTCTTGTAGATATAGCTGGCCTCGCGGCCCTTATAGTCGACCGGGATGATCCGGTTGCCGTCGGCGACGAGCGAGATCCCCGACGGAAGGTACCGATTGCGATCCACCAGCGTTATCGCCGTCTCTCCCGTAGCCGTGTTACGGCTCAAGATGAAGGGACGCAGCGCCGTCTGCGCCTGCGAGCCCGATGCGAGCAGCGCGCGCGGATTCACGCCGAACTGCCGCTGGAAATCGGCCTCGCTGACCGCGAGGCTGTTGCCCTCCTCGTCGGAAAGCATGATCCGCAACTGGCCGTTGGTGAGCAGCGCCACATCGACGAAGGAGCGCTCGAACGTCGCGCCGCTGCCGTCCTGCATACCCAGGCTGATGGAGATGCTCTGACGCACGTCGGGGACCGCCGGATCGGGTGGCGAGATAACTACGCTCTGATAGCCGGCGCTGTTCGCGGTAGTGGTGACGGTGTGCGAGATCGGCGGCGTCTTCGAGACGTCTATCACGACTGCGGTACCGATCGCCGACGGCCGGACCCAATGCTGCAGCAGCGTTTGGAACGGCACCGCGGTAGGCGGACCGCCAGGCGTGGCCGAAGGAATATTCTCGAAAAATCCGAGCGCGCGGGTATCGATTTCGAGCGGAGCGGTGCTGCCGTGCGCGATAAAGGCGGCGAGCGTGCTGCCGACATAAATCGCCTGGTGCGAGGCGGCGACCCCCTCCTGCTCCTTCATGTTGCGATCGCCGAGGATCTGAAGATTCCCGGGCGTATCGGCAAGCTTGCCGGTGGTCGCATCAGGCACGAGTCCGGTCGGAAACTTGCCGTCGCCGCCGAATACGTAGATATAATAGCTCTCGCTCTGGTACAGCGCGATGCGGTCCGCGTCGGTCGGCAGCGAGCCGCCATGGGTCGCGCGAAACTGATCGACCCAGATGTTGTACGCGATCAGATTGCCGTGGCCCTCCTCGCGCGCAGCCGTTTCCATGACGGTCTTGATGTAAGATGTCACATTGATGTGCTGGGCCGCCTGATCCGCCGCGGGGAGCGCATTGATCGCGGCCTGGCGTTGCGTGAGGTACGTGAAACCGGCGTTGATCGCACCGGCCATCGCGGTATCGAAGGTATACGCGTTCAGGGCGTGTCCCAGCTCGTGCGCCACGACGTATAACGCGCCCTCGGGCCCGACATAGCTGCTCGTCCCCGGCCACAATGCCGTGCCCATATAGATCTTGCCGACCGGCACGCTTGGGTTCGCGCCGCTGGTGAAGATGGCATGGACCTGGCGCAGCTCGACGTTGACGCCATGGAGCGTCACGAAGTCGCTCGATCCCGCTTGCGTACGCTCGCCGCTGTCATAGGCGGAGCGGCCACCGCCCGGGGCATCGCCATAGGCGATCGTTTTGAGCGCCCCGCTCACTTGCGTCTGGTTGAACAACTGCACCAAGGTCGGGCGCGCGAACAGGTTGACGAAGAATTGATCGACCCCGGTTTGGGCGACGCTAGCTGCAAGGGCGTCTGTACGGGTGTGCCACAGCATCTCCGCCACCGCCGCATTCGCGCCCGCGGTGGTCGCCTGCGCGATGAATATGGCGTGCGGATCGGGAGCGGGCGTCGGTGTGGGCGTCGGAGTTGGGGAGGGCGCTGGAGCCGGCGTGGGCGTCGGGTTCGGCACGTCAGTTCTCCCGATTCGCGGAGTAATAGAGCTGCAGCTGGAAAATTGCCGGAGTCAGGTCGGCAGGGCGGCCCGCCAGATCGGTGGGCGGACGATGGCTTACCGCGATCAGCGGCGCTTCGTCGCGTGAGAAGCCGCTGTGTACCAAGGGCGAGCGGAACTCGCCCGCCATCCGCTGGCCTTCTATGACGCCGAGCCCGTCGTACCCGGCCGCACGAAGGCTTGCGGCGAAACTATCTATGGTGAACGCATTGAGCCGCTGCATGTATCGCGTCACGCAATCGGAGCACGGCACCTCGGTCATCGTCCGCCAGCGCACGAAGGTCTCGATACGAAGCTCGTCATAGCGCGTTGCGACGCCTCTACAGAACCGCGTTTCCGCCCATTGGCGCAGTGGACCGTCGGCGCGGCCACAGGCGCGGGTAGATATCACGACCTGGCTAGGAAAAGACGGGTTCGACGCCGCGGGCGGGACTTTGGAGGTCTCGATCAATGCGGCGAGCGCGCTCGCATTGCCCGAGCCGGCGCGATCCCCCAAATGCGCGATGACGATCGCGGCGATCTGCGATAAATCGAGATTGGTCTCGAATCGACGCTCAGCGAGCACTTGATGCTTCGACATACGCTGTCCGCCTGACTGTGAAGAAGCTGCGCCCGTGGGCAGGGGATCGGGTACGTCTATCGCCATCGGATTAGGCTGGCTGCCTGGTGCGTTAGGCGAATAGGACCAAGTCCGCTCGAGCGGCACTGCGGGCTCGACCGACATACAGCTGCTCGCCGCGACGCCGCTCAAAAAGCAGCACAGCGGACCCAGCGCGCGTGTCCGAAATGGTTTCGGCACCGCTTGCCCGTTCGAACGGCGCGCACGGCCCAAAACATGTCGCGGAAATCCGGCGTGCTGTCGACGCATGGCCCCCCTGCGGCAAACGCCATTCGAGCGTTCCACCGTTCAAAAACAAGCATGTGCGACACCGCGGCTATGGTTCTGTAATCACTTACCGCTTCCCGAGATTGGACATGGCAGCCCTCGCCAGTCAAGCGCTAAAGAATGCCGGCTCCGAAAAGTCGTCGTCTCCCGATCATAGAAATCGTCTATGATCACCTGTCCACATGCCATGGAGGTGAAAAGACGTCCGATCACAGCCCCCTCTCGCAGGCGATTGGGGAGCTAAACGATCGCAGTTACCCCTCAAATCCTTTGATAAATGAGATTTTCACGTTCCATAAAAATACGAATGAACAAGACGCCCGGGCGGAACCTCGGCTGCATTGGTTTCTGTAGGCGTGACGCGGCGTAGAGGCCCGCGTTCGCGCCTTTGATTCGGTTATTGCCGCGGAACAGATTCCCGATTGGCGGGTCTATCAGTGCTTGGGATGCCTACGGCAATCTTGCATTGTACCCTACGCTGCAATTCCTCGGCACGGTTATGACAATCCGCCAGAGCCGAGGCATTGTCCTTCACGATCAACGCCGCCTTCTCCATTGCGCGCAGACGTGCCGGATCAGCCACCTGCAACAACCGCATCCCGGCATCCCATTCGCCGCGCTGTAGCACGTCCGCCGCCCTCTGCTCCGGCCGATGCCAGCTCTCGGGCACCGACTGCGCGATCCGCGTCGGAACGACCGTGCCGAACGCAAATCTCACCACCAAGGCGGCAGTCGCCGTCCCTATGATCCAAAGCTTCTGCGTACTGGCGTTGATCGCGGAAGCCACCACACCGTTGAGCGACTGGATCGCAGCACCAAGCTCCGATTAGCATTGCCCCAGGCCTGATGATCGGCGGCGCGCACGCGCGCGCCAGCTTCAGCGATTTGCGGTGCAAGTGTTTCGGGCGTCAGCGCCACGCCCGGCCTCGCGGCGAGCTTGTTGATCGCGTCGACCATCTTGCCCGAGAGGCCATGGATCTTGGCTGGGTCTGGCCCATAGTCGCGCGCATGCAGCTCCTGCTGGCGCGCCGCGAACCCCTCCACCGCCGCCGTCAGCCCGGCCAGCTTTCGGGTCATCGCCTCGAACGCCACTTCCGGATCGTCGATGTCGCCGGCTGGCTGGACGGTACTTTCAGCCTTCATAATCCGATTCCAAGATTGCGCCCCCGCTCGATCGAGAACGTCAGTTGCTGGATGACCGATCGCGTGCGCGCCTGATCGCCGATCGCGGCGCCGATGCCGCCGTCGCGACTGCCCGGCGACCATTCGGGGGACCATTGGCGGCCAAGCAACTCGCTGCCGCGCCGGCTGAGGGCAGCGCCGAGCGCCGGGTCCTTTTCGAGGCCCTTCGCCAGGGCGCGCATGCGGTTCTCGACCGCGCCGCGCGCATCTTCGTTCTGCCAGCCGCTGAGCTTGTCGCGCTGCGCGCGGAGCTGCTGCCAGGCTCGGACGAACCGGTCGGCACGAAGATCGGGGTTGGCGCGCAGCTCGCTTTCCAACTGCATCTGGCGAATGGCATTGGCAGTGCGCCCGTTGGCGGCCTCGCCCACCATGCCGGGCTCTCGCACGAACACGGCATCGAGATCGTGCGCGCCATGCCGGTGCATCGCATCGAGCGCCTGCGCGGCCTGCACCCTTGCTGCCTTCTGATATTCCAGCGCGGGCAGGCCTTGTTCGGTCATGCGCCGGATGTCCTGCACGGTGCGCGCATAGCGCTGGACAGTGCCGCCCAGCGCGGATTGTCGTTCGACCGGCGCTCGCTCTCTCGGGGTCGATAGTTTGAGGCCATCGAACCGGCTGGCCGCGTGTCCCGGAGCGCTGCCCCCACGGTTAAGCTCTGCTACATTGCCATTGAGGAGATGGCCAAGAACAACGAGCCCATTGAGATGGAGAGTATGACACTCTATCATCTCGACCTTGATACGGTGAAAGATCAGGCTCGATTCTTCAATGAAGTCATGCAGAACATGACCTATTTGAATATGGAGATCCAATACGCTCTCGGCCATTCGACCATGACCGGCTTCCACTACGTACCCAACATTCTCAGGCCAAAAGGGGCCGTAAAGCTCGACGGTCTGGCCTAGGCAACCTAGTCCGGCGGCAGACCGCCGGCCTCAGAAGGCATCTCATCGGAGGACACTATGGACCCACGAGTGCAGGAGCTCGGCGACGAACTGGGGAATGCGACTTCCATAAGCCCGGTAGAAATCCGAGATAGGATTTTGGACCTATTTGGGCAGGTTCGACAGGAAAGCGACCGCGTTACGCTCTTGCAGATGTTCAACGCAACGATGGGCGTCGCGGTTCGTCACTTAGAAGCTAAGGGCGAAGACACGAACGGTCTGCTGAGCGCCATCACCGCCGACAAGCGCCTACTTGCCATTCAAGAATCGCAGATCGACGGCGAGAATGTCGATCCGGCCACGCTGCACTATGTGGTCGAGCGCGAGATCGCAGCGGGCCGCATGGAGCCGGACAGCTTTCAATCGCGCTGGCCGGGGCTCAGGTGCTTGGTGGAAACACCGGCGAGGTTGCGTCGAAGGAGGGCTTTTGGCGCCGCGTTTGGGGTGGCTGAAACTACCTATTCTGGTTTCGGTGGAAAGAGGGCGGCCGTGGGATCAGCCACGTTCGATTGAGGCGATGTTTGGGTGCTTAGCCGAGCGAGCGCAGCCCCTCGCTCAAGATCGCGGACTTTCCGCTCTTCGGCCATCACGTTAGGGAAATAGACGCGGCCCAAATCATCGAGCCGCAGTTTGTCGGCGATACCAAGGTCCGCAGCCATTTCCTTGAGGAGCTTTCGAAGCCGCTCGTCAATGACGTGGGAAGGCCCGCTGGGCTGAGAAGTAAGCGATTGATATAGTTCGGACCACGCCTCACGAACGGCGATTGAGTCACTGAATGCAACATCGATCGAGTTCAAGGCGCGTACCGCGTCGGGAGAATATATCTCCGCTCGCTCCTGCATTAACGACGCGAAAACGTTCAGTCTGAAACGTCGACTGTCCGCAGCCGCCTCGGAACCACGACGTAGGCTTTCGGCCATTCGGGCCGCACTAAGCGGCCCCCTCCACGTTGCTATCGCCGCCGCGATTGCTGCGACGGCACTCAACGTAGCGGCGAGCACCGGCGGGTCCATCCACCCGCTCACTCATTATCTCCCAACGTCCGAACTTTTTTGAGCTTGAGATTCACCGCACCCAAGGGCGTCTCGACGCGGATGAACTCTTGGCACGCGAAGTCCGCCGGCAGTGTCATGGACACCGGATAGGTCAGGCCGGAAGGTCCAGCGGATGCACCCTGAATAACAGTCTCGCCACCGGGACCGGTGACCTTGACGGTTGCGGCAACCGTCCCATCCGCGTTCGGAGTGTATTCGCCGTCAAACAAAACGCCGAGGGGATCAGCCCCCGATATGATGCCGTCCTTAAAGACGAACATCAAAACGCCGTTGCCCTCCGACCCGCTCATGTAGCCAGCATAAATGCCATCAATAGCTGTTGCCATTCTGCACCCCCTGCGACAGGAATATCCCATTCACGCCGGTGCTACTACAGGCGATCAGTCCCAGATTAAGCCGCCCATCGGTGACCCTCCGGCATTATGTCCTGGACCATAGGCAGTTCGATCGAGGCCGGCGAGCAGCAAGGTGTTGGCGATGCCTTCAAGCACCAGAGCGTCGGTGTGGCTGATCTCAGCACACTACGAATGTTAATCTTCCCCCGCCGGTGATTCGTGCGGGGGGATGCGCTATAAGCGTAAGGCCGGGGCGCATGGCAAACGACACAATGCAGGCTCATGGGGGGATGGTATGGGAAGGGTAGGATACGATCCGTTCGAAGGGCTTTACAGGCTGCTTGGTGCCGTAGACGGTATCGACCCGCGGGCTGCGACGATCCTAGCGTGCCACCTGGCGCTCGAACGCGAAGTCGTGATCGTCTTGAACAAGCTACTTCCATATCCTGATCGGCTTCGGAACCTTGGGTTCGTCCAGAAGGTGCAGGTGCTAAATGCGGCATGGCAAGGCGATGAAGAGGCCGGCGATCGAATCTGTGCTGCGCTGAACCGCTTCAATGACCTTCGGAATGCCGTCGGGCACGGCAATGACGATCGGGTCGATGGATGCCTTCAATCTCTGCGAACAGCGTACAAAGAGATTTACCCCGAGAGCAGCGGCGCCATCTCCATCGAAGACATCGCCGGTGGGATCGTTGCGTATTTTGGCGACGGGCCGACGCCCGAGGAAATCCGCACAGTGGTGACCGGGATGGCAGAGGTGATGAAGGGCGTTAGCGGAACCTTAGCCAACCTGAGTGCAGCGCTGAACAATCCGCCGGACGTTATCTCACGCCGTGCGGCCGAGAAGCTTCAGGCGCGATCCGCGGCACCTGCTACATTGCTTGCTACAGCAGATGCTACATCGCTCCGAGAATAATCCAGCAAAATCAAGCACTTAGAGGAATGGTCGGGGAGACAGGATTCGAACCTGCGACATCCTGCTCCCAAAGCAGGCGCGCTACCGGACTGCGCCACTCCCCGACGCCGATGCCGCCTAGGCCTTTGCGCCGCGATGCACAAGCGTGGCGTTACGCCTTTACCAGCGTAACCTGGACGACGTCGATCCCGCCACCGCGGAAGCCGCCCTCGCAATACATCAGGTAATAGCACCACAGCGCGACGAAACGCGCGTCGAACTGCTCGGGGAGCAGCCCCGCGGTCGCGGCGGCATCGAAATTTGCGCGCCAGCGCCTGAGCGTCTCGGCATAATCGGGCCCGAACCGCACCTCGTCGCGCCATTGCATGCCGTTGGCGGTGGCTAGGTGACGGAATTCGGTCTCGCGAATGAGCATGCCGCCAGGGAATACATAGCGCTGGATGAAGTCGACATTGTTCGCATAGCCGTCGAATAAGAGGTCGTCGAAGCAGATCACTTGTAGCGCAGCATGCCCGCCGGGCCTGAGCGCGCGAGCGATCGCCGAGACATAGGCGGGCCAATATTCGCGCCCAACCGCCTCGGCCATTTCGATGCTCACCACCGCATCGTACACGCCGGCAAGGTCGCGATAATCGGTGAGCGCGAAACGGGCGCCGTCGAGCCCCGCGGTGCGCGCCTCGGCCCAGGCCTTTTGCTCGGTCGAGAGCGTGACCCCATCGACGCGCCGCCCCGCCCGCACCGCCAGCTCGGCGAACGAGCCCCAGCCGCAGCCGATCTCGAGGATGCTGTCGCCAGGCGCCGTGCCGGTGCGATCGAGCATCGCCTGGAGCTTGGCGGCCTGCGCTGCCTCAAGCGACTGGCCCGGTTCGGCGAACAGCGCGCTCGAATAGGTCATGCCCGCGTCGAGCCATGGGCGATAGAAGGCATTCCCCAGGTCGTAATGATATTGGATGTTGCGCCGCGAGCCGCCGCGATGGTTGCGCCGCGCCCAATGCCATAGCCGCTTGGCCAGCCGCCAAGGCCCGGTCGCGCGCGCGGGCCGGGCGAGGTCCGCCCGGTTGCGGCTGAACAGCGCGAAGAGCTGGACGGGGTCCGGGCTCGCCCACTCCCCCGCCGCCCAAGCCTCGTACCAGCCGCTCGACCCTTCGAGGCCGAGCCGTACCAAAGCGCGCCAGCTGCGCAGGTCGACCACCGCTATCGGCCCCTCCCCGCGCCCGCCGAGCAGTCGCGCGCGACCATCGGGCAGCACCAGCTCAAGGCTACCCTCGGCGATGCCGCGGTCGAGCCGGTCGATCTGGCGATGGAATAGGGGCGCAAGCAGGCCGAGCATCCCGGCGCTGCGCCTTCGCTCTTCCAAGCGACCCTGTTCCCGCGTCGGCGCGTTCATCCTGCCCTACATGCACGCCGCGCGCGCATCGGCAAGCCTTCAGATCGCGTGCGGCGCCTTGTCGACCATCCAGGTCTGGCCCTTGGCGACGAGTTTCTGGAGATCGGGCTTCTTGCCCTCGGCGGCCGCCTTGTTCTGGGCGACGACCGCACTCTCGAACGTTGGCGCGGGATCGTCGTAGAGCACGCCGAGCGCCATCGGGAACGGGCCGAACGGCATCTCGACCAGCATGTGCGCCACCGCGCGGTTGACGATATTGTGGACGATCACGCCGGCGGCTTCCCAATCGCCTTCGGCCACGTCGACGACCTTGAGCGTCAATGCCTCGCGGTCGAGCGTGATGCCCTTGGCACCGCCCGCGAAAAGCATCGGCTTGCCGTGTTCGACCCAGAGCTGGTTGGCGGCGGCATTGGGCTTGGCGGTGAAGGATTCGAAGACGTCGTCATTGTAGACGATGCAATTCTGGAAGATCTCGACGAACGCCGCGCCCTGATGCGCGTGCGCCGCCTTGAGAACCGATGGCAGGTTCTTGCTCACATCGATCCCGCGGGCGACGAAGCGGGCGCCGCTGCCGAGCGCGAAGGCGCAGGGCTTGGCGGGGTGATCGACCGAGCCGAACGGGGTGGACGGCGAGCGTGTCCCCTCCCGGCTGGTCGGAGAGTATTGGCCCTTGGTGAGGCCGTAGATCTCGTTGTTGAACAGCAGCACCTGACAGTTCAGATTCCGTCTCAGCAGATGCATCGTGTGGTTGCCGCCGATGGACAGCGCGTCGCCGTCGCCGGTGATGATCCATATGTCGAGATCGGGATTGGCGAGCTTGATCCCCGTCGCCACCGCCGGTGCGCGGCCGTGGATCGTGTGGAAGCCATAGGTCTCCATGTAATAGGGAAAGCGCGACGAGCAGCCGATCCCGCTGACGAACACGGTGTTCTCGGGGCTGCCGCCGATCTCAGGCATCGTCCGCTGGACCGCCTTGAGGATGGCATAGTCGCCGCAGCCCGGGCACCAGCGAATCTCCTGGTCGGTCTCCCAGTCCTTGGGCGTGCTGGGCTTGATCGAGGTGACTTCGTTCATCCGATTTCCCTAAGTTCGCGTCGGCCGCAGCGACCCTCTGCATTTCGATCCCACCAAGCAGATCCCTGCGAATGGCATCGAAAATCCTGCGGCGGTCCTCGGTACGGTACAGCGTGACCAGAACCGTCGTGCGGACCCCATCATGCTCGACAATCCAGCTCTGCTTCACGCCTTGCTTCGTGAGGTAGTCGCCGAAATAGCTCGTCGCGCCCGACTGGTCGGTCAGGCTGTAACGGCCCTCGAACAGTGTATCGATCAGTTCGGCCTGGGCTGCACTCGCACGCCCTATCGCGGCCATTTCGCGCCAGGTTGCAGGTCTGGCGATGTCGGCAAAGACGACTGCGATCACCGGATCGAGATTGGACGGTCCGCGATATGCTGCCATCGGCTTGTCATAGCCACCATCGAAGCGCGGTAGACCTGCGAGCCGATCGGGCAGCGTGGCGAACCGCGTCTCGATCGCGGGCGACATCTTCGCGCTACGCGCCTGAACCCAGGGCGCCAGCAGTAGCGGCAAAGCCAATATCGCGAAGCGGCGCTTCATGGATTGACAGCCTCCGGACTCGGAAGTTGGGTATCATCCGGGCCCAGTTCCTCAGGGCGATCGCTGTCCAAATGCCGCCCGATCGCCGCTTCGATCTCGCCGATTGTGAAGGGTTGGCCCGACACCTTGTTGAGCGGGACGGCGTTGAGCAAATACTGGTCGCGGAGCACGGTCTTGAGCTGCCCCGTGTTCATTTCCGGTACGAGGATGTGTTCGTAACTTGCTAGCAAATGACCCAAATTATTCGGCATCGGCCAAATATGGCGGATATGGACATGCGCGACGTCCTGCCCCCTCGCCCGCGCGCGACGGACGGCGCTGGCGATCGGGCCGTAGGTCGAGCCCCAGCCAACGACGACGAGCCTGCCGCCTTCCCTGCCCTGCTCGACCGCCTGGTCGGGCACGTCCACGCCGAGGATCTTGTCACGGCGGATGTCGGTCATCGCCTGGTGGTTGCCCGGCGAATAATCGAGGTTGCCGGTGCCGAGCGCCTTCTCGATCCCGCCGATGCGGTGGAGCAGCCCCGGCGTGCCCGGCTTGACCCAGGGGCGCTTGAGTCTGGCGTCACGCGCATAGGGCAGGAATTTCTCGCCCTCGGCGGGCGCCTCAGTGTGGAAGGCCACCGGGAAGGCTTCGTACGCCGACATGTCGGGCACCTTCCAGGGCTCGGCGGCATTCTGGAGATACCCGTCGGTAAGCAGCATCACCGGGGTCATGTATTGCGTGGCGATCCGCACCGCCTCGATCGCGCAGTCGAAGCAATCGGCGGCGGAGCGGGTGGCGATCACCGGCAGCGGCGCATCGCCGTTGCGGCCATAGACGGCCTGATACAGGTCCGACTGCTCGGTCTTGGTAGGCAGGCCCGTTGAAGGACCGCCGCGCTGGGCATTGACGATGACCAGCGGCAGCTCGGTCATGATCGCGAGGCCGATCGCCTCGGTCTTGAGCGCGATGCCGGGGCCCGACGAGCAGGTGACGCCAAGACTGCCGGCATAGGCCGCGCCGAGCGCCGAGGAGACCGCGGCGATCTCGTCCTCGGCCTGGAAGGTAATGACGTCATATTCCTTCAGCCGGGCGAGCGCGTGGAGGATCGCCGAGGCCGGGGTGATCGGATAGCCGCCATAGAACATCTTCAGCCCGGCAAGCTGCGCCCCCGCGACCAGCCCGAGCGCGATGGAGTCCGCGCCGGTGACGGTACGGTACAGGCCCGGCTCGGAAGGCGCCGCGGCAACCTGGCGCTGCGAAATGCCCATCGCGCCGAGTTCGGCGGTCTCGCCATAGGCGTGCCCGGCGTTGAGCGCGGCGATATTGGCCTCTGCAAGGTTGGGCGCCTTGGCAAACTTGGTGCGCAGCCATTCGGTCAGCGGCGCGCGGTCGCGATCGAACATCCACAGCGCCAGCCCGAGCGTCCACATGTTCTTGCAGCGCAGCGCCTCCTTGTTGCCGAGGCCGTAGGGCTTCACCGCCTCGACCGTCAGTGCCGAGATGTCGAGCGGCAGGAGCTGCCACTTGCCCAGCGATCCGTCCTCGAGCGGGTTGGCGACGTATTTCGCCTTGTCGAGGTTGCGCTGGCCGAACTCGCCGGTGTCGGCGATGATGAGGCCGCCGGGCTTCAGCGCCTCGACATTGGTCTTGAGCGCCGCGGGGTTCATCGCGACGAGGACGTCGGGCTGGTCCCCTGCGGTATCGATCCGGGCCGAGCCGAAATTGATCTGGAAGGCCGAGACGCCGAACAGGGTCCCCTGCGGCGCGCGGATCTCGGCAGGAAAATCGGGAAAAGTGGCAAGATCGTTGCCGGCCAGCGCAGTCGAGAGCGTGAATTGCCCCCCGGTCAACTGCATGCCGTCGCCGCTATCGCCAGCAAAACGGACGACGATAGCCTCGGGCGGCGGGTCCGCCGAAGCTTCGTCGGGCGTCAACTGGTGCGCGGCAGTTGCCATGACCTCGTCCTGCACTTTGTCTATCGTTGCGCGTACCCTACGCCTCCCTTGCGATACGCCAAGGGAGAAAATGGCGTCATGCCGGTGTCGGCTGTTCGGCTGCGGCCGATCCCAGCGCGCGGATCGAGGCGACATGGCGGCGCGAGACTTCGAGTGCGTCCTCGCCATAGCCGCCGCCCAGCGCGCTGGCGAAGGGCACGCGGCGTCCTGCGAAGGTCTGCGCGATCCAGCGGTCGCGCGCGACCAGGCCCTCGCGGCTGAGCGCGAGGCGGCCGAGCCGGTCGTCGACGAAGGGGTCGACGCCGGCCTGGTAGAGGACCAGATCGGGGGCGAAATCGTCGAGCAGCGGCGTCAGCGTCGCGGCGAGCGTGGCGAGATACACCGCGTCGCCGGTGCCGTCGGGCAGCGGCACGTCGAGCGTCGAGCGGGCTTTCCGGGCCGGGAAGTTCTTCTCGGCATGGATCGAATAGGTGGCGATGTCCGGGCGGCCGGCGGTGAGCGCGGCGGTGCCGTCGCCTTGGTGGACGTCGCAATCGACGACCAGCACGCGATACCCTTCCTCAGCCAGCCGCACCGCGGCGATCGCCAGGTCGTTGAACACGCAGAAGCCGGCTCCGGTATCGGCAAGCGCGTGGTGGCTGCCCCCGGCGGTGTTGGCGGCATAGCCGTGGACGAGTGCAAGCTGCGCGGCGAGATAGGTGCCGCCGGGGACGCATTGCACCCGCAGCGCCACTTGCGGCGTCACCGGGAAGCCGATGCGCCGCTCCTTGTGATGCGGCACGCGCGCTTCGAGCACTTCGGCGACATAGTCGGGGTCGTGCACCGCTTCGAGCCAGGCGCGCGGCATCGGCTCGGGTTCATGCCAGGCGAAGTCCGTCCCCTCGGCGTGCAGCAGGTCGCGGACCAGCCCGTTCTTGTTCCACTGATACTGGCTGCGCGCGGGCGCCGGTGCCACGTAGGCGGGATGGTGGACGAGGTGAATCACTCCCTCAACCTAGGCAGCCCTGCCCGCCGCTACAAATAGCGCATCCACCACGCGCCGCTCGCCCGCTTGCGCTCGCCGAACCAGCGGCACGCGAACCAGCATGGCACCGCGACCGCTGCCGCCACCAGCCACAGCGACGCGACATCGGGCAGGCTGACCAGCCCCTCGGCATCGATCGACCAGCCGGCCAGCCGGTTGAGCCCGTGGAGCAGATACAGATGGAGGATGTAGAAGAACAACGGCACCGAGCCGAACACGGCGAGCATCGCGACGGGGCGCGCCGGCAGCTTCTCCAGCGCGGCGAGCAGCCACGCGCCGAGGCCCAGGGTCACCAGCAGGAAGTCCGCCGACGGCGGATATTTGGTGAGATTGAGGAAGCTCATCAGCGTGTGGAGGCTGGTATCGCCCGGCTGCCACGGCATCGGCTCGCCATAGCCGTTGGCGAGACGCAGCGCGACGAAGGCTGCAAGCGCGAGCGCCCCGGTCGCCCACAGGGCCCGCTGACGCCATGCCGGCAGGACGTCGCGCGTGAACCACGGGCCGATCGCATAGCCGATCGCGATCACGCCGATCCACGGCAGCACCGGATAGGAGGTCCGCACCTGCCCGCCCCAGGGCAGATCGATCAGACTGCGATCGTGGAGTACCGCCCATACGATATGCCCCGGCGAACCGGGTGCGACGTGAATCGGATCGAGCAGATTGTGCCCAAGCACGAGGGCGGCTCCGATCGCGAGGATCGCCATGCGCGGCAAGTGCACCAACGCGGCGAGCGCCAGCATCGAAAGCCCGATCGCCCAGATCACCTGGAGGTAGAGGATCCGCGGCGTTAAATCGAAGCCCCAGGCGAAGCTCACCACCGTGACTTCGAGCACGATCAGGAACAGTCCGCGCTTCGCAAGGAAAGACGAAGCGGCGCCCGCCCCGCCGCGCGGCGCCGCGTAGAGCCACGCGGCGAGCCCGGTCAGCACGACGAAGACCGGCGCGCAGAGATGCGCCGTCAGGCGCGTCCAGAACAGGGCAGGCTCGGTCGTCGCCAGATTCATCGGATCGACGACCTGAGCGTGGTAATAGAAGAGCTCGCGCGTGTGATCGACGAGCATCAGCAGGATCACCAGCCCGCGCAGCGCGTCGATCGAGAGAATGCGCGCGGCGCGCGGCGCGCCTGCGGGGATCGTGGGTTCAACGGCGGCTAAAGCGGAAGAAGACAGCATCGAAGTCCTTTCGATGCCGCGGATGTTACATCATCACATGGAATGCAACCCCGTGCGATCGCGTATCGCGTACCGCTTCGGGCCCGACCGCGCGGTTAGCGCGGCGCGGAGACGCTCGCCAGCAGCTGATCGACACGGCAGCGGATGATCGGCGCATGTTCGGTGCGGCCGCCGCCGACACTCACGCGCTGGACCTTGCAGCCCTGCTTCAGCGCGGTGGCAACATCGTACGAGCGATACTGGACTTCGGCGGCCGGGGGCGACTGGGTCGCCGCGGCAAGAGCGATCAGGGTCGTGATCATGGCAAATCCTTTCGGTATTGCGCCCCTCGCTACCCTCGCCCTTTTGCTGGAACCTGCCGCGCGCGTAAGGAAATGTTGCCCCGCGGTAATTCGTGCGCTGCAGGAAAAACCCTACGTTGACCCTTGCGCAGGAGGTTCCTACGTCCTCTGTCGATGTTGCAGACCCAGATGACGACGACCACCGCCCCCACCATCGTCCTTGTCGAAGACGACCCCGCGCTGCGCACCCTCACGTCGCGCGCGCTCCAGGAGAACGGTTTCGCCGTGCGCCCCGCCGCGACCGGCGCCGAGATGTGGCTCGCGCTCGACAACGGCCCCGCCGAGCTGATCATCCTCGATATCATGCTGCCGGGCACTAGCGGCATCGACCTGTGCCGGATGATCCGTGAGAAGAGCCAGGTCCCGATCATCTTCATTTCCGCGCGCGGCAGCGAGACCGACCGCGTCGTCGGGCTCGAGCTCGGCGCCGACGATTATCTCACCAAGCCGTTCGGCACGCGCGAGCTGATCGCGCGGATTCGTGCGGTGCTTCGCCGCGAAGGCGGCAAGCAGGAGAGCGCGCAGCGCAGCCTGGGGCTGATCCGTTTCGACGGCTGGACGCTCAATCTGCCGCGCCGCGAACTGCTCTCGCCGAGCGGCGCGGTGGTCGACCTGACCGGCGCCGAGTTCGATTTGCTCGTGAGTCTCTGCGACCATAGCGGCCGCGTGATCGCGCGCGAGCGGCTGATCGAATTGTCGCGCACGCGGCTCGGCGACAGTTCGGACCGCAGCGTCGACGTGTTGGTCAGCCGGCTGCGGCGCAAGCTCTCCTCCACCGGCAGCGCGGCGCCGATCGTGACCGTGCGCGGCATCGGCTATATGTTCAACGCGCCCGTCACGCGCGAATGATGCGCCGGATCAGGGCGCCGCTGGGCCTGATCGGCCAGATCTTCGCGATCCTGCTGCTGGCGATCCTGATCGAATTCGGCGCGAGCACCTTCTTCTACGAGCGCGCGAGCCAATTCTCGGTGCAGGACGACGAGGCCCGCCGCCTCGCCGAGCACATCGTCATCGCGCGGAAGCTGCTGTCCGAGCAGCCGCCCGCGCAGCGCCCCGCGCTCGCCGATGACCTGACCACCTCGCGCTATCGCATCGCGTGGAGCCGCGACCTGCCGGTCGCGCTCAAGGTCACCCCGACGCTCGACCGCGTCCACCACCAGGTGCTCGAATGGGAGCCCAGCCTTAAGGCGGCGGGGCTGCGGCTCCGGCTGGTCGGCGCCGCGCGGGACGCAGTGATCGTCGGCGGCACCACGCTGCCGGACGGCAGCTGGATGCAGTTCGCCACGCGCGAGCCCGTCCACGACATGGGCTTCTCGATCGAACGGATATTGCTCGCGCTGGCCCCCGCGGTCGCGATCATCCTGATCGGCGGTGTATTGGTGCGCCAGACCCTGCTGCCGCTCCGCCGGCTCGCGCACGCCACCGAACGCGTCGGCGGCGGCGACGTGCAGGAGGCCGTCGCCGAGGGCGGCCCCGGCGAGGTCCGCCGCGTGATCCATGCGTTCAACCGCATGCAGGACCGCATCCACCGGCTGTTGACCGATCGGACGCAGGCGCTTGCCGCGGTGGGGCACGACCTGCGCACCCCGCTGGCCCGGCTGCGACTGCGCGCCGACGCGATCCGTGATGGTGAAGTGCGCGAGGAGATCGAGACCGACATCGTCGAGATGCAGGCGATGATCGATTCGCTGCTCGCCTATCTCGCCGGCGAATCGAACGGGGAGAAGCGCCAGGCGGTCGATCTCGCCGTGATGTGCAACACCATCGTCGACGACCTGCACGACCAGGGCCATGCCGTCGCCTATATCGGGCCGGACCATCTTGAACGCGTACTTTTCCCGATCGGGATGAAGCGCGCGGTGACCAACCTCGTCGAGAACGGCCTCCATTACGGCAACAGCGTCACGGTCACGCTGCGCGAGCAGGACGGCGGCGCCGTGATCTGCATCGAGGACGATGGGCCCGGCATTCCGGACGAGGCGATCGAGCGCGCGCTCCAGCCCTTCGTGCGCCTCGATGCCGCGCGCGCCCGCGACACCGTCGGGTTCGGGCTCGGGCTGTCGATCGTCAGCCGCGCGGTCGAGGCCGAGGGCGGCAGGTTCGCCTTGTCCAATCGCCCCGAAGGCGGATTGCGCGCCGAAATTCAACTCCCCGCTGCCTGAACACGCTGCACCGCAGCAGCAATCATTTCTTACAGATGCGCTGCTCTGCAGCAAAGCCAGCGTCGTACTTCAATGTACCCGCTCGCGTACTTCGCGGGCCAGTGATTGGAGCAAGCACTGTGAATGAACTCATCGGACGGGTCTACGGGTTCTCGAAGCAAGTGTTTCAGAACCAGAGCGAACTCTATTCGACGCTCGCGACGCACGGCCAGAGCCCCAAGGCGCTGATGATCTCGTGCGCGGATTCGCGCGTCGTCCCCGAACATATCATGCAGGCCGCCCCCGGTGACCTGTTCGTCTGCCGCAACGCCGGCAACATCGTGCCGCCCTATGCGATGCAGAATGGTGGCGTGACCTCCACGGTCGAATATGCGGTGATGGTACTCGGCATCCGGGACATCATCATCTGCGGGCATTCGGATTGCGGCGCGATGAAAGCGGTGTCCAACCCGGCGGGCCTCGACAAGATGCCCAACGTCGCGGCCTGGCTCAAGCATAGCTGCGCCGCCGAGCAGGTGGTGAACGAAGGCTATCCCGAGATGGGGAGCGCCGAGCGCGTCCGCGCGATCAGCCTCGAGAACGTCGTCGCGCAGCTCAACCACCTGCGCACGCACCCCTCGGTCGCGGCCGGCATCGCCCGCGGCGAGATCGCGCTGCACGGCTGGTTCTTCGACATCGGCGCCGGCCAGGTGCTCGCGCTCGACGGCAAAACCGGGCGTTTCCGCCCGCTGCACGAGGGCGAGGAACTGCCGGTTGCACAGCCGGCAACGCAGCGTCTCGCCAGCGACGCCCTGCTGGAGGCAGCTGAATGAGTACTACCGAAACGCGCGCGACCGGCTGGGTCGCGCGCGACCTGACCGCTTCGGTCGTCGTCTTCCTCGTCGCGATGCCCCTCTGCATGGGCATCGCGATCGCTTCGGGCGTGCCGCCCGAAAAGGGCCTGATCACCGGCATCATCGGCGGCATCGTCGTCGGTGCGCTGGCGGGCTCGCCGCTCCAGGTCAGCGGCCCCGCCGCCGGCCTGGCGGTCATCGTGTTCGAACTGGTCCGTGACCAGGGCCTGTCCGCACTCGGCCCGATCCTGATCCTTGCCGGCGCGATCCAGGTGGCCGCCGGCATCTTCCGCCTCGGCGGCTGGTTCCGCGCGATCTCGCCCGCAGTGGTGCACGGCATGCTCGCCGGCATCGGCGTGCTGATCGTCATCGGCCAGTATCACGTGCTGTTCGACGCCAAGCCGCTGTCGAGCGGGATCGACAATCTGCTGGCGATGCCCGGCCGCCTGCTCGGGCTCTCGGCCGATCTGCGCGCCGCCGAACTGGCGCTGATGCTCGGTCTCACCACGATCGCCGCGATGATCGGCTGGGAGAAGTTTCGCCCCGCCACGCTCAAGCTCGTTCCCGGCGCGCTGATCGGCGTTGTCGCGGCGACGCTCATCGCTTTTTCGCTGGGCCTCGACGTGACCCGCGTGACCGTTCCCGAGAACATCGTCGCCGCGGTATCGTTGCCGCAGAACGGCTTCCTCAGCCAGTTCCTCAACCCCGCGATCCTGACGGCCGCCGTGGCGATCGCCTTCATCGCCAGCGCCGAGACGCTGCTTTCGGCCGCCGCGGTCGATCGCATGCACGACGGCGTGCGCACCGACTACAACAAGGAACTGCGCGCGCAGGGCGTGGGCAACCTGCTGTGCGGCGCGGCCGGTGCGTTGCCGATGACCGGCGTCATCGTGCGCAGCTCGGCCAACGTTCAGGCGGGTGCCACCACGCGTTTGTCGACGATCATGCACGGCGTGTGGATCCTCGGGTTCGTCGCCTTGCTGCCCTGGCTGCTGCGCGAGATCCCGATGGCGGCGCTTGGTGCGGTGCTCGTCGTGACCGGCGCGCGTCTCGTCAACTTCAGCCATGCCAAGCACCTGTTCAAGGACTATGGCCTGCTGCCGGTGGCGATCTGGGCAGTAACGCTCATCCTGGTCGTTGCCCAGGATCTGCTGACCGGCGTTCTGGTGGGTATCGCGCTCTCGATGCTCGAACTGCTCCCGCATGTCCGCCGCCTCCGCCTCAAGGTCGACGCGCATGATCACGACCAGGGTCGCACGATCACGCTCGATGGCGCGGCGACCTTCGTGGCGCTGCCCAAGCTGTCCGAGCGGCTCGAATCGACGCCGGCGGGTTCGCCTGTCCGTCTCGACCTGACGCGCTGCTCGGCGGTGGACCACACCGTTGCGGAACTGCTGCGCGACTGGTCGTCGCGGCGACGCGCACGCGGCGACGAAGTCGCGATCGACGGCGCAAGCGGTCGGTTCGCCAAGCTCGCGGCCTGAGCCCACCCTCAGGCCTGCGAAGGGGTGCCCGCGGGACGGCGGGCACCCCGTTTGCGTTCAGGCGCCCGGCCGTTCGAGCAGGACCATCGAGCTCGCCCGCTCGACGATCCGCCACCCCTCGCCCGCCACCAGCGCATCGACGAAGGCGACCACGCCGGGATAATAGCCGGCATAATCGTGGAACAGCACGAGCGCGCCGGGGGTGAGATACGGCTCGAAATGCCGGAAATCGCGCTCGACATTCTCGCGATCGTGCAGCCCGTCGACAAACAGCAGGTCGATCGGCTGGTCCCATACCGTCTCGTAGGACAGGCTGCGCATCGGCTGTACCACCTCCGCCACGCCCGCCCCGGTGATGTTGGCCATGAACGCATCGAAGGTGGGGACGCCCGTGCTGAGCTTCCGGTCCGCCGCGCCGACCGTGCCTTCGTGCGGATCGATCGCATAGAGCCGCGACTCCGGCGACAGCGCCTTGAGCACCCCGCCGAGCACCACCGTAGAGCGCCCCTGGTAGCTGCCGATCTCGACCAGCGTGCACAGCCGATCGCCGCGGGCGACCTGCACCGCCGCGGCGAGCAGCAGTTCGGCCTCGTCGTCCTCGAGCCAGCCGGCCACGCCGCGCATTCCGGCGAGGATCGTCAGCGGCTTGAACAGCGCGGTCATGCCGAAACCTCCAGCAAATGCGATGCGACCTGCTCGACTGGCGCGCTGCGCCGCAGGATGCGCAGCGTCTCGACCGCCGTCTCGATCTCCCACCCGCCGGTCGCGACGAGCTCGTCGACGAACGCCGCGACCCCGGGGAAATAGTCGGCATAGTCATGGAAAGCGACGCGCGCGCCCGGAGTCAGCGCCGCCTCGAACGCCGCGAAATCGGTGGCGACCGCGGGATAGTCGTGCAGCCCGTCGATCAGCAGCAGGTCGACCGGGTCGCCGCTGGAAAATTCGCACGCCTCGCCGGTGCGCGCCGAGATCCAGGGGCCGAGCCCCGAGCCCGCGAGCATCTGATCGAAGCGCCCGCGGGTGACACCGTCGCGCACCAACCTGTCCTCGCGGCTGCCGGTAACGCCATCGAACCGGTCGATCGCGGTCACCCGCGCGGGGATCAGCGCGGCCTCGGCGGCGCGGCCGAGCAGCAGTGTGGCCTTGCCGCAATGGCTGCCGATCTCGACGAGATGTCCTGCCGTATCGTCGCGGGCCAGCGCGGCGCGTGCCGCCGAGAGGACAGCATTCGCCTCGGCATCGCTCAGCCAGCCCGGCAGCGCGCGCATCTCGGCGAGGATCGCGGCATCGGCCGAGACCGGCCCTGTCACCGGCGCAGGCGGGGCACGACGATACTGGCTTGCACTGGCACGCAGATGCCGCCGCAGCGGATCGTCGAGCGCACGCGGCACCGGATGCATCCAGAAGGTCCGGGCATCGCCGCGCGCGGCATCCAGATCGCGAAGGCTCCAGCGCCGGCGATATTGCGTCCAGTCGCCGCGGCACGGATTCTGCTGGACGGGGAAGCCGAGCAGCCGGGCGAGCGTGGGGAACAGGATCTCCTCGGTCGCCCACAGCTTGGAGGCGCCCAATATCCCCTGAAGCTGGGCATCCTCGAAAAGGGCGGCGATTGCACGGCCGCAATCGGCACCGATCACCGTGCCCGGCCAGAAGCTCCAATGGACGAACGCCGCGTCGCCGTCCTCGAACCGGTCGAGCAAGGGTTGCCACAGCGCGCGCTCGCCCTGCGCCGTCCTGGCGGGCGGGATGCGCGTGGCGCGACCCTGGGGGCGCGGATCGCTCGAGAGAATACCGGGAATGCCGCCCTGCCCCGCCAGGAACTCCGGATAACCGCTGCGGAGCTGCATCTGGTCCGAATCGACGATGGTCAGCGCGTCGTAATCGCGCATGCCGAGATGGCGGATGCAGTCGAGCGCGAAGTCGTGGAGCTTGCCCCATTTCATCGGCCGCGGCGCGGGCACGATCTCGACGCCCCAGCGCGCCCAGGGAAGCTTCGGATCGATCAGCGTGCCGCCCGCGCTCCCGTCATAGACCAGGATCGGCGAGACGGGGTCGTGCCAGCGCAGGTTGCGGACCAGATCGACCACGCATTCAGGGCGCTCGTGCGCGAGCAGCGCATAGACATTGGCGATCGGCGCGACCGCCTCGGGCGGCGATCTCCCCGACCAGCAGGCGATGCGTTCGCGCAACGGGGCGGGCGTCCGCTCGGTCCAATAGCCGCCGCGGGTCCGCTTCGGGCTCGTATTGCCGCCATGCACCCGCGCGACCAGCCAGTCGGTATCCGCCATCGCGACGATCTGCGCATCGCGCGCGTCGAGGACGAAGCGCGTGTCCTCGCCGGTGCGGATCGCCGGAAAGCGCCGCCGCTTCCAGTACGATCGGCGATAGGCCATGCTCGCGCCATAGATCCAGCGTTGGCGCCCGCCCCAGCGATAGTCCCACGCTTGCGCACCATCGTCGGCGAGGAAGGCGATTTGATCGAGCCCGACGATGTCCGCCCCGCTGGCATCGAGCGCTGCGAGCTGCCGGGCCAACCGGTCGGGCGCGTGCCAGTCGTCGTCGTCCCAATGCACGATCACCTCGCCGCGCGCGAGCGAACACAGCCGGTTGCGCTTGTCGCCCAGGATACGCGGTGCTTCCTCGCGGAAATAGCGGACCCGTCGGTCGCCGGGGATCAGATCGGCAACGCTGTCCGCCCCGTCGTCGAGGATGACGAGCTCGGCATCGGCACGTTCCTGCGCCAGGAACTGCGCGATCGCCGCGGGCACGAAGCGCCGCCGGTCGGCGGTCGGCATGATCGCGGAGATGCGGGGGATCATGCTTCGCGCTCCGGCGCCTCGACCCAGCTTCCTTCAGGAAACGGATCGAGCATATGCTCGTCGCTTGCATAGACGACCCGATTCAGCCCGGAAGCCGCCGCTTCGCTGCGCAGGGCGACGGCTGCTTCGCGCGTATCGGCGACGAGCACCAGCTCGCCGAGTTGGGCGCCGGTCGCGGTCTTGCCCTGTTCGCGCAACTTGGCGGCCGCCGCCAACGCCTGCTTACGCTCATCAGCGGACGCAGCCGAATGGATCGCGACATAGCCGACGCCCATTGACGGACTATACAGCGTCAACCCGTCCTCCGGGCGGGCATCGACCGGATCGACAATCGCGTCGCCACTGTCGTGCCAACCCTCGGCAGCGCGACCGACTGCGTGCTCGACCAGCCAACGATCGCGCAATGCCAGTCGTTCGGCGAGCTTTTCGGCATCGTCCAGCGCAGCGTCCGCCGACCAGTCGACCACGGCGATGTCTTCGGCAACGGTCCGCTCGACACCCGGCGGCAGATCGACCGTTCCGAACACCTGCGCCGCGGCATCGTCCGCACCGCCTGCCTTCAGGTTCACCACATCGATGAGCCCCGTCTGCCCGGCGACGAGATAGTCCCGCGGCGGCCGCGCACGTGCGAAATCCAGGTTGCGGATGCTCAGTCCGGAATAGGCGCCGACCCCGACCGTGCCGGACCGCGCCGTATCGGCCAGCGCCGCGGCGATCCCGCTTACCGTTCCGTCCCGCGGCAAGGGCGATTCGCCTGCGAAGCCAAGGTTGAGCGACGCCCGTGCCGCACCCGCGACACCGTCGAAAAATGCGTTCGGATCGCTCTCGAACGCGATCGAGAAATCGCTATCGGGCAGCGCCGTGATCGCGGCGGCAAGCTCTTCGGCGTCCGTGACCGTACTCCGCTTGCGGCCGGCCTTGACCGTGGCGGGAGACAATCGCAGCGACTTGGCGTCTAGTCCGGCGACGAGGGAGGAAAGCGCCTCGGTCGCGCTGCTGTCGCCGGCGCTTTCGAGCGTGACCGAAAGAACGATATCGACCATTATACGCTACATCCTGATGACTGCGCCGCCCAGGTAGAAGACCGTCTTCGACCGGAGCGGCTCGGGCATACGCGCGTTGAACAGCGTCGCCACGCCGCGGAAGTTGAAGTAATAGCGTGCACCGCTGAACGCCGTGGGGACGGTGAACTTTCCCGACGATTTGGTAATCATCTCGACACCGCCGCCGAGAATCTCGTTGTAGCGGGTGAACTGCTCGCTGTCCTTGGCCGCAACGGTGAACTTGGTTTGCGGAATAAGATCGTCGGCTGTCGCGGGATCGACCCCCGGAGGCCGCACACGGCTCTTGATCTCGACGATCTTGTCGCCCGCCGAGCGATCCATCAGCCCAACTCCCGACGCGGTCTTGTATTTGATCTTGCTGTCGGAGATGCCTTGGCTGCTGCCGAAATGCCGGACCACCCAGGCCTCGAACAGCTCGCCCTGCATGCCCGGCCCGGTCAGGCTGTCGCTACTGATCATCTGGTTGAACGCGCTCAGCGTCTGCCATTTCGGGGAATCGAGGATCGCGTTCCGCATCGCATTGCGAACGTCGCTGTTGAGCGCCGCGTTGACGTTCGCGTCGGTAACGTGCGGCAGCAGATTGCCCAGCCCCAGCTTGGTCATGACGTCGCGGTACATCTTGAGCTTCTCGGCTTCGCTGCTCCGCTTCTGATGAACCTTGGCTCCCAGCGTGAGCACCCCGGTGTCGCCGATATGCACCGCAGGCAACTCAGGCAGGCCCTTCTTGCGATTGGCGCGGCGGATGCTCGGGCCTTCGGTATCGCTGCCGGCATCGAGGATATAGCCATCGATCGACTTGGTGTAGACGAGCGTCGCCTTGGCCTTGGGTACGATCGTGAAGATCTTGGTGTTGGCGGCGACCAGCGCGAGGACGGCCTTGGCAGCGGGGTCCTCCGCGGCATCGCCCGCAGTCTCGAGCGGGGTCTCCGTCTTGGGGTTGATGACGATCCGCGCGAACCACTGGCCGCCACGCTGGAATGCGTCGATCGAGGTCAGAGCGTAGCGCGTCTGGATCACCACGAAGGCGGCGTTGAGCAACGGTGCGGTGACCTTTCCGGACAACCGTTTCGCTGCCGCCACCGCCGCCGTCGAGGCGAGCTTGAGGCGGGCATTCGGATCCTGCGGCACGCCCGCCTGCGCGACGAACTTGCCGAGCTTCCGCGCCCCCTCGACGATCCACGTCACCACCTTGTCCATCGCCTTGTTGACCGGCGCCTGGATCTTCTTGATGAGCTGCATCACCTTCTTGGGGATGTTCCCCAGCCCCGCGAAGTTGGCGAGGAAGCTGATCGCCAGCGACAGCCCCTGCGCGAGCACGCTCTCGACCTTGTTGGCCGCGGCACCGACGATACCATTGGCCAGCGCGGCGATGCCGTCGATGAACGCCGCGACCAGCCGGCCGATCTGGGCGAGCTTGTCCACGATGAAGGTGATCGTGCGGTAGATCGAGATGATCGCCTGGATGAACGCGCCGGCGGGCGTGAGCATCGACACGAGCTTCTCGATCGCGATCTTGACGACTTCGCCCTTCACGAAGTCGATCGCGGCGTCGACCACCATGTTCTTCAGGTTGCTGAGCGACTTGAGCAGTTCCTGCCAAGCCGCCGCCGGCCCCTCGTTGACAAGCGTCTTGACGATCTGGAACCCTTCTTCGAGCGCCTTGACGACCGTCTCGTTGGTCGCGTTGACCAGCTTGGCGCGCAAATTGGCCCAGGTGAGCCCCAGCACCGACAGCCCCAGCTTGAGCAGTTCAAGCGGCGCGAAGCTCTTGGGGAAATAGATGCCCGCGCCCTCGGCCGAGCCGAGCAGCCACTTGAACAGCGCATCGCGCAGATAAGTGACGAACTTCGCCTTGAACTGGTTGAAGCCCTGCTTGCCGGCCTTGACCAGCGTCGAGATGAACGTCCCCGGCGCCTTGATGATCTTCGAGAAGGCCCCGCCGGCCTTTTTGAGATAGGGCACCACTTGCGGCGCCACGACCGAGAAGATGATCTCGAGCAGCGACAGCACCGTGCCGCCCGCCCAGCCGATGAAATCGCCGACGAAG
Organism: Sphingomonas sp. HF-S4; assembly: GCF_032911445.1. Taxonomy (NCBI): domain Bacteria; kingdom Pseudomonadati; phylum Pseudomonadota; class Alphaproteobacteria; order Sphingomonadales; family Sphingomonadaceae; genus Sphingomonas; species Sphingomonas agrestis. The sequence continues at coordinate 1,191,403 of NZ_JAWJEJ010000001.1, read as the reverse complement.
CTCGAGAAGGCGCCGACGATCTTCTGGAACGCACCGACCAACGTGACGATGTCGAAAATCGTCAGCGAGCGGATCGTGCTCATCACCCGGCCGGGGATCGACGTGACCAGCGACAGCGCGCCCTTCATCGCCTTCTGGAACCATTCCCAGGCCTTTGCGACGGCATTGCCCTGCTTGATGTTCTGCCAGATCTCCTGCTGGCCGATCAGCTCCATGAACGCGCCGATGAGCTGCGACGCCGGGCTCTCGCCCTCGTCGGAAATCGGGTTCTTGCCGAACACGCCGACGAGCAGGTTCCACTTTGGGATGTTCGCCGCCGCCCATCGGCCGAGCGGCTTGACGATCGCGTCCTTGACGAGCTCGGCGATCCCGGTGACCAGCCCCTTGCCGAAGGCGATCGCCTTGTCGATCGGCGTGGTGAAGATGCGCTTGGCGCGGTCCCACAGGCTACCCAGCCGGAAGATGTCGCGCCAGCCGAGCGAGTCGATGAACTCCATCAGCGCGTCGCGCACCGCGCCGCCCAGGTCGCGCAGCGCGGCGAACTGGTCCTCGATGAACTTGCCGCCCTTCTCGAAGATGCCGTGGTTCTCGAGCGCCTGGACGATCAGCCCGCCGCCGGGGATGAACTCGATCAGCGCGCGCAGGATATTGGCGCCGCTGCGATCGACGCTCGACATGTTGACCGGGTTGCGCCCGATGATGATCGTGAACAGCCGGAAGCCGGGGATGACGTTGGCCTTGTCGGCGATCCAGTCGAGCGCCTCGCTCACGATGCCGCGCTGGACCTCCGGCCCGGTGCGCTGCTGGACGGTCACTGCCTCTTCGCGCTGGATCACGTCGCGCTGGACGACTTCGCGCTGCTGGATCGTGTGCGTCAGCTCGTGCGCGATCAGCTCCATGCCCTCGGGGCTGTCGGGCTTGTACGCGCCGGCGTTGAAGAAGATGTCCTTGCCGAAGGTGAAGGCGCGCGCGCCGAGGCGCGTCGCAAGGTTCTCGGCCTTGCCGCCGGTATGGACCCGCACCCCGGCGAAATTGGCCTTGAAGCGCGGCTCGAGGAAGCTGCGCGTATCAGGGGAGAGCGGCCTGCCGCTGCCGGCCAGCGACTTGATCTCGGCGGTGAGCTCGGGCGAGACCTCGTCCTTCGGGGCCTTGGAGGGAGCAGGCGCGGCGGAGGGCGCGCGCGCCGCGAGCATCGGCACGCGCGCGCGCGGGCTCACCACCGGCTCGGGCATCCGCATCACCGTGCGCGCGGTCGCCACTGCCTCGCGCTCGGCGGCATCGCCCGGATCGGAGAGCTTGAGCGACGTCTGGACGCGTCGATGGCCGTTCGACTTGCCCGGCTCGGCCGCACGCGGTGCGGGCGTCGCCTCCGCGCTCTTCCGGGCCGCGGTGCCGCGCATCTCAGCCCACCGCCGAAAGCAACGGCTTGAGCGGGCAATGCGAGTCGAGCTTCCGGTATTCGCGGAACACCGCCCGGCGCAGCATCTCGTCGCTTATCGGCGCGTCCGCGTCGAGCGCCAGCAGCCGCGCATGGAGCGCGACGTTGCGCAACTGCCCACCCGAGAGCACGCAGCGCACCGCTATCTCCTGCACCAGATCGTCGTCGGCGCGGTGGTCGCCGAGATGATGCTCGAGGATCTCGTAGCGTCGCAGCTCGTCGGGCGCGCGGAACGGCACCACCACGTCCATCCGCCGCTGGAACGCCTTGTCGATGCGGTCCGGGGCGTTGGTGGTGACGATCAGGATGCCCGAGAAGCTCTCGATCCTCTGGAGCAGGAAGTTGGTCTCGAGATTGGCGTAGCGGTCGTTCGCGTTGCCGACATCGGTGCGCCGCGCCATCAGCGCATCGCCTTCGTCGAGCAGCAGGATCGTGTCGAGATCCTCGGCGGCGGCAAAGGCGCGGTCGAGCGCCTTCTCGGTCTCGCCGATATATTTGCTAACCGTCGCAGCGAGGTCGATGCGCCAGATGTCGCGGGCAAGGTCGTGCGCCAGCCGCCGCGCGGCGAGTGTCTTGCCCGCGCCCGACGGCCCGGCGAACAGCGCGCGGACTCCCATCGCTCCCGCTCCGTGCCCGGCATGCGCGCCCAGTGCCTCGCGATTGCGCGCGCGCGTCGCGAGCGCGTCGAGCTCGTCCTGCGCCTGGGGTTCTAGCGCTAGGAATTCGGGGCGATCCCCAGCATCGATCCGCGCCGCGACGGTTTCGAGCCGGCTGTCCTGCAAGTCGCGCAGCGCCAGCCGCACGTCGCCGCGGGTTATCGTGCTGCGTCCCGCCTGGCGCGCAGTCAGCGCCGCCCCCGCCGCGGCACGCCGGATCGTGCCCCCGGTCAGCCGGAAGGCCGACGCCAGCCGTGCGACATCGCTCGCCGCCGGCTCGGGAAGCACTGCGCGCCAGTGCGCGCCACGTTCGGCGACATCCGGCGCCGGAATCGCAAGCGTCACCTGCGGACGATCGGCAAGGCGCACGCCGCCGCTCGGTCCCGTGATCACGATCAGCCGAACCGGATCGAGCGGGAAACCCGCCACGTCACGGACCTCGCCCACTCCGACCGGCAGCGACAGCGCGACGACGGCATTCGTGAGGAACGCGAACAGCCCGATCTGCGCCCAGGCGTCGGGACGCGCTGCGGCCTCCGCCGGCGCCAGCAGCAAGGGTTGCCCGAGCCCGCGCGCGAGCGCGCCGGCCAGCGTGGTCCTGCCGTTGCGCTCGGGGCCGCGGAGCAGTGGCACCAGCAGCGCATCCTCGGCCATCGCGCCGGCCAGAAGCTGCGCATGCCGCTTCACCTCAGCACTGGCGATGAAGCCTTCGAGTACGGGCAACTGCGCCGGCGGCATCAGCCGGCATCCGGGCGGCGCGACACTGTCGCCGCTCAGCGCGTCCCATGCCGTCGCCGAGACCGCGACGCGCCAGTCGAAGCGCGGCGCCTCGGGATTTTCCACCAGGACGAGGCCGATCTGGACCAGCCGATTGACCGCGCGCCGCACCGCGACCGGATCGTCTTGACCAGCATGGGATCGCCACAGCGCGGTGAGCGTCGCCAGCGTCAGCCGATCGTCCTCGGCGAGCAGCCCGGCGACCCGCGCATCCTCCCCAGCCAGCCCGATCGCGAGCAGCAGGTCGATCGCCAGCGGATCGCCCAGCGCCGCAGCCAGCCGTTCCAGCGGGAGCCCCGGCGTCGCTCCCGCCCATTCGGCGATGCGCATGCGCCATTGCGCCGCCGAGAACGACTGGCCCGCCAGCGCCGTGATCTCGGTCGCATAGTCGGCGAGCCAGCCGGGCGCAGCCTCGCCGATCTGCTCGGCGAGCGTCGCGCCCGCGCCGAGCAGCGCCAGCCGCAGATGGACGGCCGGCTCGCGGGCGAGGCGCGCGAGGCTCATGCGAAGCGAAACCCGATGCTGCGCCCCGCCGCGGGGATCCAGCCCGGATCGCGATCGAGGCCGGCAAGGCGAAGTCCGAGCGGGTGGGTGTCGAGCAGGAAGCCGATCTCGATCCGCTCGGAGTCGATGCGGATGGTGCCGGGCCGATCGGCGAGTATTGCCACCGCCGCCCGGTAGTCTTCCTCCCCCAGCGCCCGTGCGATCCGCGCCTCGAGATAGCGACCGAGGCACGCGACCCAGCGTCGGCGCATCCAGGATTCGGGGCGCGGCGCATGCCAGACATCGGCGATCGGGAAGCCCGCCATATGCCAGCGGCTCGTGCCGTGGGGGCCCCGGATCGCACGCTGAGGCGCCACCGGCCAGGGCGCCAACCATTCGGGCTGCACGCGCCACGCCGGCGCCTCGAAGTTGCTGCCGACCCGTTCGCGCGGCCCCAGCCCCGCCAACTCGCGCAACAGCGGCGCGAGGGGATCGCCGGCAAGGCCGGGGCCAAGCCATTGTCGCCCGAGCAGCAACAGCAGCTCGAACGGCGAAAGCCCGCGCAGCCCGTGACCCGGTCGCGTGAAATCGCCGTACAGGCCGAGCGCGAGAAAGATGTTGAGCAGGAAGAACAGCCCGGCATGCTCACTCGCGACGATGCGCGGCGGCGCCTCGACCGGAACGGCGATCGCCTCCAAGGGCGCCTCCTGCCGAGGCGTGGCGGGTGTCGTCGCGCATGCCGGCTCGCTCCCGGTCAGGTCATCCCGCCGATCGGCGATGGCGCGCATCGATCCTCCAGGGCGCGGCCCTTCGACGGGCGCGATCGCTCCGCCGCGGCTTTCCTGCGGGGAACCGGTGCGCGATGAAGGTTTCAGGACGGCCGCCCCCGCCATTTCCGCGCCAAGCGCCTCGATGACATCGCGTGCCGGCGGTTGCGCAGTCGCCGCCTCGATCCAGTCGGCATGCGCCTCGACGAAGGCGCGGGTCGCGAGCAGTTCGGGCCGGCGCACCGCTAGCAGCGACACCGCGATCAGCATTTGCGCGATGGGTTCGCCCGTCTCGGCACGAGCCGCCGCGATCGCCTCGACCAGCGCCGGTATCCGAGCCCTCGCCTGCCGCGGTGGCTCGGATACCGGCACATCCGGCGTCGCTTCCGCGCGCTCGACCGGCGCGATGCCCCCGCCATAAACGCGCACCAGGAGGTCGGCGGTCGCCTGCAACTCCCCCCGCTCGAAATGCGCGAGCCACCGCCCTGCCAGCCGCGTGTCCGCCAGCGCCGCGATCACGCGCGGCAGTCGCACCGGGTCGGCGAGCAGCCGCTGCCGCCAGCGCAGCCGCGGCGTCGTGCTCGCGGGCACGGCGCGGCGCACCAGTTCGGGCAGCGCCTCGCCCCCCAGCCATGCCGCGACCACCGCGCATTCGAGCGCGACCTCGTCCGCGAAATACACGCTTTCCACCGCCCCGCGCCCGGATGCGGTGCGCGCGGCGCGGATTCGCTCGATCAGCTCGCCGGCAAAGCCTTCGAGCCCTTCGGCAAGCGGCCGCCGCATCCGCACCCGCCGGATCAGCAGCAACGCGCGGGCATCCACGCCTGTTGACGCGTGCGTCACCAGCTCGAGCGCATTGGCCAGCCGCGCGCGGTCGCCAGGCCGGGGGTTGGCCAGCCGGGCCCGATCGATGCGCAGCGCCGGCCGCGCCTTGATCACAGCACCGGCGCTTTCTTGCCGCTGGCGATCGCGGCGCTATCCTCGCCGCCGCTGGTCACCACGGTGATGCGGTTCCTGGCGTTCTTCACGATCGCCGCGGTGGTGGTGAAGGTGAAGCCGGTCCGCGTGAACTTGATCAGCCTCGGCGCGATCGTGGTCGTCCCGAGCAGCACGCGTTCGAGCACGCCCTCGCCTAGATTGTCGCCGGTCACCGCGATGTCCACGCCCTTGCCGCGCACCGTTTCGCCGGTGACCGACTCGATCGTCGGCGCGGCACGGCCGATCTCGGATCTGCCCCCCCCGCTCAGCGATGTCTCGGGACCCGAGGGCGTCGGCGTGGGCTGTGTCGGCGTGGGTGTCGGCGTCGTCCCGCTGCCGCCTTCGAGCGCCTTGACCCGCGCCTCGAGCGCCATGATCGCCTCGATCAGATTGTTGGCGAACCCGGCGGTGATCAGGTCGCCGGGCTTCACTTCGCTCAGCGCGAGCCGCACGAAGGTGTTGACCGTGGTGCCCGCCTGACTTGGCGAGGGTGTCGGTGCGGGAGCGGGCGAAGGCGTCGGGCTCGGCGCGGGGGCGGTCGGCGGCGTGGGAGTCGGCGTCGGTGCCGCCACCGCCCCGTAATAGATGCCGCTATCGGCAAGCAGCGTCTCGATCAGGAAGCGATTGCGGTCGCTCAGCTTTTCCTGGCTGTACCCGGAATATTGGACATTCTCGGCCGGATTGAAGTTGCTTATCGCCATGATCGTCGCTCCCTCACGGAATCAGCGGATAGTTCGCGAAATTCCAGTGGCTTAGGTTGAACCTTGCATCCGCGCGATACGGCAGGTGGCCGTTCGCGAAGATCAGCAAATCGGGCTTGTTCGCGATTTCGCTCTGCGCGACGCGATAGAGCCAGATCGCGTGCGCGCTGTCGGTATCGATCGCCGGCGCGGAGAGGCTCTCGCGCAGCAGCGGCTCGACTGCGCTGGCGTCGATATGCGTCGGCCCCCGCACGGTCATGCCTTCGAAGAAGAAGTCGATGCGATTGTCGCCTAGCGCGGGGATCAGCCCGACCGGCGGCAGATAGCGGAAGCGGTCGCGCGCGCGAATGAGCCCGATCGCCGGGATCGTCGCGACTTCGTCCTGGAACTGGCGGAACATCGCCCGCCCCACCGCCAGCCGCCGCGGCTCGGAGATCGCGCCGACCACCCCGTCCGGATCGCGCAGCGCTATCGGCCGGCGGACGCTCCAATTGTCGGTGAATGTGTGGCCTGCGCTGGTGAAGGCAATCAGCGCGAGCGGGACTTCGCCCAGGCTCAGTCCGTGGCCGGCCATGACTTCGATCAGGTCGTCGGCGCGCGCCGTGCCGCCGAGCAGATTGGCGGGCCAGCCGGGCAGCACGCCCACGCCGAACGCCTCATAGGCGATGCGATTGCGGAAATCGCCCTGGCCCGGATCGGCATCGAACAGTTCGTCGCGGATCTCGAGCAGGCGGAATTGCACCGCTTCGACCGTGGCGTCGAGCGCGCAGCGCGGGCTGGTATCGCCCATCCCGCTCACCGCCGCGCGCCCCTCGCTGGTGAAGGCCGGCGCGATCGTGAGCACGTAGAGCCCCGCCCCCGCGACATAATCCCCGTCGGCGAGCGGCGCGCAGTCGCCGAACAGGCACGCGACATTGTCGGTCCCCGGTTGCGCGGCGCGATCAAGCGCCAGCGACACCTTGTGCTTGAGGCACAGCACACTGCCCGCCCGATTGACCGCGACGCCCGGCTGGACCTCGACCGCGGGGCGTCCGCCGGGCGCGATATTGCCCTTGAACGCGACCTGGAGCCCGTTCGCGATCCCGTCGCCCAGCGCAAGGCCGATCCGCGCGTCGGCCTCGCGCCGCGCCGCCTGCTCGCGGCTCATGTCGTTGCCGGTCAGCAGCCGACCGTTGAAGAAGTTGACCGTCCGGATCGCATCCTCTCCGAACGGCTCCTGGAGCGCGACGAAATCGCCTGGCATGGCTCAGCGCCCCTTTACCGAATTGAAGTCGGCGATCTGGAACCAGCGGCTTTCGCCGTCCGAGATGATCGTCCGCGCCTCGCCGTACGGGATGGTCAGCGAGGTATCCCAATCGATCCGATCGTTGGCGCTGAGCTTGAAGTCGATCTCGCCGCTCATCGACCGGAAGAAGAAGGTCCGGCCCTGCCCTGCCTCCTTCGCCTGGGGCAGGGTCACATGGGTGGGCGTGAAGGTGATGAAGACGTCGTAGCGCTCGTGATCCTTGGTCAGGTCGAGCGTGGCGTCGGGCGAGCCCTGGATGATACGCGGCCGCAAGGTGAACGGACCACCGCCCGAGCCGGGATCGCCCTTGTCGCCTTTCTCGCCCTTGTCGCCCTTGAGACCCTGGGCGCCCGGCGTGCCGGGATCGCCCTTGTCGCCCTTGCCGCCGGGCGCTCCAGGTGCGCCGGTGTCACCCTTGTCTCCCTTGCTGCCTGGCGCCCCGGGGTCGCCCTTGTCGCCTTTATCGCCCTTGTCGCCCTTGTCGCCTTTATCTCCTTTGTCTCCCTCCTCCCCCTGCGGGCCGGGATCGCCCTGCGGCCCGGGAGGTCCCGGCTTCTGGTCCTCGTCGGTCAGGATGCCGAGCGCGGTCTGGACGAGGTGGAGCGGCGCGATGAGCGGCCGGCGGCCTTGCTCGACGATCACGTCCTCGGCATCGCCATCGACTTGCCACCCGCCGCCTTCCCCGGTCAGCGGCACGGTGATCGCGGCGAGCAGCACGCAATCCTGCGCGGTCCCCGCCGGGTCGCCGCAGCGGCGCGCCATCACGCGCGGGCGATATTCGGTGATCCACAGCCGATAGGCGAGCTTGAGGAAGCTGTCATAGTCGTCGATCGACACTCCGATCGGCAGCGGCGGAATCGCCGGCACCGTTGCGTCCTCGACGCCCTCGGTGATCGCGTCGAGCGCCTCGCGGATCGCATCCGCCCAGTCCTCGGGATCGAGCGGCGGCGATCCGGGGCCCTCGTCGACGATGTCGTCGAGCCACGCCGAGAATATCGCAATCGCGTCCGCTTCCCATTGCTCGGGCGGATCAAGGCGGAATTCGAGGCAGTAGTCGTCGGCGATCCGCGAGGGCTGCATCAGCGCCGCCTCGGAGCGGCACGGTTCGCCGGGCACCGGCACCGGCGCGATCGCGCAGTCGCGATAGCAGAGCGTCAGGTACAGGGTCAGCGAATCCGCCGACTCCGAATCCGCAACCTGCGCCGAAACGGCCTCGGCATTGTCGGGATCGGACAGCCAGCCATTGATCGACCCGCACTGGTCGCGCCCGACGCAGATCAGCCGCCCCGAAGGCGCGGCTGCCGAACCCGCGGTGATGTGGACGCGCGGGCCGTTGACCGCGCCGTCATCCTCCACGCGCACGGCAAGCCCGCTTGCAGTGCCATAGCCGATCAGGTCGCGGACCATCCATTCGCTGCGCCCGACCAGATAGGCGTGTTCCTGGACATAGTCGGCAACGCCGAGGACCATGCCCTTGACGAAGTTGACGTGCTGGCCCGGATCGGGCGTGCCGATCGCGGGCACGGTGGCGGTGGTGGCGTTACAGCAGCCCATGAGGTGCCTCCGGCAAGGTTAGGGGGGCGCGGCTCAGCATGCGAGCCGCGCGCGGTCAGGAGTGAGGGGAAGCCCGTCGGGGCCGATGAAGCTCTCGCCGATATAGGCCTTGCCCAGGATCGCGCCGGGCAGCAGCTCGGGCGCGCGGCTGCCCGCGCCGATCGCGGTGTCGTAGCCCAGCCGCGCCTCGCCGATGCGGTTCATCGCGAAGTAGAAGCGGATATCGAAGATCGTGTGCGCGGGCTTTTCGAGCGCGATGATCCGCCGCGCCAGCGCCTCGCGCCGTGCAAGCGTCTCTGCATCGGTGGCGTCGGTCGCGCTCACCGGCAGCAGCACCGAGAAGCGGTGTGCGGTCCGGTCGATCGGCAGCAGCTCCTTCTCGAATTCCTGCCAGTCCGCCCGCGCCTGGAGCGTCGCCAGGCTGGTATCGGCGAGCGAGACTTCGCCGAAGCGCTTCCACGCGCTGCCATGCGCCTGGTTGAGCAGCGCCAGCCGGCGATAGCGCCCGGCGAGGAAACGCTGCCACAGCGTGCGGTTGTGCGACTGGAGCTTGAGGAAGGCGGCCCAATTGGCGGCATGCGCGGGCGGCACCGAAAGCCGCGGCAGCGTCGCCATCAGGCCCGTCACTGCCCGCGCCTGCTGGAACGCTTTCCAGTTCTCGCGCTCGGTCAGCCCGGCATCGTGCGTCGGCGGATCGACCACGCTGCTCGTATCGCCCGCGCCGATCCGCCCCAGCGTGCGCGTCCGATAGCTTTCGACGATGCGGATCGCGCCCTCGCAGCGGCAATCCTCATCGCTGAACAAGGTGCCCTCAAGCGGCTGGACAAACGCGAGCGCCAGCGCGCTCTCCAGCCCGCGCATCGTCCCGCGCCAGCCGAAGAAGCGGATCGCATGCGCGATGAACAGCCGCCGCCGCTGCTCGCCCCATGACGGATCGAGCGCGACGTCGAACCATTCGGCCAGCCAGCCCAGCGCCTCGACCGGCGCAGTGCGCGTATCGAACAAGGCTTGGGCGGAAATCATCCGCGCCTCGATTACGCTGGTCGTCCCCTGCATGTTGGCGAGGAAGCGTTCGAGGAAATCGGCGGGCTCGGGATCCTCGCGATAGAGCGCGGGCAGATAGCGCTCGGCCCAGGAGACGCGCGGCCACGACGCTCGTAGAGCGCGCAGCCTCGGGCTCGAATCGCCATCGCTAGTCAGGCTCAGCCGCACTTCGAGGAAGCGCCCCTCGATGCGCTGGAACAGCAGCTCGAACGTGCCGTGCTGGGCGAGCGGATCGGTCGCGACCAGCGCATTGGCCGAATGCGCGGCGAGTTCGCTGCCCGATCGCGACAGGATCGGCGAAGGCTGCGGCACCCACGCGCCGAGTCCGTCGGCCTCGTCGCTCGCGCGCGCCTCGACCAGAATGCGCGTCCCGGGCGGTACGCAGCCATCGAGCCGCAGCCGGTCCCACACCGCGCTTGGCATCCCGCTGTCGAACACCGGACTGCGGAAGTCGGCACGCACGCGGAATTGCTGGCGCGGCTTCTCGACCACCTGCGGCCAATTGGGGATGTCGCCGCTGTCGTAGCTGGCATTGCCCTCGATCGAGACGAGCGCGCGGCCACCGTGGCGGCGCAGCGGGAAGCTCTCGCTGGTCTCGCGCAGTTTCGGGCCGTCCTCCGTCTCGAAGCGGAAGGCGCGGAGCTGGTTGCCCGTCGCGTCGGAGACGAGCACGCGCAGCACGCTCTCGCTGCCGCGCAGCAGCACATTGCCCGCGACCATGTCGTGCGGCACGAAGTCGAGTGGCAGTCCGGCCTGCGGGGCCGCCTCGCCGGTCCACAGATACAGCGCCGATGGCGTGCGCGAGAGGATCGCGACCGCGCCACTCGGTAGCGCGGCGATCGCGATCGGATCGATCGCGGGATCGAGCGCGGTCAGGTCATGGCCCTCGGCAGCCACCGCGGGTGCCCGTGCCCGCGCCTCGCCGCTCACTGGCTGGAACAGCTCGGGGACTTCCTCGCCCAGCCCGGCACCGACCAGGGAAGCACGCGCGTCGAGTTCGAACAGCCGCCGGGCGGGGCCGTCGAGCAGCCACAATCCGCTTTCGCAGCGCGGCTCGAGATCGGTGACGCTCGGCGCATCCTCGGCGGGCCAGTCGAAATGCAGCGGCGGACCGCCCGCGACCAGATCGAAACTGTCGAGCCCGATATCGCTCGCCGCGATCAGCCAGCCGTCGCCGGTCGCTGCCAGGGCGCGATAGGGCACCGCCACGGGTACGCGATCGTCGTGCGGCACGAACAGCCGCGGCGCGGGCCGTTGCGCGCGCGTGTCGGGCCAGAAGCGCGTCGTCGATCCGTCGCCGCGCGAGCGGACGAACAGCTGGGTCGCGTCGTCGCCGATCCAATAGACGTTGCCGAAGCGATCGGCTGCCGCGGCGCGGCGGACCTCGGGCGAGAGCGGCACTTCGCCCGGCGTGAACGCCAGCGGGTCGCGCAGGGGTGCCAGCGTCAGCTCGACGCGCTCCTCGTCCCAGCCGGGCGCGGTTGCCGGCTGATCGCCGACGGGCATCTCCCACACTTCCGCCAGCGTCGTCGTATCATCAACACGCCCGCGCGCCCAATCGGCCTCGCCGAGGAGCAGGTGGAAGCGCTGGCCGTCGGCGTTCATCAGCACGTCTCCGCCACGACGGGAACGGGTAGCAGCGCCGAGCCGTCGCCCGTGCCACTGCCGGTGCCGCCCGAACCCAGATCGCCGCGCAGCAGGCTGATGTCGATCGGATCGCCGCCGACCACCGAGATGCCGGCCAGCTCGGGAAGCTCGATCCCGGTGATGGGCACCGCGTCCATCTTGCCGCCGGTGTCGAGCGCGAGCTGGATGTCGGCGACTTCGACCACGCCGGGCACGCGCGCCGCCTCGGCCATCAGTGCGCGGGCATGGACCGGGCGACCGAGCGGCCAGCCGCGCAGCGCCGGATCGGTCGCGGGGCCGTAGAGCGGGCCCTCGGTGGTCGAGAAGTCGCTGTCCTCGGGAGGCAGCGGGCTCAGATAGGCGCGCAGCCGCGCCTTAACGGCGTCGGCCACCTCGGCGATCGTATAGCCGCCGCCGACTTCGATCCCCACCGACACCCAGATCCTTTTGTACGCCGGCCCGCGCAGCACCAACTCGGTGGTCACCAGCCGGCGCGGATCGAGATAGGCGCACAGCGCGTCGAGAAACGGTGCGTCGGGGCGCGGCGCGGCGGGGTGCTCGGGATCGTTGCGCGGGGCGACGAGCAGCGTCACCACGCCGGGCACGGTGCCGATCGCGCCAGGGGCGAGGTCGGGATGCCAGGCCGGGAGCACGTCGATCCGTCCGATCGACACGCCCGGCGTGCGCCAGGCGATGCTGCGGAAATCGGCCTCGGTGACCAGCCGGTCGCGGTGCTGGAGCATCCGCTGCACCTGCTTCTCGCCCGATCGCACGCTCTCGGCGTCGGTGCCGCCCCAGGTCGCGATCGGATTGGTCGCGGTGAAGCCGCCGGGTGCCAGCGGACCGGCCTTGAGCGCATGGGGGCCGACATTGCCTTCCTGCCCCTCGCTATACTCGTATCGCGCATAGAGCCGCTCGTCGGCGCCGGGCCGCCGCCCCGCCAGCCCGTCGCCGAAGCTGACCACCCCGGCCTCGGCATCGACGCGGAACGACGTCGCCGGGCCGAGCTGCTGGCTCGCGCCCGGTATGGGCACCTCGGGCGCGGCGGCGAGCAGATCGTCGATCGCGCTCCATTCGGTCTCGGTCCCTTCGGGCGACACGCTGACGATCGCGACGCTGTTCTCGAGCACCGGCGCCTTGGCGAGCTGGCGGACCTGGTCGGGGCTGCCGTCGCCGTCGGCTAGGCGCTCGGCGCGGATCGTCTCGAACTGGCGCACGCCGACCGCATTGATCCCCGCCCAGCGCAGCCGCACCTCCGCCGCCGACGAGGCGCGCACGCGGATCCAGGTGACCAGCGTCTCGGCGATCGCGCTGTCGTCGATCGCCGGGGGCAATTCGCCCACCCCCGCCTCGAACGGATCGAGGTTGTTCCACAACCGGAGCGCATCGGCCTCGGGCAGCCCGATCTCGACCACCCCCACCTCGCGCGACGGATCGAAGTCCGCCCGCGCATCGAGCGCCCGCCAGTCGGGCGCCGGCCGCCCATTGACGAACAGCAGCTCGCCGTTCGCCGCCGGCCGGGCGATGTCGTAGCGCAGCAGGTCCGCCGGCGCCGTCGTCGCCCCGCCCACGGGGATAGCCAGCTGCTCGACATCCTCGGCCGGCGCCAGCCCGAGCGAAAGGTTCCGCCCCGCAATCGCCTCGCGCACCAGCTTGGTCGGGTCGTCGGTCGCGGCAAGGTCGTCCTTCCGCGCGACCAGCGCGATCCACAGCGTCCGATCGATCGTCTCGGCCAAGTCGAGCGGCCCCTGCGCCGGATCGAACGGCGCGCTCTGGTAGAGCGTGAGCTGCGCCGGCAGCGTCGCGCCGTACGAGGCGTAGAGCAGCTCGTAATATTTCCGTAGCTCGGGCGCCGGGTTCGCCACCGGCCGCTTGACGAACAGCTTGGCCTCGACCGGCAGCACGTCGAGCCCGGTCACCGTGCGGAACGGCATTGCGCCTGCGAGCAGCTCGAAGTCGCGCTGGATCGTCTGGGTCGCGAGCGCACCCTTCTCGTTCGCGAACGCCACCAGCCCGCGCGCCTCGCTCGCAGTACGCAGCGGGATGCCGAGCAATTGCAGGAACTTCGCCCGGTTGCGCTCGGGGATCAGGTTCGCGCGATAGATCAGATTCTCGGTCAGGAACGCGAACAGCTGGACGATCGTCACCCCCGGATCGGACGGATTGAAATTGGTCCATTCGGGCGTGTGGACGGGAACGCGGGCGAGCGTCTCCTCGACCAGCGCGCGATAGTCGCGATCGTCGATGCGGGGGGCAGGCAGCGGCATCAGCTTCTCCCCAGCGGGATCGAGACGCTCGTCCGCTCGGCCGCGCCGGTCGCGACGAGGCGATAGGCGATGGTGGCGAGCGCGGCGGTGGCGTCGGTGGGATCGGGCGCCACGTCCACCCCGTCGAGCGATATGCGCGGCTCCCAGGCCTTGAGCGCATCCTCGATCGAGGCGGCGATGCGGACATGCGTCGCGGGATTGTTGGGCTCGAACAGATAGCGCCCCAGCCCCGCCCCGAAACCGGGCAGCTGGATCCGCTCGCCCGCCTCGGTCTTGAGGATGATCGCGATCGATTCGCGCACGTTCGCCTCCCCCTGCGACCAGCGCATCCGCCCGTCGGCGCCGACGCGCGGGGGAAAGCCGAGGCTCTTGCCGAACGGGCTCATCATGCCTTCCCCTTGAACCGCGGCAGCGGGAAGCACGCGATGAACCACGGCACCCAGCGGAAGATGAAGTCGAGCAGCAGCACGATGCAGATCAGCAGGATCAGCGCGCAGATCGTGATGATCGGGATCGACAGCGAGCAGATCATGCCGATGTCGACATTGCTGCCGCCCTTGCAGCCGCCCCCCTCGGCGCCCTTCTTCATCTTGATGCTCTTGTGGAACGGCCAGGGCAGCACCTGGAGCACCAGGTCGATGAAGCCGAACCCCTTGGCGCGCTGTACCTGCCCGCAGAGCAGGTCGGACATCACGAACGCCGTCCCGCGCCCGTGCTTGCGCAGGCCAGCCGGGCTGGTGTCGGTCGGCAGGGTGATCGTGATCGGCCGCACCGGCGCATCGGGATCGAAGAAGCTGGCGAGCCTGAACTGCTCGCTGCCCTTCGAGAGCGTCGGCGGATGCAGCGGTCCGCAATCCGCGTTCATATGGACCATCCGCGCGACGAACAGCCCCTGGTCGCCCGCGGTCTTGATCATCACGTCGCGCAGCTTCATCGCGTGCGGGATCGGCTGGACCGTCGCCTCGTCGCTGTCGGGCAGCGCGCGCGCCAGCAGCGCGAGGAAGCGGTCGAGCTTCTCGACATCGACGTTAACGTCCGGGCTGTCCACCGGATCGAGGATCACCGTCTCGTCATTGGCGGGCGGATCGAGCGTCGTGCTGAACGGATCGCCCCCGGCGAGCACGGTCTTGTAGGGCCCGTCCAGCGTCGCGGCCGCCTGCTTGTTCGGCGGGGCGACCATCCCGACCAGCTGGAAGTGAAAGTCGGGCCAGTCGGCATTGGCCTTGGTGCCGTCGGCATAATGCGTGGTGACCGCATCGAGCTTGGGCTCCCAGGCGAGGATACGGCGCACCGCGTCGCGCATCGACGGCGCCTTGGTCTTGCCCGCCGGCGGGATCGGCCCGCCCGAGACGAGGTTGTGCATCGCCCGCCATGCCGCCTGCTCGGAGATGTTGAGCACGCTGTCGGGCGGCTGAGTGGTGTCGCTCAGCCGCGCCGCCACGCGCGGCAGATGCAGGTCGAGCCATTTGCGCAGGTCGAGCAGCAACAGCCACGACTGGTGCTGGTATTGATAATTATAGTCGCGCACCCGCTCGGCGCGCTCGGCATTGCTTTCCTGCGAATCCGGCGTGTTGGTTCGGAACTCGTCCGCCGCCTTGATCGCCGCGCGGACCAGCGCCTTCCACGGCTCGATCACTTCGATGCGCAGTTGCGCGGTGCGCGCCACCTTGGTCACCGGCCGCGCCGCCGGCGCGCCGGGCTTGAGCGCTGCCATCTGCCCCGCGGCGAGCGACACCGGCGTGGTGACCACCGACTTGCCGAGATACTCCTCGCGCCGCGCGACCGGGATCATCCCCGCCCAGATCGTCCGCCGCGCGCCTTCCTCGTCGCGGTGCTGGAGCGGAAACAGCGGAAGCTGCTCCTCGCCCGGCGCGAGCCCCGCATCGGCCTCGACGCGCTGCCACTCCGGGCCATCGCTGCCCATCACATAAGCGTATTCGACCAGCGGCAGCGTCCCGTCGGCGCGCCCGCTCGCCGGCAGCAGCCGCCGCATCACGAACCCCACGGTCTCGTGCCCGCCCTC
This sequence comes from Sphingomonas sp. HF-S4, assembly GCF_032911445.1. NCBI lineage: Bacteria > Pseudomonadati > Pseudomonadota > Alphaproteobacteria > Sphingomonadales > Sphingomonadaceae > Sphingomonas > Sphingomonas agrestis. The sequence goes on along the minus strand of NZ_JAWJEJ010000001.1, from coordinate 1,175,804 downwards.
GACGGCGCGCTCGGGCAATCCGGGGATCTGACAGGCGAGCGTCCCCGCGACGAGATAGTAACGCTGGTGCGCCGGCTGGTAGAGCTTGAGCTGCTTGTTCGCCGGCGGTGCGGGCGGCGGTGCCGAGGGCGCGGCGCGCCAGAAGCGCCTGCGCTTGGCTTCCTGCATCGGCGCCGGGATCGGCACGCGGACTACGGCGTCGAGCAGGTCGGCCGGCATCGGCGGATCGCGCCACGTCTCGGGCCGCGCGATCCGGTCGGAAATCCGCGCCGGCTCCTCGGCCAGGGTCGCGAGCAACTGCTCCATGAAGTCGTCGCTGGCGAAGCGCAGCAATTGCGGACGCGCCTGGAACGGCGTCGTTCCCCGCCACAGCGGCCGCGGCGCCTGCCACGTGACCTTGTGTGCCAGCGCGGTCACCAGATGTTCCCCGCGCCCGGCGTGTAGGTCGTCGAGATCACTGTGTTCGAGATCAGCGTGTCGCACTTCACGATGCCCGAAAAGGTCGACATCCCGGCATCGACCTTGACCATCCCGGCGGAGACCGCGACCTGGCTGGCATTGACCGTCACCTTGGCCGCCGCGGTGATCGTGATCCCCGACGTCTCGAGCTTGACCGAATTGCCGTTCGAATCCTCGATCGTCACCGCGCCGGGGCCGTCCTTCATCGTCAATTTCTGCCCGCCGGGGGTCTCGAGCTTGAGCGTCTCCTTGCCGCTCGAATCGTCGAGCGTGACCTTCACCCCGTTGCGGCTGCGGATAACCTTGAGGTTGTTGCCGCTCGCCATCGATTGCGGCGGCTTGTCCTTGCCGTTCCACAGCCCGCCGAGCACATAGGGCCGCCGCGGATCGCCGTGCTCGAACGCGACGAGCACTTCGTCGCCGACATCGGGGATGAACCAGCTGCCGCGATTGTTGCCCGCGAACAAGGTCGCCATCCGCGCCCAGGCCGCATAGCCCTGCCCGCCCCCGGCATCGGGCGACCAGTCGAGCTTGATCTTCACGCGCCCTTGCCCGTCGGGATCCTGGATATCGGTGACGGTGGCCGGGACGACGCCATACCAGCGCCCGCCCCAGCCCTCGCTCCCGCGCTCGTGGAACTGCGCTTCGCCGCGATCGAGATCGAGCAGCATCACGCTTTCCCCAGCCCGGCGCGCTCGCAGCGGAATTCGCTGCGCATGCCCATCGCCTGATCGAAGCGGTGGGTGACCGCAGTGGCGCGGTAGTCGCCGTCGAACAGCTTGCCGAGCCCGGTTAGCGCCAGCGTCGCCCCCACCTTGATCGCCGCCTTGCTCTCGGCGACGCCTTCGCCGGTGACGAAGCGCCGCGCCATGTGGCGGAAGCTCGCCTCGGCGATCGCGCGCGCCTCGGCATCGTCGCGCGGCAGCGCATGTGCGATCGTGTCGACACGCTCGCCGAACGCGGACTTGAGGATCTTGGCGCCGCTGTCGGTCGAACCCGTCTCCCCCGAGATCGCGGCATCGGTAGCCTTGTTGGTAGCGACCTTCTTGTCGGCGACGTTCCACCCGCTCGCGACCATCGCAGTGCGCTGGCTGGCGAGATCGGCCTCGACATGGAATTCGCGCAGCGATCCCGCCCAGCGCAGCGCAACCTTCTCGGCCGGGCGCAGCTTGGCGACATGCAGTTCCTTGTCCTGCACCCAGACCAGCGCATCCTCGCGCCGCGCGAGATCATGGAGCAGCGCCAGATCGCTCTGGTTGACCTGCGCGATGCAGAGCTGGCTCGCGCCCTGCACGTCGACCTTGGGGGTGAGGCCATGCTCGGACGCGATCTTCTTCGCGACATCGGCGATCGTCGCCCGCTCGAAGGTCCGCGAGCGCCGGGTCATCCGCAGGTCCTGCAACCGGTCCTCGACCAGCACCCCGATCGTCGGCGGCGCGCCATCGGCGAAATCGGCAGTGATCGCGCTGATCCTGCCTTCGAACAGCAAATCGTCGCCCAGCTTGACCTTCACCGGCTTGCCGAACTCGATGGTCTTGCGGTCAAAATGCTGGAAGCCCGGGGTGTCGCCGCCGCCCCAATTGCCGAACACCAATTCGGCGCGGGCCATGCCCTCGACGCTGTCGGCAAGCTCCATCGTGATCAGCGCGGACTCGAGCTTGTCGGCCCGCGTCCCGCCGATCTCGATCGTCGGGCGCGCCGGCCGCATCGGCAGCGGCGTCACGTTGGAAGCAGCGGCGGGCATCAGTGCGCCCTCAGCCGTGCATGCCGCTGCGCGATGCGGCGCAGCGGCGGCCGGAGCTGCGCGGGCTCGATCCTCTGCGGCGCGCCGTCGCCCCCCTTCTTCTCTTCCGGCTTCTCCTGGCCGGGCGCGGAGATCGCTTCGAATTCGTTGATGACGACTGCCACGCGCCCCTCCTCAATTGATCCGCACCGACGCGCTCGCCGAGAATTTCGGCGGCGTGATCGATGGCGGCTGGATGTTGGCGCCCGCCGAGAAGCCGATCCCGCCGCTGATGCCCGCTCCACCAGCGATGCCCACGCCCGCGCTGCCGCCCAGGCTCACGCCGGCATTGACGTCGATCAGCTGGCCCGGCGACAGGCGCAGCGGGTCCTCGATCCCGTTGGCGGCGGCCATGCCCTTCCAGTCGGACTTGCCGTTCTTCGCCGCCACGCTCTGCGCGGTGTCGCCTTCCTTGGCCTGCGACATCGGCTTTTGCCCCGGCGACGACGGCACCTTGCCGTCGCCCTTGAACTCGGAGGTAAGGATCTTCTGCTGGCCGATCGTCAGGCTGATCTGCGCGCGCAGCGGCTTGCCGTCGGGGCCGAAGAATTCCAGGCTCTCCTCGAGCCCCTCGACGATCCCGTCGAACAGGAACGATCCCCAGACGAAGCGCGTCGCCGGCGGCACCATCTTCTTGGCATCGGCCTTGTCGGGGGTCGGCGTCATGAAGAAGATCACTTTCTGGGTGAGCCGGCGTACGTCGTCGACCGGATCCTCGGTCATCGCAGTGACGTCGAACCACAAAGTGAGCGCGAGCTTGGTCGTCCCCGCGCCGACGAACTGCCGCCCGGTATTCCCCGCCGCCTGGTCGCCGCCCTGCGGCTGGACGAGCTGGTTGGCGAAGGTCACCTTCAGGCTCTCGGGATTGAACTGGACCTTGACGCTCTGCCCGCCCGGCTTCTCCTTCTTGAAGTCGTCGTCGAGCTGGATCAGCTGGGCCTTGGCGAGTTCGGTCATGCCGCGGCCTTTCCGGGCACGAACTTTAGCGTCTCGTACGCGATCTGGAGTTCCTCGATCGCCACCGCCGCGCCGGTCGAGCTCAGCGTCGGCGCCTTCATCTTGATCGGCACGCAGCGCGAAAGCTGGAATCGCGCACGCTCGCTGCCGTCCGGTCCGAGGATCACCACTTCGGCATCGGCGCGCAGCCGCGGATCGGCGACCGAATCCTCGAACCATTGCCACAGCTCGAAATTGTCGGTCATCCCGCGCTTGAGCGAGAGATTGGCATAGGCCACCGTACCGTTGACGCGGATCGAGCGATCGTTGGCGCCGCCTTCCTTGATGGTCTTGACGTCCATCGTCATCTCGAGCCCGTCGCAGTCCGAAAAGGCAGCCTCGACCAGCGGTTTGCCCTCGCCTGCGCGCATGATCTCCACCGCGAAGTTGAACGCCATGAACGGATAGGGGCGCGGCGGTTCGTCGGCCATGTCAGCGCTCCTCGGCGATGGTGAAGCGCTCGCCGGCCTGCGCCAGCACCAGCGTCAGGAAGCGCAGCGGCTGCGCGGGGGCGACGCCGATCTCGATCACCAGCCGGCCGTTCATCCGGTCGCTCTCGCTCGCGTCGACGCTCAGCCGGTAGCTGTCCTCCTTGCCTTTCCCGGCAAAGGCGCCGCGACGGACCATGTCGTCGAGCATATGGCCGAAGCTGCGCTCGATCGCGCGGCGCGTGGTGTCGCCATTGGGCTCGAACACGAAGGGGGCGCCGCGGCGGACGCATACGCGGCGGAGCAGGCTCATTAGCCGGCGGACGTTGACTTCGCCCCAGTCATACTCGCCGGACAGGGTCATCGCGTCGGTCGCGACGAACCCGATCGGCAGGCGGCGCACCAGATTGACGCGCGCCCGGGCAAAGTCCTCGCGGTCGCGGTCCCCGACTGTCGGCGACAGCGCGACCAGGTCCTCCATCGGCATGTTGGCCGGGGCGAGCCACGCCCCGCGCTGCCGCGCCCGCCGTGCGAAGGTGCCGGCGACTGCGCCTTCGGGCGGGACGACGAGCCAGTCGGGGTCGGTCGCGCTGCCGATCGGCGAGGCGATCCAGGGATGATAGAGCGCCGCATAGCTCAGCGCGCGAAGCTCGTTGTCGGGCAGCCGCTCGGCGAGCGTCGCGACATGCTCGGCGGCGTCGCGGGCGCGGTAATGGCGTGGCAGCGAGAGCAAGGCGAACTGGTCGCCGATCGCCGCGCAGGTGCGCAGCAGCGCGGTCCGCACCCTGAGCAGCGGCTCGGGATCGTATTTCGCATCGGGCACCGCTTCCCAGGCGCTGTCCTGGACGAGGAAGCCGATGACCGAGGCCTTGCTGACATTGCCGTCGAGCTCGGCGCGGACGCGGTAGTAATAGGAGCCCTCGCGCGAAACCTGGACCTCGTATTCCAGCGCCTCGCCGCGCCAGATCTCCTCGGCGCCGGCAAAGTCGGCGCGGCCCGATTCCTCGAGCACATAGGTCGCGCCCGGCTCGGACGCCGACCATTCGAGGTGCACGAGCCCCGCGGCCTGCGGGCTGTCCACCGCGACGAACACCGGCATCGCGAGCAACCGCGTGTCGCAGTCGAGGAAGCGCGTCGGATCGGGGCGACCGGTGCCCGGCACGGGCTCGGGCACCGCGCACGACCCCAGATGATCGCGCCACCGCGCCGGGATCTCGCCCTGCACATGGACCGGCGTCACCAGCTTTTCGGGCACCCGCGGCGCCCAGCCCGGCTGGACCGCATCGGGCACCGCGATCATGCTGGGCTCGGCGAAGTCGCCGCCTCCCGGCACCGCGAACGCGCCGTGGATGCCCAGCAGCGACACCCCGTCGATATCGCGCATCCGCGCCGCATCGTCGCCCAGCGCCGCGATCGTCGAGGTGGCCAGCGCCGGATCGAGGAACAGCTCCGCATCGAACCGCGACAGCCCGTCACGCTCCAGGGGAGTGCGCATTTCGGGGTCAGGACCGACCGATTCCGACCAGAAGTCGCCCAAATTGGACAGATTCCAGTCCGCAGGCGTGCCCATCGGCGCCAGCCACCCCCGCGGCCCCGCCACCGCCCTGGGATCGGCATAGAACCCATCGTCATCGGGCTCTTTCCACCAGCTATCGGGATCGTCGGGCGAGACCCCGAAGGGCCCGCTCACCACCCCCATTTCGCCCTTCTCACCCCGAATCAGAACCCGAACACGCCCGCCGCTCCGCTCCACTCTCGCGGAAACCCGGACATCGTCCGCCCAGCTCCCCACGCTGCTCGCCCGCACCTTGACGCCCGGCGCAAACGGCAAGGTAAAGGTACGCGCCACCGCCACATCGGCAGTGGCCTCCTTGCCGCGCCACCGCCGCTCGAGCGCGGCGGTCCGCGCCACCCGGATCACCCAGGCGCGCGTCCCCCCGTTCGAGAAGAAGCTGCGCACCGACGGCGCCAGCGCCGCGGTCACCGGTTTCTCGCCATGCGCCAGCACGACGTCGCCGCCGAACACCGCCGCATAGGCCGCGACGCTCTCGACCGCGACGGGCCGGTGCGTCGGGCCGCGCTCGGCGAAGCCGACGAACAGCGCCACGTCCATCCGCGGCAGCGCGTCGGGAAACGCGGGCGGCGGAACGGCTATGGCGATGCCGGGAAGGAGGCGATGCGGGTACACGGCGTCACTCCATCTCAAGCCGTTCGTAGGCGAGGACCATCTCCTCCATCGCCACGTCGGTGCCCTTGGCGTTGAAGGGCCCCATCGTCGACTTGATGATCCGCGCGCGGAGCAGCTTCCACGTCACCACCGCGGCGCTGTGGTCCTCGTTCTGCAGCGTGACCTTGACCGTGCGGAAGGCGTTCTGGTTGCCGTTCCGGATATCGTCGAGCCACTGGTAGAGATTGAGCGACCCGATCACGCCGCGCTTCATCGTGACGTCGGTCGACTTGTTCATCCCGGTGATCTTCATCACCGAATTCTCGCGGGAGTTCCCGGTCCGGTACTCCGAGACGGTCACTTCCATGCCGATGCCCGACAACTCCTGGAAGCCGGCGGCCGGCCCCTCGGTGTTGCCGTCGCCGATATCGACGAGGAAGTTGAACTGGACGTACGGACGATCGCGAAAGACGGCCATGCTGGCTCTCCTCAGATCTTGCGGTCGGCCGTCCACTGGCCGATGCGGAAGATGACGAATTCGGCGGGACGCAGCGGCGCGACTCCGACCAGGCAGACCAGCCGGCCGTTATCGAGATCGTTCTGCGACATGGTCGAGCGGTCGCACTTCACGAAGAAGGCCTTGTCGGGCTTGTCGCCCAGCAGCGCGCCGTTCTGCCACTCGTTGAGCAGGAAATCCTGGATCGTCGAGCGGACGTTCGCCCAGAGCCGCTCGCCATTGGGCTCGAACACCGCCCATTGGGTGCCCTTGTCGATCGAGCGTTCGAGATAGGCGAAATAGCGCCGCAGATTGACGTATTTCCACTCGGGATCGCTCGACATCGTCCGCGCGCCCCAGAGCCGCATGCCGCGGCCCTCGAAGAAGCGGAAGCAGTTGATCCCTTCCGGGTTCAGCACCTCCTGATGCGCCTTGTTGAGCAGGGTCTCGAAGCCGATCGCGAGGGTCACGACTTCGTTGGCCGGCGCCTTGTAGACTGCGCGATTGGTGTCGTTGCGGGCATAGATGCCGGCGACGAAGCCGCAGGGCGGGTAATGGTTCTCCTGCCCCGTCAGCGGATCGAGGATCCGCACCCAGGGATAATAGAATGCCGCGTGGCTGCTGTCGTAGAGCGCCCGCAGCGCGCGCACCTCGGAGATCGTCTGGCCCTTGGCGCTGTCGATCACCGCGATCCGGTATTTCATCCGCTCGGCATGCCCGATCAAATTGGCGATGATCGCCCGCGAGCGCGGCGTCTCGGTCACCATCCCGCCCGGCGCGGCGACGATCGAGATGTCCTCCAGCGCCTCGAACGCGACGAGCCCGCTGGAGCGATTGGTCGTCGCATTGGTCTCGCCGGCATAGGCGATGGGGAGCGGCGTCGCGCCGTCATGGCCGCCGGTGAGCCGCACGACGACGCTGCGCGCGGCGTTGCTGCTTTCGGGATCGCGCAGCAGCGTGTCGAGCTGCTCGGGCGGCGAGGTCAGCACGTTTAGATCGTGCAGGTCGCGCAGATCGTCGAGCACATCGAGACCGTTATTGGCATAGGCGCCGATCACGATCGGGATCGTCCGCGCCCGCGACAGGCTCGCCGGGGTTTCGGCGAAATAGGCGAACAGCGAATCCGGCGCGCCGCCCCGCTCGTGGAGCGGATCGAGCGGCAGCTCGGTGGCGACGAAGGTCGGCAGGTCGTTGGTCAGCGGCTCGACCGTGACCGTGACGGTGACCACGCGGATATCGAGATCGTCGTCGTCGGGATCCGCCGGCGCCGGGAACAGCGGTCCGACCTCGTCGGCGCTGTCGAGCGTGTCGTCGGCCTCGCCGAGCTTCCAGACGCGGTTGAGCTGGTCCCACAGCAGCAGGCGGAAGCCGTTGACCGGCGCGCCGACCCAGACCACGTCGCGGTCGGCAGTGCCCTTCAGCGATACGGTGTCGTCGGGATTGCGCGCGAGCCGGTTCTGCCCGAGCGCGAGGGTGAAGGTGACGCGGCCATTGCCGGCCTGGCCGGGGAAGCGCGCACGCACCGCGAAGTCGAGCTGGTCGGGGGGCGAGCCGTCCTCGATCGTGGCGGTGTCGGCGATGGCATAGCCATCCCACGGCGTGTCTGCCGAGGGGGTGTAGGCGCGGGCGACATAGCAGCGCTTGCCGCCCTCTTCGAAGAACGCGCGGACGGCGTTCCAGGTGTAGTTGTCGGTCTCGCCGCCGTCGGAGAAGGTGAGCTTGGACTTGCCGCCATAGGCGCGTTCGAACTCGACCAGGCTGGTGACGATCTCGGGCTCGATGTCGATCGGGCCATAGCGCGTCGCGCCGACGAAGCCGGTGGTGGTGGTGGAAACGCCTTCGATCGATTTCGCGCGGAAGGAGACTTCCTCCACGAACACGCCAGGCGCGAGATATTCGGGCATCAGTTTTCTCCTTGGTGTTTCATGACGCCGCCATGAGGAGAGAGGAGGACGGGCCATCGGGAGTGGATTCGGTGCGCAGCACGAGGCCGCGCCCGAAGCTGAGCAGTTGCGAGGGCAGCGGCTCGGGCGGCGAAGCGGTGGATGCGAACAGCGTGCGCGGATGATCGAGCTGCGCCATCAGCGCGGCGAATTCGGGCGGCTCGGCGGGATCGAGACCGTCCCAATAAGCGGCGAGCTCGATCGACCAGCGGAAGTCGGTAATCGCCGGCGGCGAGGTGGCGAGCGAGGGTCGCGGACGCTCGGGATAGGCGAAGAAAAGGACTGCCCTGCCCTGCGCATCGGCCTGGCCGATCGCGCGGACGGTGCCGCCATGCGACGCGGTGAGCAGCGCCCAGGCTGCGGGACCGCCATCGTCGCGCTCGAGCTGGCAGCGTATCTCGGCGAGCGGCGCGGGCAGGCTTCGCCCGGGCGCCGAGAAGAGCGGCAGCGTCTCGGGCGAGATCGCCGGCGGGCTGTCGTCATTGGCGAGCGGCAATAGCGGATCAGGCGGCAGATCGCCCCAGCCCGGCCAGTCGACCAGCCCGCGCTGGGGCAAATCGAGCACGATGCGCAGCGGCAGGAAGCGGCCATACGCGTCGTCGACTTCGACCAGGCAGGGCTGCTGGAGTGCTTCCCAATCGGGGCCGCCCAACGCTGCGTCCGAGAATCCGGGGAAGCGGTTCGCGTACCACACCGCCTTGGCATTGGCCTCGAGCAGCGCGCGGCGCGCGGGATTGCGCACCGAGGTGACCGTCACGCGCAGCCCGTCGCCGACGAACCCGCCGGTCGCGACATCGCGGAAGCGGATGCCGATCGGCGCGGGCCGCGAGATCCGGTCGAGGACGCGCACCGCGATCATGCGAGCACGCCCAGGTCGATCGCGCGCTCGGTGACGATGGGATATTCGTCGAGCGTCTCGTCGCTGTCGAGCAGCAGCATCCGCATCGCATAGGTCGCTGCGGGGGGCATGTGCTTGATCCGGTCCCACAGCGTCAGCTGGTCGGCGATCGCCAGCGGATCGTTGACCATGTCGAGCGTCTCGGCCTCCGCGAAGATGTCGCTCTCGGCGAGGAAATGGTTGAGCTCGCTGGCGACCAGCGGGCCCAGCTCGTGCATCGCGCGCAGCATCCAGCCGAGCAGCCGCTGCTGGCGCTCGGCATCGTCGGCATAGGGCACGAGCAGGTAGAAGAGGTCGATCGGCAGCGAAGGCTTGAAGCGCCGGCCGTGGATGTCGGTACGCGGGCCGAGCGCCCGGCGCGAGATGTTGGGGGCGACGCGCCACAGGCAGATCGCGATCCCCTCCTTCATCGGCGTGGCGAAGTCCTTGGCCTGGTACAGCTCGATCGTCAGCGGCCCGCCGAAATCGCCATTGGGGAAGCGATCGCGCAGCAGCCCCAGGATGGTGGTGCTGGCGGCGGCGATGGCGCGATAGTTCGCCATCAGGCGTGTCCCGCGCTGGGCGCGACCAGCACCGCCATCGACGCGCGATCGAGCGACACCGGTTGCTGGGCGAAGCTGACGATCCGGCCCTGGCGCCCGTCGCTCGAGATCATCAGGATGGTCAGCTCGGGGAGCGCGAAGATCTGCTCGATCGTCCGATCGTCCGCCTCGGACTGGACGACGAGCAGCTGCGCACCCAGCGCGCGTGCGGCGGCGAGCGCATCGGTGCCCGGCGCGCTGGGGCCGGCGATCACGATGTCGCGACCGTCTAGCATCTGCCCCACGATCTCGCTGAGCATCGTGGGCATCGGGCCGAGCTGAATGCGAGTCGCAATCTTCCCCTCCTCCGAAGCGAACGGCTGCAGCTTAGAGCGCGAGGGATTCGGGCCAATCGACCGGACGGACGGCAAACGGCCCATGCAGCGGGCCGGACCATTTGCGGAAACATACGAGGCGTAGAAATGCGGACCGCCAAAGGAACAGTCCTGCGATTTCAATGCGGATAGACCAGAAGGTCTAGATCCTTCGGTACGGCAAACTCCCCGCCGAGTGGGCAGGATCAGGCCAGCTCCCCGGAAATCGGTCGTTACGCCCTTTACGCAAAACCCGGAGCCGTGATAGGTTCCCTGCACCGCCGCGCCCTGCACTGGATGCAATTCGCGACAAGGCGGACCTCGGGCCAGACAATTTGACGTTTACCAGTTCGTTATTTGCGGGCGGGGAGACTGGAGATTCTTGTTTCCCGACAGCCTGCAACTGGCGTTCTCACGCGTTCGGAGTTGTGAACGATGATGACGAGTCAGGCCCGGGCCGCGAATGGCCGCCGCACGATCCGCGTTCTCGTGGTCAGCGACGTGCTGCTGTATCGCGAGGGCGTCGCGCGCGGTCTCGCGCAATCGGAACGGATGACGATCGCCGCTGCGCTGAGCGGGATCGAGGCCGTGGCGCAGCTGCCGACGCTCGGCGTCGATGCGGTGCTGCTCGACGCGTCGGCGCCTGAATCGCTGGTGGTCGCACGGCGGCTCCACGCGATCCGCCCACCGCTGCCGATCGTCGGTTTCGGGATCGGCAGCGCGCAGACAAGCGTCGCCTGCGCAGAGGCGGGGCTCATCGGCTTTGTCGGGCGCGACGGCACGCTCGCCGAGCTCGAACGGGCGATCGAGCAGGCGATCGCCGGCGAGGTCGGCTGCCCGCCTCAGCTGGTCGCGATGCTCTGCCGCCGCGTCGCCGCCCTCTCGGGCACCGTTGCCACCCCCCCGCCCGTGGCCGCGCTCACCCGGCGCGAGCGCGAGATCGCCGCGCTCGCCTCCGAGGGTCTGTCCAACAAAGAGATCGCGATCGAGCTGCGGATTGGCCCGGCGACGGTCAAGAACCACATCCACAATATCCTGGAGAAGCTCCAGATCCGCCGCCGGGGCGCGATCGGTACCCATTTCCGCATGCGCTCGGCTACGGCAATGCCGACGATCGACGACGACCTTCCCGCTGCCCGTCGCGCGGCGGCGGACCGTGCTTTCGCCGCCTGCTGAATCCCCATCCGGCTTGAAATGCGCTGCATTTGGAGCCATTGCGGCGCGCCCGGCGATCCACGCCGGTGCGCGCCGGACACTCGCCATTCGCCAGATCGCCGCCCTTCCCTATCGCACCGATGATTCCGCGGCCGATACCTCGGTCCGCATCCTGCTGGTCACGTCGCGCGGCACCGGCCGTTGGGTGATCCCGAAGGGCAATGCGATGTCGGGCGTCGCGCCGCACCTCGCCGCGTCGCAGGAGGCCGAGGAGGAAGCCGGCGTCCAGGGTCCGGTATGCCCCACCCCGCTCGGCTCGTATCGCTACCGCAAGCGGCGCGGCAGCGGCGCGTCGCTGATGATGGACGTCGACGTCTTCCCGCTGGCGGTGACGCGCGAGCTCGACAGTTGGAAGGAGCAGTCGCAGCGCGAGCGCCGCTGGTTCACGTTGGCGGAGGCGGCGGACGCCGTGGAAGAGCCGGACCTGCGCGACCTCATCCGCTCGTTCGGCGCATCGGAATTCAAGGCCGCAACCCAGCGGACGGGCATGTTCGGCGCCGTCGCGGAAAAATCGAGGTTAGGACCCATGTTTGCCTGGTTTCAGCGGCTGCTGCCGCGCACCGGAAATTTCTTCGAGCTGTTCGAGGCGCATTCGACGACGGTGATGGCGGGCGCCGACGCGCTCGCCCGCGTGCTCGAAGGTGGCCCGGCGCGCGAAGAGCATATCCGCGAAGTGATCGAGCGCGAGCATGATGCCGACAACATCATCCGCGAAGTGCTCCAGACCGTGCGGAAGACCTTCCTGACCCCGTTCGACCGCGGCGCGATCACCAGCCTGATCGGCGCGCTCGACGATTCGATCGACGAGATGCAGGCAACCGTGAACGCAATCTCGCTATACGAAGTCGAGAGCTTCGCTCCCGAGATGAAGGACATGGCGGGGATCGTCGTCGACGCCGCGCGGCTTACTGCCGAAGCGATGCCGCTGCTGCGCAACGTCGCGCAGAACAGCGCGCGCCTCCACGAACTGACCGAGCGCCTGGTCCGCATGGAAGGGCATGCCGACGAGATCCATGCCGCAGGCCTCAAGCGCATCTTCAAGGAATATGGCGACGGCGACACGCTGCGCTTCGTCGTCGAGCGCGAGATCTTCAAGCATCTCGAGCGGATCGTCGACTCGTTCGAGGATGTCGCGAACGAGATCGACGGCATCGTCATCGACCACGCCTGATCGCGCGACATGCACGAACTTGCCCTTCCGCTGCTCATCGGCCTGATCGCCGTCGCGCTGGCGTTCGACTTCCTGAACGGGCTGCATGATGCGGCCAATTCGATCGCGACGGTGGTGGCGACGCGGCTGCTATCGCCAGTGCAGGCAGTACTCTTCGCCGCGGTGTTCAACTTCGCAGCCTATTTCCTGACGATCGCGATCCCTTCGCTCCATGCCGTCGCCGAGACGATCGGCAAGGGGCTGGTCGACAAGGACGTCGTCACCCCCGCGGTGATTTTCGGCGCGCTCGGCGGGGCAATGTTCTGGAACGTGCTGACCTGGATGAAGGGCATTCCTTCGTCGAGCAGCCATGCGCTGGTCGGCGGGCTGATCGGCGCGGGCGTGGCGCATGCCGGGCTGACCGGCATCCATTGGGGTGGGCTCAACAAGACCCTGTTCGCGATCGTGCTGTCGCCGACGCTCGGCATGTTCCTCGCGATGCTGGTGATGCTGGTCAGCTCGTGGCTGCTACGCCGTGCCACTGCGCGGACCGCCGAGCGCAGCTTTCGCGGACTGCACCTCGTTTCTTCCGCCGCCTATTCGCTGAGCCACGGGCTCAACGACGCGCAGAAGACGATGGGGATCATCACCGTGCTGCTCTATTCGACCGGGCGGCTGAGCGGCGATTTCGAAGTGCCGCACTGGGTGGCGATCAGTTGCTATGTCGCGATCGCGCTGGGCACGATGACCGGCGGCTGGAAGATCATCGAAACGATGGGCTCGCGGATTACCAAGCTGTCGCAGCACCAGGGGTTCAGCGCTTCGTTCGCGGGATCGATCGTCCTGTTCACGGCCTCGGCGCTCGGCATACCGGTGTCCACCACGCACACGATCACCGGCTCGATCATCGGCGCGGGCACCGCGCGCCGCGCCTCGGCGGTGCGCTGGGGCGTCGCACAGAGCGTGGTGATGGCGTGGATCATCACCATTCCGGCCTCGGCGCTGGTCGGCGCGGCCTTTTACGCAGTGACCTTGCTGTTCTAGCCGCCACTCCCCTCCCTTTCAGGGAGGGGAGCCTATCATCGATACGACCTCAGCCTACTTGCGTCCCGCGCGGCATTGGCTCGGCGTCTCGCCGAAGCGCGCGCGGAACAGGCGGCTGAAATGCGCGGCATCGCTGAAGCCCAGCCGCTCGGCGATCGCGCCGATCCGCTCCTGGTTCTCGGGATCGAGCAGCGCGATCCGTGCCGCGGCGAGGCGGCTGGCGCGGATATAGGTCTGCACCCCGCCTTCCTTCTCGAACAGCCGGTGAAGCGTGCTGCGCGAGATCTGGAGCCGCCGACACAGGCTGGTGACCGAGAGCGAGGGCGATTCGAGATTTGCACGGATCTCCGCGCGCGCACGCGCCGCCATGCCGGGCACCGGCCCAGGCGCCTGCCGCTCGACGCCCTCGGAGGTCTGCACCGCCACCGCCAGCAGATCGAGCAGCGTCCGCGCCAGCCGCGGCGCGGTGTCCGCCGGGATCCGCAGCATCGTCTCGCTGAGCTTGACCAGATGCGCGTGAAACAGCGCCGCTTCGTCGCGGCGGATCACGCGCCCGTGCAGCTCGGCGACAGGCCCCAGCTCTGCCTCGGCCATCGCGCGCGGGATGCCGAGCTGGATCGATCGCGTGATCGACATCGTCATCGTGATCGGCTGGGCGATGTCGAACAGCAGCATCTCGCCGGTCCGCGCCTCGAACTCGCGCGACCGCGCCAGCCCGTGCATCTCGCCTTCCAGCAGCACGCCGACGCCGAGGATGTCGATCCGGTCGGCCGCAATCCGCTCCGGCGTGCGCTCGAGCAGCCGCGCGGTGCCGGTCGAATAGGAGACCGCGATACCGTCGAGCAGGATATTCTCGGCCGAGGTCGAGAACGGACCGATCGGAGTGGACTCGAACAACGCGGCGATGCTCGGCCAGCCGCGGTCCGACCAGATCTGATGGCGCTCTGCCGGCGCGATTTCCGCGGTAGAGTAGCGGACGGGCTCGATGCCTCGCCGTTCCCCCATAGAGATGCTCCGAATCTTACACGAATGCCGCAGGACGCAAGCAATTCCGGTTAGTTAACAAGCTTTTTATATAAATAAATGATTCAGAGAAGGGCGCGCCCGGCTTGCGGTCGATTATGTCGGTGGTGTGTCCGGCTTGCCACCTGGCCGCGAGCGCAGTAGCATTCGTGAAAATAATATTTACTTATAAAAGGCACGAGGATGGGAGTTACGCGCAGACAGGCGCTTGGGGGGCTTGCAGGCTCGGCAGCTACCGCCAGTCTGGCCGGCCGGGCGCAGGGCGAGGTCGCGCCGAACTGGTCGAGCCTCGTCGCCGCCTTCCGCGTGCCCGACTGGTTCCGCGATGCCAAGTTCGGGATCTGGGCGCATTGGAGCGCACAATGCGTCCCCGAATTCGGCGACTGGTACGGGCGGAAGATGTACGTCCAGGGCGACCCGTTCTACGATCACCATCTCAGCACCTATGGCCATCCGGCCGACCGCGGCTTCCTCGAGATCGAGAACCAGTGGAAGGCCGAGCGATGGGACCCCGAGCATCTCGTCGCGCTCTACAAGGCCGCGGGCGCGCGCTACTTCATGGCGCTTGCCAACCACCACGACAATCTCGATGCGTACGACAGCACGTACCACGCCTGGAACACGCTGCGCGTGGGGCCGAAGCGCGACATCGTCGGCATCTGGGAGAAGATCGCGCGCAGGCACGGGCTGCGCTTCGCGGTCAGCAATCATAGCTCGCATGCCTGGCATTGGTGGCAGACCGCCTATGGCTATGACGCCGAGGGGCCGCGCGCCGGCGAGCGCTACGATGCCTTCAGGCTGACCAAGGCCGACGGCGCGGGCAAATGGTGGGACGGGCTCGACCCGCAGGAACTCTATACCGGCCCCTCGATGGTCCCGCCCGACGGGATCGAGACCGCGCAGGCGATGCGCGACTGGCACGAGGTGCACAGCCGCCGCTGGATGGAATTCGCCCCGCCAGAGAATCCCCATCACGTCGCCAAATGGCTGCTCCGCCAGCAGGACCTGGTCGAGAAATACCGGCCCGACATGGTCTATTTCGACAATTATGCCCTGCCCTTCGGCACGGTAGGCCTCGAAGCGCTGGCGCATTACTATCGGCAGAGCATCGCGCGCGACGGAAAGGTCGAGGTCGTCGCCACCGCCAAGCAGCTTACACCCTATCAACGCACCGCTCTGGTCGACGATGTCGAGCGCGGTTTCGCCGACGGGCTGCGCGCCGAGCCTTGGCAGACATGCACGTGCATCGGCGACTGGCACTACAACCGCGCCCGCTACGAGCAGAAATCCTATGTGCCCGCCGCCAAGGTGATCCAGCGACTGTGCGACGTTGTCTCCAAGAACGGCAACCTGCTGCTCTCGATCCCGATGCGCGGCGACGGCAGCATCGACAGCGAAGAGGAGAAGATCCTCGCCGGAATCACACGCTGGATGCGGCGCAACGGCGACGCGGCGATCTTCGGCTCGCGGCCGTGGCGGATCTATGGCGAGGGCCCGACCAAGGTCGGCGGCGGCATGTTCGGCGAAGGCAAGGTGACGTTCACTGCCGAGGACGTGCGCTTCACTACGCGCAAAGGAACGCTCTACGCCGCGCTGCTCGAATGGCCCGACAAACCGGTGACGATCGTCGCGCTCGGCAAGGCGGCGCTTCCGCAGGCGGCGATCGAGCGGGTATCGCTGGTCGGCGGCGGGCGAGTGACATTCGAGCGCGGCGAGGCGGGGCTGACGGTGGCGCTGCCGCGCGGCGGGTCGGAGGATTTCGTGCCCGTCCTGCGGATCGAGGGACGAGGGTTGGTGTGACTCAAAGCCCTCTCTCCTCCGGGGAGAGGGAAGGAGGTTGCCGCTACTCGCGCCTACTCGAACTCGAGGATCGCCGCGTCCACCGCCAGCGCATCTCCCGGCGCGAAGTTTGCGGCCTTGACCACCCCCGCCCGCTCGGCGCGGAGGATATTCTCCATCTTCATCGCCTCGACCACCGCGAGCGCCTGCCCCGCCTCGACCTTGTCGCCCGGCGATACATGGAGCTGGCTGAGCAGTCCCGGCATCGGCGCGAGCAGGAAGCGGCTCATGTCGGGCGGCACCTTCTCGATCATGTGGTGGCGATACTGCGCGACATGCGGCGGGAGCACCTCGACGCGATGCGACGCGCCGTGCGCCGTCAGCCGCCAGGCCGATCCCTTGCGCTCGACGCCCAGAGTGAGCGCTTCCTCGTCGATCCGCACGGCGAACAGCGGCTCGCCGAGCCGCCAGTGCCCGACGACTTCCATCGGCTCGCCCGCCCCACGCACCAGCTCGATGCCACCCAGGCTCTCGACGGTCAGCTCGAACCGCTCGCCATCGATGGTGACTACGCGCTCGCCTGCCGCCTCGGTGCTGCCGTTGAGCTGGCCGCTGATCTGTGCGGCGCGCACCGCCCGCGTCCGGTCGATCACCGCCGCCGCCGCCGCGAGCTTGCGCTTGAGCGCCGCCGACGCCGGCGCGCCTTCAAAGCCCTCGGGATATTCCTCGGCGATGAACCCGGTGGTGAGTTCGCCCGAACGAAAGCGCGGGTGCTGCATGATCGCCGATAGGAAATCGATGTTGTGCCCAATCCCCTCGATCCGGAAGCGATCGAGCGCCGCGACCTGGCGATCGGCCGCCTCCTCGCGCGTCGGCGCCCAGGTCACCAGCTTGGCGATCATCGGATCGTAGAACATCGAGATCTCGCTGCCCTCGGTCACGCCGTCGTCGACCCGGGTCACCCCCGCCTCGTCGCGCGCCTCGACAGGCGGGCGATAGCGCACCAGCCGTCCGGTCGATGGCAGGAAACCGCGATAGGGGTCCTCGGCATACACCCGGTTCTCGATCGACCAGCCATGAATCTTCACCTCGTCCTGGGTGAAGGCCAGCGCCTCACCCGCCGCGACGCGGATCATCTGCTCGACCAGGTCTATGCCCGTGATCTCCTCGGTCACCGGGTGCTCGACCTGGAGCCGGGTATTCATCTCGAGGAAGTAGAAGCCGGTGCCGCTGGTATCGGCGCCCGAGACGATCAGCTCGACCGTACCCGCCGAATAATAGCCTACCGCCCGCGCCAGCGCGACCGCCTGCTCGCCCATGGCCTTGCGCATTTCGGGCGTGACGAAGGGCGACGGCGCCTCCTCGACCACCTTCTGGTGCCGCCGCTGGATCGAGCATTCGCGTTCGTTAAGATAGACGATGTTGCCGTGCTGGTCGCCGAGCACCTGGATCTCGATGTGGCGCGGGCTCTCGATGAACTTCTCGATGAACACGCGATCGTCGCCGAAGCTTGCCAGCCCTTCGCGCTTGGTCGCCTCGAATCCTTCGCGGACATCGGCCTCGCTATAGGCCAGCCGCATCCCCTTGCCACCGCCGCCGGCCGAGGCCTTCATCATCACCGGATAGCCGATCTCGGTGGCGATCCGCACCGCATGCTCGGTATCGTCGATCTCGCCGACAAAGCCGGGGACGACGTTCACCCCCGCTTCCTTGGCGAGCTTCTTCGACTCGATCTTGTCGCCCATCGCCGCGATGGCATTGGGCGGCGGCCCGACGAACGCGATTCCCGCCTCGGCGCAGGCCCGCGCGAAGCTCTCGCGCTCCGACAGGAAGCCATAGCCCGGATGGATGCAGTCCGCCCCGGTTTCCTTGGCGGCGAGCAGGATCAGTTCGGGCTTGAGGTAGCTCTCCGCCGCGGGCGCCGGCCCGAGCCGCACCGCCTCGTCCGCCATCAGCACGTGCGGCGCGCGCGCATCGGCGTCCGAATAGACCGCAACGGTGGCCAAGCCCATCTTCTTGGCGGTGCGCATCACGCGGCACGCGATCTCGCCGCGATTGGCGACCAGGATTTTCTTGAACATCAATGGTCCTCGACAAGGGCGGCAAGCTGCTTGGTGCGCTGCTCGGTAAGTTCGGCGCGGCAGCCCGCGATCAGCATCGGTTCGGCGCTGCCGCCGCGCATGCGATAGCCGTCGCTGCGGCAATGCTCGTCGCGATAGGCGAGCCACGCCCGCTGCGCCTTGAGCAGCTGGTCGGCATAGCCGGGGCGGCCGTCGCCCGAAGGCGATCGATCGGCAGTGCGCTCCGCCGCCAGCGTGAGCTTCCACTGCCCGTTCATCGCGCGATCCGCCGCTTCGAAACGCAGTGTCTCACAGCGGTTCATGTCCGACTGCGTGACCGGATCGGTGCAGTTCGGCGCATGAGCGCTGACGAACAATAGGGCGAGGAACATCATTCGGCTGCCTCCAGTTCGGCCTTGACCTGCGCGGGCATCGCCACAAGCCCCAGCCGCTCGAACAGCGCCGCGTCCTTGTCGTCGCCGGCATTGCCGGTGGTGAGCAATTTGTCGCCGGTGAAGATCGAGTTGGCGCCGGCCAGGAAGCACAAGGCCTGAGTGGCATCGCTCATGCTCTCGCGCCCGGCCGAGAGCCGGACCATGCTCTCGGGCATGGTGATCCGCGCCACCGCAACGGTGCGCACGAACTCGATATCGTCGATCTTGGCGAGCGGCGTATCGGCAAGCATGTCGCCGAGCACGGTGCCCTTGACCGGCACCAGCGCATTGACCGGCACGCTCTCGGGATGCCGCGGCAGCGTCGCCAGCTCATGGATAAAGCCGACGCGATCCTCGCGCGTCTCGCCCATCCCGACGATACCACCGCAGCACACGTTGATCCCCGCCTGACGGACATGCTCGAGCGTGTCGAGCCGCTCCTCGAAGCTGCGCGTGGTGATGACCTCGCCATAGCGCTCGGGCGAGGTATCGATATTGTGGTTGTAGTAATCGAGCCCGGCATCGCCGAGCATCGCCGCCTGGGCCGGCGTCAGCATGCCCAGCGTCATGCACGTCTCCATCCCCATCTGGCGGACGCCCTGCACCATCTCGACGATCGCGGGCATGTCGCGATCCTTGGGGTTGCGCCACGCCGCGCCCATGCAGAAGCGGCTCGAGCCATTGTCCTTGGCCTGCGCCGCCGCCTGGAGCACCGCGCGGACGTCCATCAGCTTGGTCGCCTTGAGCCCGGTCTCGGCGTGCACCGACTGGTTGCAATAGCCGCAATCCTCCGGACAGCCGCCCGTCTTGATCGACAACAGGGTCGAGAGCTGGACCTGGTCGGGCGCGTGGTGCGCGCGATGCTTCTCGGCCGCGCGGAACAGCAACTCGGTGAAGGGCAAGTCGAACAGCTCGGCGATCTCGTCGCGGGTCCAGTCGTTCCTGAGCCCCTCCCCTTCAGGGGAGGGGCTAAGAAGTATCTCGTTCATTCGGCAGCCTCGTCGATCGGCGGCAGATTATGCCCCAGCAGCTTGAGCACTTCGGCCGCCGCGTTGACCAGATTGGTCCCCGGTCCGAAGATCGCCTGCACGCCGTGCGCGCGCAGGAACTCATAGTCCTGCGGGGGGATCACCCCGCCCGCGACGACCTTGATGTCCGCCCGTCCGGCCTCCTTGAGGGCCGTCACCAGTTCGGGAATCAGCGTCTTGTGCCCGGCGGCGAGGCTCGACGCGCCGACGACGTCGACGTCCTTGTCGATCGCCAGCGCGCAGGTTTCCGCCGGCGTCTGGAACAACGGCCCCGAGACGACGTCGAAGCCGAGATCGGCAAAGGCGCTGGCGACGACATTGGCGCCGCGATCATGCCCGTCCTGCCCCATCTTGGCGACGAGCACGCGCGGCTTGCGCCCGGCGCGGCGCTCGAACGCGGCGACGCCTTCCTCGGCGCGCAGCCAGCCCTTGTCCTCGGCATGCGCGGGGCCATAGACTCCCTTGATCGGCGTCACTCCCACCGCGTGGCGCCCAAACGCGACTTCCATCGCCGCCGACATCTCGCCGAGCGTGCAGCGGGCGCGGGCCGCCTCGACACACAAAGCGAGCAGGTTCTCGTTGCCCTGCGCGCCGCGGCGGAGGTTGCCCAGCGCCGCCTCGGCTGCGTCGGCATCGCGTTCCGCGCGGGTCTGGGCGATACGCTTGATCTGGTCGGCGCGGACCCGGGTGTTGTCGATCTCGAGGATGTCGATCGGCGTCTCTTCGGCGAGGCGATACTTGTTGACCCCGACGATCACGTCCTCGCCGCGATCGACGCGCGCCTGGCGGGCGGCGGCGGCGCGCTCGATATGCTCCTTGGGCATCCCGCTCTCGACGGCATGGGTCATGCCCCCCAGCGCCTCGACCTGCTCAATCAGCGCCCAGGCCTTGGCGGCGAGCTCGTTGGTCAGCGCCTCGACATAGAAGCTCCCGCCCAGCGGATCGACGACATGCGTCATCCCGGTCTCTTCCTGGAGGATAAGCTGGGTGTTGCGCGCGATCCGGGCGGAGAAGTCGGTCGGCAGCGCCACTGCCTCGTCGAGGCTGTTGGTGTGGAGCGACTGGGTACCGCCGAAGGTCGCGGCCATCGCCTCGATCGTGGTGCGGATGACGTTGTTGTACGGATCCTGTTCGGTGAGCGACACGCCCGAGGTCTGGCAATGGGTACGCAGTGTCTGCGAGCGCGCGCTGCCGCCGAACCCGGCAATGATCCGGCTCCACAGCATCCGCGCGGCGCGCAGCTTGGCGACTTCCATGAAGAAGTTCATGCCGATGCCGAAGAAGAACGACAGCCGCCCCGCGAACGCGTCGATATCGAGCCCGCGCGCCTGCGCCGCGCGGACATAGGCCATGCCGTCGGCGAGCGTGAAGGCGAGTTCCTGCACCGCGGTCGCCCCCGCCTCGTGCATGTGATAGCCCGAGATCGAGATCGAGTTGAACCGCGGCATGTGCTGCGCGGTATAGGCGATGATGTCCGCGATGATCCGCATCGAGGGTTCGGGCGGATAGATGTAGGTGTTGCGGACCATGAACTCCTTGAGGATGTCGTTCTGGATGGTCCCGGTGAGCTGGTCCTGGCGGACGCCCTGCTCTTCCGCAGCGACGATGTAGAAGGCCAGACACGGCAGCACCGCGCCGTTCATCGTCATGCTTACCGACATCTCGTCGAGCGGGATGCCGTCGAACAGGATCTGCATGTCGGCGAGCGTATCGATCGCCACTCCGGCCTTGCCGACATCGCCGGTGACGCGCGGATGGTCGCTGTCATAGCCCCGGTGCGTGGCGAGATCGAACGCGATGCTCAGCCCCTTCTGCCCGGCGGCGAGGTTGCGGCGATAGAAGGCGTTCGATTCCTCGGCGGTCGAGAAGCCGGCATATTGGCGGATCGTCCAGGGCCGCCCGGCATACATCGTCGCCTTCACGCCCCTCGTAAACGGCGCGAAGCCGGGGAGGCCCGGATCGGGTGCATCGGCGGCGGTGTAGAGCGGCTTGACCGCGATCCCCTCGGGCGTGTGCCAGGTGAGATCGGCGTCCTTGACTTCCTTCGCAGCAAGCTTCGCCCAGGCGTCGAGATCGCTCACTTTGGTGCTCCTGCGAAAGCAGGAGCCGAGGGCCGCGAGTGATGCCCATTGTTACCCTGGGTTCCTGCTTTCGCAGGAGCACGACGAACGCACATACTCACCGTCCCTTGAACTCCGGCTTGCGCTTCTGGAGGAACGCCATCCCGCCCTCGATCGAATCCGCCGTCCCGCGCGCGGTGCGCTGGTTGTCGGCCTCGCGCGCCATCGCCTCGGCATAGCCTCCGTCGAGCGCCGCGTGGAGCTGGCGCCGGATCAGCCCGAGCGCCACCGTCGGCCCCGCCGCGAGCCGCTCGGCGAGCCGCCATGCCTCGCTGTCGACTACGTCTTCGTGGACGACTTCGTACACCATGCCCCAGTCGCGCGCCTTCTCGGCGTGGACCTTTTCGCCGAGCAGCATCATCTCGAGCGCACGCGCCCGCCCGACGATCCGCGGCAGCATCCAGCTCGCCCCGCCATCGGGCACGAGCCCGATATTGACGAACGCCTGGAGGAAATAGGCATTGCTCGCCGCGATGCAGAAATCGGCGGCGAGTGCCAGGCTGCACCCGATCCCCGCCGCAGGCCCGCGCACCCCGCTCACCACCGGCACGTCAAGCTCGGCGATCGCAAGTAGCGCCGGATTGTAATGCTCGGTCAGCGCCGCATGGCTCGTCTCGCCGGGATCGCCTGCCGACAGGCCACCCGCGACATCGGCCCCCGAGCAGAATGCGCGGCCGGCGCCGAGCAGCAGCACCGCGCGCGCGCCATCGAGGTCGCCGATCGCCGCCTTGATCTCGTCGAACATCGCAGTCGGCGCGGCATTGAGCCGCTCGGGCCGGTTGAGCGTGATCGCCAGCACGTCGCCGCGCCGCTCGGTGAGGATGTGTTCGTAGGCCATCAATGCTCGCCCTTCGGCGTCTCCATGATCTCGGTGAGAACGCCCCCCATGTCGCGCGGATGCACGAAGAAGATCATCGTCCCGTGCGCCCCGATCCGCGGTTCGCCGAGCACCCGCGCGCCCTTGGCCTCGAACCACGCCTTGGCTTCGTCGATATCGGGCACCTCGTAGCAGAGATGATGCTGCCCCCCCGCCGGGTTCTTGGCGAGAAAGCCGTGGATCGGCGAGCCTTCGCCCAGCGGCTCGATCAGCTCGATCTGGGTATTGGGCGTATCGACGAAGCACACCTTCACCCCCTGTGCGGGCAGATCGAAGGGCGCGCGGATCACTTCCGCCCCCATCGTGTCGCGATAGAAGGCGATGGCGTTCGCGATCGAAGGCGTCGCGACGCCGACATGATTGAGACGGCCGAGTTTCATCCGGTTCCGAAGCTCCCGTCAGCAAGCTGCTCGAGAAACTCGATCCGACGGTCGAGGGCATCCTCGTAGCAGCCTGTCTCGCGCTCGCTGATCGACGAATTGGAGCCGCCACCGAACGCTGCCTGCACCTTGCAATCATTGTCCACGAACTGCGTCCACGACATCTGAGACCGCATGAGGTAGTCGGGATTGCTCCGATTGTCCTGACTGCCATAGCGAGCGAAGTTGCCGCGAACCGCAGTCAACGCCTCAGTATAGAGCGAAGCGAGCCGCCGCTTCTTCGCTTCTATACGCCTGTCGACACATTCGCGCTCCACGAACGGATCGACATTGTCGCACGACGCACCAATCGATTGTCGCGCCGCGGCTCCCGAAGACGGGATTGCAGCAAGGACGAGTAACGCCAGCTCAAAGCGGAATATTGTCATGCTTCTTCCACGGGTTCTCGAGCTGCTTGCCCCGCAGCTTCCGTAGCCCCAGCGCCACCCGACGCCGCGTGGAATGCGGCAGGATTACTTCGTCGATGAACCCCTTGCTCGCCGCCACGAACGGATTGGCGAAGCGCGCCTCGTACTCGGCGGTGCGCTCGGCGATCTCCTCGGAGGTCTTGCCGCGGAAGATGATCTCCACCGCGCCCTTCGCCCCCATCACCGCGATCTCCGCGGTGGGCCAGGCGTAGTTCAAGTCGCCGCGGAGGTGCTTCGAGGCCATCACGTCGTACGCGCCGCCATAGGCTTTCCGAGTGATCACGGTGATCTTAGGGACGGTCGCCTCGGCATAAGCGAACAGCAGTTTGGCGCCATGCTTGATGATCCCCGAATGCTCCTGCCCGACGCCCGGCAGGAAGCCGGGAACGTCGACGAAGGTCACGATCGGGATGTCGAACGCATCGCAGAAGCGCACGAACCGCGCCGCCTTCTTGCTCGAATTGATGTCGAGCACCCCGGCGAGCACCATCGGCTGGTTGGCGACCACACCCACCGTGCGCCCCTCGATCCGGCCGAAGCCGATCAGGATATTGCCCGCATGCGTCGGCTGCAGTTCGAAGAACTCGCCTTCGTCGAGCACCTTCCGCACGCACTCGTGCATGTCATAGGGCTGGTTGGCGCTGGGTGGGATCAGCGTGTCGAGGCTGTCCTCGATGCGATCCCAGGGATCGTCGCACGGCCGCTCGGGCACGGCCTCGCGGTTCGACCCCGGCAAGAAGTCCACGAAGTCGCGGGCCGCGAGCAGCGCCTCGATATCGTTATCGAAGGCCACGTCTGCGACCCCCGACTTCGTGGTATGCGTCACCGCACCACCCAGTTCCTCCTGCGTGACGATCTCGTTGGTAACGGTCTTCACTACATCTGGGCCGGTGACGAACATATACGATGAATCCTTCACCATGAAGATGAAGTCGGTCATCGCGGGAGAATAGACGGCCCCGCCTGCGCAGGGCCCCATGATCAGGCTGAGCTGCGGCACGACGCCGCTCGCAAGCACGTTGCGCTGGAACACCTCGGCATAGCCGCCGAGCGACGCGACGCCCTCCTGGATGCGCGCGCCGCCGCTGTCGTTGAGGCCGATGACGGGCGCGCCGACCTTCATCGCCATGTCCATCACCTTGCAGATCTTCTGCGCGTGGCGCTCGCTGAGCGAGCCGCCGAACACCGTGAAATCCTGGCTGAACACGAAGACGAGCCGGCCATTGATCGTGCCGCTGCCGGTGACGACGCCGTCGCCGGGAATGATCTGCTCGGCCATGCCGAAATCGACGCAGTTATGCTCGACATACATATCGAGCTCCTCGAACGATCCCTGGTCGAGCAGCACTTCCACGCGTTCGCGCGCCGTGAGCTTGCCCTTGGCGTGCTGCGCGTCGATGCGCTTCTGCCCGCCGCCCAGCCGGGCCGCGGCGCGGCGGCGCTCCAGTTCCTCGATCGTCGACGACATGCAGGTCTCCAGCAGGTGGCGCCTTCTGCACAGGGGACGCACGGCCGCGCAAATGCAATGTTGTAAAGTTGCGGCGGAGAGGTTTGCAGAATATGATCCAACTATGAGAAGCGCGTGCCGCCTGCCCAACAACACGCCCCTCCCTGAAAGGGAGGGGATGGGGGTGGGTGCGAGCGAAGCGAGCCCTCGTGAGGAGCGCGACCCTGCAGGCCGTGCACCCACCCCCCACCCCTACCTTGCAGGGAGGGGAGTTTGAGATCCCCCCGCCGCCGGCTGTTCGAAGGCTTCCGCCTGCGTGAGCTGCGCCGCCGCCTCGGCCTCAGCCAGGCGGCGATGGCGACGCAACTCGGCATTTCGGTCCCCTATCTCTCGCAGATCGAGAATAACGGCCGCCCGATAACCGACGTCGTCCTGCTCGCGCTCGCTCGCGAGTTCCCGATGGAGGCGGCCGACATCGGCACCGAGGCCGAGACCTCCGCGCTGCTTCGCACGATCGACGCCGCGACCGACACCAGCATCCCCGCGCACGCGCTGAGCGAGCCCGATGTCCGCCGCGGGCTCGAGCAGCAGCCCCTCCTCGCCCGCCGCCTCGTCGCGGTCCACGAGGCATGGCGCCGCAGCCAGGAGCAGCTCCGCGTCCTCGACGACCGCTTCGATACGGGATCGAGCGACGCAGCCCCCCTCCCCTGGGAGGAAGTGCGCGACTGGTTCCAGGCCGAGGGCAATTACATCGACGTGATCGACCGCTCGGCCGAAGCGCTCGCCGACGCGCTCGACGAGGGTCCGGTCACCCAGGCGCTCGAAGACCGGCTGCGCCGCTGGCACGGGGTCCGCGTGACCGGCGAGGATTCCGACGGCAGCCAGCTCAGCCGCTTCGACGAAGCGACACGCACGCTCGCGCTCAACGCCGGGCTCCCGCTCGAAAGCCGCGCGTTCCTGCTCGCGCATCGGCTGGTGCGCTACGAGTTCGCCAACGAGATGCATCATGTCGTCGCCGAGGCCGGGCTCGCCGGCCAGGCGTCGCGCGAACTGCTCAGCGTCGGCCTCGCCAATTACGCCGCCGGCGCGCTGCTGATGCCGTACAACGCCTTCCGCACCCGCGCTCGCGAGGTCCGCCACGACATCGATCGGCTGCGGCAGCGCTTCGGGGTGAGCTTCGAACAGGCGTGCCACCGCCTCTCGACGCTCCAGCGCCCCGGCGCGGCCGGCCTGCCCTTCTTCTTCTGTCGCGTCGATATGGCGGGCAACATCACCAAGCGCCACTCGGCCACCCGGCTCCAGTTTGCGGCATTGGGAGGCGCCTGCCCGCTGTGGATCGTCCACGAGGCCGTGGCGATCCCCGACCGCATCCTGGTCCAATTGGCCGAGATGCCCGACGGCACGCGCTACGTCTCGATGGCCAAGGGACTGGTCAAGCCGTCGGGCAGCTATGCCCGCCCGCCGCGGCGCTACGCGGTCGCCTTGGGCTGCGAGGAGGCCCATGCCGCCGACTTCGTCTATGCCGACGACCTCCGCCCCGGCGGCGCGGCCACGCCGATCGGTGCCAGCTGCCGTATCTGCCCGCGCACCGATTGCGACCAGCGCGCCTTCCCGCCCGCGGGATCCGTCATCGAGATCGACGCCGACCGCCGTAGCGTGGTGCCCTACGCGTTTCGCTAGGGCTTCGGTTGCATCCGGCCTACAGGCCACGGCCACGCTACCGGGAGAAATCGATGCCCTTCGTCAGTGTCACTCGCCTGCGCGTCCGGTCGTGGCGCTTTCTGCCTGCCTTCTTCCTCCATGCCTATCGAACCAGCCGCCAGGCCTCGGCCGCGTCGGGGTTCCGTGCCGGAGCGCTGCTGCCCGATCGCCGCTGGACCTTCTGGACGCTGACCATCTGGGACCAAGCCGCCGACATGCGCGCCTATATCAAGGCAGGCTCGCACAAGAAGGCGATGCCAAAGCTGATCCACTGGTGCGACGAGGCGAGCATCGTCCATTGGGAGCAGCCCGACCTGACGATGCCAAGCTGGCCCGAGGCCGATGCACGCATGCGGCGTGAAGGCCGGCCCTCAAAGGTCCGCAACCCAACGCCCGCGCATCTGGCGATGGACTTCGCCCCTCCCCGCCCGGGCGCCGGCGCGCCCATCACGCCGCGCCAGCGCTGACCCGAGACTCGGCGAAGAGGAGGTGCACCATCAGATGTTGCGGTTCGCCGAACCCACCGCACGGTTGTAGGAATCGACCATCGATTGCGCGTCGCTCGCCGAATGCGACTGCTTGAGCTGACGATAATGGCCGATCATCGAGCCGAGCATGTCGGCGACGATCTCCGAAACGCCGAGCCGACTCTTCTCGAGGGGCTCGGTCGCCTTGGCCTTGCCTTCGGTCACGGCCTTTTTCTGCTCGGCGAGCGACTTCTCGAGCGAGGCCAGGATCGTGTCGCCCTTGGCGAATACCGCGGGATCCTTGAGGTCCTCGGGCTTTCCGAACAGCTGGACCAGATCCTCGGCCTGCACCAGCATCGCCTTGTTGTAATAGTCGACCATGTTCCCGTCGGCCTTGAGCTTGGCCAGCTCGGCCTCTGCTCCGGCGCGGCGCTGCTGGACCAGCGTGGCGTCGAAATCCTCCATCGCCTTCAGGGCCGCATCGAACTCGGCGGTCATCTGCGCATCCTCGGCCTTGCCGCGCTTGAGTGCGTCCTCGCGATACGCCTTGGTGTTGTAGTAATCGTGCAGCGGCCCGAGCCGCGCCATCAGCTTGGTCAGCGCAGTGTCGAGCGCCTCCGCCTTCGTGTCGAGCACTCCCACCGAGCCCGGAAGCGCCCGCGCTGCCTTGAGCTTGCCCTGCGCGGTATCGATCCAGCCCTTGCTGATCGAGATATTGTCCGATGGCGAGCGCGTGGCGATCCGCTCCTCCTTATATTCGTCGGCGGTCCGCGGCAGACCGAACGTGTCGATCAGCGCGTTGTACGCCTCGGTATAGGCGCTGACCTTGGCGGCCGCATCGGGCGACGCCGCGACTGCGACCGCGTCGTTGCCGCCGCCTCCGGCACCCCCGCCGCACGCCGTCAGCAGGACCAACCCCGCCAGGGCGACACCCTGACCCAAACTGAGCACGCGCATATCGGACTTCCCCTCGATCGTTGCGACAGCGCAACGCATCTTCGCGGATTTCGATCCCTGCACGACCCCGCAGTTGCCGCTCCCCTCCCGGGCATGGCATAGTGGCCGAAAATCGCCTTGGGAGAGGTACAATGGCCACCGCTTTGCGCGCGTCGCAGATGACCGAAGCCGAATGGGAAGCACGTCAGCAGCTTGCCGCCTGCTATCGCGTGTTCGATCATCTCGGCTGGTCGGAGATGATCTACAACCATATCACGCTCAAGGTGCCGGACGAGGAAGGCGCGTTCCTGATAAATCCGTTCGGGCTGCATTTCAGCGAAGTGAAGGCATCGAACCTCGTCAAGATCGACATCGACGGCAACAAGCTCGACGACTCGCCCTATCCGGTCAACCGCGCCGGCTTCGTCCAGCATGCGCTGTTCCACCGCCACCTGCCCGACGCGCATTGCATCGCGCATACCCACACCACCGCGGGCATGGCAGTGAGCAGCGTCGAGGGCGGGCTGCAGCCGGTCAATTTCTATGCCTGCAACTTCGCCGGCCAGATCGCCTATCACGACTTCGAGGGCGTCACCGTCCGCGACGAGGAAGGCGAGCGCCTCCTCGCAAACCTCGGCGAAAAGCGCGTGATGCTGCTGCGCAACCACGGCATATTGGTGATGGGCCGCACCGTGCCGGAAGCGTTCATCATGCACTGGGCGCTCCAGCGCGCCTGCGAGATCCAGGTCGCCACTGCAAGCATGGGCACGCCCCTGGTGGTTTCCGACGAGGTCGTCGCGGTCCACCAGCGCGACCTCCACATGGCGCAGGTGCCCGGCGGCCCCGGCGCCGCCGACTTCGCCGCGATGGTCCGGCTGGTCGATCGCACCGACAAGAGCTGGCGCGACTAGCGAATCTGCCGCGATGTGATAGGCGCCCCGCATGACCGATATCCAGTCGCTTCCCTATCGTCCCTGCGCGGGCGTCATGCTGGTCAATCGCGATGGCTTGGTGTTCGTCGGTCAGCGGCTCGATTCGGTGCTCGAGGCCTGGCAGATGCCGCAGGGCGGGATCGATCCGGGCGAGGATCCGCTCGATGCCGCCTGGCGCGAACTGTGGGAAGAGACCGGCGTCGCGCGCGAGCATGCCGAGCTGGTCGCCACCGCGCCCGACGAGCTGACCTATGACCTGCCCGATGACCTGATCGGCAAGGTTTGGAAGGGCAAGTGGCGCGGCCAGCGGCAACGCTGGTTCCTGTTCCGGTTCAGCGGCGAAGACGCGGATGTGAACATCGCCACTGCCGAGCCCGAGTTCCGCGCATGGCGATGGGCGGCGCCCGCCGACCTTCCCGACATTATCGTCCCGTTCAAGCGCCACCTCTACCGCCAACTCCTGGAAATATTCGCCGAAGAACTCGAAACGCTTCGTCGGGCGTAACGATCGGTCCGTCGCGCACTGCCCTTTTAGCGCCCTATTAATATGACTAGGGCGTTGGGCATGCGCGCCCTGCTCTTCGCCCTGCCGCTGCTGTTGGCCAATACCGCGGCTTTCGCGGCCGAAGACCCGGTGATCCCGCCGACGATCAAGTCGATGCTCGATTCGGCAATGGCGGCGGGCAGCGAGGGCGATGTCTCGGTGATCGTCAAATACGCTAGGACCGCCGACCCCGCGAGCGCCGACCTGGTCGTCAAGATAGCCAGCGACTGGCGCAACGATCGCGTCGCGAAGGCCAATCGCCGCATCCGCGAGGCCGACTTCTTCGATCTGGTGAAGGGCCGTGCCGAGCTGGGCGGCTATGTGCAGACCGGCAACAGCGAGAATATCGGGCTCACTGCCGTGGTCGAGGTCAAGCGCGAGGCGCTCGAATGGCGCCACAAGCTGCGCCTGCAGGCGGATTACCAGGAGAGCCTCGGCATCGTCACGCGCGAGCGCTATCTCGCCGCCTATGAGCCGAACTGGAAGTTCGACGATCGCGCCTACATGTATGGCGCCGCGCAATATGAAAGCGATCGCTTCTCGGGCTTTTACGACCGCGTCTCGCTGTCTAGCGGCGCGGGCTACAGCGCGGTCAAGTCGCCCAAGGTCAAGCTCGATCTCGAACTCGGGCCGGCATATCGCCTCACACGCTTCATCGACGACAAGACCGAGAGCAACATCGCCGCGCGCGGCAGCCTGGATTTCGGCTGGAAGCTCTCGCCCAAGATCTCGCTGACGCAAAATGCGTCGGCCTATCTGCAGGACGCCAACAGCACGGTGTCGAGCCGCTCGGCGCTGCTCGCCAAGCTGTTCGGCCCGCTTTCGGCGCAATTCTCGTACACGCTCCAGTACGAAAGCATGCCGCCGATCGGCCGCGAGACCAAGGACACCACCAGCCGGGCCGCGCTCGTCGTCGATTTCTGACGCAGGGCCAGAGCCGCAAGCTATGGCCCGCTTCGTCGACAAGGTGTTCACCCTGGACGCCTGACGCGCTACCACCCCCGGATGAACGGGCTTTGCAGCATCGAACAGGCGGCGATCGAGCATGTCGCGGGCGCGCCGATGCTCGCGCGGACGCAGGCCTGGGTGGCGATCAACAGCGGCACGCGCAACCTGACCGGGCTGGCGCAGGTCGCGCAGGAACTGGCGAACGCCTTCTCCGTCCTGCCCGGACATCTCGCGCTGGTCGATCCGGCGCCCGCCGAGAGCGTCACGCCCGATGGCCGCGTCGAGAGCATCGCGCATGGCCGCCACCTCCATCTCGCGGTGCGCCCCGAGGCGCCGATCCAGATGCTGCTCACCGGGCACATGGACACGGTGTACGGCGCCGATCATCCCTTCCAGACGGGCCGATGGCTCGACGACGGCCGGTTCAACGCCCCCGGCGCCGCCGACATGAAGGGGGGCCTCGCGCTGATGCTCGCCGCGCTCGAAGCGCTCGAGGCCAGCCCGCTCGCATCGCAGCTCGGCTATGAAGTGCTGATCAATTCGGACGAGGAGACCGGCTCCTTCTCGTCGCGCGCGCTGATCGAGGGCGCCGCACGCGGCAAGGTCGCGGCACTCACCTACGAGCCCGCGCTCCCCGACGGCACGCTCGCCGGCGCGCGCGGCGGGACCGGCAATTTCTCGCTGGTCGTCCGCGGCCGCAGCGCGCATGCCGGGCGCAATCCCGAGGAGGGCCGCAACGCGCTCGTCGCCGCCGCCGCGCTCGCGGTGCGCCTCGCCGATGCCAAGGCCCCCGGGCTCGCGGTCAATCCCGCGCGGATCGACGGCGGCGGGCCCAACAACGTCGTCCCCGATCTCGCCATCCTGCGCGTCAACTTCCGTCCGCGCGACGAATGGAGCATCGCCATCGCCAAGGCCGCGATCGAGCGCGCCGCAAGCGACGTCATGGCCTCGCACGAAGTTCACATCGATGTTCACGGCAGCTTCAATCGCCCCCCCAAGCCGCTCGATCCGGGCGCCGAGAAGCTGTTCGGGCTCGTCCAGAGCGTCGGCACCGATCTCGGCATTCCCGTCGCGTGGAAGGCCACCGGCGGGGTCTGCGACGGCAACAACATCGCCGCGTGCGGCGTTCCCGTCGTTGACACGATGGGCGCGCGCGGCGGCGCAATCCACTCCACGGAGGAATTCCTGATCCCCGAAAGCCTGCCCGAACGCGCCGCTTTGTCGGCCGTGACCATCCTCCGCATCGCCAATGGGGACTTCGCATGACCTTCCGCATCCGCGCCGCGCGCGACGAGGATCTCCAGCCGCTCTACGAAATGGCCAAGCTGACTGGCGGCGGCTTCACCAACCTCCCTCCAGAAAAGGACGCGCTGCGCGCCAAGCTGGTCCGCAGCCATGCCGCCTTCGCGCGCGACGAGGACGGGCTGTTCGACGACCTGTTCGTGCTGGTGCTCGAGAACAGCGAGACCGGCGAGGTCCGCGGCACGTGCCAGATCTTCACCCATGTCGGCCAGCACTGGCCTTTCTACAGCTATCGCATGGGCACGGTGACCAAGCACAGCCAGGAGCTCAACCGCACCTTCCGCGCCGAGATCCTTAGCCTGGTCAACGACCTCGAAGGCTCCAGCGAAGTCGGCGGGCTTTTTCTCCACCCCGGCGAGCGCGCCGGCGGGCTGGGTATGCTGCTCGCCCGTAGCCGGTACCTGTTCATAGCCCGCCACCGCGCGCGCTTCGCCGAGCGTGTCCTCGCCGAGCTGCGCGGGGTGATCGACGAGGCCGGGGGCTCGCCCTTCTGGGATGGCGTCGCCGGACGCTTCTTCGGGATGAACTTCCAGCAGGCCGACGAATTCAACGCCACCCATGGCAACCAGTTTATCGCCGATTTGATGCCCAAGCACCCGATCTACACCGCGATGCTCCAGGAGAGCGCGCGCTCGGTGATCGGCCTGCCCCACCCCTCGGGCCGCGCCGCGATGCGGATGCTCGAGAATGAGGGCTTCGCATTCGAGAATTACATCGACATCTTCGACGGCGGCCCGACGATGACCGCGCGCACCGACTTGGTCCGCACCGTGCGCGAGGCCAAGTCGGCGACGGTCACCGCGATCGACGGCGGCGGCGAGCCGGCGATGCTGGCCAGCGGGCGGCTGGCGGACTTCCAGGTGTGTTTCGGGAAGATCACCGCGTCCGATGCCGGCGTGGCGATCGATCCAGCCGCGGCGAAGATCCTCGGCGTGTCGGCCGGCGACGAGGTTCTGCATGTCGGGCGGTGACACGCGGTTCGTGGAAATCAACTTCGACGGCATCATCGGCCCCAGCCACAACTATGCCGGCCTGAGCCCGGGCAACCTCGCCGCGACCCGCAATCGCGGGCTGACCGCATACCCGCGCGCCGCCGCGCTGCAGGGCATCGCCAAGATGCGGGCCAACCTGCGCCTCGGGCTGACCCAGGGCATCCTACTCCCCCACGCCCGTCCCGACCACGCCTGGCTCGCCAGCCTCGCCACGGAGTACGCCGACGCCGCCCCGCACCTCCAGGCCCAGGCGATGTCCGCCTCGGCGATGTGGGCCGCCAACGCCGCCACGGTGTCGCCCGCGCTCGACACTGGCGACGGTCGCTGCCACCTGACCGTCGCCAACCTGGCGACGATGCCGCATCGCAGCCACGAATGGCCCGAGACGTTGGCCCAACTCCGAATCGCCTTCGCCCACCCCGGCTTCGCGGTCCACGCCCCCGTCCCCGCCCCGTTCGGCGACGAGGGCGCGGCCAACCATATGCGGCTCGCCGCCGCGCACGACGCGCCCGGCGTCGAGGTCTTCGTCTACGGGATCAGCGGCGGCCCCTTCCCCGCGCGCCAGCATCCTGACGCCAGCTATGCCGTCGCCCGTCGCCACGGGCTCAATCCGGCGCGCACCTTGTTCGTCCAGCAGTCCGAAGAGGCGATCGCCGCCGGCGCGTTCCACAACGATGTCGTCGCGGTCGCCAATGGCCGCGTGCTGTTCGCGCACGAGCACGCCTTTGCCGACAAGGCGCGCTTTTATGCCGATCTCCGCGCTGCGCTGCCCGAAGTCGAGATCGTCGAAGTCCCCGCTGCGCAGGTCAGCCTTGCCGACGCGATCGCGTCCTATCTGTTCAACGCCCAACTGGTGACGCTGCCCTCGGGCGAGACCGCGCTGATCATCCCCGAGGAAGCCCGTGAGACGCCGAGCGTCTGGGCGTGGCTCCAGGACCATCTCGCCGGCAATGGCCCGATCCGCCGCGTCGAAGTGGTCGATGTCCGCCAATCGATGGCCAATGGCGGCGGCCCCGCCTGCCTGCGGCTGCGCGTCGTCGCCGATCCCGCCACGATCGACCCGCGCTTCCTTGTCGACGAAGCCCGGCTCGATCTGATCGCTGCCGTGATCGAGGCGCACTGGCCCGAGGCGATCGAGGCCCACACGATCGGCGATGCCGCCCTGGTCGCGCGAGTCGAGGCCGCGCGCCGCGCGCTGTTCGAGACGCTCGGCACTGTCGAATTAATTGACAGGTAACCATAGTCGCTCAACTGTAAACGGCGGATTTCTGCGCTTGGCCCGGCGCTTGCTTACATTGGGCCCATGTTCGCCCGCTTCCGCCGTCTGTTCACGATCAAGACCAAGTTCGAAGCCTATCTGGTCATCTATGGCCTGGGCACCGGCGCGGTGGAGCGCGGCCTCCACTATCTCGATCGCTTCCCGGGGTACGGCGGCAAGGCGCTGTTCCTGCTCTGCCCGATCGCAGTGTTCATGGCCGGCGCCAAGATCCTCGACACGTTCGACGTCCCGGAATGACTCATTGCCACCGGTGTCATTATCGCTAAACTCTCCCAATAAGAATGGAATCGGGAGCGGATGGGATGCGGCGATTGCTGGTGAAGGCACTCGGACTGATGCTTGCGGCGAGCCTCGCGCTCCCTGCCGCAGCCGCGCCGGACAAGCGCCAGATCGCCGACACCATGAAGCGCGCCACCCGCTTCATGGTCGAGAAGGTCGCCGTCAACGGCGGCTATGTCTGGTCCTACCTTCCCGACATGTCACGCCGCTGGGGGGAGATGGAGGCCTTCCCGACGATGATCTGGGTCCAGCCGCCCGGCACCGCGACGATGGGGCATCTCTATCTCGACGCGTACCACGCCACCGGCGACCCCTATTATTACGAAGCGGCCGAGAAGGCCGCAAACGCGCTGATCGCGATCCAGCACCCCAGCGGCGGCTGGCATTATTTCGGCGATTTCGGCGGCGCGGCCTCGCGGAAGCGCTGGTACGATACGATTGGCCGCAACGCCTGGCGGCTCGAGGAATTCCAGCACGATTGGGGCAACGCCACCTTCGACGATGCCGGCACCTCGGAATCGATGCAGTTCCTGCTGCGCCTCTATGTCGAGAAGCACGATCCGAAATACCGCCCCGCACTCGACAAGGCGCTGAACTTCGTCCTCGACAGCCAGTACCCGATCGGCGGCTGGCCGCAGCGCTACCCGCTCAAGAGCGACTTCAGCCATCACGGCAAGCCCGACTATACCGGCTTCATCACCTTCAACGACGATGTCGCGGGTGAGAACATCCAGTTCCTGCTCTATGCCTATCAGGCGCTGGGCAGCGATCCGCGCATCCACGACGCACTGATCCGCGCGATGAACGTCTTCCTGGTGACGCAGCAGGCCGCACCCCAGGCCGGCTGGGGACTGCAATACACGCTCGACCTCAAGCCCGTAGGCGCGCGCACCTACGAGCCCGACGCGCTGGTCACCCACACCACCGCGTCGAACATCAAGCAGTTGCTGCGCTTCTATCAGCTGACCGGCGACCGGAAGTTCCTCGCGCGCGTGCCAGAGGCGCTCGCCTGGCTCGACTCGGTCCGGCTGCCGGCGGACCAGGTGAAGAACGGCCGCGCCTATCCCAGCTTCATCGAGATCGGCACCAATCGCCCGCTCTATGTCCACCGCCGCGGATCGAACGTGGTCAACGGCGAATATTATGCCGATTACGACCCGGCCAATACGATCACCCATTACAGCTCGTTCCGTGCAATCGACG
The DNA here is from genome assembly GCF_032911445.1 of Sphingomonas sp. HF-S4. NCBI lineage: Bacteria > Pseudomonadati > Pseudomonadota > Alphaproteobacteria > Sphingomonadales > Sphingomonadaceae > Sphingomonas > Sphingomonas agrestis. The sequence continues at coordinate 1,140,132 of NZ_JAWJEJ010000001.1, read as the reverse complement.
TGCCAGCGCTGCGGCGCGCTTATGACAAGCTGGCCGCCGCGGACCCCGCGGAGGTCGTCAAGGGCTCGCCGCTGCGCACCTCGCAGCCGCTGCCGCGCTATTTCCTGGTGGAGGAAGTCGAGACCTCCGATCTCAACACGGCCGGCGGCAAGCGCGCGCCCGAGGCGCTGGTCAAGTCGCTCAACCCCGCGGGCTGGTGGCCGACCGAGCTCAAGGCGACGAGCAATCCCTATGCCGGCGATGGCGCCCGCACGCCGGCACCGGGCGACTTCAGCCGTACCAAGGTCGGCGACAAGACCGACACCTCGCCCTTCGAGACCGACAACCCGGTGATCGGCATCTCGACCGGCACCTATATCGAGAACATGAAGGTGCTGATCGCCGCGCTACGCCAATAGCACGGCTAGTCTGCCCCGGGCTTGGTCCGCTTGAACGCCATCACGCCTTCCGCGCGATGCAGCGTCAGCGTGTCGCCGTCGATCTCGGCGTGGGCATCGCTCAGGTCGACGACGCCGAAATCATTCGGGGTCAGGGTGAAGAGGGCTACGGTCCCTGGGCGCGCGTCGAGCGGGAGCCGCGCCGAGTGCAGCCGGTATGACGGCATGCGGAAGGTTACGAAGCGCGGCACGCGGCGCTCCTCCTCGGGCAGCGACCACGGCCCTCCGGGCAGATAGGATTCGAGCGGCTCGCCGCTGTCGAACTCGAGCAGGAAATCCACCCCCGGCACGTCGCGCCCGTTGGGCGCCACCACGCGGATCGCGAAGGGCTTGCCCGGCGCCGCCTCAAGCCGCCCCGGGGTGATCGTCGGGGCGACGGGACGCGGCAGGCTGGTCAGCGTGATGCGCTTGCCGTTCGCCTCCCACTTGCCCTGCCCGCGCTCGTCGAGCGAGCCGACGGTCAGACCATAGAGGAAGCTCCCATCGGCATTGAGGCGGATCCCCGCGACCAGCTCCATCTGCGAATGGACATAGTCGCCCGCCAAGGATGCACCGGCGGGATCGGCCGGACCAGCCTCCTGCGCATATCCCGGTTGGGAGAGCAACATTGCGGCGCCCGCCAGCGCTGATCCGAAGCCGAGATGCCGCATGGCCATTCCGATCACCAATTAAGCGCCGGCGAGCGCGGCTTCGAGTGCGCCGATGCGATCCCCTTGCGCGGTGGCCATGGCATCGGCGGCGGCGACAGCCGAATCGAGTGCGGGATAGGAGCCCTTGCCCGATTGGCCGCGCTCGATCGCCATACCTTCGAGCTCGGCGAGCGTCGCCAGCGTCGGCGCGCGCAGCGATTCGAGCGTGCTGAGCGCGGTCTGGGCGTCGAGCCATGCCTCCGAACCCTCGGCGACGCCCCGTGCCACCGCGACCTTGGCCTCGGCTTGCTGCGCGGCAGTGGCGAAGCGCTGGTTGCTCGCGTGGAGCGTCGAAGTGACCCGGGCAATGCGCGCGTCGAGTGCCGGGTCCGCCGGTATCGGCACCGCAGGGCGCTCGGGTTCGGCGAGACTCTGCGTCTCGATCGGCCGCGGCAGTAGCGACGGATAGGAGTCATGGCCTTGGGTGCAGCCGCCCAGGGCCAGGACACAGGCGGTAAGGGCGGCGAAATGGGGGCTGCGCATGGCCTGTTGCTTAAGCTTGTGGAAAACCTCGCGCAACGGGGTTGCGTTCTCCAAAACTCGCCTCTATCAGCGCCACTCCAATGCGCGCCCGTAGCTCAGCTGGATAGAGCATCAGACTACGAATCTGAGGGTCGGACGTTCGAATCGTTCCGGGCGCGCCAACATCCCCCGCCAAAGTCAATGACTTGGCGGGGGTTTGTGTTTCTGGGCCGGGAGCCCTGCGACCCACTTCAGCGCCGATCCTTCTGCCGGCCGAGCGCGTCGCGGCCTGCCGGCCTCAAGCATAGGCATAGGGGCCGCCGGCCTTGAGCGCGGCCTGGTAGGCCGGGCGGGCGTGGACCTTCTGGAGCCAGGCGGCGAGATGGGGGCGTCCCTCAGTGGCGTTGGCGCGGGACACCGCGGCTTCGAGCGGAAAGCTCATCATCACGTCGGCAGCGGTCATGTCCTTGCCGGCGAACCACGGGCGCGCGGCGAGCTCGGACTCGACATAGTCGAGATGGACGTCGACCATCGGCTGGAACTTCTTCTGCGCGACCTTGCCGAGCAACGGCACGCGGCTGAGCACCAGCTTGGTGAACAAGGGCGGCATCAGCGAGCCCTCGGCATAATGGAGGAAGTGGCGATAGCGCAGCGCATCCTCGCGGTGCGCCGGGGCGCCGAGCCGGCCATCGGCCTTCTCGACCAGATATTCGACGATCGCCCCGGTCTCGGCCACCACGACGCCGTCATCCTCGATCACCGGCGACTTGCCGAGCGGGTGGATGGCGCGCAGCTCGGGCGGGGCGAGCATGGTCGCCTTGTTCCGCTCATAGCGCTTGACCGCGTACGGCAGGCCGAGCTCCTCGAGCAGCCAGAGGACGCGCTGCGAGCGCGAATTTTCGAGGTGATGGACGATGATCATGTTGGACTTCCCCGGCTTAACTTCGCACTTTGCGCATTTATTCATTCCCAAAATTGCGCGACCGCGCAACAAACCGAAAGACCCGGCGCAGGGCAATGCGCCGGGTCTTCCGATGGGAGAGGCTCCCGTGACCGCATCGGCACCAGATCATGCCGGCGCGGCCGAAAGGTTAGAAAAGGTTAGGCAAACGCGCATTTGATCAGAGATCGTCCTCGGGCTCGGGGCCGGCCATCAGCCCCTCGGCAACCTGATCGGTGCGCGCGCGGATCGCGGTTTCGAGCCGCGTGCAGAGCTCGGGATTTTCCTTGAGGAAGGTCTTCGAATTTTCGCGGCCCTGGCCGATGCGGATGCTGTCATAGCTGAACCACGCGCCCGACTTTTCGACGATCCCCGCCTTGACCCCTAGATCGAGGATCTCGCCGATCTTGGAGATGCCCTGGCCGTACATGATGTCGAATTCGACCTGCTTGAACGGCGGCGCGACCTTGTTCTTGACCACCTTGACGCGGGTGGCGTTGCCGATGATCTCGTCGCGGTCCTTGATCTGGCCGGTGCGACGGATGTCGAGACGGACAGAAGCATAGAATTTCAAGGCGTTACCGCCCGTCGTTGTCTCGGGGTTGCCGTACATCACGCCAATCTTCATGCGCAGCTGGTTGATGAAGATCACCATGCAGCGCGAGCGGCTGATCGAACCGGTTAGCTTCCGCAGCGACTGCGACATCAGTCGCGCCTGGAGGCCGACATGGCTGTCGCCCATCTCGCCTTCGATTTCGGCACGCGGCACCAGCGCGGCGACCGAATCGACCACGAGCACGTCGATCGCATTCGAGCGGACGAGCGTATCGACGATCTCGAGCGCCTGTTCGCCGGTATCGGGCTGAGAGACAATCAGCTCGTCGATATTGACCCCGAGCTTCTTGGCATAGACCGGGTCGAGCGCGTGCTCGGCATCGACGAACGCGGCAGTGCCCCCGTTCTTCTGTGCCTCGGCGATGACGTGGAGCGCGAGCGTGGTCTTGCCCGAGCTTTCGGGCCCATAGACTTCGATGACGCGGCCGCGCGGCAGCCCGCCGACGCCCAGTGCGATATCGAGCCCGAGCGAGCCGGTCGAGATCGCCTCGACCTGCATCGTCTCCTTCGAGCCCAGGCGCATCGCGCTGCCCTTGCCGAAGGCGCGATCGATCTGCGCCAATGCGGCGTCGAGCGCCTTCTGCTTGTCCGTGGATACTGCCATGTTGCCGTCGATCACCTTGAGGGTAGCTGCCATTTCGTATCCCCGTCGCTAAAGGGTTTGCCGCGTGCGTTCAACTTGTGTGTGGCAGGGTGTATCGGATTTGTTCCCGTGGAACAAGAGGGGAACTTCTACATATTTTTCGGCCCCTGAGGGCTGCGATATGATTGACGCCATGCCCCAACCCATTGGGTCCCGGGACTAGAAGAACAGCGATGCGATGCTCCGCTTACGAGTTACTATCTGACGAAGCGGCGCAGGCCGAAGCCGCGTCCGCAAACGAGGAAGAAGTGATCTGCGATAGCCTGCGCCACAGCCGCACCGCCGAAGGCTGGCTCCGCAATGACGCTTTGGCGGCCTATGATGCCTATCTGCAGGATCCGCAGTGCGGGTTATCGCTCGACGCAGTTCGAGCTAGGCTTGCGGACAGAGCGGCGCGAAGCGCCGCGCGGGCCCCCCCCCCCCCCGCGGCCACTGCGTGGCCGCACCCCCTCACCCAGCTCCGACTAAGGCTCTGCGAGCCTAAGTCTACGCGAGCCTAAGTCTACGCGAGCCTAAGTCTGCGCAACCCTCTCTCCCTGCGGGGGCGAGGGAAGAAATGGTCAGGTCAGCCGGGTCTGTACGCACCACCAAACCGACCGTACGATGGCGGCAGCAGCATTGCCACGAGCCGCCTCACTCTCGAACAGCGCGAAGCAGGTGGCGCCCGAGCCGGACATGCGGGTGAGGGTGACGCCGGGCTGGGCGGCGAGCGTCTCCAGCACGTCGCCGATCACCGGAGCAATCGCGCGGGCGGGGGATTCGAGGTCGTTGCGGCCCGCCAGCGGATCGGATCCCAGCGGGCCGCGGTCCTGGCCGTCCCAGCGGGCGAAGACCTGCGCCGTCGAGACCGCGACGCCGGGATTTACCAGCAACACCGGGGTGCCGGGCATGCCGGGGACGGTTTCGAGCTGCTCGCCCCTGCCCTTGCCGATCGCGGTCCTGCCGAGCAGGCAGGCGGGGACATCCGAGCCGAGGGCGTCGGCGATCTCGAACAGCTTCGGGTCGTCGAGCGCGACATGGTGAAGCCTGGCGAGCGCGCGGAGCGTCGCGGCGGCATCGGCCGAGCCGCCGCCGATGCCCGAGGCGACGGGCAGATGCTTCTCCAGTTCGATCGAGTGGGCGCCCCCGCCGAAAATCGCGGCGAAGCGCGCGGCGGCGCGGGTGACGAGGTTGTCGCCCTCCCCGGCCAGCGCACCGGAGAAGGGGCCGGTGATGCGGAAGCTGGGGGCGTCGGCCGGGACGATGCGCAGCACGTCGCCATGCTCGACGAACGCGAACAGGGTTTCGAGCTCGTGATAGCCATCGGGGCGGCGGGCGCGGACGTGGAGCGCCAGGTTGAGCTTGGCGCGGGCGATTTCGGTGATCATCAATTGGGCTGCGGCTTCAATCCGTTGGCGAGCTTGGCTTCGAGCCGTGCGGGGGCGTCGTTCTCGGCAGTGAGCGCGGCGGCGCGCCACGCATAGCGCGCCTCATAGTGGCGGCCGAGCCGCCAATAGGCGTCGCCGAGATGCTCGTTGGCGCGCGCGGCGGCGGGATCGTCGCGCACCGCGCGCTCGAGCATGGGCAGCGCGCGGGCGACGTCGCCGCGCTGGTAATAGGCCCAGGCGAGCGAATCGGCGATCTCGGCATCGTCGGGGGCGAGCGATCGCGCCCGTTCGAGCAGCGTCTGGGCCGCGGTGAGATTCTCGCCGCGGGCGATCCAGGCGGTGCCGAGATATTTGAGCGCGGGCGCCTGTTCGGGGCCGAGCGTCACTGCGCGCTGGAGCGCGGGCAAGGCTTCGTCCCAGCGGCCGGCGCGATCGAGCGCGCGGCCGTGGAGATAGTGGAGCCGCCAGTCGGTCGCGCCTTCGTCCTTGAGTCCGGCGGCATAGGCCGCGGCGGCGAGATCGTCGCGCCCCTGGTCGGCAAGCAGGTCGCCGAGCGTCTCGGCATCGGCGCGGGTGGCCTCGCTCCCCTGCGCCATCGTCTGGGCGAGTTGCAGCGCCTCGGGCAGGCGATCGGCGCGGCGCAGCACCGCGATCCGTCCTGAGGCGGCACCGCGGACGAAGGGGCTATGCCTGCCGACCTCGGCGAGGATCGAGAGGGCGAGATCGTGCGATCCACCCTGCGACAGCGCCTCGGCAAGGAAAAGGCGCGCGCGGTCGTCGCGCGGATCGAGCAGCAGCGCGGCGCGCGTGAGCAGGATCGAGAGCTGCGCCATCTCTTCGTCGGCGACTTCGACCGCGAGTTCGAGGAACATGCGCGAGGCGCCGAATGCGGCGTCGGGCCGGGTGCGCTTGGGGAGCTTTTTCCGAAGGCGTTCGAAATCGGGGCGGTCGGCGGCGAGCAGTCGCCGGGCGGGCTCGCGCTTGTCGACGCGGGCGAGCAGCAGCGCCGCATCGATGCGCGTGTCGTCGCGATCGGCGGTGGCGAGGTCGGCGGCAAGCGCGGCCATCGCCTCGTCGGTGCGCTTCGCGGCGATCAGCAGCAGCGCGCGATGGCGGCGGGTGTAGCGGCGTGCAAGCGCGTCGCCGGGGGCGGCATCGAGCAGCGCGACGCCGTCCTCGCCGCGATCGAAGGCGAGCCAGGCGCGCAGCGAGGGGGCGAGGAAATCGAAGGGCCCCCGGGCGATCGCCTCGACCGCGCGGCCCGCGCCCGCCGCGTCGCCGCTGCGCAGCGCGACTGCTAGCGCGAGCAAGGCAGTGTCGGGCGGCGCCCCGCCGGCCCGGACCAGCACCGCGCCGGCGCGGCTGGCGAGCGTGTAGTCGCCCGCGGCGAGCGCCTGGCGATAGGCGCGCAGCGCGACGGTGGCGTCGTCGGGCGCGGCGGCGAGCGCCTCGGCATAGCCCGCCGCGGCGACGTGCGCGGCACCCGCGTCATCGGCGGCGCGGGCACGGACATAGCCGCTCGGATCGAAGGCCGTCTGGGCAGTTGCCGGGGCTGCCGCGAACAGCAGCGCGAGGCCTAGGGCGTATCGAAATTTAGTCCAAACCTTCCTCTCCCCTTGATAGGGGAGAGGATAGCGAAGCTTGGCAGCTTTCTGCCTAGCGGAGCTTGGAGAGGGGTAGAGCGGCGCGACGCGCCGCGCGGCTTCTTCGAAGCCGCCCCCCCTCACCCAGCTCCGACTAAGCCTTCGCTGCGCAAAGACTAAGTCTGCGCAACCCTCTCCCCCTTGCAGGGGGCGAGGGAAATAAAGCTGAATATCGATATCCAAGCTACATGTTCGGATAATTGGGACCGCCGCCGCCTTCGGGGACCACCCAGTTGATGTTCTGGGTGGGGTCCTTGATGTCGCAGGTCTTGCAGTGGACGCAATTCTGCGCGTTGATCTGGAAGCGCAGGCCATCGCCTTCTCCAACGACCTCGTACACACCCGCGGGACAGTAACGCTGGGCCGGCTCGGCGTATACGGGCAGATTGTAGCCGATCGGGATATCGGGATCCTTGAGCGTCAGATGGACCGGCTGGTCCTCCTCGTGATTGGTGTTCGACAGGAACACCGAGGACAAGCGATCGAAGGTCAGCACGCCGTCGGGCTTGGGGTATTCGATCGGTTTGGCGTGGCTGGCGTGCCACAGGCTCTCGTGATCGGGCTTGTGCTTCATCGTGAAGGGCCAGCGCAACCCGGCCAGTTCCATCCACATCGCCGCGCCGGCGAACAAGGTGCCCCAGGTATCGCCGAACTTCTTGACCAGCGGCGCGACGTTGCGGACACCGCGCAGTTCCTTCTCGACCCAGCTGGTCTCGTACGCCTCTGGATAGGCGTCGAGCACGTCGCTGGTGCGGCCGGCCTGAACCGCGGCGAAGGCGGCTTCGGCGGCCATCATGCCCGACTTCATCGAGGTGTGCGTGCCCTTGATCCGGGGCACGTTGAGGAAGCCGGCGCTGTCGCCGATGATCGCCGCGCCGGGCATCACCAGCTTCGGGACCGCCTGCCAGCCGCCGTCGCTGATCGCGCGAGCGCCGTAGGAGACGCGCTTGGCGCCTTTCAGGATCTTCGCGATCTCGGGATGGGTCTTCCAGCGCTGCATCTCGTGGAAGGGCGAGAGATAGGGGTTCTTGTAGTTGAGCCAGACGACGAAGCCCAATGCGACCTGGCCATCGGCCTGGTGATAGAGGAAGCCGCCGCCGTTGGACTCGCCTTCCTTGAGCGGCCAGCCCTGGGTGTGGATGACCTTGCCGGGCTTGTGCTGCGAAGGATCGACGTCCCACAGCTCCTTGATGCCGATGCCGTAGATCTGCGGCTGGGCGTCGGCGCACAGACCGAACTGGCGCTGGAGCTGCTTGGTCAAGTGGCCGCGAACGCCTTCGCCGAAGAAGGTGTATTTGGCGTGGAGCTCGAGCCCGGGCTGGTAATCGGGCTTGTGGGTGCCGTCACGGGCGACGCCCATGTCGCCGGTGGCGACGCCCTTCACGCTGCCATCTTCGTTGTAGAGGATCTCGGCAGCGGCGAAGCCGGGGAAGATCTCGACGCCCAATTCCTCGGCCCTGGCGGCGAGCCAGCGGCAGAGGTTGCCGAGCGAGCCGGTATAGGTGCCCTTGTTGTGGAGAAAGGGCGGCGTGAGGAATTCGGGGAAGCTCGACTTGCCCTTTTCGCTGAGGATCCAGTGGTGGTTTTCGGTCACCGGAGTGCGCGCGAGCGGGCAATCCTGGTCGCGCCAATCGGGGAGGAGTTCGTCGAGCGCGCGCGGATCGACCACCGCGCCCGACAGGATGTGCGCGCCGACCTCGGAGCCCTTTTCGAGGATGCACACCGACAGCTCGCTCCCGGCCTCCGCCGCCAGCTGCTTGAGCCGGATCGCCGCAGCGAGCCCCGATGGGCCCGCGCCGACGATCACGACGTCATACGGCATCGACTCTCGTTCGCTCATCCTCGTAATCCCTTGCGATCTTCTCTAGGGGACGAAGCGCAGCGCCTGTCGTCGCGGTTCCGCAACGTCCCGTCTGCTTGCCGATTGGCGGCAGATTGACCGCGGCGTCAACAAGGATTCAAAGACCAGATATGGGAGGGGAACCGGTTCAGGACTGGCAGAAGCTGGCAGCGAGCGCACTCGAATGGTGGCGTGACGCCGGGGTCGACATGCTCGTCGAGGACGAGGTGCGCGACTGGCTGGCGCGGACGCCGCCGCCCGCCCCGGCCGCCCTCGCCGCCGATGCCGTAGCGGAACCGGTCGTCGAAACGCTCCCCGAAACAATTGACGCTTTCCTCGCCTGGCGGTCAGGCGATTCCGCCCCCGAGGCAGGATGGCATACGCGATTCTTCGCCCCGACCGGGCCGGTCGACGCCGAATGGGTGGTGGTGACCGACGTTCCCGAGGCCGATGATTCGGACGTTCTGCTCTCCGGACCAGCCGGGCGGCTGCTCGACAAGATGCTCGCCGCGGTGGGCCGGAGCCGCGAATCGGTGCATGTCGTGCCGATCGCATTCGCGCGGCCGCTGACCGGGCGGATCGCGCCCGAAGACGAACCGCGGCTGATCGAGCTGGCGCGGCACCATCTTGGCCTGCTCCAGCCCAAGGCGTTGTTTTTGCTGGGGCAATCGGCGAGCCGTGTGCTGGACACGACGGACGGATGGCCGCCGAGCGATAGTTTACGCGACATTAACCAGTTTGGTGCGATGACGCGGGCGGCCGTGAGCTATCACCCGCGCTGGCTCCTCGAGCGGCCGGCAGTGAAGCGCGAAGCCTGGAAGCACCTACTGCTGTTGAGCCGGGGAACGACCGAGTGATCAAGCGTACCATCCTTGCCGCGGCGCTGCTCGCGCTCCCCGTCGCGGCCCATGCCGACGACGACGTTGCCGACAGTAACCGTGGCGCCTCCGCGGCGGCCGAGCGCGGCGCGGGCATTCCCGACCAGCTCGATTCCGAGCAGCGCGCCGGATACCGGAAGGTGTTCGCGGCGATCCGCAGCCAGCAATGGGCCGACGCGCAGCTCCAGCTCGATTCGATGAAGCCGGGGCCGCTCCACGCGATCGCCAAGGCCCAGCTCTACACCGCCGCCAAGAGCCCGAAGGTCGATCTGGCGCCGATCCTTGCGCTGCTCAGCGAGGCGCCCGATCTGCCCCAGGCCGAGCAGCTCGTCCGCATGGCCAAGGCGCGCGGCGCGATGAACACGCCCTCGCTCCCCGCCGCCCAGCGGCTGATCTGGTTCGATGCCGCGCCGGTCCGCCAGCGCGCACGATCGATCAAGAGCGACAATGCCGCGATCTCGGTCGCGATCGAGATCCAGCCCTTCGTCAAGGCCGATGACGGCGTCTCGGCCGAAGCGGTGGTCGGCAAGTTCGCCGCCGACCTTACCCCCGACGCGCTGACCGAATGGCAGCAGAAGGTCGCGTGGATTTATTATGTGGCCGGCGACGACGCCAATGCGCGGCGCATGGCCGAGAAGGCGCAGCTGGGCACCGGCAGCTGGGTAGGCCAGGCCGACTGGGTCGCCGGGCTCGCGACCTGGCGGCAGGGCGACTGCCACGCATCGGCGGATTCGTTCGAGCGCGTCGCTACCCGCGCCACCGATACCGAGCTGCGCTCGGCGGGCTTCTATTGGGCATCGCGCGCCGACATGGCGTGCGGCCGGCCCGAAAAGGTCAGCACCCGGCTGAAGGCCGCGGCGCAATATGGCGAGACCTATTACGGGCTGCTCGCCAAGGCGCAGCTCGGCATCCAGGAAAAGCCGGGCAAGAGCGACCGCTTCGTCGCCGAGGACTGGCGCGCGCTTGAACGCCGGCCGAACGTCCGCGTCGCCGCGGCGCTGACCGAGATCGGCGAGGACAGCCTCGCCAACGACGTGCTGCGCCACCAGGCCCGGTTCTGCACCCCCGGTGACCATGCCGCGCTCAGCCGCCTCGCCGGCCGGCTCAATCTTGCCGCGACCCAGCTCTGGCTGTCGCACAACGGCCCGGCCGGCGCCAAGCCGCTGATCCAGGCGCGCTATCCCTCGCCCAATTGGACGCCCGCGGGTGGCTGGCGCGTCGACAAGGCGCTGGTGTTCGCACATACGCTGCAGGAGTCGCGGTTCAATGCCGAAGTCCGCAGCGCCGCGGGCGCGATGGGGCTGATGCAGGTCAAGACCGGCGCGGCGATCGATGTCGGCCGCCGCCAGGGCGTGACCTATGCCGCGAGCGACCTGACCAAGCCGTCGGTCAACATGGAGATCGGCCAGTCCTATCTCGAGCAGCTGCGCGACCAGCCCTTTACCGGCGGGCTGCTGCCCAAGGTGATCGCCGCGTACAATGCCGGGCCGACTCCGGTGACGGCGTGGAACAGCATGTCGAAGGACAATGGCGACCCGCTGCTCTATATCGAGAGCATCCCCTATTGGGAGACGCGCGGCTATGTGATGACCGTGCTGCGCAACTACTGGATGTACGAGAATCAGGAAGGCCGCGCCTCGGCGAGCCGTTCGGCGCTGACCCAGGGGCTGTGGCCGCGCTTCCCCGGGCTGCCGGGCGCCAAGGCGGTCAAGATGACCGCGTCGATCGCACCGCGCCACCTGCCCGCCACGACGCAGGTTGCGGGTGGCAATTGACGAGACCATCGCGTTCCGGCCGGTCCGGATCGCGGTGCTCACGGTTTCCGACACGCGGACCCTGGCCGACGACCGTTCGGGCGACCGGCTGGTCGAGCGGCTGACGAGCGCGGGGCACGCGCTTGCCGAGCGCGGGATCGTCCGCGACGATGTCGAGGTGATCGTCAGCCGGCTGCATGCCTGGATCGACGATCCGGAGGTCGATGTGATCCTTACCACCGGCGGCACCGGCGTGACCGGGCGCGACATCACCCCCGAGGCGCTGGCGCGGGTGTGGGACAAGGAAATCCCCGGCTTCGGCGAGCTGTTCCGCTGGCTGAGCTATCAGACGATCGGCACCTCGACGATCCAGTCGCGCGCGACCGCGGGGGTGGCGCGGGGCACCTATATCTTCGCGCTGCCGGGCTCGACCGGCGCGGTCACCGATGCCTGGGACGGGATCCTCGCGAGCCAGCTCGATATCCGGCACAAGCCGTGCAACTTCGTCGAGCTGATGCCGCGGTTGATGGAGCGGTAGAGCCTCTGGCAATTCCCCTCCCTGCAAAGTAGGGAGGGGCCGGGGGTGGGCGCGCGCGTCTGCGCGCCATCAAGACTCTTTCGCCCAGCATCCAAGCGCTGGCCAGGGCATCGAGCCCTGCCCGCCGCTAAACCCACCCCTAACCCCTCCCTTTCAGGGAAGGGAATATTTTGACGGCCAATGCTTCCTTTGCCGCTTACTTCGCCTTCATGCTCGGAATTTCCTCCTGGAAGAACGTCCCCAGCTCGTCGAGCTGCGAGTTCCACCAGTCGAGTATGTCGGCGAAGTTAGCCGGGGTGAGCCCGCCGATCGTTGCGACGTCATAAGCGACGCCGAATTCGCCATTGTCGCGGACAAAGGCCTGGAGAAAACGTTTCTTCTTGTTCCACTTGTTGGCAAACTCCGCCGTGTTCTCCGGCGCCTTCTCGAAATCCGACTGCAAGCGAAGCGAATCGCAGTTCTTGTGCTCCTTGCAGCCATAAAAGAAGACGTCGAAATTGTAGGTCGATTCCTCGCTCGAGATCATCGGATCGCCATCGGTGTCCTTGTCGAGCTTGGGCGCGAGCTTGGCCTTCTCCATCGCGGCCATCACGGTCTGCGGGTTGCTCGCGCAGACCAGCCCCGCGCCGCACGGGGTCTTGTCCTCAGCCGCAGCTGGCGCGGCGAGACAGAACGCGGAAAGCGCCGCGGCGGCGAGAAGGTACGAACGCATTGGTTTGATTCCCCCGAGTTGCGCGGCGAACTTACCAGCCCGCCGCGCCGCCGCAATCGGGCTATTGGGGTTCGTTGACGAAGGCGCCGAGCACGTTGCCGCCCGGATCGCGGAAGTGGAAGCGCCGGCCGCCGGGGAAGGCGAAGATCGGGACGGTGATTTCGCCGCCCGCCGCGGTGACGCCGGCGAGCGTAGCTTCGAGGTCGTCGACTTCGAACAGCGGCAGGATCGCGGGGATCGCATCGCCGCCCTCATTGCCGTTGAGACCCAGCGCCACGTCGCCGCCTTCGTTCGCAGCATAAGACGGACCATAATCGGTGAACGACAAGCCGAATGCCTGGGCATAGAAATCGCGCACCGGCGCCACGGCGCCTACGGGCAGTTCGACATAGTTGAGCTTGGCCATCAAATCCTCCGGTTGTTCTTGATATGTTCTAGCGCTGCGCCTAGCATCGCGCAATGGCAAAGACTCGAGCCATTCGCGGCGCGACGCTCAACCGGGAAAGCGCGCGCTTCAACCTGCCCGAACGCGAGGCCGATGGCGACTGGCTCGACGATCGCAACACGGTCGACGGCGAATTGCCGCCGCTGCGCACGACGGTGACGATCGAAAAGCCCAGGACGATCCTGACGCGCAACCATTCGCCCGACATCGCCTTCGATCGATCGGTGAACCCCTATCGCGGGTGCGAGCATGGCTGCATCTATTGCTTCGCGCGGCCGAGCCACGCCTATCACGACCTGTCGCCGGGGCTCGATTTCGAAACGCGGCTGTTCGCCAAGCCCGATGCGCCGGCGCTGCTGCGTGCCGAACTGGGCAAGCGCGGCTATGTCTGCAAGCCCATCGCATTCGGGACCAACACCGATCCCTATCAGCCGATCGAACGCGAGTGGCGGATCACGCGGGGGTGCATCGAAGTGCTCGCCGAGTGCAATCACCCGATCACCATCACCACCAAGTCCGACCGGGTGACGCGCGATCTCGACCTGCTCGCGCCGATGGCGACGAAGGGGCTGGCGGCGGTGATGCTGTCGATCACCTCGCTCGAGCCGCGCGTGGCCATGACGGTCGAGCCGCGTGCCCCCTCCCCGGCCAAGCGGCTCGCGGCGGTGCGCAGGCTGGCCGATGCGGGGGTGCCCGTGTTCGTTTCGATGGCACCGGTGATCCCGGCGGTGACCGACCACGAGATCGAACATATTCTGGAGGCAGCGGCGGAAGCCGGCGCGCGCGGGGCGTTTTTCCTGCCGGTGCGGCTGCCGCACGAAGTGGCACCGCTGTTCCGCGCCTGGCTGGAAACGCATTTCCCCGATCGCGCGGGCAAGGTGATGGCAGTGATCCAGTCGATCCGCGGCGGGCGTGACAACGATCCCAATTTCCATACGCGGATGAAGGGGCAAGGGCCGTGGGCGGAGCTGCTGCGGACGCGGTTTCATATCGCGGCGAAGCGCTTCGGACTGGATGGCGAACGGATGCGGCTGCGGACCGACCTGTTCCGGCCGCCGGCTGGGCCGCAGGGGGAGTTGTTCTAGGCTCTGTGAAAAGTGAAATTGTTCACGCAAAGGCGCGAAGACGCTAAGAAATGTGCGCGCAGAGGCGAAGAGGACGCAGAGGGCGCGGACCCCGAATGCCGCGGAGCGGCTCTCATGCGGCTAGATCGAGATATGGCGTCTCGCTGGCGCGAGACGGGGCGGCCCAGGCAATCTCTGCGTCCTCTGCGCCTCTGCGCGCAAAAACCTTCTTCGCGTCTTCGCACCTTTGCGTGATCCTCTTAGCCAGGTGTACCATTGCCCTGAAGCACCGCCATGCTTAAGCACCCGCATCGCTTCCAAGGATTTTCGATGCGCGTCTTCCTGCTTGCGCTCTGCGCCTTCGTTCTGCCCGCTTCCGCCCTTGCCCAGTCCGCTCCGCCGCTGCCCACCGGGAAGCTGCCCGATACAGTGAAACCCATTGCCTATCGGCTCGATATGACGATCGTGCCCGAGCAGGCGCGTTTCTCGGGCCATGCCGAGATCGATGTCGAATTGAAGCAGGCGGCAGCCTCGATCTTCATGCACGGGCGCGACCTCAAGGTCAGCAAGGCAGTGGTGAAGATCGGCAAGCGCGAGACGCCGGTGACCTTTACCCAGAAGACCCCGCTGGGGCTGGCGCAGCTCGATTTCGGGCGGACGCTGCAGCCGGGCAAGCTGACGCTCAAGTTCGAGTACGACGCCGCGTTCGGCGACGGGCCTTCGGGGCTGTACCGGATTAAGGTGGGCGACGACTGGTATAGCTGGAGCCAGTTCCAGTCGATCGATGCGCGCGCCGCCTTCCCGTCGTTCGACGAACCGGGATACAAGACGCCGTTCACGGTGAGCGTAACGACCAAGCCGGGGTTCGTCGCGGTGAGCAACGCGGCCGAGCAGGGTGTGCCGCTGACTGCGGGCAAGCTGGTCAAGCACCGCTTCGCCGCGACCGAGCCGCTACCGACCTATCTCGTCGCCTTCGTCACCGGGCCGTTCGTGACGCTCGAAGGCAGCGTGCCGGCGACCGCGCAGCGCAACAAGCCGCTGCCGCTGCGCATCGTCGGAACCAAGCCGTACGAAGGCCAGATGGCCTTTGCGCTCGAGGGTTCGAAGAAGATCGTCGCGCTGCTCGAGAGCTATTTCAACCAGCCCTTCCCGTACCCCAAGCTCGACCAGATCGGCTCGCCGGTGATGCCCGGCGCGATGGAGAATGCCGGGGCGGACATTTACGGCGATAGCATTCTTTTCGTCGACGAGGCCTCGCCGACCGAGGACAAGCAGACCTTCGGCATGGTCGTCGCGCACGAACTGTCGCACCAATGGTTCGGCGACGTCGTCACCCCGGCCTGGTGGGACGATATCTGGCTCAACGAGAGCTTCGCCAACTGGATGGGCTATCGCATCGGCAACGAATGGCGGCCCGACCTCAATATCGGCGTGTCGGCGATCGACGAGGCGTTCGACGCGATGCAGCTCGATGCACTGACTCCCGGCCGGCCGATCCACGAGACAATCACCAACGACGCCAATATCGACGCGGCGTTCGACCAGATCACCTATGGCAAGGGCGGCCAGGTGGTGGCGATGATCGCCGCCTATCTGGGCGAGGAGAAGTTCCGCGGCGGGGTGCGGCTGCACATGCAGCGCTACCATCACGGCAACGCGACCACGGATCAGTTCTTCGATTCGCTCGCCAGCGCGGCGCACGATCCGCGGGTGCTGGCATCGCTGCGCAGCTTCGTCGACCAGCAGGGCGTGCCGGTGGTCACTTTGTCGCGAAATGCCAGCGGGCTGACCGCAAGCCAGTCGCGCTACGCCTATTTCGGCGCGAACCTGCCCGCGACACAGTGGACCCTTCCAGTGTGCGTGCGGCGCGCTGCGGTGAAGAGCTGCACCTTGCTCGACAAACCCAGCGCGCCGATTGAGGCCAAGGGCGACGGCGTCGTCGTCCCCAATGCCGGCGGCTGGGGCTATTACCGCTTCGACATGGATCCGGCCGACTGGCAGGCGCTGATCGCGGCGGCGCCGGGCCTGCCCGAGAGCGAGGCGCTGGCAGTGACCGACAGCCTGTGGGCATCGTTCTATGCGGGCAAGGCGAAGTTCGCGCAGCTCGCCGCGCTGGCACGCTCGATGGCGGGGCATCCGGCGTCGAACGCGGCGCTCGACAATGGCGAGCGGCTTCGGAAGCTGTCACGCTCGGGGATCTTGAGCGAGGCGGCGCTGCCGGGCTACCGGAAGCTGATTGCCGAGCTCTATGGGCCCAAGCTTGCGGCGCTCGGCTTCGATCCGGCGGTGGGTGCGCATGCCGCTGACGACCCCGACAAGCAGAAGCTGCGCGGGGACATGGTCGAGCTGGTGGCGGGCGCGGGCGATCCGGCGCTCCGCGGCAAGCTGGTTGCGGCGGCCGAGGCTTATCTGGCGGGCAATGCCAAGGCGCTCGACCCGCAATTCGCCCAGCTCGCGCTGTCGCTGGCGATCGACGACAAGGGCGTGGCGCTGGCCAAGGCAGTCGCCGAGAAGAGCATGAGCGGGCAGGATCCGCTGCTCCATCAGGCCGGCTTCGCGGCGATCGGTGGATCGGGCAATCCGGAGGTGGCACGCTGGTTCCTGAACGAATTCACCGACTCGCGGCTGCCCCCCATCGGACGGATGAATACCGTGCTCGGCTTCCTCAGCTCGCCGCGCACCCGCGATATCGCCTCGGACTATGTGCTCGCCAATTTCGACCGCTTCTCCAAGGCGAGCGGCGGCGGCGGAATCTTCTCGGCGCGCGCGGCGCAGCGCTTCAACACGCTGTGCACCAACGCGGCTGCGGATACGGTCGACGCCAAGCTGCGCCCGCAGCTGGTCAACGACAGCACGCTGTCGCTCGACCGCGCAGTGGACGCGATCCGCAATTGCGCGCGGTTCAAGGATGCCAAGGGGGCCGAGGTGAGCGCGGCGGTGATGGGGCGGTAAATTCCCTCTCCCTTTGGAAGAGAGGGAGGGAGCCGCGAAGCGGCGGAAGGGTGAGGATCGAACCCTCCCCTCACCCTTCCCGCTCCCAGCGGAGCGGGAGTTTTACGCCGCCGCCAGCTTGAAGTCCTTGTATTGCGCGCGTATCGCGGTCTTGAGCAGCTTGCCCGTCGCGGTGTGCGGCAGGCTTTCGACGAAGTGGATCTCGTCGGGGAGCCACCATTTGGCGACGTGGCGCTCCAGATGCGCCGCGATCTCCTCGGGCGTTACGCCACTGTCGGGTTTCCGGACCACCAGCAGGATCGGGCGCTCGTCCCATTTGGGGTGGAACACCCCGATCGCCGCGGCCTCGGCGACGCCGGCGCAGCCGACCGCGGCATTCTCCAGCTCGACCGAGCTGATCCATTCGCCGCCCGACTTGATCACGTCCTTGGCGCGATCGGTGATTTGCATCGTGCCGTCCGGATGGAGGACCGCGACATCGCCGGTGTCGAACCAATTGTCGGGATCGACCGCGAGCTGCTCCTCGCCATAATATTGCTTGATCACCCAGGGGCCACGAACCTGGAGCCGGCCCGAGCTCGCGCTGTCGCGGGGTAGGACGGCGCCGTCGTCGTCGACGGTGCGCAGTTCGACGCCGAACGGGACCTTCCCCTGCTTCGAGACCTGATCGACCTGCGCCTCGAAGCTGAGGTCATCCCAATCGGGGGATGGCGCGCCCATCGTGCCGATCGGGGAGGTCTCGGTCATCCCCCAGGCATGGTTGACCCGGACGCCCATCTTCATGAGGCGCTCGATCATCGCGCGGGGTGCCGCCGAGCCCCCGATCGTGACGATCTTGAGATGCTCGGGCGCGGCGCCGGTCGCGTCCATGTGCTGGAACATTGCGAACCATACGGTGGGGACGCCGGCGCTGTGAGTGACCTTTTCGCGGTTCATCAGCTCGCACAGCACCGCAGGATCGTTGATCGCGGAAAACACGAATTTAAGCCCCACCGCCGCCGCGGCATAGGGCAGCCCCCAGCCCACCGCGTGGAACATCGGCACGATCGGCATTGCCACCGATTGGGTCGACAAGTCGAACTCGGCGGGCTGGAGCTCGGTGATCGCGTGGATCACGGTCGAGCGATGGGTGTAGAGAACGCCCTTGGGATTGCCGGTGGTGCCGCTGGTGTAGCAAAGCATGCACGGCTCGCGCTCGTCGCCCTCGACCCAGGTGTAGTCGCCGGTCTCGGCGCCGATCAGGTCCTCGAAGGCGCCGTCATCGAAGCAGATGTAATGGCGGATCGTGGTCCAGTGCGGCTTCATCTTCTCGACCACGGGCGCGAAGGCGCGGTCGTAAAGCAGCACCTGGTCCTCGGCATGGTTGGCGATGAAGGCTAGCTGGTCCTCGAACAGCCGCGGGTTGATCGTGTGGATCACCCCGCCCATCCCGATCGCGCCATACCAGGCGACGAGGTGGCGGCTGTGGTTCATCGCCAGCGTCGCTACGCGGTCGCCGGGTTTGAGGCCGAGCCGTTCGAGCGCCTGGGCGAGTTTTCGCGCATCACGGGCGATCCCGGCCCAGTCGGTGCGTGTCTCCGAGCCGTCGGCCCAGCGCGTGACGATCTCGCGAGGGCCGTGCTCGCGCGCGGCGTGATCGAGCAGGCGCATCACGCGCAGCTCGAAATCCTGCATTCCACCCAGCATCGCTCTCTCCAGGCCTTATTTTTTGAGGAGAGGGTATGCCCGGGGGGTGGAGGTGTCGAGGGGGCGGCAATGATTCGTAATGCTTAGCCCCTTCCCTTCGGGGGCTTTTGAAGGTCAGGCCGCCGCGGCGAGCATCGCCGAGGTGCTGGCGAATTCCGCGGAGCGCATGCCTGGCAGGACAGCGATCTTTGCTAGCATCTCTTCGTCGATGCGGAAGTTTCGGCCGAGCACGACTTCGGCCTGGCCCTCGCGGCCGAGCGGTGCCCAGAGGCGGACGATGCAGCGGCCGCCGCGCGCCTCGCCGATCATTTCCGAAAGCCGCGGCAGGGTCGCGGGGTCATCGACGACCAGATCGACCAGCAGGCGGGCGACATTGGCGATGCTCTCGAACGGCTGGACGCGCTTGATCGAGACGCGCGGGGTGTCCTCGCCGGGGCGCTTGTCGAGCTCGACGGTGAGCAGCGCGCAGCCGCCTTCGCGCGCGGCGTCTTCCATGTCCTTGGCGGCGAACTCGTCGAAGCAGCTCGCGAGCACCTGGCCGCTAGTATCCGAGATCGTCGCCATCATGTAGCGATTGCCGCGCGCCGAAGTGCGCCAGCGCGCGTCCTCGATCAACGCGGCGATCGTGGCGCCGACGCGGGCGCCTTCGGGGATCTGGATGTCGCCGAGCGTGGCGATGTCGCGTGCGCCCTGGCTGCGGACGAGATGCGCGTAGCGATCGAGCGGATGCGCCGAGAAATAATAGCCGAACGCGTCCTTCTCGGCCGTGATCTTGTCGGCGAGCGTCCACGCCGCGCTGCGCGGCAGATTGATCGCACCGCCGCTCGGCTCGGATTCGCCGAACAACCCGCCCTGCCCGCTCGTCCGGCTCTCATGCGTGCGCTGGGCGACCGCGAGGATCGTCTCGGCGGCGGCATGGACCCCGGCGCGGTTCGGCTCGATCGCGTCGAACGCGCCCGCCGCGGCGAGCGTCTCGAGCTGGCGCTTGTTGAGCAGCCGCGGATCGACGCGCTTCGCGAAATCGTCGAGCGACTGGAAGCGGCCCTTGGAATCGCGCTCCTCGACGAGCAGCTCCATCGCGCGCTCGCCCACCCCCTTGAGCGCGCCGAGCGCGTAACGCACCGCGAGGCCGTCGCCATGCTTCTCGACATGGAAATCGGCGAGGCTCACGTTGATCTCGGGCGGCAGGCACGCAATGTCGAGCCGGCGCATGTCGTCGGCGAAGATCGCCAGCTTGTCGGTCTGGTGGATGTCGTAGGCCATCGACGCGGCGAAGAATTCGTGCGGATGGTGCGTCTTGAGCCAAGCGGTCTGATAGGCGAGCAGCGCATAGGCCGCGGCATGCGACTTGTTGAAGCCGTAGCCGGCGAACTTGTCGATCAAGTCGAACAGCTCGTTGGCCTTGGCCGCCTTGATCCCGTGGACCTTGGCGCAGCCCTCGACGAAGATCGCGCGCTGCTGGTCCATCTCGGCCTTGATCTTCTTGCCCATCGCGCGGCGGAGCATGTCGGCGCCGCCCAGGCTGTAGCCCGCGAGGATCTGCGCGGCCTGCATCACCTGCTCCTGGTAGACGAAGATCCCGTAGGTCTCCTTCAGGATCGGTTTGAGCGTCTCGTGCGGGTAGATGATCTCTTCGGTGCCCTGCTTGCGGCGGCCGAAGCTCGGGATATTGTCCATCGGGCCCGGGCGGTAGAGCGAGACGAGCGCGATGATGTCGCCGAAATTGGTCGGGCGCACCGCGGTCAGCGTGCGCCGCATGCCTTCGGATTCGAGCTGGAACACGCCGACGGTGTCGCCGCGCTGGAGCAGGTCGTAGACTTCGGGATCGTCCCAGCCGAGCGCATCGAGATCGATTTCGAGGCCGCGATCGGCGAGCAGCTCGACCGCTTTCTTGAGCACCGACAGCGTCTTGAGGCCGAGAAAGTCGAACTTCACCAGACCCGCGCCCTCGACATATTTCATGTCGAACTGGGTGACGGGCATGTCGGAGCGCGGATCGCGATAGAGCGGAACGAGTTGCGCCAGCGGGCGATCGCCGATCACCACGCCCGCGGCATGAGTCGAGCTGTGCCGCGGCAGGCCCTCTAGCTGCATCGACAAGTCGATCAGGTAGCGGACCTCGCTATGGTTCTTGTACTCGCTGTGGAACTCGCTGACCCCGTCGAGCGTGCGCTTCAAGGTCCAGGGATCGGTGGGCAGGTTGGGCACCTGCTTGGCGAGGCGATCGACCTGGCCGTAGCTCATCTGGAGCACGCGGCCGACGTCCTTCAAGACCGCGCGCGCCTTCATCGTCCCGAAGGTGATAATCTGCGCGACGGTGTCGCGGCCGTATTTCTCCTGGACGTAGCGGATCACTTCGCCGCGGCGGGTTTCGCAGAAGTCGATGTCGAAGTCGGGCATCGACACGCGCTCGGGATTGAGGAAGCGTTCGAACAGCAGGCCGAGCTTGAGCGGATCGAGATCCGTAATCGTCAGCACCCAGGCGACCACCGAGCCCGCGCCCGAGCCGCGGCCCGGGCCGACGGGGATGTCGTGCGCCTTGGCCCATTGGATGAAGTCCGCGACGATCAGGAAGTAGCCCGGAAACCCCATCTGGATGATGACGTCGAGCTCGAAATCGAGGCGATCGTAATAGGGCTTGGTCCAGTCGGCTTCTTCAAGCCCCTCCCCTTCAGGGGAGGGGCTGGGGGTGGGGCCTGTCCCCGAGCCGTCTGCTTGCGGCACTGCCCCACCCCAACCCCTCCCCTGAAGGGGAGGGCCTTTCTTACCCTCCAGCTGCGCGATCTTGACCAGCCGGGCATGCAGCCCCTCGTACGAAAGCTCGCGCAGCATCCTGGCCTCGCCCTCGCGGTCGCCGGCGAGGCTGGGGAGGATCGGCTTGCGCTTGGGAGCGGCATAGGCGCAGCGCTGCGCCACCACCATCGTGTTGGCGATCGCCTCGGGCAGGTCGGCGAATAGCGACTTCATCTCGGTCGCGGGCTTCATCCACGCATCGGGCGACGAGCGCGGGCGATCGTCGCTGGCGATGTACGAGGAATTGGCGATGCACAGCATCGCGTCATGCGCCTGGTGGAAGGTTTCTTCGGCGAAGCAGCACGGGTTGGTCCCGACGATCGGCAGGTCGCGGGCATAGGCATAGTCGAGCAGCTTGGGCTCGGCGCGGCCTTCGACTTCGTTCAGCCGGCGGACGATCTCGACATAGAGCCGGTCGGGGAACAGCGCCTCGATCCGCCGGGCATAGGCTTCGGCGGCGCTGTCCTGTCCCTCGGCATAAAGCCGGGCGAGCGCGCCCTCGGCGCCCGCGGTGAGGCAGATCAGCCCGTCGGTATGGCCTTCAAGAGCATCGAGTGTGACGTGCGCGTCCTCTTCGATAGGGCGGTCGAGATGCGCGGCGGAGACGAGGTGGCAGAGGTTGAGATAGCCGGTTTCGTCCTGCGCGTAGAGCGCCAGCCAGTCGATCGCGGGCGGCGCGCCCTCGGCGAGCTCGGGGCGCTTGACCGCGAGCAGCGTGCCCACGACCGGCTGGACGCCCGATTTCTTGCACGCGTCCGAGAAGGACATCGCGGCGTAGAGGCCGTTGCGGTCGCTGACCGCCACGGCGGGGAAGCCGAGTTCGCGCGCGCGCTTGGCAATTAGCTTGGGCTCGATCGCGCCTTCGAGCATCGTGTAGGACGAGAAAACCCGAAGCGGTACGAATCCCGAATGCGCCATCGGATTATCCTAGGGATGCGGGCGTCGCTTTGCCACTCCGCGGGCGCGGCTTTCCACAGGTTTCCAAAAAGTAACTTCGCGCTTCCGTAGCAGCCCTTTTGTGGGAGTCGCTTATGGGAACCGACCTGAATGGCGACTCACCGGCCGTTGCGACAAAACACGGTTAACAGCGATCAACCTTCCCGATCGCGGCGCACCCGTCCTGGAGTTCGTGCCGCCTTCGCGTAATCGGAGTGCCCTAGCGATGACCATCCTCTGCTCGGTGATGAACCATGTGCCCGCGGCCAAGCGTTACCACAACCAGGGCCTGGAATTCAGCATGTGCCACCGCTGCGGCTGCGACATGATCCGCAGCGAGGAAGGCGAATGGGCGCAGGTGCCACAGGGCTTCAAAGTGGTGTGGCGCGAGTTCGGCCGCCCCGGCGATGCCTCGGACGTCGCGCAGCGGATGCACCGCCTGGCCCCGCCGCCGCGCCGCCGCGATCCGCGGAACGCCCGCCCTGCCCCGCGCCGCGACCCGCGCGGCCGCCCCCTCACCGGCGCGATCTCGATGGCGGCGATGCTCACCAAGCTCGGCAAGCTGGTGGCCGGCGACGAGGGCGAAAAGGCGATGATCGACAAGAACGGCCAGTATGTGATCTGCCTGCCCGGGCCGCGGATGCATTGATCTTTTCCCCTCCCTGAAAGGGAGGGGTTAGGGGTGGGTTAGAAAAGGTCGGGCTCGATGCCCGGCCTTTTCTTTTATTCGATGCAGCTCGTTGGGCTCGCTTCGCTCGCACCCACCCCCAGCCCCTCCCTTGCAGGGAGGGGAGTTTAGAGCAACTTTTCGATATCGCCGGCGATGTCCCTGGGCGACGTGGTCGGCGCGTAGCGGTCGACCACCTTGCCGGCGCGATCGACGAGGAACTTGGTAAAGTTCCACTTGATCGCCTTCAGGCCGAGCAGCCCCGGCGCCTGCTTCTTGAGATGCTCGAACAAAGGCGCGGCATCGGCGCCGTTGACGTCGACCTTGGCGTAGAGCGGGAAGGTCACGTCATAGGTGAGCGAGCAGAAGCTCGCGATCTCCGCGGCGTCGCCCGGCTCCTGCCCGCCGAACTGGTTGCACGGGAACCCCAGCACCGAGAAGCCGCGGTCCTTATAGTCGCGCTGGAGCTTCTCGAGCTCGGCATATTGCGGAGTGAAGCCGCATTGGGACGCGGTGTTGACGATCAGCAGCACTTCGCCGGCGTGATCGGCGAGCGTCGTCTCCTCGCCGCCGGGTTTGCGGACCGGGATTTCGGTGATCGCGCTCATTCCAGCTTCCCTTCGTGCAGCCGCACCACGCGGTCCATCCGCTCGGCGAGGCGCTCATTGTGCGTCGCCACCAGGGCGGCCGAGCCTTCGCCGCGGACGAGGTTGAGGAATTCGGCGAAGACGCGGTCGGCGGTCGCCTCGTCGAGGTTGCCGGTGGGCTCGTCTGCGAGCACCAACGCGGGGCGGTTGGCGAGCGCACGGGCGACCGCGACGCGCTGCTGCTCGCCGCCCGAGAGCTGGTTGGGGCGGTGCGTCAGCCGCTGGGCGAGGCCGAGCGCAGTGAGCAGCTCGGCGGCGCGGGCATCGGCGTCGGCGCGGGTAGCGCCGTGGATCATCTGCGGCAGCACGACATTCTCGATCGCGCTGAAATCGGGCAGCAAATGGTGGAACTGGTAGACGAAGCCCAGGCTGTCCCGGCGGACCTCGGTGCGGCCGCCCACGGGAAGCTTGGCGGCTTCCTTGCCGGCGATGCGGATCGAGCCTTCGAACCCGCCCTCGAGCAGCCCGAATGCCTGGAGCAAGGTCGACTTGCCCGACCCCGAGGGACCGAGCAGCGCGACGATCTCGCCGGGCTGGATGTCGAGATCGACGCCGCGCAGGACTTCGATGACGGCCTCGCCCTGCTTGAAGCTGCGCTTGAGGCCGCGTGTCTGGAGGATAGGGCTGCCGTCGGACGTGGCAAAGCCGCGCCGGCCGTTCTCGGCTTCGCCTGCGATTTCACTCATAACGCAATACCTGTACCGGATCGGTGCTCGCGGCCTTCCATGCGGGATAGAGCGTCGCGAGGAAGGTGAAGACCATCGCCATCACACAGATGCCGATCGTCTCGAACGGATCGGTCTTGGCGGGAAGTTCGGTCAGGAAGCGCATCGAGGGGTCCCAGACCTGCTGGCCCGTCACCAGCCCGATTCCCTGGACGACCTGCGCGCGGAAGGTGATGAACAGGAAGCCGAGCAGTCCGCCCGCGGCGACGCCGAGCACGCCGATCGTGGTGCCGACGGTGACGAAGATGCGCATCAGCCCGCCGCGCGTCGCGCCCATCGTCCGCAGCACCGCGATGTCGCGGGTCTTGGAGCGGACCAACATGATCAGCGACGAGACGATGTTGAACGATGCGACGACGAGGATGATGGACAGCACGGTGAACGACACTACGCGATCGACCTGCAGCGCCTCGAACAGCTCGCGGTTCATCTGGCGCCAGTCGACGATCTGGCCACTCTTGCCGACCTTGTCGACGAGCGGGCTGACGATCGCCTGGACATTGTCGGGATCGTTGGTGTCCATCTCGACCATGCTCACCGCATCGCCGAGCAGCAGGAGCGTCTGCGCATCCTCGATCGGCATGACGACGAAGATCTTGTCGAAATCATAGACGCCGACTTCGAAGATCGCCTCGACGGTGTAGCTCACCGAGCGGTACATCGTGCCCATCGGGGTCGCGGCACCAGCGGGATTGATGATCGTGATCTTGCTGCCGACGGTGGCGCCGAGCGATTCGGCGAGGCGCGAGCCGATCGCGACCTGCTCGCCGCCGGGCTTGAGCCGATTGAGCGAACCGATGACTTCCTTGCCCTTGAGCGCGGGGTTGGCGCGGATATCCTCGACGCGCATGCCCCGGACCTGGGCGAATTCGACCCGGCCGTTGAAGCTGGCGAACAGAGGCTGCTCGATCAGCGGCGTCGCATCGGTGATGCCGGGGGTCTTCCTCGCCTCGTCGACGATCCGGCGCCAGTCGCGGAGCTGGCCATTATAACCCTGGACCACGGCATGGCCGTTGAGCCCGGTGATCTTGCCGAACAGTTCGGCGCGGAAGCCGTTCATCACGCTCATCACGACGATCAGCGCGGCGACGCCGAGCATCACGGCGACAAGGCTGAACCCGGCGACGACGGCGATGAACGCCTCGCTCCGTCCGGGCAGGAGGTAGCGGCGGGCAATCATCCGCTCGTATCGAGAAAGTAGCATGCGGTCGAATGGGCCTGACAGGAGTGCGCATCGCCGCTCTAGGCCATGCGGGCGCCGGCTGGCAATGCACGCGCCTGTCGTCATAGCTATGTCCGCTATGTTGCCGATTCAACACAGGGTGCGGCCAATCGGCGGCTGACCTTTGTTAAGCCGGTGACAAACGCGGTTCCCCGAACTAGCAAACCCGTGTCGAAACGCAGGCAGCAAATGGCCGTGGTTCGGGGAGGGCTCCGCCCCGCTCGTAGGCAAGTACGGGCGCGTGGGCAGAGCCTGACAAAGGGGGCTGACGAGCATTCGTCACGCAGGCGGCCGGGCTGGAAACAGTCCGGCCGTTTCGCATTCCAGGTCCCTTTCCCCGAATTGCTCCGCGTTTTGAAAGAGGGAGGCGGTGCGGGCGCCGCCTCCCTCCCCTAACCTCCCCCGGCCATGGCGAGAGGCTAGAACGGGGACGCTCAGAACGACTTGCTGAGCGTCAGACCATAGGTCCGCGGATCGCCCGGCTGGCCGGCGATCAGGCCGGTATTGCCGGGCGTCGTCGCGAGGACGTCATAATATTCGGCGTCGAAGGCGTTACGGACCCAGCCAAAGATGTTGAAATCGTCGGTGCGGAAGCCGAGGCGGAAGTTCGCCAGCGTGTACCCGTCGATATCGGTGTATATCGAGCGCGAGGCGTTCGAGGAGAATTTGCTCCGCGAATTGGCATCGGCGGCGAAGTAGATCTGGCCATCGAGCCCGAACAGCCCGAGCGGCTGATTGAGCTCGCCACCATAGGAGAATGCCCATTTCGAGATGCCGGGAAGCCACTGGCCCGAAATGTCGCACACCACCGGGCTGAGCTGGCCGGGCACGCCGGGCGTGCCACCCGCGCTGCCAACCGGCGCTGCGGTGCCGCCCGATCGCTCGGGCGGGCATGGTGCGTTGGTGAATTCGACATATTCGTGGTCGGTGAACGCGCCGTTGGTGTAGAGCTTGAAACGCTCGCTCGGACGGATCGAGAAGTCGGCTTCGACCCCGCGGACGCGCACCTTGCCGGCATTGGCGAGATAGCCGCGCAGCGTCGAATTCTGGCCGTCATTGACCAATGCCTGATAGTCGCGGATCGACGTCCAGAAGCCGGTGACGTTGAGCGTCGCCTTGCGGTCCCAGAATTGCGACTTCACGCCCAGTTCGAAATGATCGACCTTTTCCGGATCGACCTGAGCGAATTGCGTCTGCGCGACTCCCGCCACCACCGGCACGCCGTTGAGGTTGAGTCCGCCCGATTTGAAGGTGTGGGCATAGGTCGCGTAGAGCAGCACGTCCTGCGCCGGCTTGTACGACGCCGTGAAATCGTACGAGACGTTCCAGGCGCGGTACGCCTCGTCGCGGAACGCCTGCGGGGTGACCGCGGTGCGCTGCTCGACCTGGCGCGGGGTGCCGCCGGTCGCGGGCACTAGCCGCCCCTGGCCATCGGTGACGATGCTGACATAGCTGCCGACCTTGTCGTCATAATTGACGCGGATACCCGGAGAGAGCGTGATCTGGTCGGTCACGTCCCAATTGGCCTTGGCGAACAGCGCACCGCTGAAATTCTTGAGGCGGATGTCGTTCGCGGCGGTCAGGCCGTCGAGCACCGTGGGGTCTAGATAGAGGAAAGGCGATCCCGGCGCGGTGGCGTCGCGCGCGCTGGGGCTGATCAGCCAGCGGCTGGCTGCGGGGCCCTGCCGCTGCGTGCCGGTAGTATGGATGTCCTGATAGAAACCGAACAGGCCGACGACATAGTCGAAGCCGTCGCCTTTGCCGGCGTAGCGCAGTTCCTGGGTGTATTGAGTCTGCTTGGTGGGGTTCTGCGACAGCGTGGTCACCGGCAGGCCGGTAAAGTCGCGATCGTTGGCGGGACCCCAGTTCCAGAAGCGCCAGGCGCTGACCGACGTCAATGTGCCCGATCCGATCTCATATTCGCCGCGCAGCGATACGCCGCCAAGCTCGTTGAGCGCGTTGAGCTCCGAATCCAGATCGGTCAGGCGGTCGAAGGCGTTGGTGCTGGGCGGCGCATAATTGAGCGCCGCGGTAAGCGCGGGATATTGGCGGTTGGCGGCGCGCTGGGTCGGCCCGTATTTAGCATAGATCTGCGCGCAGCACTCGGGATTCTGCCGGTTCCAGTCACCGGAGAGCGTAATCGATGCAGTGTCGCTCGCGTTCCACAACAGCGCGCCCCGCAGGCCGACATTGTCCTGTGCGTTGACCCAATTGTCGCTGGCGACATTGTAGATCGTCCCGCGCCGCGTGGTGGTCGAGAGGCCGAGGCGAACCGCGACCGTGTCCGCCAGCGGGCCGGAGATCGACGCCTTGGCCTGCTTGAACTCGAGGTTGCCCACGGTCAGCTCGGCGCGACCCTCGAAATCGAAGCTCGGCGCCTTGCTGGTGATGCTGATCGCGCCGGCGACGGTGTTCTTGCCGTACAGCGTGCCCTGCGGGCCACGCAGCGTCTCGACCTGTTGGACGTCGAGGAAGTCGAGCGTGGCGACCGCGACGCGACTGAAATAGACCTGGTCGATATAGACGCCGACACCCTGATCAATGCCGTCATTGGTGAGGCCGAGCGGCGCGCCGAGCCCGCGAATATTGACCGACGAATTACGCGGGTTGGTCGAATAGAATTGCAGCGTCGGTTGGAGCTGCTGGAGCCGCTGGACATTGAAGCTGCCGGTGCTGTCGAGCTCCTTGACCCCGACCACCGAGATCGGGATCGGCACGTCCTGGACCTGCTCGGCGCGGCGGCGCGCGGTGACGACGATGTCCGACGAGACCGAGCTGCGCTGGACGTCGTCGGGCGTGCGATCCTCGTCCCCCGGTACGGGCGCCGGGGCAGCCGGCTCGGGCGGCGCAGTCACGGTCGGCACTTCCTGGCCGACGGCAAGCGGCGAAGCACCCGCGAGCAGCAGCAGCGATAACGAAGAAAGGCTCATCAACATCCCCCTGGTCTCTGTCGCTGCCAATCTCCATCATATCAGTAGACATTAGCCAGCAAGCGAATCTTTGGAAAGCCGAAGCTGGGTTTCTCCGTCGCACGCAGCGCCCGGCCCGGCGCATCTTGAAACCGCGCATTTCAAAACCACATTCGCCTCAACCCGATGCCCGATGGGTCGGGGAAAGCAGCGCCGCGGTTGCCCGGGCGCTGATCAAGAGACGTTCAACTTGCTCAACAGAGGTTTTGAAATGCGTCAGTTCGACTTTACTCCGTTCCGCCGCTCCACCGTCGGCTTCGATCGCCTGTTCGACTTGCTCGAAACCAATGCGCGTCAGCAGACCAGCGAGAACTACCCGCCGTTTAACTTGGAGCGCCTGTCCGAGGACCGCTATCGCATCACCCTCGCCGTCGCCGGGTTCAAGGCCGACGAGATCGACGTGACCGCGCAGCAGAACCTGCTCCAGGTACAGGGCAAGAAGGCGAGCGAGAACGAGAACAATCAGGGAGCTTTCCTGCACCTTGGCATCGCCAACCGCAGCTTCGAGCGCCGCTTCGAGCTCGCCGATTTCGTGCGGGTGGAGAGCGCAGATCTGGCCGACGGCCTGCTGGTGATCGAGCTGGTCCGAGAAGTGCCTGAGGCGATGAAGCCCAAGAAGATCGCGGTCAACGCCGGTAGCCAGCCGACGCCGATCGAGCATCGCGACGCGGCGTAACCGCCACCACGGCTAGCGGCGCTTTCCTCCCTTTGGGCGCCGCAGCAGGGGCGCTCGGGCATTGCCCGGGCGCCTTTTGTTTTGGTCTATCAACCCATTCCGTTCGCCCTGAGCTTGTCGGAGGGCTGTTCTTCTCGTGCCGAAAGAAGGACGGTGCTTCGACAAGCTCAGCACGAACGGGGCGGATCAGTTCGGCTTGATCCACGGCGTCGGGCTGATCTGCCACGGCTTGACGTTCCCGGTGGGCTTCGCCGCGCCATCGAGCCGCACCGCGCGGACGATCCGGACGGGCTCGGGTTGGATCATCTGGCCGCGCATCGGCCCCCTGCCCCCGCCGGTCGGGCTGGCGAGGATCTTCCGCACCACGTCCATCCCCGCGACGACCCGGCCGAACGCGGCATAGCCGTTGCGCGTCGTACCGCGCGCGTCGAGCGAGGGATTGTCGCCCACCATGATCGAGAAATTGCCCGTCGCCCCATCGATATTGGCGCCATGCGCCATCGAGACGGTGCCGTCGGTGTGGCGAATGCCGGTCTGGTTGGTCGGCTCGAGCGGTGGCGAGGGCAGCACGCGCCGCGCATCGCTGGCGATCCCGCCCTGTACGAAGCCGAATTTCGGGTTCCCGGTGCGTTTCGACGCGCGGTAGAAGCCGGTGCCGTCAAGCCGCCCGTCATCGACATACGCCAGGAAATTGGCGGTGGTCTTCGGCGCGCGCTTCGCGTCGAGCGCGAGGACGATGTTGCCCGCACTGGTCTCGATGCGGACGCGGACCATGCCGGGGGTCGGCTTGTCCTGCGCGGCACTGACGGAGGGAAGGAGAAACGCGAGCAACGCGACGAGGATACGCATGACGCGCGTCGCTAATCGAAGCGCGCGCGCGGGTGAAGGCCTTTCGGCTTCAGAGAAAGCCCGTCTGCCGCAGCCACGCCTCGCAGAGCCGCGGCCAGAGCGACACCGGCAGGTCCGGCGTGTCCAGCGCGAAGCCGTGCGGCGCATCGGCGAAGACGTGGAGTTCGGCGCTGGCGCCCGCGGCTTCGAACGCCGCGTGGAGCCGTCGTGCGTTCTCGACGGGAACGACCGCGTCGTTGCCGGCATAGACGATGAAGGCGGGCGGCGGCGCGGCCATAAGCTGGGCGTCGGGCTGGAGGCGATCGTACATCGCCTGCTTCTCGACCGGCGGCAGCGGCGGCTTGTCCGCGACGATCGTCCGGCCCTTGGCGTTGGTCGAGATCGGGGCATAGCCGACCACCAGCACGTCCGGCCGCGTCGCCTGATCGGAGTGCCGAGACGCAGGTGGAGCCCATTCCGCCGGATAGTCGGCGGCCAGGCAAGCAGCGAGGTGCCCGCCCGAGGATAGACCAACCACGCCGAGCCCGCTCTCCGCACGCCCGCTGGCCCGGATCGCTCGCATCGCCTCCATCGCGTCGTCGAGCGGCGCGGCGACGCCGTGCTCGCCATTGGGGAAGCGGTGGATCAGAACGAAGGCATGGTAGCCGAGGCTGGTGAGCCAGCGCGCCACCTGGATACCCTCGCGGCCGGCCATCAGCTGGGTGTAGCCACCACCGCCCAGGATGAGCATCGCGCGGGCATTGGGCTTCGCGGGCGCGTAGCCGAGCAGGATGGGACGGGCGACCGAGGTGACGACGGCACCTTCTGGTGCAGCGTCTGGATCGGCGAGGGTGAAGGCACCGTCGGTCGGCGCGTCATCCCAAAGCGGCCCGGCGGTGTCGGCGTTGAGCATCCCGCTTTTCCTTTCGTCACCCCGCCCTTGGCCGGGGTCCACCAGGCAGCTGGCGGAATGACTTGAACCTCTTGCTGCTGATGGTGGCGCAGTGGACCCCGGCACAAGTCCGGGGTGACGATGGGGACTAGACGAGGCGCGACTGCTTCACCGCCGCCTCAATGAAGCTGGCGAACAGCGGGTGCGGATCGAAGGGCTTGGACTTCAATTCCGGATGGAACTGCACGCCGACGAACCAGGGATGATCGGGCCGCTCGACGATCTCGGGCAGCGAGCCGTCGGGCGACATGCCCGAGAAGACCAACCCGTTCTGCTCGAGCAGCGGCTTGTAGTGCGTGTTCACCTCATAACGGTGGCGATGGCGCTCGCTGATCTCGTCCGCGCCGTAGATCGAGGCGACCACCGAATTGCCGCCGAGCTTTGCCTGATACGCCCCAAGCCGCATCGTGCCCCCGAGATCGCCGCCTTCCTCGCGCTTCTGAAGGCCTTCGGCGGTCATCCATTCGGTGATCATGCCGACCACGGGCTCCTCTGTCGGGCCGAATTCGGTGGTCGAGGCAGTGGCGAGCCCCTGGTCGCGCGCCGCGTCGACGCATGCCATCTGCATGCCGAGGCAGATGCCGAAGAACGGCACGCCGCGCTCGCGCGCGAAGCGGACGCCGGCGATCTTACCCTCGCTGCCGCGCTCGCCAAACCCGCCGGGAACGAGGATGCCATCCATCGGCTCGAGCTTGGCGGCGACTTCCTCGTCGTCGCGCTCGAACAGTTCGGCGTCGATCCAGCGGATGTGGACCTTGACCTGGTTGGCGATGCCGCCGTGGACCAGCGCCTCGTGGAGTGACTTATAGGCGTCGGGCACGCCCATATATTTGCCGACCACGCCGATCGTGACTTCGCCCTCGGGATTGTCGAGGCGGCGCATGATGTTTTCCCACCGATCGAGCGGTGGCGGCGCCCCGGGATCGAGGCCGAATGCCCTGAGCACTTCGACGTCTAGGCCCTCGCGGTGATACTGCATCGGCACGGCGTAGATGCTCTTGGCGTCGAGCGCTGGGATGACCGCGCTCGTCGGCACGTTGCAGAACTGCGCGATCTTGGCGCGCTCGCCCGCGGGCAGGTCGCGCTCCGAGCGGCAGACCAGCACGTCGGGCTGGACGCCGAGCGCGGCGAGTTCGCGCACGCTGTGCTGGGTCGGCTTGGTCTTCAGCTCGCCGGCCGCCGAAATATAGGGTACAAGGGTGACGTGGATGCTCACGGTCTGGCCGCGGCCAAGATCGTTGCGGAGCTGGCGAATCGCCTCAATGAACGGCAGCGATTCGATATCGCCGACGGTGCCGCCGATCTCGCAGAGCACGAAATCCAAGTCGTCGGTCTGGTCCTGCGCGAACGCCTTGATCGCGTCGGTGACGTGCGGGATCACCTGGACGGTGGCGCCGAGATAGTCGCCGCGGCGCTCGCGCTCGATGATCGTCTTGTAGATCCGGCCCGAAGTGATGTTGTCGCTCTGGCGCGAGGCGACGCCGGTGAAGCGCTCGTAATGGCCAAGGTCGAGATCGGTCTCCGCGCCGTCGTCGGTGACATATACCTCACCATGCTGGTGCGGCGACATCGTGCCGGGATCGACGTTCAGATACGGATCGAACTTACGGATGCGAACCCGGTAGCCGCGCGCCTGGAGCAAGGCAGCGAGGCTCGCCGCCATGAGACCCTTGCCAAGCGAGGAGACCACGCCGCCGGTGATGAAGATATACCGCGCCATGGGAGAAAACGCCTAACGTCATTGGCCGCGCGCCGACAAGCGCGCGACTCACTTATTTTTTTATGTCTGCTCCCCGTTCAGGAGAGCGGCGGGGTTATTGCGCGAACGGAACCGCGCCGTTGGCCGGCGCCGCGCTGTTCGCGGGCTCACCCACGGCCGCCGGCGCGGTCGCATTGCCGATCGCGAAGGGCGGTGCCGCGGTAGGCGACGTGATCGGCGCGGCCGGTGCGCGCTGGAGCGACGTGTCGATCGTCGTCGAGTGGCGAGTCGCCGCAACGAAGGCGAGCACGATGCTCATCAGGATGAACAGCGTCGCGAGGATCGCCGTTGCACGAGTCAGGAAGTCCGCCGCGCCGCGCGCCGACATCAGCCCCGAGGGGCTGCCGCCCGTGGTCAGCCCGCCGCCCTCGGACTTCTGCATGAGAATCACGGTCACGAGCAGTGCCGCGATGATGGCGTGGACGACGAGCAGAAAGGTGAACATTGAGACCCGGCCTGTTGCGAAAGCGGCGACATAGGGGAGCCGGTGCCGGGGATCAACCTGCGTGTGCCCCGGACCGGCGCAGCGGGCTTCCGCGATTGTTGAATAAAGAAGTAACATTTCGCCAACGCACTGAAACCACTGCGCGCAAGCTGCGTTTGACTGAATGCTCCCGGAGAGGACCGGGATCGTAACGGATGAGAAGAAGCCGTGAACGCCATGCCGGACCAGTCCCTATCGTCCTGGAAGGACACGCTGATCGATTACGTGCGATCGGGTGAACCCGATCTCACTAATCGGCAGATGGCGCTCCTGATGCTTGTGTATCTCGATCCGGGGCC
Organism: Sphingomonas sp. HF-S4; assembly: GCF_032911445.1. Classification (NCBI taxonomy): domain Bacteria; kingdom Pseudomonadati; phylum Pseudomonadota; class Alphaproteobacteria; order Sphingomonadales; family Sphingomonadaceae; genus Sphingomonas; species Sphingomonas agrestis. Next base: position 1,106,510 of record NZ_JAWJEJ010000001.1, on the reverse strand, counting down.
GCATACGGTCCGCGGACTCGCGCGGGCACTCAATGTCTCGAAGCCGGTAGTCACGCGCGCCTTGAATCGCCTGGGGACGCTCGGCTATCTGCGCCGCCAACGCGACGATACCGACAAACGCAACATCTTCGTTGCGCGTACCGCTGAAGGGGCTGATTTTCTTGCAGAGTTCGGGCATTTCCTCGCTGGCGACAACCTCAGCCAGCCAGTCGCCCGCAGGGCCAACGCGTAAGCGCTTCGCGCTAAGGGGGCGTTCGGCGACGATCGATTCGCGCGTCGACGCCGTGCGCCGCGATCTTGCCGACGTCCGCCTCGCCGACCGGGTATTCGCCCCGCATTACGCCGCACCGATGCCGCGCGCCGTTGCCGCGCCGGCCGACCTGCGCAGCGGCAGCGCCGCCGATACCGAGATCCTTGGTGCGCTTGCCGCGGGCGACATCTTCGAAGTGCTCGAGTTCGCCGGCGACCATGCCTGGGGAGTCGCCCCCGGCCTGGGTCTGGTCGGCTATCTTCCCGCAGCGGCGCTGGCCGACGCGCAATGACCATCCGCGTCTTCATCGACGGTGCCGTGGGCACCACCGGGCTCGAGATTCGCGAGCGGCTCGAAGGGCGTGACGGCATCGAGCAGCTGATTCTCGCCGATGCCGACCGCAAGGACGCGAAGAAGCGCGAGGACGCACTCAATTCGGCGGACTTCGTCATCCTCTGCCTCCCCGACGATGCCGCGCGCGAGGCGATCTCGATGATCCGAGCCGACAAGGTCCGCGTGATCGACGCTTCGACCGCGCACCGCGTCGCGCCCGACTGGGTCTACGGCTTTGCCGAGCTCGAGCCGAGCCAGACCGCGACGATCGCCGACGCACGCTGGGTGAGCAACCCCGGTTGCTATCCCACCGGCTTCCTCGCGCTGATCCGTCCGCTGGTGCGGGCGGGCCTGGTGCCGCTCGACCATGTCTTCTCGGTCAACGCCGTCTCGGGCTATTCGGGCGGCGGCAAGTCGATGATCGCCGAGTTCGAGGACCAGAATTCGGAAACGTTCACCGCGACCGCCTTCCGCGCTTATGGTCTCGGCCTCGAGCACAAGCATGTGCCCGAGATGCAGAAGCATGCGCGGATCGAGCATCCGCCGATCTTCCAGCCCGCGGTGGTGCGCACCTATCGCGGCATGGTGGTGGAGGTGCCCCTGCCCCTCCACACCTTCACGCGGCGGCCCTCGCTCGAGGCAATCGAGAATGCGCTGCGCGACGCGTACAAGGACAGCCCGCTGATCCGCGTGCTGCCGGGCAATGTCCCGACGGTGTCGATCGAGGAGGATGCGGGGACCGACCGGCTGAGCGTCCGCGTGTTCGGCAATGCCGAGCGCGGCCAGGCGCGGCTCGTCGCGACGCTCGACAATCTCGGCAAGGGCGCCGCGGGCGCCGCAGTGCAGAACCTCAACATCATGGCCGGGCTCGATCCGGTCGCGGGGCTGGTTCTCTAAACAATCCGCGGCTTGATCTTTGGCGCCCGTTGGTGTCTCGCGGACAAAACACGTCGACGAGAGGCAAGACATGCACCAACCCGTGGGGAAATTGCTGCTGTTCGGAGCGACCGGCGACCTAGCGCAGCGCATGCTGCTGCCGTCGCTCTATGCGCTCCATGCCGACGGACTGCTGCCGGCGGGCCTGACGATCACCGGCACCGCGCGCTCCGACAAGGACGACGAATCGTACCGCGACTTCGCCCGCCACGCACTCGACGAATTCCTGCCCGCCGACCGCAAGGATGACAGCGCTGTCGGGAGCTTTCTCGAACGGTTGTACTATCAGTCGCTCGATGCGTCGCAGATCGACGGGTTCGCGACGCTAAAGGACAAATTGGGCGACATTTCCGGCGGGTTGGCGATCTTCCTCTCGACCGCGCCCTGGCTGTTCGGCCCGACGATCGAAGGATTGAAGAGCGCCGGGCTGGCCGGGGACAATGTCCGGATCAGCCTGGAAAAGCCGCTCGGCAAGGATCTCGCCTCCAGCCGGGAAATCAACGATCTCGTCGCGGGCGCCTTCCCCGAGGAGCGGACCTTCCGGATCGATCACTATCTCGGCAAGGAGACGGTGCAGAACATCCTGGCGCTGCGTTTCGGCAATTCGCTGTTCGAGCCGGTATGGAATGCGCAGGGTATCGAGAGCGTCCAGATCACTGTCTCCGAGACAGTGGGCCTCGAGGGCCGCGCGGGCTTCTACGACGAGACCGGCGCGCTGCGCGACATGGTGCAGAACCACATGCTCCAGCTCGTCGCGCTGATCGCGATGGAGCCCCCTGCCCGTTTCGACGGCACCGCGATCCGCGACGAGAAGGTCAAGGTGTTCCGCTCGCTTCGGAAGATCACCCCGCAGGAGACGCCACACCTTACCGTCACCGGCCAATATGGCGGCGGCGCGGTGAAGGGCGAAATCGTCCGCGACTATGCCAGTGACCTCGAAAAGCCGTCGAACACCGAGACCTTCGTCGCGATCAAGGCACATGTCGATAATTGGCGCTGGCACGGCGTTCCGTTCTATCTGCGCACGGGTAAGCGGCTGGCGGAGCGGCGCAGCGAGATCGTCATCCGGTTCAAGCCGGTGCCGCATTCGATATTCGCCGATCGCGGCGGCGCGCTCCAGCCCAACACGCTGGTGATCCGGCTCCAGCCCGAGGAATATGTCCGCTTGCTGGTGATGGCCAAGCAGCCCGGGCTCGACCGCGAAGGCGTGCGGCTGCGCGAAGTGCCGCTCAACCTCAGCCTCGAGAACGAATTCGCCGGCACGCGCCGCCGCATCGCCTATGAACGGCTGCTGCTCGATTTGATTGAAGGCGACCCGACGCTGTTCGTCCGCCGCGACGAAGTCGAAGCGCAATGGGAATGGATCGACGCGATCCGCGCCGGCTGGCAGGCCAATGATATCAAACCAAAACCCTATGCGTCAGGCAGCTGGGGCCCATCCGCCGCGATCGCGCTGACCGAGCGCGACGGCGTGACATGGAACGAGTGACCCCCCGAACCCATATCCGAACAAACCCACCGAACACGCAGGAGCTTACATGACGACCGAAATCGAATGGTGGGACTATGAAGACGCCGACGAGATGGCCGCGGCCGTCGCCGGCGACGTCCAGTTCATCATCGAGAGCGCGATCGACGCGCGTGGTGCGGCAGTGGTGGCGCTTGCCGGGGGCAAGACCCCGCTGCCGATCTACGAGAAGCTGGCCCAGGCCAAGCTCGACTGGAAGCGCGTGACGATCGTCCCGGGCGACGACCGGCTGGTGCCGCTGGGCGATCCGCTGTCGAACGTCACAGCAATCGGCAAGATCTTCATCCCGAAGGGCGCGCGGGTGATCCCGCTGATCAGCGCCACCGTCGCCGACTACAAGGCTGCCGGCCGCGCCGCCGATGCGATCCTTCAGGACCTGCACTGGCCGCTCGACCTGTGCCTGCTCGGCGTCGGTGGTGACGGACATGCCGCGTCGATCTTCCCCGGCCCCGATTTCGATGAGGCCTTGAACGGCCCCAACGAGCGCCGCGCGCTGGGCGTGATGCCCGATCCGCTGCCGCCCGAGGCCCCGGTTGCGCGAGTCTCGCTGAGCCGCGCCGCGATCGTCTCGGCACGCGCGCTGATGATCGCTGTCACCGGCGACGCCAAGAAGCAGGTGATCGAGGACGCGATCAAGCAGGGGCCGTCGTCGAACTATCCGATCGGCCGCATCCTGGCCGATGTCGAGTTGCCAGTGGACATCCACTGGGCGGCCTAAGTGTTTCCGGTTCGCCTTAGCGCGAACGGGTAAGGGTGAGATATGGTTGAGATTCATTCTGAAGTCGCCGCGGTTACCGATCGCGTGATCGAGCGCTCGAAAGAGCGGCGCATTGCCTATCTCGACCTTATCAGCCGCGAGCGCGAGAGCGGCGCGGATCGGCCCAAGCTCGGCTGCGCCAATCTCGCGCACGCCTATGCGGGGACCGACGAGCAGCGCGACCTGATGACGCCGGCGAACAGGATGAACATCGGCATCGTCACCTCGTACAACGACATGCTTTCGGCACACGCGGTCTATTATCGATACCCCGAGCAGATGAAAGTATGGGCGCTCGAAGCCGGCGCCACTGCGCAGGTCGCGGGCGGCGTTCCAGCAATGTGCGATGGGGTGACCCAGGGCTATCAGGGGATGGAACTCTCCCTGTTCAGCCGCGACACGATTGCGCTCTCCACCGGCATCGCCCTCTCCCATCGCGTGTTCGAAGGCGCGGCGCTGCTCGGCATCTGCGACAAGATCGTGCCGGGGCTGCTGATCGGTGCGCTGCGCTTCGGCCATCTGCCGATGGTCATGATCCCCGGCGGCCCGATGCGCTCGGGGCTCGCCAACAAGGCCAAGGCGGCGGTGCGAGAAGCCTATGCCGAGGGCAAGGTCGGCCGCGAGGAACTTCTCGAGGCGGAGATCGCTGCCTATCATTCGAAGGGCACGTGCACCTTCTATGGCACCGCCAATTCGAACCAGATGATGATGGAGGCGATGGGGCTCCATATCCCCGGCGCCGCGTTCGCCAATCCCGGCACCAAGCTGCGTCAGGAGCTGACGCGTGCGGCGGTGCATCGCCTCGCCGAGATCGGCTGGGCCGGCGACGACTATCGACCGATCGGCCATGTCGTCGACGAGAAGGCACTGGTCAACGCCGCCATCGTGCTGCTCGCCACCGGCGGATCGACCAACCATCTGATCCACTTGCCCGCCTTTGCGCGCGCGGCCGGCGTGCTGATCGACTGGGACGATTTCGACCGGCTCTCGCGCGTCGTGCCACTGCTGACGCGCGTTTATCCCAACGGATCGGCCGATGTGAACGGCTTCGAAGATGCCGGCGGGCCCAGCTTCGTGATTCGCGAGTTGCTGCGCGGTGGGCTGATGCACGGCGACACGCTCACCGTGGCAAAGGGCGGCATGGCGGAATATGGCCGCAAGCCCGATATCGAGGGCGAGGACCAGCTCGTCTGGCACGACCATCCCGCGCAGAGCGGCGACGAGACCATCGTCCGCACGATCGACGCGCCCTTCTCCGACGAAGGCGGTTTCCGCATCCTCGCAGGCAATCTCGGCCGCGCCTGCATCAAGGTCAGCGCAGTCGAGCGCGACCGCTGGACGATCGAGGCGCCGTGCCGGGTATTTTCTACCCAGCAGGAAGTACAGGATGCGTTCAAGGCGGGCGAGCTCGATCGCGACGTGGTCGTGGTGGTGCGCTTCCAGGGACCGCGCGCCAACGGCATGCCCGAGCTGCACAAGCTCACCCCGCCGCTCGGCGTGCTTCAGAACAAGGGCTTCCGGGTTGCGCTGGTGACCGACGGGCGCATGTCGGGCGCTTCGGGCAAGGTGCCCGCGGCGATCCACCTCAGTCCCGAGGCACTGGGCGGTGGGCCGATCGGCAAGCTGCGCGACGGTGATGTGGTACGCGTGTGCGCCGAACAGGGCGTGCTCGAGGCGCTGGTCGATCCAGTGGCGTGGGCAGCGCGCGAGCAGTGCGTGGCTCCGCCGCCCGCCGAAGGCACCGGACGCGAGCTGTTCGCGATGATGCGGCACTATGCCAGCGAGGCCGAAATGGGCGGATCGGCGATGCTGGCGGAAGCCGGACTCTAGCACCGGCTTTACATCCGCGCGCCCAGCGCAGAGAAGGGCCGCGCACCGTCTGCCAACGTTGACAGGCGGACGGGCAGGCTTGGGAGAAGGCATGGAAGTCGTCGCGGTCGATATCGGGGGCACCCATGCCCGCTTTGCCATCGCAGAGGTCGCCGAAGGCCGCGTCGTATCGATGGCCGAGCCGGTGACGCAGAAGGTCGCCGAGCATCCGAGCCTACAGCTCGCCTGGCAGGCGTTCGGCGAGACGCTGGGGCGCGAACTGCCCAAGGCCGCGGCGATCGCCGTCGCCTCGCCGGTCGGCGGCGAAGTGATCAAGCTCACCAACAATCCGTGGATCATCCGCCCCGCGCTGATCCCGGAGCGGCTCGGCGCCGATACCTGGACGATGGTCAACGACTTCGCCGCGATCGGTCATGCCGTCGCGCAGCTCGGCGACCAGGACTTCACTCATTTGTGCGGCCCCGACATTTCGCTGCCCCAGCGCGGATCGATCACCGTTTGCGGCCCGGGCACCGGGCTCGGCGTCGCGCAGGTGTTCCGTCGCAAGGGCGGGTACGACATCATCGCCACCGAAGGCGGGCATGTCGACTTCGCGCCGCTCGATCCGATCGAGGACGCCTTCGTCAAGCGGCTGCGCAAGGAATATAACCGCGTCTCGACCGAGCGGATCGTCGCCGGGCCGGCGATCGTCGCGATCTACGAGACACTGGCCGAGCTTGAGCGGCGACCGGTGTCGCGGCTCGACGACAAGAAAATCTGGACGCTTGCGTTCGAGGGCAAGGACAGCCTTGCAGTGGCCGCGCTCGACCGCTTCTGCCTCAGCTTGGGCGCCGTCGCGGGCGACCTTGCGCTGACCCATGGCCCGACCGGGGTGGTGATCGCGGGCGGTCTGGGGTTGCGTCTCAAGGACCATTTGCTGCAATCGGGCTTCGGCGAGCGCTTCGTTGCCAAGGGCCGGTTCCGGAACCTGATGGCGTCGATCCCCGTCAAGCTGATCACGCATCCGCAGCCGGGCCTGTATGGCGCCGCCGCGGCCTTTGCCCAGGAGCACGCCTTGTGACGAGTACGATTGCCGACATCATGCGCACGGCCCCGGTGATCCCGGTGCTGGTGATCGAGGACGCGGCGCACGCCCGTCCGCTCGCCGAGGCGCTGGTCAAGGGCGGGCTGCGCGTGCTCGAAGTGACGCTGCGCACCGGCGCGGCGATCGAGGCAATCGCCGAAATGAAGAAGGTCGAGGGCGCGATCGTCGGCGCCGGCACCGTCGTCAACACCGACCAATTCAAGCAGGTGATGGACGCGGACGTCGAGTTCATCGTCTCGCCTGGGCTGACCGAGCGGCTGGCCCAGCCGATCATCAACAGCGGCGTGCCGTTCCTGCCTGGCGTTGCCAATGCCGGCGACATCATGCGCGGGCTCGATCTGGGGCTGACGCACTTCAAGTTTTTCCCCGCCGAGACTTCGGGCGGGTTGAAGGCATTGAAGGCGCTCGCCGCCCCCTTCTATCAAGCGAAGTTCTGCCCGACCGGTGGGGTGTCGCTTGTCACCGCGCCGGATTGGCTAGCCTTCGATCCCGTGCTTTGCGTCGGCGGCAGCTGGGTCACGCCCAAGGGCGCTGGCAATGCGGAGGTCGAGCAACTCGCCCGTGAGGCGGCCAGCCTCGCGCACTGACCCATCGCTTCAGTTCAGCGCATCGTCGTAGGTGCGTTGGGCTGCAGTTACCTCGCCCATATGGGTTTCGGCCCAATCGATCATCGACCGCAGGGATCCGATCAGGCCGCTGCCCAGCGGCGTGATCGCATAGGTAACGGTTACGGGCACCGTCGCGATCACGCTTCGGGTGACGAGTCCGTCGCGTTCGAGCGAACGTAGTGTCTGGCTCAGCATCTTTTGCGACACGCCCTCGACGCGCCGCTTGAGGGCGTTGAAACGCATGGCTTCGCCGCTCAGCAGAAGCAGGATCAGCACGCTCCATTTGTCCGCGATCCGATCGAGCAATTTACGGGTCGGGCAATTCGCGGCGTAGACGTCGCCGCGCATGCAGGTTTCCTCCGGGGAACCATCTATCATCAAGGTGCCTTCTTGCATGATCGATATCTATAGTCGACTTGGTATCCATTGGAAACCATTAAGGACAATCGACATGAAAGTAGCGGTTCTAGGGGCGAGCGGGCGCGCGGGATCGGAGATCGTCAAGGAACTCGCCGGACGCGGGCACGAAGTGATCGCGATCGCCCGCAAGCCTGAGGCGATCCCGCAACGACCTAACGTCACGGCACAGGCGGGGGATGCCTCAGACCCGTCCGCGCTGATCGAATTGATCCGCGGCGTCGATGCTGTGGTCAGCGCACTGCATTTCGATATCCCTGCTGCCACGCTGCTCACGGCGCTACGCGAGGCGGAAGTGCCGCGGCTGCTGGTCACCGGCGGCGCGGCCAGCCTCGAGGTCGCACCTGGCAAGCGCGTGATCGACGATCCCGCGTTTCCGGAAGAGTGGAAGGGCATGGCCCTGGGCGGAATCGCATTTCTCGACGCCCTGCGCGCCGAGAAAGCGATCGACTGGACCTTCTTCTCGCCCGCCGCGCTGCTCTTCGAAGGGCCGCGCCTTGGCAACTATCGCCTCGGCACGGACCAGCTCGTCACCGATGCGAACGGCGACAGCAAGATCAGCTTCGCCGACTATGCCGTTGCGATGGTCGATGAATTGGAACGGCACCAGCACAGCCGCGCGCGCTTCACCGCCGCATATTGAATGCATCGGGCGCGTCGCGAAGGCGGCGCGCCTTACATCTCCCCGCGCGCGCGCCTTAGGGCATACCATTTCTGGACGTTCGCATTGTGCTGCTCGAGGGTGTCCGCGAACACATGGCCGCCCGTGCCGTCGGCGACGAAATAGAGCGCGCTCGACTGGGCCGGATCGAGCACCGCGTCGATCGATTCCTTGCCCGGATTGGCGATCGGCCCAGCCGGCAGGCCGGTCATCGCATAGGTATTGTAGGCGTTCTTCGCGCGCAACTCGGACTGGAGGATGCGCCGGCCGAGCGGCTTGCCCTTGGTGATCGGATAAATGATCGTCGGATCGGCCTGGAGCATCATGCCGGTGCGCAGCCGGTTCGAATAGACCGCAGCCACCGTCCGGCGCTCCTCGGGCTTGCTCGTTTCCTTCTCGACGATCGCGGCGAGCGTCAGCGCCTCTTGCGGCGTCTGCACCGCAATGCCGGGCTTGCGACGCTCCCACGCCTTGGCGAGATACGCGTCCATCGCCTTCTGCATGCGATCCAGCACCGCTTGCCGCGTGTCGCCGCGATTATAGGCATAGCTGTCGGGCAGCACCGAGCCTTCGGCGGGCACGCTCACCGGGCCGTCGAGCTGAGGCGCCTTCATCAGCGTTTCGTAGACGACGATCGACGGCGTCCCCTCGGGCACGCGGACGAAGCGCTGGAGCGTCTGGCCGCCCTGGAGCATCTTGAGCAGGTCGGACTGGCTAAGCCCGGCAGGCACGCGATATTCGCCCGCCTTGATCGACTTGCCGCCGCCGAGCAGGCGCGAGAGCAGCACGAACTGCCCAGCCGAGCGGATCGCGCCGGCCTTTTCGAGCTCGGCGGCCGCCTGGCTGAGGCTAGCGCCCTGCGGGACCAGCACGGTCATGTTGGCGCGCGAAGGCCCGCTGCCGGCCCAAAGCTGGAGCACGCCGAACCCCGCCGCCACTACCAGCAGCAGGACGACGAGGATCGCGCAGCCGCCTGCCCGCCTCCGCGGACGACGCGGAGGCACGGGATCAGACAGCCTTCATCACCAGGCTGGCATTGGTGCCGCCAAAGCCGAAGCTGTTGTTGAGCACGGCCTTGACCTTGCGCTCCTTGGCCTTGAACGGGACGAGATCGACGCCCGCGCAGTTCTCGCTCGGATTATCGAGGTTGAGCGTTGGCGGGACGATCTGGTCGCGCAGCGCGAGGATGCAGAAGATGCTCTCCACTGCGCCGGCACCGCCGAGGAGGTGGCCGATCGCCGACTTGGTCGAGCTCATCGACAGCGTGTCGATCGCGCTGCCGAACAGCCGGCGGACCCCGCCCAATTCGAGCTCGTCGCCCAGCGGCGTCGAGGTGCCGTGGGCGTTGATGTAATCGATGTCGCCGAAGTCGAGGCCGGACTTCTTCATCGCCATCTGCATCGAGCGGAACGCGCCGGAGCCTTCGGGATGCGGCGCGGTGACGTGATAGGCATCGCCCGACAGGCCGTAGCCGATCACCTCGGCATAGATCTTGGCGCCGCGCTTCTTGGCGTGCTCATATTCCTCGAGCACGACCACGCCGGCGCCTTCACCCATCACGAAGCCGTCGCGGTCCTGGTCCCAGGGGCGGCTGGCCTTGGTAGGATCGTCGCGGAAGCCGGTCGACAGTGCGCGCGCCTGGCCGAAGCCGGCGATGCCGATCGGGCAGATCGCGCCCTCGGCGCCGCCCGCGAGCATGATGTCGGCGTCGTCCATCGCGATCATCCGCGCGGCGTCCCCGATCGAATGCGCGCCGGTCGAGCAGGCGGTCACGACTGCGTGGTTGGGGCCCATCAGCCCGTACTTGATGCTGACCTGGCCGGAGATCAGGTTGATCAGGCGGCCGTGGACGAAGTGCGGCGAGACGCGCTTGGGTCCCTTTTCGGCGAGCACCAGCGATTCGCTCTCGATGCCCGGAAGGCCGCCGATCCCGGCGCCGATCGAGCAGCCGGCGCGGAAGCGGGTCGCCTCGTCCATGTCGAGCAGCCCGGCGTCCTCGATCGCCTGTCCGGCGGCGTCGATGCCGTAGACGATGAAGGGGTCTACTTGGCGCTGGATCTTGTGGTCGACGCGCTTGCTCGGATCGAAGCCATATTCATGGTCCGGCGCCTTCACCTCACACGCATAATTGGTGTGAAAGTCGGTGGCGTCGAAACGCGTGATCGTCGCGGCGCCAGACTTGGCGGCGATGATGTTCTTCCAGGCCGTCTCGACATCGGCACCCAGCGGGGTGACGAGCCCAAGGCCGGTTACGACTACGCGGCGCATGGCGTTCTCTCCGTCAACTTCTCTCGGCGGGATAGAAATCCCTCAAAACGAAACGGCTCCCCGCCCCTCTCTCGCGAGCCCGGACGGGAAGCCGCTGAATGGCAATGCCGGCCCCATCAGGGCAGGACGCCGGAGGGCGATCAGCCTTCCTGATGCTCGCTGATGTACGAGACCGCGTCGCCGACCGTGGTGATCTTCTCGGCTGCATCGTCGGGGATCTCGACGCCGAACTCTTCTTCGAAAGCCATGACCAGCTCGACGATGTCGAGGCTGTCCGCACCCAGATCGTCGATGAAGCTCGCTTCGGGCTTCACTTCGCCGGCATCAACGCCGAGATGGTCGACGACGAGCGCGGCAACGCGCTGGGTGATCTCTTCCTGGTTGGCCATAGTCCCTGTTTTCCTTTGTCTGGGGCTCTGAATTTCTTGTGAACGCACCTAGAATGCCGGGGATGCCGTTGCAAGGGGGCACGCCGCAGTGCCGAAATGTTCAGGCCTGCGAAAAATCGAAGCTCGCATATTGGATCGTGCTGAGGAAGGCGAAATATTCCGCCAGCAGCTCGGCATTCTCGCGCGTCTGCTTTTCTTCCTCGGTCACCGATTCCCGCACGAGCGCCTGGGTCTCCGCCGGGGCGAGCGCGCGGTTGCGGGTTTCCTCGGGCAGCGCGAGGAAGCGCTCCTCGAGGCTCGCCGCCTCGAAGCCGCGTTCGCCGATCACCCGCTCGGCGACGGAGAGGCCGAGCTTGGCGAGCGTATAAACCCGCGCCGCCTTTACCGCCGCTTCGGACCAGTCATGCTCGAGTCCGCACGCCGCGGCGGCGCTGGCGATGCTGCCGCCGACCGCGGGATCGTAGCTCGGCCGCTTGCCGCTCTCGGCCATGTTGCGCGAGACATCGGCATGAAGCTTGGCGGTAGCCGCCGGGCTGAGCTTGCCCGCGACGCAGTCGATCGTCGCGAGGTCCGCGGCATGAGCGGGTGCCGCGAGCAGGCACAGACCGAGAGCGAGGATGCGCATGCTCAGAGCATCGCCATTCCGCCGTTGACGTGCAAGGTCTGCCCGGTGACGTATCCGGCCTCCTTGCTGGCGAGATAGACCACCGCCGCGCCGATATCCTCGCCGGCACCGAGGTCGCCCGCGGGGATGCGGGTGAGCAATGCGGTCTTCTGCGCTTCGGGCAGGACATCGGTCATCGCGCTGCGGATGAAGCCCGGGGCGACGCAATTGACCGTGATGTTGCGGCTGGCGAGTTCCTGGCCGAGCGCCTTGGACATGCCGACCAGCCCGGCCTTGGACGCAGCGTAGTTCGCCTGGCCGGGATTGCCGGTGGCACCGACGACGGAGGTGATCGAGATCATCCGGCCGAATCGCGCCTTCATCATCGGCTTTGCCGCGGCGCGCATCAAGCGGAACGCAGCTTCCAGGTTGACGCGGATTACCGTGTCCCACTCCTCGTCCTTCATCCGCATCGCGAGATTGTCGCGGGTGACGCCGGCATTGTTGACGAGGATGTCGAGCTTGCCGAGCGCTTCGACTGCCTGGGGGACGAGCGCATCGACTTCGGCGGCGTCGGATAGGTTGGCGGGAAGCGCGACATGGTCGCCGCCCAGTTCGGCGCGGAACGCCTCGAGCTTCTCGGCATTCGAACCCGATACCGCAAGCCGTGCGCCCTGCGCGGCCAGCGCCTTGGCGATCGCCGAACCGATCCCGCCCGAAGCACCGGTAACGAGGGCGGTCATGCCTGTGAGGTCGAACATGCTTTGATCCTTATTTTATTCGCGCAGAGGCGCAGAGGACGCAGAGGACGCAGAGGGGTTGTGATTATTGACGAGCCGCCGGATGCCCTCAAACTCGATATCGATCGCGCGCTGCGTGGCTACCGCATATCCCATTGCGCGAAGGCGCGCCGCGAGCACAGCCTCATAAACGCTTTCAAACAATCCAGGGCCAAGCTCGCGATGCAAGCGTATCGCCACATCGACAACATCGCCACTGACCCGATCGATATCCTTCAACCGATCGTCCTCTGCGCCTCTGCGCGAACCTCTTATCTTCTACTCAAAGCGTCTTAGCCAGCGCTTCGATGTCGTCCATCGTGACGAGGCTGGTGGTAAGGGCGTCGGGGGCGATGCGCTTGACCATGCCGGCGAGGACCTTGCCGCCGAATTCGACGAACTCGGTGACGCCCGCTTCCTGCATCGCCAGCACCGACTCGCGCCAGCGGACCATGCCGGTAACCTGCTCGACCAGCAGCGTGCGGATCGTCGCGGGATCGGCGACCGGCGACGCAGTGACATTGGCATAGACCGGCACCAGCGGCGACTGAACCGCCACCGCGGCAAGCGCCGCCTCCATCGCGTCGGCGGCGGGCTGCATCAGCGGGCAGTGGAACGGCGCCGAGACCGGGAGCAGCAACGCACGCTTGGCGCCCATTTCCTTGGCGAGCGGCAAGGCGCGCTCGATCGCAGCGAGATGGCCGGAGATCACCACCTGCGAAGGGTCGTTGTCGTTGGCGACCGCACAAACCTCACCCTGTGCCGCGGCATCGGCGATCGACTGCGCCTTGTCGAGATCGGCACCGAGCAAGGCCGCCATCGCGCCTACGCCGACCGGCACCGCCGCCTGCATCGCATCGCCGCGCGTGCGCAGCAGCCGCGCGGTGGTGGCGAGGTCGAACGCCCCCGCGGCACACAACGCGGTATATTCGCCAAGGCTGTGGCCGGCGACGAAATCGGCCTTGTCGGCAAGGCGAATGCCGCCGTCCTTCTCGAGCACGCGCAGCACCGCAATGGCATTGGCCATGATCGCCGGCTGGGCGTTGGCGGTAAGGGTGAGTTCGTCCTCGGGGCCCTCGGCCATGATCTGCGAGAGCTTCTGGCCGAGCGCGTCGTCGACTTCCTGGAAGACTTCGCGCGCATGCGGGCTGGCCGCGGCGAGCGCGACGCCCATGCCGACCGCCTGGCTGCCCTGGCCGGGAAAGATGAATGCGCGCATATGGCTCTCCGTTGAATTCAGGCGGCGCGGACTAGAACCGTTGCCGCGCGCTCGCAAGCCTGGTTCGCGGGCCACTTCCTCTCAGCGCTCTCCGCGCCTCCGCGCGAAGAAAGCTGAACGAACCCGACCCGACTGCGACAATTGGAGACCATTTTGCCGCTTGGCCGGGACAGGGCTGCGACAACCGACTCCTACATAGGTCTCAACGCCGCACAACGGCGCGAACCTGAATGGAGTAGCAGTCATGAAGAAGTTCATTCTCGGTCTGGTCGCCGCTTCGATCGCCGCCACCCCGGCGATGGCCGCCGCAGCCCCGCAGCGCGGCTACAGTGCCGAGCGCACCGTCGTCCGCGAACGCCCCAACGGCAATGTCGTCGTCCGGCACACCGAGCAGCGTGACTATGGCTACAACAACCGCGGCTATCAGAACCGCAACTGGCAGCGCGGCCAGCGCTTCGACAGCCGCTATGCGCGGAACTATCGCCAGATCGACTATCGCCAGTATCGCGGGCTACGCGCCCCGCCGCGCGGCTACCACTATGTCCAGTCGGGCAACGACGCGGTGCTGGTCGCGATCACCAGCGGCATTATCGGCGCCGTATTCGCCAACATGATCCGCTGAACCACAAAGACGGCGGGGCCTCCGGGCTCCGCCGTTTTTGCGTCCCTTTTCGAGACCGGAGTGGAAATTTCCAGGGCTCGTGCGTTGATGGTCGTTAACCGTAACGAGCCGCGCGTGAACGACACCGATTCCCTCTTTCCGATTGCCCTGATCCAGCGCCCGCGCCGGCGCACCTGGCTGTTTGCGACGCTGGCGAGCCTGCCGCTGCTGGCGCTCGTGCCCGTGCTCGGCATGGCCAAAGCGTCGCGCCAGGCCCCCTCGCCCGCCGTGGCAGCCACCAGAACCCGAGCGGCCGAGCATCAGATCGATCGTCCCGCGACCATCACGCTCGGCGCGATGATCGAAGTACAGCGCCGAGAGCGCGAGGCGCGCCGTGCACTTGCCGAGGTCCAGCAGTCGGGTGCCGCGCTCCCACCGGGCGAGGCCTGGCAGGCGCAGCTCGGTGCGTTCGGTTCTGCGGAGGCCGCGGAGCGACAGCGCGCGCGACTGGTCGAGGCGGGTGTGATCGTGGTGGTACGGCAGGAGGGTGCCTTGCATCGGCTGCACAGCGTGCCGGCGCTTCGGGCCGAGATCGAGGGATTGTGCGCCCGGGCGATGGCGAATGGCGTGGATTGCTTCTTGCGCCGGGCAATCTGACCGAATTTGTGCGTTCCGGCCTTCGCCGGCGCGCGCAAATGCCCCGCGCTTATCCCTTGCATTTGCGCCGCGTTGCCCGCATAGGCGGTGCCAGCCGGGGTGGAGACGCGTTCTCCGCCCCCGCTTGTTTTTGAGACGACAGCCGGAGGGGCGCCGCACGGGGCGGCGTCAGCGATCGGCCAACATGGAAGAGAATACATGGCTCTATACGAGCACGTGTTCCTTGCGCGCCAGGATCTGGCGCAGGCGCAAGTGGACGCCCTGGCGGAAGCCGCCACCAAGATCATCGAGGACAACAAGGGCAAGGTCGTCAAGACCGAGACCTGGGGCCTCCGCAGCCTCGCCTATCGCATCGCGAAGAACCGCAAGGCGCATTACGTGATGCTCGAGATCGACGCGCCGGCAGGCGTTGTCGCCGAGCTGGAGCGCCAGACGCAGATCAACGAAGACGTCATCCGCTACATGACCGTCAAGGTCGATGGGCTGGAAGAAGGTCCGAGCGTGATGATGCGCAAGGGTCAGGACCGCGAGCGCGGCCGTGGCCGTCGCGATCGCGACGATGCCGGTGGCAACACCGGTTTCGGCGGCGGCAGCGAATAAGGAGCATATAGACCATGGCACGCCCGTTTTTCCGCCGCCGCAAGAGCTGCCCCTTCTCCGCGAAGGACGCTCCCCGGATCGATTACAAGGACGTTCGTCTGCTCCAGGGCTTCGTGTCCGAGCGCGGCAAGATCGTCCCGTCGCGCATCACTTCGGTGAGCGCGAAGAAGCAGCGCGAGCTGGCCCAGGCCATCAAGCGCGCCCGTCACCTGGGCCTGCTGCCCTACATCGTTAAGTAAGGAGCGCCAGAATGGACGTCATTCTGCTGGAACGCGTCGAGAAGCTCGGCGCCATCGGCGACGTGGTGAAGGTCAAGGACGGCTTCGCCCGTAACTACCTGCTCCCGAACAAGAAGGCGCTGCGCGCCAACGAAGCCAATCGCAAGGTCTTCGAAGCCAACCGTGCCCGCATCGAGTCCGAGAACGCGGCGCGCCGCGGCGAGGCCGAGAAGGAAGCCGGCAACTTCAACGATGTGTCGGTCACGCTGATCCGCCAGGCTTCGAACACCGGACAGCTCTACGGTTCGGTCGCAGTGCGCGATCTCGTCGAGGCGATCACGGCCGATGGCCACAAGGTCACCAAGGCACAGGTCGTGCTCGACAAGCCGATCAAGTCGATCGGCGTGTACGAGGTCAAGGTTGCGCTGCACCCCGAGGTGTCGGTGACCGTCAAGGTCAACGTCGCCCGCTCGCCCGAAGAGGCTGAGATGCAGGCACAGGGCGTCGACGTCATGGCGTCGATGTTCGAAAAGGACGAGGCGGGCTTCGTCGAGGATTACGATCCCAACGCCGAGCCGGGCGCGACCGCCGAAGTGCGCGAAGAGTCGACCGAAGGCGAGAACGCCGAGGGCTGAGCCTTCGCCGATCCAAAGAAAAGGCCGTCCCGGAGCTTTCCGGGGCGGCCTTTTCTTTGTGTGCCCGAAACGGCAAAGAAAAGGGCCCGCGGCAGCGGCGCTGCGGGCCCAGTTTCTTTCGTGGAGAAGGGTTGCAGGCGCCGTTACGGGCACGAAACGCAGGCGCCGATCACTGCGGCGAGCGGGATCAGGGCGAGAAATACGGGCAGAAACTTGGCCATCGGACAACCTTTGTTCGACAATTCGTGGGTTCAACGAGCCGTGGCTAACAAGGTTGCAGCCGGCTGACTACGCGGTTCGGCTTGCGTTCAGGCAGGGGCCGCACCTAGTGCGATCCGAATGCTGGTCGCTCTCCTCCCCCTCGCCGCGGCAATTACCGCGCCTGCCGACCGGCTCGAACGCGAGATCGTCACCGAACTCAATTTCGTCCGCGCAAATCCAAAGGCTTATGCCAAGCGACTGCGCGCCTATCGCCGCCAGTTCCGTGGCAAGATCGTCTACTATCCCGCCAAGCCCGAGGGGCTGCGCACGCGCGAGGGGGTCGTCGCCGTCGACGAGGCGATCGCGTTTCTCGAGCGCCAGCCGCCGCTGCCGGCGCTCTCCCCTGCCCGCCTGCTCGCCGAGACCGCAGGGCTGCACGTCGCCGAACAGGGACCGCGTGGCGCGACCGGCCATTTCTCCGAGAACGGCGACGATCCGCGTGATCGTGCACGCCGTGCGGGCGGCGGCGATTACGTCGCCGAGACGATCACCTATGGCCCACCCTCGGCAGTCGAAGTCGTACGGCAGTTGATCGTCGACGACGACGTGCCGGGGCGCGGGCATCGCCGCACCGTATTCGCCGCCGAGATGCGCCATGTCGGCGTGCGTTGCGGACCGCATAAAGTCTATCGCACGATGTGCGTCGCCGAATTCGCGCGGCACCCGGACGGGCGGCGCTAGGGTTAACTCCGGAATATCCGCGCGGCTTGCCAACGCGTTAGGGCATTTCCCGTCATCATCGGCATTCGGCGCGCGGTGGGCGCGACGGAGGTTCGGGGGGAACGCCATGCATATCGTGCATCTCGCCATCGTCGGGCTTGCGGCCTGCGTCGCCCTGCCGGCCGCGGCCAATGACGGCACGCCACGCCGCCGGCCGCTCGAAGCGCAGGTGCTCGAACGGATCAATCACGCCCGCCAGAACCCGCGCGCCTATGCCGAGGAATTGCGCGACTATCGCCGCTATTTCGATGGCGACATCCTTTATCTCCCCGGGGACTTCAACGGCATCTACACACGCGAGGGAATCGCTGCGGTCGACGAGGCGATCGACTTCCTCGAACGCCAGGCGCCGCTGCCCGCGCTCGATCATGGCGACCTGCTCGCGCTCGCTGCGCGTGATCATGCCGAAGACCAGGGCGCGCTGGGCGCGACCGGGCATGTCTCGCGCGATGGCGCCGGCCCGAGCGAGCGCGTCCGTCGGCGCGGCGGCAACGTCTTCGTCGGCGAGAGCATCTCCTACGGCATGGCCGATGCCGACGCCGTGGTCCGCCAGATGGTCGTCGATGACGGCGTGCCGGGGCGCGGCCACCGCACGCTGCTGTTCCAGAACAACTTCCGTTTCGCCGGGGTCGGCTGCGGCGGACACCGCCGCTACGGCCATATGTGCGTGGTCGACCTGGCCGGCACGATCGACGGCGCGCCCGACCTGTCGCGCTCGGCAAGCGCGGCGACGCGCGCGGTGCCGGGCCAGGCCCGCGCGCGCTAAGCAGACTGATTAATCGCCAGGCGCCGCCAGCATGCCGCCGCGGCTGCTGCGATCGCGGAAGCCATCGGTATGCTGCTCATTGGCACCATTGATCCGGGCCCATTCCGCCTTGGTATGGCAGACGCGCTTGGTCATGAAGCTGCCGGTCGCAACCTGGGAGCGGCAAATCATCTTTTCCTTGGCCGGCTTCGGCTCGGCCGGTGACGGCGCAGCGTCTTGCGCGATCGACACGCTCGAAAACAGGCAGATCGCGGCGACCATTGCCGACGTGCGGACCAACATCTCGTACTTCCCTATTGTGAAGAGTCGCGCATATCATGCTCAACTCTCCACGTATAGCGGGCGGTGGCTGCGCACTCTTACATAAGATATGCCGTAGTGTTATGCGCCGCTGCGCTGTCACTTTCGCCCGAACAGCTTCTCGATATCACCGTGCGCGAGCTTCACCCAAGTCGGGCGGCCGTGGTTACACTGGCCCGAATGGGGGGTGACTTCCATCTCGCGGAGCAGTGCGTTCATCTCAGGGACCGAGAGGATGCGCCCTGCGCGGACCGAGCCGTGGCACGCCATCGTCGCGGCAACATGGTCGATCCTCTCCTTGAGGCTCAGCGCCTCGTCGAAGCTGGCAAGCTCGTCGGCAAGATCGGTGACGAGGCCGATCACGTCCTTGGTCCCGAGCATCGCGGGGGTGGCGCGCACCAGCATCGCGCGCGGGCCGAAGCGTTCGAGCTCGAGCCCGAACTCGGCCAGCTCGGCGATCCGTGCCTCCAGCCGGTCGCAGGCGGGCTCGTCGAGCTCGATCACTTCGGGGAGGAGCAGCGCCTGGCTCGCGACGCCGCCCCCCTGCATCGCGCGGCGCATGCGTTCGAGGACGAGCCGCTCGTGCGCGGCGTGCTGGTCGACCAGCACGAGGCCATCCTCGGCCTCGGCGACGATATAGGTCTTGGCGACCTGCCCACGCGCGACGCCGAGCGGGTGGTCGATCGTCTCGGGCACGGGCTGGGTGGCGGGCTCGGCGCGTGCCTGGGGCGGCGGGGTAAAGAAGGTGGGGCGGTGTTCGCGAACACCAGCGCCGGAATAATATGCCAGCCCCTCTCCTTCAGGGGAGGGGTAAGGGGTGTGGGAGGTCTCACCCAGACCGGCGCCTGCGGACAGGCCCCACCCCAATCCCTCCCCTGAAGAGGAGGGGCTTGCGAAAGTTCCCGGTTGCCACATCCCGAGCGCGGCCTCGCTCGGGCGCTGGGCACTGCGGTGACCGGCCTCGTCGAGCGCCCTGCGCAACCCGCTGACGATCATCCCGCGCACCAGCGCCGGATCGCGGAAGCGAACCTCAGTCTTGGCCGGATGGACGTTTACGTCGACCTGATCGTGCGGAATTTCGAGGAACAGCGCGGCTACCGGATGCCGGTCGCGGGCGAGCATCTCGGCATAGGCGCCGCGAACCGCGCCGACGAGGAGGCGATCCTTCACCGGGCGGCCGTTGACGAAGAGATATTGGTGGTCGGCCACGCCGCGGTTGAAGGTCGGAAGCCCGGCGACCCCGCCGAGAACGAGATCCTCGCGGTGGAAATCGATCGCGACGCTGTTGTCGGCGAGGTCGCGATCGGTGAGCCCGGCGACGCGCTCGGGCCTGGTCTCGCCAGGCTGGACGGACAGTGCACGGCGCCCGTCATGCTCGACCGAGAAGCCGATATCGGGCCGCGCCATCGCCAGGCGCTTCACCACGTCCATGCTGGCGCCATATTCGGCACGCGCCGAGCGCAGGAACTTCCGCCGCGCCGGCACGCGCGCAAACAACTGCTCGACGCGAACGCGCGTCCCCGGCGGCAGCGCGGCGGGCCCCTCAGCGACGACTTCGCCATTGTCGACGGTGCGCGACCAGCCATCGGCGCCGCGGACCCGGCTCTCGATCGTCAGCTGCGCGACGCTGGCGATCGACGGCAACGCCTCGCCGCGAAAACCGAGCGTCTCGACTGCCTCGATCGCATCGTCGGGGAGCTTCGAGGTCGCGTGGCGCTCCAGTGCGAGCGCCATATCGGCGGGCGCCATGCCGCAGCCATCGTCGATGACCTCGATCAATTCGGTGCCCCCGGCAGCGAGACGCACCGCGATCCGCGACGCGCCGGCGTCGATGGCGTTTTCGACCAGTTCCTTCAGCGCGCTGGCAGGGCGTTCGACCACTTCGCCGGCTGCAATTCGGTTGACAAGATGCTCGGGGAGACGGCGTATTGACATGGCAGTCTGTCTAGCCCAACGGGCGGCATCCCGCGACCCGCAAGCGCATGCACCGAGATGGATTTTTGTCCGTTCCGGAAGGGTACGGGCTAAAATCTGGTGCGTAACAGCCGGCGGCGGGCGCCCGATCGGCAGGACGGAACAACGAATGGCTTTTTCCCGCTTTTTCAAATTCATGTCGCACGACATGGCAATCGATCTCGGCACTGCGAATACCGTCGTCTATCTGCGCGGCCGCGGCGTCGTGCTCAATGAGCCGTCGGTAGTGGCGGTCGAGACGCTCAACGGCGTCAAGCGGGTCAAGGCCGTTGGCGACGACGCCAAGCTGATGATGGGCAAGACCCCCGGCTCGATCGAGGCGATTCGCCCGCTTCGCGACGGCGTGATCGCCGACATCGATGTCGCCGAGCAGATGATCAAGCACTTCATCCAGAAGGTGCACGGGCAGCGCCGCTTCATGCGCTGGCCGCAGATCGTGATCTGCGTGCCCTCGGGCTCGACCTCGGTCGAGCGCCGCGCGATCCGTGATGCCGCGTCGAACGCCGGCGCCTCGCAGGTCTGGCTGATCGAGGAGCCGATGGCCGCGGCGATCGGCGCCGACATGCCGGTGACCGAGCCGATCGGCTCGATGGTCGTCGATATCGGCGGCGGCACTACTGAGGTCGCGGTGCTCTCGCTGCGCGGCCTCGCTTACTCCACGTCGGTCCGCGTCGGCGGCGACAAGATGGACGAGGCGATCGTCTCGTACGTCCGCCGCAATCATAACCTGCTGATCGGCGAAGCCACCGCCGAGCGGATCAAGCAGGAAGTCGGGGTCGCCAAGCCCCCGGTCGATGGCATCGGCACCACGATCCACATCAAGGGCCGCGATCTCGTCAACGGCGTGCCCAAGGAAATCCAGATCAATCAGGGCCAGATCGCCGAGGCTTTGAGCGAACCGGTCGGCACGATCGTCGAGGGCGTCCGCATCGCGCTCGAGAACACCGCGCCCGAGCTTGCCGCCGACATCGTCGACCAGGGCATCGTGCTCACCGGCGGCGGCGCGCTGCTCCAGGGGCTCGACGAAGTGCTTCGCGACGAGACCGGCCTGCCGGTCACCGTGGCCGAGGATCCGCTGACCTGCGTCGCACTCGGCACCGGACGCGCGCTCGAGGATCCCGTGTTCCGTGGCGTGCTGATCCAGGTCTAAGGGCTAGGGATGGCGCCGCCACGCAACCGGCGCCCCGGGTTTTCGCGACGGGCGCAATACGGGCTCTTCATCGGCTATGTGGGGCTGATCGGCGGCGGGCTGATCGGCGCGGTGCTGCTGTTGCTCTCGACCTTTAATCCGCCCGCCTTCGCGGCGGTGCGCGGCGTGTTCGCCGAAGTGACGACGCCGATCGCATCTGGGTTGCACTGGATGCGCCGCGGGCTTTGGGGGATCCCCGAAGGTATCGGGAGCTATTTCGCCGTGCATGGCGAGAATGCCGCGCTCAAGGATCGGATTGCAAAGGATGCGCCCGCCCTGGCGCGCGCGCAGACCCTGGAACGCGAAAACCGCCGCCTGCGCGACCTGGTCAAGCTGCGTGACGTCGCCACCGACGCCGTCGTCGCGGCGCGGCTGGTTGCGAGTTCGTCGTCGAGCACGCGGCGCTTCGCCACGCTGAATGCCGGATCGTGGCAGGGCGTGAAGCGGGGCCAGCCGGTGCGCGATCCGGGCGGGCTGATCGGACAGGTGCTGGAGACCAGCCCGAATACCGCACGCGTGCTGCTGCTCACCGATCCCGAGAGCATCGTGCCGGTTCGTCGCGTCCGCGACGGACTGCCGGCGATCGCGTCGGGCCGCGGCGACGGGCTGATCGACATCCGCTCGGCGAGCATGGCGGCGATGGGGTTCCAGCCGGGCGACGCGTTCGTCACTTCGGGCACCGGTGGCATCTTCCCACCCGACGTTCCGGTGGCGCAGGTCGTCCGCAGCCAGGGCGATGTCGCGATCGCCAAGCCCTCCGCCGATCCCGACGCGCTCGACTTCGCGCTGGTCCAGGCGGCATTCCTTCCCGAGCCGGCGCCCTCCCCCACCCCGTCCGCGTCGCCGACGGCGCAGCCCAAGGCTGCGCAGTGAACCCGGTCGAGTTCCTCCCGATGGGGCATTCGGAAAAGCCCCCCCGCGCGGTGTGGCTCGCGCCGCTTTCGGTGGTGCTCGGTTCGCTGATGACGCTGCTACCCGTAGTCGCAGTGGTGCCGTTCCTGCCGCCGTTCGGGCTGATGGTGTTGCTCGGCTGGCGAATGGTGCGCGGCGATTCGATGCGCGTCTGGGTGCCGGTACTGCTCGGGTTCTTCGACGATATGGTCAGCGGCCAGCCGCTCGGCTCGGCGATGCTGCTATGGACCTTGTGCGTGCTGGTGATCGACGTGCTCGACACGCGGCTGGTATGGCGCGATTTCTGGCAGGACTGGCTGGTAGCCTCGGGCGCGATCGGCTTCTGCCTGATCGCCGGGCGGCTGGTCGCGTCGCCCTTCGGCGCGCATGTCGACACGGCACTGCTGTTCCAGTTCGTCGCTTCGGCCGCCCTCTTTCCGCTGATCTACCGGCTCTGCGCCTGGCTCGACAGCGACGTCAGGAAGCGCTGAGGTGGCACGGGTCAACGAAGCCGCACAGACCTACAGCTTCTCGCGCCGCGCGTTGCTGATGGGCGGACTGCAAGGCAGCGTCGCGCTGGTGCTCGCCGGGCGGATGACCTGGCTCTCGGTGTTCGAGAACGAGCGCTACAAACTGCTTGCCGAGAGCAACCGCGTCAACCTGACGCTCAGCCCGCCGCGCCGCGGCTGGATCGTCGATCGCAACGGCCAGCCGATCGCGAACAACCGCACCGATTTCCGCGTCGACCTGATCCCGGATCGGCTCGAGAAGCGTGCAGAGACGCTCGCGACGCTGCAGCAGATCCTGGCGCTGACTCCCGAGGACATGGCCCGGATCGATACCGATATCGAGCGCGCCGCCGGTTTCCAGCCGGTCCAGGTCAAGGAGAACCTCAACTGGGAGCAGTACGCCGCGATCAGCGTGCGCACCCCCGAGATGCCCGGCGTGGCGCCGACCCGCGGCTTCGCGCGCAACTATCCGCTGGGTGCCGGGGTCGCGCACCTCGTGGGCTATGTCGGCGCCGCCTCGGCCGAGCAGTTCAAGGCGACCAAGGACCCGCTGATGGTCACGCCCGGCTTCAAGCTGGGCAAGGACGGGCTGGAGAAGACGCTGGAGGATCGGCTGCGCGGCAAGCCCGGGGCCAAGCGCGTCGAAGTGACTGCGCGCGGCAAGCTGGTCCGCGAGCTCGCCACCCGCGAAGACGTGCCGGGTGAGACGATCAAGCTGACGATCGACGCCGGCCTCCAGGACTATGCCGCACGGCGCCTGGGCGAGGAATCGGGCTCGGTCACGGTGTTCGACTGCCTGACCGGCCATATCCTCGCGATCGTGTCGATGCCGGCCTATGATCCCAATTCCTTCTCGGACGGGATCAGCAACAGCGAATGGAAGATGCTGTCGGAGGACGACCATCTCCCGCTGATGAACAAGACGCTGCAGGGCCTTTACCCGCCCGGATCGACCTTCAAGCCGGCGACCGCGCTCGCGGCGTTGACCGCCGGGATCGATCCCACGCGCACCGTCTATTGCAATGGTGGTTATACGCTGGGCAATCGCCGCTTCGGCTGCCTCGGCCGCCACGGCCCGATGACGATGCACACGGCGATCGCGCGGAGCTGCAACACCTATTTCTATACGGTCGGCCGTGAGATCGGCATCGATCGCATCGCCGCAGCAGCTCGCGCGCTCGGCTTCGGCGCCGAGTTCGAGCTTCCCGTGCCGTCGCAGCGCTACGGCACCATTCCAGACGAGGCCTGGAAGCAGCGCAAGTACAAGCAGACCTGGACTCAGTCCGACACGCTGAACGCCGCGATCGGCCAGGGATATGTGCTGGTCAGCCCGTTCCAGCTTGCGCTGTCTGCTGCGCGCATCGCGTCGGGCAGGCTGGTCGAGCCTTCGCTTCTTCACGCGGCGGCGCGCAACTATCCGCCGCTGCCCTTCCCGCCCGAGCATCTCGCGATCGTGCGCGGGGGAATGGACGAAGTGGTCAACGGCCACGGCACCGCGGGCGCGTCGAAGCTCCCCTTCCCCAACATCCGCATGGGCGGCAAGACCGGCACCGCGCAGGTCCGCCGCATCATGGATGCGAATCGCGGCCAGGGCGGCGCCTGGAAGTATCGCGATCACGGCCTGTTCGTCTGCTTCGCGCCGGTCGACAACCCGCGCTACGCCGCCTCGGTGGTGATCGAGCATGGCATGGGCGGTGCCCGCGCCGCAGCGCCGGTTGCCAAGGACGTGCTCACCTGGCTGTTCGATCGCGAGAAGGCGATGACGCGCCTCACCGAGCTCGAGGCCGGCTGGGGCGGCGACATCGCGACACGGATGGCGAAGAAGGCCGCGGCGTATAACGCTGCGCGCGCCGCTCCACCGCCGCCAGTCCCCGAGGATCCGGCCGCGGCAGCCAGCAACGTCGTCTCCGAAGCCGCCAACGCGACCGTGCCGCTCGGCGACGTCGCCACGCGCAACCAGACAGGCATCGAATGAGCACCCTCGGCCCAGGCATGGTCCCTGCCCCCCTCGCCCAGCTTCCCTGGAAGGTGCTGCTGCTTGTCCTGGGGATCGGCTGTTTCGGTCTGGTGGTGCTCTATTCGGCGGCGGGCGGAAAGCTCCAGCCCTGGGCCTATTCGCAGGGTATCCGCTTCTTCGTGTTCTTCGGCATGGCGATCGCGCTGTCGCGCGTGCCCGAGCGCTGGTGGGCGATCGGGACGTTCCCGGCCTATGCGGTGATCCTGCTGATGCTGATCGGGGTCGAGGCGCTCGGCGCGGTCGCCGGGGGTAGTCAGCGCTGGCTCGACCTCGGCTTCATCCGATTGCAGCCCTCCGAGCTGATGAAACCGTTCATCGTGCTGACGATGGCGCGATTCTACGAGATCCTGCCGGCGAGCGAGATCCGTAAGTTCGGCGCGATCTGGCCGGGCGCGGTGCTGATCGGGCTTCCGGCGGCGCTGGTGATGCTCCAGCCCGATCTCGGCACGGCGCTGATGATCACCGGAGGGGGCGTCGCAGTGATGTTCCTCGCCGGCATCCCGCTGCGGCTGTTCATCGGCGGCGGGCTGGCGCTGGGGGCGGCGATCCCGGTGATCGTCAACTTCGTGCTCCACGACTACCAGCGCAACCGCGTGCTCACCTTCATGAGCCCCGAGAGCGACCCGCTAGGCACCGGCTATCACATCAGTCAGTCGAAGATCGCGATCGGATCCGGCGGCATCTTCGGCAAGGGATTCCTCAACGGCACCCAGAGCCATCTCGATTATCTCCCGGAGGGGCATACCGATTTCGCGCTGGCGACGATGATGGAGGAATGGGGGCTGATGGGTGGATTCTTCGTCATCCTCGCCTTCGCCTTCCTGATCGGCTGGGGGATCAGCGTAAGCATGCGCGCCAAGACCCGATTCGGCCGGCTGACCGCCGCGGGGCTTTCGGCGACGATCTTCTTCTATTCGTCGATCAACATGCTGATGGTGATGGGGCTGGCGCCGGTGGTGGGTATTCCGCTGCCGCTGATCAGCTTTGGCGGCACCGCGCAGATGACCTTCATGATCTGCTTCGGCATCCTGATGTCGATCGATCGCGAGAGCCGACGCAAGCAGCGTTGGTAGAATTTCGGCGGGAACGCATTTTAGGGTTTGCAATGCCCGAAACCTTTGCTAACCGCGCCCCTCCAAACGCGGCGGCGCACTCACCAAGGGCGCCGACAAGCACCGGAATGGACGCATAGCTCAGTTGGTAGAGCAGCTGACTCTTAATCAGCGGGTCCTTGGTTCGAGCCCAAGTGCGTCCACCATTTTCCTGTTATATATCAAGGCATTGGCTCGACAGCCAACGCCCGTCCCGATGGTGACCGACCCTAGGCTCGCCTCGTTCTGCGCGCGTGCGCATTCAGCACGTCATCCCGCCGGTCGATCGAAATGCGGACCTGCTGGAAATCCTGCAACAGCTGCGACAGCCGGTGGGATCGAACCGGGAATCAGCGTCGCCTCGCTGGCAACGCGGAAATCGATGATACTAGGCGAAGTGGGAATGCCAATCAGGCGCACCACTTTGTCGGGAGCGATATGGTTCAACGATGGCATGCAGCGTCCCTCGGTATATGCAGGACGCGATTCTTCGGCTGACGCCTCGTGGGGAGACCGCCGTCCCCATGCCGCCAGCAAGCATCGAGCAAGACCCGCTGTAAACAGCGGAGCAAACCGAAACGCCGGAAACTTCCATCAGCCGGCTAAAACGATTTCACCAACCTGAAGTTGATCTTCGGCGTCTCGTCAATGGTGTCATAGCGTGCTCCGGTGAGCGGCATCGCCACTTCCAGGTTGGCGCCGAAGCTGCGGGTCACGTCTGTACGAATGCCGCCACCCGCCGACGCCAGCGAGCCACTCCCGAACCCGGCCGCGTGGTTGGTGACCTTGCCGCCATCGGCAAAGGCGTAGAGCTGCGCACGACGCACTAGGCCCAGCGGTCGCTCAAGGCCATAGCGCAGCTCAACGAGGCCGGCGACGCCTTCATCGCCGCTGCGCTCGGACCAGTCGTAGCCCCGCAGGAAGCCGCTTCCGCCAAGGCCAATCTCCTCGCTTATCAGCAGCGGATCCGACGAAAGCTGGCTGATCATCGAGAGCCGCAGGCTGAAGGCATCGCCGAGGTCGCGGGTCCAGTCGGCCCAGCCACTCAATGTCGTGAAGGTGCCGTCCGCGTCCCAGCGCGAGGCAAGCGGGTCGCCAGCCAGAGTCGAACCGAAGACACCCAAACCCTGCGAAACGATGGTGCTGGCGCGGAGCTTCCCCCCCGCCACGTCGGCGTAGCCGTACAGTGTCGTGCGGGCGGCAACGACGCGATCGTCGCGGACCTGCGTTCCCTTACGCTGCTGCGACAGGTTGCGCACGCCCAGTTCGCCTTCGAACCACAAGCTCGCAGCGCGCCGCCGCAAGAGCGGCTGAAGCGCCGTCGCTCCGACATACCAGCTCCGGCTACGGATGCCGTAGGGCTTCAGATACGCGCCAGGTCGTGCGACCGAACCGCTGGCGCTCAGCGCGAGCTCGGTCCCGCTGCGGCTAATCCGCTTCTCATAGCGCACGCGGCCGAAATGCAGCTCACCGAATTCGGCCGGCGTTTCGGACCAGGTAAGCGAAATCGAATCGTTATGGGCAAATACCCCGGCGATGTCGGCCTGCAATGTCAGCTGCTCGGGTCCGACCGGTCTGGTGCCTTCATTCGCCAGGGTCATGCGCACTGCGATACGATCGACCGTCGCCTTGACCAGGAGCACGCCTTTGCCCCCTTCGCGCAAGAATCGGGTGCCGCTGATGCGAACTCCATCGATGTCCCCCGCGATCAACAATCGCCGTTCGAGCGCATCGATGTGGACCGGCAGGCCGTTAGTCAGTGCGGTCAGCGCGGCGCGCACCGCGGCCTGCTCGGGACCGTCGAAACGAATCTCATCGATCCGGCCCTCTTCCACTTCAACGGTCAGCACACCGTTTCGCAGCTGCTGCGCGCCGATCCAGGCAGAGGCGAACACGAAGCCGCGATCACGTGCACGCGCGGCGATCGCGCTCGCCAGCTCGGAAAGCGCGTCCGGCGATAGCGTCTGCGCTACGCGCGTCGCGAGAATATCAGCGAAGTCTCCCGGTTCCAGTGCGCGCAGCCCGTGCAGAACGATCGCACCGGCGCGCACCGAACGGGTTGGTTTTGCAGCAGACGGAGGGGCGTCGACTTCGATACGCGCCGGCTTCGATGGTGCGGCAGCGTCGGGCGCGCGCTCCTCTCTGACAACCGGCGGCTGTACGCGATCGAGCGCCGTCTGGGCGTGCGCCGAAGCGCCGAACAGACACGCCAGTAGCGCGGCAAATGAGAGGAGAGACAGACGGGAAACTTGCATGGTGGAAGGAGCCTTTGGAAGCCCCCTACCCCGCCAGCCGTTACGATTTCCTCAAAGATCAATGCGTTAACCACATGCCGAAACGGCCCCTCAATGAGTCCGGAATAGCTGCAATCGTCCAGACAAAGGGCTTTAATGATGATCCGTTTCGCCAAGCATCTCGCGTGCGCGATGCTCCTATCGTGCAGTCACGCGGCGCTCGCGCAAAGCGGGCCTTGGACGGTGAGCGAGGCGGCGGGAACGGTCATGGTTCGCGATGCCGGCGGCAGCCGCCCCGTTCGTCGCGGCAGCGTCGTCGCCGAAGGCGCGACGCTTACGACCGCTGCCGGATCGCGCGCGGTGGTGGTGCGCGGTAAGGACTTCATGACGGTCAACGCCGGCAGCCGCGTCCGCATCCCCGCAGCGGCCGAGAAGCGCGGCATGTTCGACATCGTGCTCGAATGGGGCAACTCGCTCTTCCAGATCGAGAAAAAGCCCAACCCGCATTTCGGCGTGCAAACTCCGTATCTCGCGGCTGTGGTCAAGGGCACCACTTTTTCGATCACCGTGAGCGATCAAGGCTCGTCCCTTCAGGTCGTCGAGGGAGCGGTCGAGACTTCGACCAGCGACGGCGGCGCGCGCGACCTCATACGTCCGGGTGTGGTCGCGATCGTTTCTTCCACCGATCGGTATCGCCTAACCGTTCAGGGCAAGGATACACGCACGATCGATTCGCCGCAGCGCGCCGCCCCGACCGAAGCTGAACCGGCAACACTCTCTGCCCCTGCGCAAGCACCAAGTGACGCTGCAGCGCCCGGTGCTGCCGCATCGACAAGCGAAGCCAGTCCCAGCCTCGCGCTCGATGGTACGAACCTCGGCGGGGGCGAGTCTTCGATAATCGAAATGATCGACAGTCCCGTCGTCGCGGCGTCACAGGATCTTGGTCGTGTCACCAACGGGCTGGTGTTGGGATCTAGCAGCGTACAGGTTGCTAGCGTGAACGTCGCAGCGGTCCGCGTCGCCGCCGACGAAGTTCGAAGCGGTGCAGGCGCTGAGGGCCGGACGATGCCCACGGCCGGCAGTGATGCGGGTAAAAATTACGCAACTGCGGTCACCGGCCCGAGCATCGGGAACGGCAATTCGGCGCCCGGCAACGCTAACAGCCTTAGCAATGCCGGTGGTCCTGGCAATGCAAGCGGCCCGGGCAATCCGAATGGTCCTGGCATCGGGAACGGCCCTGGCAACGGGAACGGCAACGCGACTCCCGGTAACGGAAATGGCCCTGGCAACGGGAACGGCACCCCGGGTCCCGGTAACGGGAACGGCCCTGGCAACGGAAATGGCAACCCGAGCCCCGGCAACGGGAACGGCCCCGGCGACGGAAATGGCAATCCCAGCCCCGGCAATGGGAACGGCCCCGGAAACGGAAATGGCAATCCGAGCCCCGGCAATGGGAACGGTCCCGGCGACGGAAATGGCAATCCCAGCCCCGGCAATGGGAACAGCCCCGGCGACGGAAATGGCACCCCGGGTCCCGGCAATGGGAACGGCCCCGGAAACGGAAATGGCAACCCGAGCCCCGGCAACGGGAACGGCCCCGGCGACGGAAATGGCACCCCGGGTCCCGGCAATGGGAACGGCCCCGGAAACGGAAATGGCAACCCGAGCCCCGGCAACGGGAACGGCCCCGGCGACGGAAATGGCAATCCCAGCCCCGGCAATGCGAACGGCCCCGGAAACGGAAATGGCAACCCGAGCCCCGGCAATGGGAACGGACCCGGCAACGGAAATGGCAATCCGAGCCCCGGCGATGGAAATGGCCCCGGAAACGGAAACGGCAATCCGAGCCCCGGCGATGGGAACAGCCCCGGCAACGGAAATGGCAGCCCAGGATCCGGTAACGGGAACGCCCCTGGCAACGGGAACAGCAACCCTGGTCCCGGTAACGGGAATGGCTCCGGCAACGGAAATGGCAGCCCAGGCCCCGGTAACGGGAACGACCCTGGCAACGGGAACAGCAACCCTGGTCCCGGTAACGGGAATGGCTCCGGCAACGGAAATGGAAATGGAAATTCTGGCCCGGGCAACGGGAACGGCAACCCAGGCAACGACAAGGGTAACGATCGCTAGTCGAACGCCGACCATCGTTGACAGGCCGTTAGCATCCGACCGGTAAGCCTCGTCTCCTCTAAGGGATGAGCCTTGCAGTGCTGAATCGACTTCATACACGCTGGCGCATGATCGCTCTGGTGCTAAGCGGCGCGCTTGGCATCGCAACTGGCGCTAGCGGCTATGGCATCGGGCTGGATCACGTTCTTCGGCAAGTCGGCTGGAGCGCTCGCCAGCATGAGGCCTCAGGCAATTTGCACATCGTTGAGATAGACGCGCGCAGCATCAGGGACATCGATCACTGGCCTTGGCCGCGCCAGCACTACGCGCTGCTGGTCGATCGGCTACGCGCTGCTGGTGCAGCCAGCATCACATTCGACGTGGACTTCTCCTCTCCGTCGTCTCCGATGCAGGACGCCGCCTTTGCTGCGGCACTTGCCCGCGCCGGAGACCAGGTCGTGCTGCCTACCTTCAGCCAGCGGATTGACGCGGGTGCGAAAGGCCGGACCGACTCGCTCCCTATAGCCGCACTGCGCGCGCATGCAGCGCTCGCAGCGGTCACCGTCCTGCCCGATCGTGACGGCTTCGTCCGGCGGATGCCTGTGGGTACCATCACGGCGGGCGAACCCCGCCCTTCGCTGTCAGCGATAGCGGCAGGCATCGCGGGCTCGGCCGATACCGATTTCCCGATCGATTTCGCGATCGATCCCGCTTCGATCCCGCGACACAGCTTCGTCGATATACGCGACGGTCGCTTCGATCCCGCCGCGCTTCGCGGCAAGGCGGTCGTTATCGGCGCCACGGCAGTCGAATTGGGGGATCGCTATGCGGTGCCTAATTATGGCGTCATACCCGGCGTCGTTATCCAGGCGCTGGCTGCCGAAACGCTTCGCGCGGGTATCCCGCGCGAGAGCGGATGGCCCCTGCCGCTGCTGCTGGCACTTGGTCTGAGCCTATTGATCCTGCGTGCCACATCACGTCGTGCGCTCGCTGGGTCGCTGGTGGCCGCGCCCCTCGCCTTGATCGGTACCGGACTGGCGTTTGAGCCGCTGCTGCACTGGATTTTTCCGCTGGCGCCAGCGGTGGTGGTGATCACCGTGTCGGGATCGGTCGCGCTGCTGATGCGCATGCTTGCCGCGGCTCGGCGACGTCGTCTCCACGATGCCGAGACCGGACTGCCGAACCGGCACGCCTTGGTCCAGGCGATGCAGAGCCGTCCGGGCGCGGGCGTGCTGTCCGCGCACATCGCCGACTTCGAAAAGCTCGCAGCTGGCCTTGGTTCGCTTGCAGCGGCCGATCTGGTGAAGCGTGTCCGCGACCGCATTGCGCTCATCTCGGAGGGTGTTACGGTCTATCGGGTGGAGGATCGGGTTCTGGCTTGGCGTTGCTACGACAAGGCCGATCTGGATCAGCGGGTCGCCACGCTGCGCACGGTAATGCTCAATCCCATCGATGTGGCCGGGCGCCGCGTCGATGTCAGCCTTGCGATTGGCTTCGCTGAGGACGCCGGTGTCGAACGGGTGGACCGGGTGATCGCCCATGCCGCACTGGCCGCTTCACGGGCGCTTGGGGCTGGCACAGCATGGCTCGCGCATGACGCCGGAGATGACGAGGCCATCGACCGTGACCTCTCGCTTCTTGGTGAGTTGGACGCGGCGATCCCGCGCGGCGAGATCCACGTCGTCTATCAGCCGAAGCTGGATCTCACCAAAGGACGCATCACCAGCGTAGAAGCTCTGGTGCGCTGGCAGCACCCAACACGCGGCTTCCTGCGACCCGACCTGTTTATCCCGCTGGCGGAGCGCAACGATCGCATTTCCGCCCTAACGCTCCACGTGCTCGGGCAGACCATCGCCGATCTACTCGGCTGGCATGCCCGCGGGCACTTGATAACCGGTGCAGTGAACATCTCCGCCAAACTGCTTAACTCCCCCGATTTCATAGTTGCGCTGCGGACGTTGGTCGAAGCCAGCCAGATCGATCCGGCATGGCTTACCTTCGAGGTCACGGAGTCAGCCGCAATGGATGATCCACAAGGGGCCGCAGAGGCGCTTCGATCCTTCCGAGCGATGGGTATCGCAATTTCCATGGACGATTACGGGACCGGCCAATCAACGCTGAGCTACCTGAAGGAGCTGCCCCTCAACGAACTCAAGATCGATCGCAGCTTCGTCCAGTTCGCACACCAAAACCGCGGCGATGGCGTGCTGGTCCGGTCGACCGTAAACCTGGCGCACGAACTTGGCCTGAAGGTCGTGGCGGAAGGGGTCGAGGATGCCGCCTGCCTGACGTTCCTCAAGTCGATCGACTGCGACATGGTGCAGGGCTATTTCGTGAGCCGGCCTGTCCCTGCCGACGCACTCGAGGTTCTGCTTTCCGAGTACTCAATCGCCGCGTGAGCGACTCTTGAGATACAGCCGAAAGCGCACGTTCGTTCTTCCAATTGAATTTCATCGTCGTGGACGTGACCGCGGCAGTGGCTACAGTGTCTCACATGCCCGCTATATTGTACGCTGCCTCGGCTTTCCTGCGGACACGCTGGCTGGCAGCGCGGTTGAAGACCCCCAACGATGTTCGCAGGTGGCAGGCGAAGAGGCTCGCTTCTTGGCTCAAGACCACGGTGCCAAGCGTCGGAGCGTTCGCCGGGACAAGGGTTGCGCGTCTCGAGGAGTTGCCCCCAATAGACAAAGCGAAGCTTATCGCCGCCTTTGCCGACTATAACCGTCCCGCTATTTCCGCTGCCGAAGTACGCGCTGCGATCGATGCCGGCGAAGATCGGGTGCGCGGCTATCCGATCGGGCAGAGCACCGGGACCAGTGGCAATCGCGGATATTTCGTGATCAGCGATGCTGAGCGGTTCGTGTGGCTGGGGACGATCCTCGCCAAGACGCTGCCCGACGTCCTGTGGCGGCGGCACCGGGTTGCGCTGGCACTGCCAGGCTTCTCGACGCTGTATCGCTCGGCCGAGCATGGGCGGCGAATCGCATTGCGCTTCTTCGATCTCGGGCGCGGCGTCGACGCCTGGGCCGACGACCTCGTTGCCTTCGCACCCGACACGATCGTGGCCCCGCCCAAGGTGCTGCGCGCGCTTGCCGAAACCGGCCGGCTGACTGCGTCGCATATCTTCAGCGGTGCCGAAGTGCTCGATCCACTCGATCGCGCGGTGATCGAGGCGGCGACGGGCGCTACGGTGCGTGAAATCTATATGGCGACCGAAGGGCTGTTTGGGGTTTCGTGCCCGCTGGGGACGCTGCACCTCGCCGAGGATGCGGTGATGTTCGAATGGGAGCCGTCGGGCGATAGCGGGCTGGTGACGCCGCTGATCACGGATTTTACGCGGCGGACGCAGATCATGGCGCGCTATTGCATGAACGACCTGCTCGCCCTGTCTGATGCGCGCTGCCCATGCGGCTCGCCGCTACAGGCAGTGGCGCGGATCGAGGGGCGGCAGGACGATGCGTTCGAACTGCTCGGCGGAGACGGCGCGTGGCGGATGATCACGCCCGACGTACTACGCAACGCCGTTGTCGATGCCGACCGCGCCATCACCGATTTCCGCATCGTCCAGGCCGCAGCCGATGCGGTTCGCGTCGAGCTCGACGCAGCGCTCTCACGCGACATCGACGCGCGCGTGATCGCGTCGCTCGGCGCAGTGTTCGATCGCGTCGGGGTCGCCGTGCCGGCCATCAGCGTAACTCGCGGACTGACGCTCGATTTCGACCGCAAGCTGCGCCGGGTGCGCCGCGAATGGCGTTACAAATAGAGCGTAGTCGTGCGTTGCTCGGGCGGCTGCGGCCTGCCGTTGGCCAGCCGCCAGATCGTTGGGCCGAGCAGATCGGCAGGACCGATAGCGAAATCGACTGCGCCCCAATCCTTGAGCGCCTCGACCTGGCCGGCCAGCACGCGCTGGTCCTGGCGCAGCAGCGGCAGGTTGAACGCCTTGAGCACCCAGCGCTTGAGCCAGGCCGGCGCCAGCCCCTTACGGGTCGCGAACAGCGCATAAGGACGGACCAGATCCTCGTCCTCGGGAACGAAAATCGCGGTCAGGGATACGCTTAGGCCGCGCTCGGTGCGAAATTCGAGCTGGCCGATCGTCGGCGGGAAATAGCGCCCGATCGATACCAACCTTTTGCCTTCGAACAGCCGCGGCACGATCCCAGTGGCGCGGGCATGTTCGTGATAGATCGCTTCGCCGCCGTCGGGGCCGAGCGATACTTCCACGCGCATCGCCCGCCGCGCCGGGCCGCGCAGGAACCAGGGATGAACGTAATGCGGGTGAACGGGGTCGAGCATGTTCTCGATCCCGTCGAGCAAGCGCATCCGGGTCGGCGCCACCAGCCAGCGGAAGTGATCGAGCCCGGGATCGTCGAGCAGAGCGGGCAGGCGCGGGAAAAGCGGGGGTTTCTCGGCAAGGCAGGTCCAGACCAGCCCGGCGCGGACTTCGACGGGTAACACCCGCGCCGCAACGTCGGGCACCTCGTCCGATCCCGGCACTTCGACGCAGCGGCCGTCGGCACCGAAACGCCAGCCATGATAGGGGCAGGCGATCGTCCCGCCGCGCACGCAGCCGTCCGAAAGCTTGAGCGCGCGATGCGGACAGCGGTCGAGCATCGCCACTGGCTTCCCACTGCTCAGGAACAGTACGATCGGGGTGCCCATCAGCCGCCGCGCCAGCGGCTTGCTGCCCACCGCCGCGAGCGCCGCCAGCGGATGCCAGCCCTGCGCGATCGCCACCGGCCATGCCTCGCTCATAGTTTTCGCCTTCGCATCATCGGTACCGCCAGCCGGTCGAGCACGAACGCCATGCAAGCCAGAACCGCGCGCCGGCGCCACGGCAGGTGCCCGGCGGCAATCGCCGTATATTCGATCACTCCGGTCGCGCCGCGGTTGCGCTTGAACTGCGCCGCCCCGGCCGAGCCGTTGAGCCGGACACCCTGCTCGGCGGCCGTCGTCGTGAACAGCAAGGTGGCGATGCGGTACAGGCCTTCACGCTGCGGCCGGGCGGTGTCGTAGCCGACCACCGGGGGCGTGAGCACGTCGCCGCGGACCAGCGATCCCGCTACCGCCAGTAACACCCCATCGGCGTCGCGCGCGCCGCGATAGCGCAGGGTGCCCGTGCGCCAGGTCATACGCACATAACTGGGCGAGAAGACCGGGTTGAGCGGCGAATATTTGCCGACATAAAGTAAGTGATAGAGCTCGGCGATCCGTGCGGCATCGGCCTCTTCCATCGTCGCGAAATCGTCGATGGACAGGCCGCTGTCGGCGAGCAGCTTGCCATCCTGGCGCGTGCACCGTCTCGGCCGCCAGTCCTGCCTGAGATCGCCGGTTACCCAGATCTGCCGGCTTGCCAGCAAGCGCCAGCCGTCCCTGCGCGCCGCGTCGAGAAGGGCCGGCGAGGCCCAGCCATCGACCGAGCGGATCGCGACGGCGTGATCGGGAAAGTGCTGCGCCAGTAACGCGCGGATTGCCGGCAAATCGTCACCCGACCAATCGCCATGCAGATTGGTCGATAGCAGCCAATTGTCGACATGGACGATGCGGTTGACCCGACCCCAGCGCAGCACCCGATCGGCGGCGGCGATCAGCAACCGCAGCAGTGGCCGCAGCCTGCCGGTGTCGACGAGGTCGAGCTCGGCGCGCGCATAGAGGATATAGGCGCTGTGCGGCAGGCAGACATAGCTTCCTCCCCGCTCGCCATCGTTGACTGTCACTGGATAGACACGTTCGCCCGAGCGCAGCGCCAGCCAGCGGGTCGTGACGTTGGGGACCATCGCGGTAGCCCCGGACTTGGCGATGCCTTCGATATAAGCGCGCGCATCGCAGGCCGCAGGCCAGGCACCAGGTGGCGGGTCGCGCGGATCGAACAGCATCATGCGATCGGCTCGCCATTCCATTCGATGTCGTCGGTGGTCGCCCCGGCCGGGCTGCGCCGCGTAGCCAGGGCACGCACTCCGAAGCGCCCCGCGTCAATCAATGCGCCGATCGCAGGCCGGCGATCGCCGATGCGCCCAACCGCATCGCGCCCGCGCCGGACATCGCCGGCAAATGCGCGCACCCGCCCGCTGGCGATCGCCGCCGGCACTCCCAGCAACGCCATTGCCGGCCCCAGATAGCGTACGCCCCCGACTGCGTGCGCCCCACCCTCGCCGAGCATCGCGCGGGCGAGTTCGGGCCGGGCGTCGAAGAGATGCAGCCCGCTGACTGCGCGCGGGTTGCATTCGATCGGCACCACCGTGCCATCGGGGGTTACGATCACGTCGAACGACAAATGCCCGGTCAGGCTGTTCGCCTCGGCAATCGTGCGGGCTATGGCAAGCCCGCCCGGGCACTCGACCGCTTCGAAGGCATAGGCCGCGGCCCTGCCGTGGCGCCATAGCGGGCGATATACCACCGACGCCACCAGCCGCCCTTGCCTCGCGAACG
The DNA here is from genome assembly GCF_032911445.1 of Sphingomonas sp. HF-S4. NCBI lineage: Bacteria > Pseudomonadati > Pseudomonadota > Alphaproteobacteria > Sphingomonadales > Sphingomonadaceae > Sphingomonas > Sphingomonas agrestis. The sequence goes on along the minus strand of NZ_JAWJEJ010000001.1, from coordinate 1,069,649 downwards.
ACCACAGGCACAGTTCCTCGCCGGCAACGAAGCGCTGCGCCGCCCAGGGCATGGCTGGGGTCGGGTCGATTGCGTCAAGCTGCGTGCGCGTCGGACGGATCAGCGTGTGCGTCGCGAAGCGCGAGAAGTCGGGCTTGAACACCAGCGCTTCCGGCGCGACTGGCAACGCACCGAGATCGGCGCGGGATTCGACCCGCCACGTCTCGGGCGCGGCAAGTCCCAGCCCGCGCGCGTGGCAGGCGAAGCCGATCTTAGAATGCAGCGTGCGCAGCACGGCGGACGGCGGCGCCAGCACCCGCTCGCCCAGGCCGGCCGCCGCGACGTAGAAGACTTCCTCGCAGGTGGGCAAGATCGCGACTGGATCGAGCCGGGCAACGAGATCGCGCAAGCCGGCGGCGAACCGAGGAAAATCGGTGCGCGGCGGCGCCAGCAGGTGCGTCGCGGTTACGCTGCGCGACAGCCGTGCCGCCCAGCCCGTCACCGAATCGGCGAGATGGACCCAGTGCCCTGCCGCCGCGAACGAGCGTGCCAGATCGACCGCCACCGGCGCGCGGGCACCGGTAACGAGGATAGTGCTCACGCCTCGGCTTCGGCGGCGCGTTCGGGGCAATGCGCAGGCGTCAGGCGGATCGCCGGGTTGCGCCGCCACAGCGCGTTGAGCCTGGCCAGCGTGTCCTCGACGCGCCCGGCATGGCCGAGCAGATTGCTGGTCAGCCGCGGTGGCGGCATATTGCGGCGGATCGCATCGCTCGACCAAGCGGCGTCAGCGACCATGAAATGCTCGCCATGCGCAGCATCGGCGACGACCATTCCCCAGTGCCCGGGGCAATGGCCGGGCAGCTCTACGGCGAGCAGGCTGCCGTCGCCGAGGATGTCGGCCCCGGTGTCGAACGGCTGGAGTGCGTCGGGCAGCGCGAGACGCGGCGCGTCCTCGAAGAAGCGCGCGCGCTGGGCGATGTCGACGGGGAGCAGTGCTGGCAGGATTCCCGCGCGCAGGCCCGCAATGCGCCCGCTCGAGCAAGCCGCGTCGAGCCCGGCGCGCGCGCAATGGATCGCCGCCTTGGGAAAGGCATGCGCGCCGGCGATATGGTCGGCATGGAAATGCGACAGAATAAGGTGGCGCACATCGGCCGGAGCAAAGCCGAAACGCGCAAGCTGGCTGGCGACATCCGCGCCCGGCTCGAGCGTGGCCGGGGTCAGCCAGCGATAGAAGCGCTCGGGGAAAGGTTGGGTCGCGGCGAAGAAGGCCGGGTCGTAGCCGGTATCGAACACGATTGGTCCTTCGACTGGGTGAATGACGAGCACCGATAAGGCCGGAAACACCGCCGGCCGCCAGCTGCCGTCGCGGATCGTTGCGCGCAGCGGATGGACGCAATGCCCGGCGCGGATCAGGTGTACGGCGACTTCACGCATCGATTTGCTCCGGCAGGGCATAGGCAATCATGTCTTCGACGCGATAGTGCGGCACCCACCCCAGCAGATCGCGGGCACGATCGAGCACCATCGTCTGCGAATAGCCGAAGGTCATCACGCTATAGCGGGTCACCGGCGGTTCGGGCCGGCTGGGAAGCCATGCGGCGACGCGCTCGCCCCCCCCGGCGAGCGTCATCGCCAGCCCGGTCGGCACCGCCACGAACCGCGGCGTCCGCCCGATCCGGGCAAACAATTGCTCCAGCAGCGCGCGCACCGGGCGCGGATCGCCGCCCGATACGTTGAACGTGCGGCCCCCCGCGGTGGCGCGATGCCGGTCGGCGGCGAGGAAGGCAGCGGCGGCGTCGCGCACGTCGATCGGCTCGATCAATCCGCTGCCCCCCCCCGGCAACGGAAACCGCCCGCGACGTGCCGCGCGCAAGATGCGGGGCAGCAACACGGTGTCGTGCGGCCCGACGATCCCCCGCGGGCGAATTGCGACCGTGCGAAAGTCAGGCGCATCGGCGGCAAGAACCAGCAATTCGCCGGCATATTTGGTCGCGGCATAATCGTTGGCGAAGCGCGCCGCGATCGGGCTGTCTTCGGTCAGCCCGATACGATCGCGCGCCTCGGTATAGATTGACGGCGTCGAGGCGTAGATAAAGCCGTCGCAGCGCGCCGCCCGCGCCGCCGCCAGCAATCGCTGGGTCGCGGTCACGTTGATCGCCTGATAGCTGGCCCGCGTCCCCCAAGGTGACGACAAAGCCGCAAGATGGAACACCACATCCACCCCCAACACCAACGGCGCGAGCGGATCGATCGTCAGATCGGCAGCGACGAACTCGGCGCCCAGCAGCGCGCCGATCGTCCGGTCGCGCCCTGTCGCGCGCACGCGATACCCGGCGGCGCCCAACTGGGCGACCAGTTCACGTCCCAGCCCGCCGGTCGCGCCGGTAACCAAGGCGACGCGTTTCACCACCGGATCACCGCGCCGCCCAGCGACACCCCGGCCGAGGAGCCGATCAACAAGCTGTGACTATCCGGCGCGGTCAGGCCGCGTTCGCGCGCGACGTGGAGCGCATGCGGCATGCTCGCTGCGATCTGATTGCCATGCTCACGAAAGATATCGAGCGTCTTGGCGTGGCCGCCCAGTACTGAGCGCTTGAGATGTTCGAGCGCGGCGGCGCTGGCCTGGTGCGGTATAATGGTGTCGATCGTGTCGAGCGGCACGCCGCTGTCTGAAAGCAGGTCGCGCAAGAAGCGCGGGAAGCGCTTGGCGGTCGCTGCGAATAGCGCCGGTCCGTCCATCCGGAATTTGGCCGCAGCGAGAAAGGCGTCGAGATCGTCGTCGGGACGCATCCGCGTGCCGCCCGATTCGAGACGGCACAATGTGGAATGATCGCCGTAGGTTGCCAGGCGGCACGCCAACATGTGGCTCGGCCCGCCCGCTTCGATCGCCACAGCCGCAGCGCCGTCGCCGAAGATCGCCGATGCCTCGGGCGCGGCAAAGTCGAGCGCTGCCGAGGCGAGATCGACCGACACAATAAGCCCGCGACGCCATTTGCCCACCGCCATGCCCATCAGCAACGCATCGAGCGCGACCAGGAATGACAAGCAGGTGGCATTGACGTCGAACGCAGCGATCCCGCTGGCACCGATGCCGAGCCGGCGCTGGAGCAGCGCGGCGTTGCCGGGGATGGGCTGCTCCATCACCCCGCATGCGGAGATGAGCACATCGATGTCGGCGGCGTTCCAATGCGCAGCGTCGAGCGCGGCCAATCCCGCCGCGGCACCGAGCGACGAACTGGTTTCGTCCTCGCGCGCCCAATAGCGGTTCGCAATTTGGAAATTCGCTTCGGTCCAGCCGGCGTCGCGGCCGATCCGCGCGTCGATCTCGGTTGATGCAATGGCCGTCCGCGGCAGGGCAATACCGCTGCCTGCAAATCGAAATCCAAGGCCGCGAATCGCGTTCATAGCAAGATATTGAACAGTGTTTATTTGATTGTAAAGTGCCGGGTCCCGATCGCTTCGCGGACGCGCGCGTAAACCGTTTCGAGCGGCGTGGTTTCGCCGAGTAGTGCGAAGGTGCCGTTGAGCGTAAAGAAGCAATGGCCGTGGACCGTCGCGAGCAGCGAGCGAGCTAAAGCATCGGCCTGGTCGCGGTGCTCGGACGGCAGCGCCGCGGCAATCTCGCCCTGCACGATCCCGGTGAGCGCGCGGATCTGGTCGAGGTAGTAATCAGGCGCGGCAACATCGTCGGGTAGACGGTGGTCGTAGAGCGCTGTCCAGGCGTGGCGATGCAGCAGGGCGAATTCGAAATAGGCCTCGACCAGTACACGCAGCCGATCGTGCGCGACGCCGGCCAGCCGTGCCTCGACATGCGCCTGCCACAACGCCAGCGTCCGAGCGTTGATCGCGATGATCAGCATGTCGTGGCTGCCGAACACATTGTAAATCGTGCCGATCGAATAGCCGATGCGTTTCGCCACTTCGCGCGCGGAGAAGCGCGCAAAGCCGACTTCGGATATCTGGCGATGCCCCTCATGGACGATCATCGTCCGGAGTTCTTCGCGTGTGTGATCGGACCGGCGCGCCACCTATCCGGTCTGCCATTCGATTTAACGGTGTTCAATAGATGTATGCCCGGTCGAACTTCGAACTGCTCGCGCGCGCCTCGTTCCTACGGCGCGAATGAAGGCGCCGACGACCGGATTAGCGCGAGCCGCTCTGTTAGCCGCCCATCAACTAGCGGCCCAAAGCCGCCGGACCACCTTCATGTATGCTGGGCCCTGGACCGCGGTTATACGATTCCATCGCAGAAATGGACAGCAACACCTCTTGGTTCATCACTCAATCCCGCAAAAATTCTCGATATTCCAGTCGATGCTCTAATTCAGTGACATTCACTGCCATTTCACCACCGATCTTCGGATCCTTCCGGGATGAGTAATATGAGGGGCCACTCGACCGAAACCCTCAGTTGCTCCAGTGACCGATACCGCGCTTGCGAACCGTACAGAGCCCTGGCTAAGCTTGCATATCCCGAGGGACAACTCCGCGCGACAGGGAGAATCAGAGATAGCTATCCTTGCTTCCACACTGGCCGCGCATCAGCGGCTCAAAGGTCGAATGACCTTATGCAGTTGGGATGCCGGTTGGCGGTCCGCGCTACTGCGCGCCTATGACGAGCCGATCGAAGTCGAGGATCTGACGACTGCGCCGACGGCGGACCAACTAGTTGTGCTCGTCACGCGCGGCTCGTGCAACATCGAGGGCCATTATGGGGGCAAATGGCACGGTGCGCGCTACCGCGTCGGTGATATCGGAATGACCGCTCCGGGCGAGGAGGCACGGCTGCGCTGGCGTGGCGAAGAAGCACATAGCACGCTCCAGCTTCACTTGCCCGCTGACATGATCGCTGCGGTTGCTGCCGAGTTCGTGGGCGGCACAAAGCGAGGCTTCCAACTCCCTAACGCGCTGCGCCGTGAGGATCCGGTAGTACGGAATGTAATTCAGGCGATGGGGCATGCGGCTCGGGCGAATTTCCCCGACCTGTATGCCGATACCGCAGCGCACTTTCTCGCGGCTCATATCCTGCTCCACCACGCCGCACTCCCGCACGTCCATCCGGCGGGGAATGAAGACAGCCGGTTAGCGGCAGTCGATGCCTATCTGCATGAAAACCTAAGCTCTCAGATCTCGCTCGATGCATTGGCCGCGGTCGCCGGACTCAGCAAGTTTCACTTGCTCCGGATGTTCAAGCGCAAGTTTGGCGAACCACCGCTTCGGCATCTCACGCGCCTGCGCGTCGAGGCGGCGAAACGGCGGCTCACCCTCAGCTCCGCTTCGATAACCGAAATTTCCTTTGCTTGCGGATATGACAATCCGTCGCATTTTGCCGCCGCTTTCCGGCGTCTTACCGGTGTGTCTCCCGCGCAATATCGTCGACAGGCTCGCTGAACGTAGCAATTTCGCGTTGGAATTGAGCAATGCCGCGAGCGACGCGGCGCAGCATGTCGGCCACACTAGGCCCTGCTAACGCAGGGAGACTATCATGGCTCGCGTGGATGAGGACGAGCGCTCCGCCGGGCTGGAGCTTGCCCGCCGCGAGGTGATGGCAGCTGGTCTTGCAGGGTCGCTGCTTATGGGCACGCCGGCGACCGCGTCGGCTCGGTCGGAAGGCAGCCTGAACTCGGCGTTGCTGTCTTTCCGGCCAAATGGCGTCGAACAGGCGCTCGAGATAGACACCAGGAGTTCGCTGCTCGACGTGTTGCGCGAGGGACTCGGTTTGGTCGGCGCCAAGAAGGGTTGCGATCATGGTCAGTGCGGCGCCTGCACGGTGCACGTCGGTGGCCGTCGGGTGCTTTCCTGCCTGACACTGGCCGTACAAGTCGAAGGCTGCGACGTCACGACGATCGAAGGCTTGTCGCGTGCGGACGGTGCATTGCACCCGATGCAGCAGGCGTTCATCGACCATGACGCGCTGCAGTGCGGCTACTGCACCCCTGGCCAAATAATGTCGGCGGTCGCGTGCGTACGGGAAGGAAACGCTACATCGCCTGACAACATCCGCGAATATATGAGCGGGAACCTGTGCCGCTGTGGCGCCTATGTCGGGATCGTCGCGGCAATCGAGGCGGCGGCATCCAAGTTGCAGGGACCTGCGTGATGCGGCCGTTCCGTTACACCAAGGCAAGATCACTGGCCGAAGCCGTTCAGGCGGTTGCGGCCGGCGGCCCGGATACGCGCTACTTGGCGGGAGGTACTACGCTCTACGACATGATGAAGCTGGGTATCGAAAAGCCCACCGCGTTGGTCGACATCACTGGCATTGGCGAACTCGAAGGGATTGCCGTCTCTCGCGCCGAAATTTTGCTGGGCGCACTTGCCCGGATGAGCGACGTAGCCGCGCACCGCACTATCATGCGCGATTATCCTATGTTGTCGGAATCGCTGGGGAAGGCAGCATCACAGCAACTGCGCAATATGGCGACGATCGGCGGCAATCTGCTCCAGCGGACACGCTGCGCCTATTTCCGCTTCGGCGAGCCCTTTGCCTGCAACAAGCGAGCGCCGGGTAGCGGGTGTTCGGCGATCGACGGGATCGATCGGCCACTCGCGCTGCTGGGCACGAGCGGCGCCTGCATTGCGAACTACCCCGGAGATTTCGCGGTCGCGCTAGTGGCACTCGACGCCCAAGTCGATGTCCTCGGCCCGGCGGGCACGCGCTCGATATCGATCGAGAGATTTTTCCGGGAGCCCGGCGATACGCCGCATATCGAGACTGCGTTGGCGGCGGGGGAATTGATCACACGCGTCCGAATTCCCGCCACTCGGCTTGGCCGGGCATCAACCTTTCACAAGATTCGTGACCGCGAATCCTATGCCTTCGCGCTCACCTCCGCGGCGGTTGCTCTGGAGTTGGACGGCGACACCGTACGAGAAGCGCGCATTGCAGTCGGCGGCGTCGCTTCGCGCCCCTGGCGCATGCGTGAGGCCGAGCGCGCGTTGATCGGCAGCAAGCTGACTCCAGAAACAGGACATGCGGCGGGCGAACTGGCAATGCGCAGCGCCAAGGCCGGCCGGCACAACGGCTTTCGCAAGGAGCTGGCCGCGCGGACAATCGCCGACGCGCTAATGATCGCGAAGGAGCGCGCATGATGGCCGATCGCAGCTACTCCGACACGCAACGCCTCGATGCTCGCGACAAAGTACGCGGCGTTGCATTGTTCGCGGCGGACGATGTGCGACCGGGCATGCTCCACGGGATTTTTGCTGTCGCGCGGATCGGCAAGGGCAGGCTCAAGTCGCTCGACACGCGCGAGGCGCAAGGTGTTCCCGGAGTCCGACTAGTACTGACGCACACCGACATGGCAGGGATCGTCCCTGCTGGCTTCCTGATGGGGGGCGGATTTGCGTTTCAAAGCTTCCAGCCGATGCTCAGCGATGCGATCGCCTATCGGGGGCAACCGATCGCCCTGGTGATCGCCGACACGCTGGAGATCGCACGCGATGCGGCGGACAGGATCGCCGCAACATATGCGGCTGAACCGTTTCAGGTGGAACTTGATTCGCCCGCGCAGGATATCGTCAGCCAGGCTGCGTCGCCCCTTCCCAAACCGATGTTTGCCGATCGCGTCGCAGGCGACGCCGATGCGGCCTATGCGGCCGCGCCGATCAAGGTGGACATGCATTGTGCCAGCCCGCCGCAGCACCAGAATCCGATCGAGCTGATCGCTACCGTCGCCGAATGGCGTGACGGGACGCTGATCGTCCACGAGGGCACCCAAAATGCCGGGGCTCTCCGCGCCGGGCTCGCCAAGCAACTCGGCATCGCGCCTGACAAGGTACAGGTGATCTCCCCATATTGCGGCGGCGGGTTCGGCCAGAAGAACTCTCTGCAGATGCACACCGTGATCGCCGCGGTCGCCGCAAGGCGCCTCGAACGACCGGTGAAGATCGTACTACCGCGTGCACAAATCTATCACGACACCAGTTTTCGCCCAGCGAGCAGGCACCGCTTACGCCTGGGCGCGCAGCCGGACGGCAAGATCGTGGCGGCTATCCACGAGATCGATTCCCAAACCTCGCGTCACGATCTCTTCCCTGCACAATATGCAGATCTCTCGGCACGGCTCCACGGGATCGCCAACTTCCGCGGGCATGAGAGGCTGGTTCGCACCGATGTCCAGACGCCCGGTTATATGCGTGCACCCTATGAGCATATGGCCGCATTCGCGATGGAAACCGCAGTCGACGAACTCGCATACAGGGTCGACATGGATCCCGTCGCATTGCGCCTAGCCAACGACACGCAGATCGACCCGATCAGCAAGCTGCCCTTGTCTTCACGCAACTTGGCGGAATGCCTGAACCGGGGCGCCGAGATGTTCGGCTGGGCCAAACGCCCCATGGCAGCCCGATCGCTGCGGGAGACGGACGGCACCATGGTCGGCTGGGGGGTCGCGGCCGGCGCCTACAAGGCTGCTACCGCGCCTGCCATCGCCCGGATCACGGCGACGGACACCGGCCGGATCATGGTGGCAGTCGCCGGCCATGAAATGGGCCAAGGCATTCGAACGGCCATAGCCATCACCGTGGCGGGCAAGCTGGGCGTGCAGGCCGACTCCATCGACGTGGACGTGGGCGACACGCGTGGCACGCCGCAGCATCTGACCGCCGGATCATGGGGCACGGCGACGGCCGTACCCGCTGCCGACGAGGCTGCGGACGCACTCCTGGCGTCGCTTCGCGTGCTCGGCGGTGCTGGCACCCCAGCCGAAATATTGAAGCGTGCGGGCCGCCCTACGCTTTCCGCGGAAATTCGCCGGAAAGCGCCCGGCCAGCCCGATGCCGTCTTCGAGCGGCTCGCTGGCGGCATGCCTGCAGCGCAGGGCCCCACCTACCCCGACTTTGCCGCGTTCAGCTATGTCGCGCATTTCGTAGAGGTGCGGATCGAGCCGGGTACGCGTCGGATCCGTGTGCCGCGTGTCGTGAGCGTCGCCGATTGCGGTCGAGTGATCAGTCCGCGCACTGCGCAAAGTCAGATGCTGGGCGCAGTCGTCTGGGGCATCGGAGCGGCGCTGCGCGAGGAAAGCGAGGTCGACCCGCGCTTCGGCGGCTTTCTCAACGCCGATCTCGCCGAATACGCCATTCCCGTGAACGCAGATATCGGCTCCATTCAAGTCGCATTCGTCGACAAGCCCGATCCGAGGATCAACAGTCTCGGCGTGAAGGGTTTGGGAGAAGTCGCGATGGTGGGAGTCGCGCCCGCCATTGCCAACGCGATACATCACGCCACGGGCAGACGATTAAATCGACTCCCATTTCGCGTTGAACACGTTCTGCAGGGAATATGAAGGCAGTGCGGGGCGCTACACCGAAGGGTGCAATGCCGCATCGCCTAACCGACGAAGCCGAGCAGCAGGGTGTTCGCAACCTTGCGGGCAGCGGGCGTCAAAGCATCATCGGGCAGTTCGCCTGCGGTCCAGAAGGACAGCACGCCCCGAAAGGCGAACGCAAGCTGCTCCGGCAGCATACAGAGCGCCACTTCGCGCCTGTTCGCGGCGAGTCCCTTTCCATCGCCCAGCGCGCGTGCCCACAATGTCGTCGAGTGCGCCAGCACCGTTCCGGGGGACGGCGTCGCCGTGCCGAGCCACCCCATCACGGCCCGATTCACCGCTGACTCCTCCAGCATCACCGCCGCTGCCAAATCGACAGCCAGCATCACGCGATCGACGGCATGCTCACGTAGCGGCGCTTCCTCGAAGCGCTCGATCATGGCAGCGATCCGCCGCTCTGATAGCGCATGCATGATCGCGCTCTTGTTGCCGAACTGGTTGAATGGCGTCGCAAAGCTGACGCCTCCTTCGGCCGCCAGATCCCGCATCGAGAACTCAGCCTTACCTTCGCGAAGCAGACGCTCGGCTGCATCGATCACGCGCTCACGCAGTGGCTCGCCTCTTTTGCCGGGTGTAAAAGGTGAAGTCTTGCTCATGGCCATGCAGTATCTATATCATGATATAATTTAGCCAGAAGCGGAGTTAACCAGTGATTGTCTCCAATCCCAAGACTTTCCTGATCACCGGCGTCAGTTCTGGCCTCGGCCGCGCTTTCGCCGCCGCGGCGCTCGAGGCCGGACACCGAGTCATCGGCACCGTTCGCCGCGACGAAGACGCCAGGCAATTCGCCGCGCTCTCACCCGGCCGCGCGCATCCGCTGCGCCTGGAAATCACCGACTATGACGCCATTCCGGCGGCGGTCATCGAGGCCGAGCGCGAGGCCGGTCCCATAGACGTGCTGGTAAACAACGCCGGCTATGGCCACGAAGGCGTGCTAGAGGAGTCGTCTGTCGAGGATCTACAGCGCCAATTTGCTGTCAACGTGTTCGGGCCGGTAGCGATGATCAAGGCAGTGCTGCCCGGGATGCGGAGCCGCCGAGCCGGTCACATCATCAATGTGACTTCGATGGGCGGCTTCATCACCATGCCCGGCATCAGTTTCTATTGCGGAAGCAAGTTCGCGCTCGAAGGTATCTCGGAGGCACTCGGCAAGGAAGTGGCGCGCTTCGGGGTAAAGGTGACGACGCTGGCTCCAGGCCAGTTCCGCACCGACTGGGCGGGACGATCGATGGACCGCACACCGCGCAGCATCGCCGACTATGATGCAGTGATGGATCCGATCCGCAGTGCTCGGCAGGCCAAGAGCGGAAATCAGCCGGGCAACCCCGCCGAGGCTGCCCGGGCACTGCTCACGATTGTTGAGAGCCCCAACCCACCGGCGCGGCTGTTCTTGGGCGAGGACGCGCTGACACTGGTGGAGCAGAAGTTGGATGCGATGCGCGCGGAGCTCAACAAGTGGGATGCGCTTTCCCGCTTGACCGGATTTTCTGCCTGACCGCTCGGCGCAGGGCGCTCAAGGCCACGGGTCACCCCTTCGAGAGCCTTAATCGAGGCCGGTCTTGCCCGGAGTCCAATGGGCTTTGGTTCGAATTCTCTTCGACGGCACCAGGAGTGTCTTCAGGGTTCTGCGTGCCCGCTGAATGCTTCCGGCCCTCCCCGTCAATATAAACGTCGCACCTGTGTCCGCGAGTGCGGGCAATTTCGACTCGAACTCGGACAGATGCACACCTTCCGGCTGGCGGCTAATCAGCGTGCAGCCCTGAAGTTGAAGTTGCGCTGCGACCGATCGGCTGGTCTCGATATCTCCGACTTCGAGAACCGCGGTTACCGCCTCTGCTGGTTCGTCACGCTGCCCAAGTGCATAGGCGAGCCCGAACGATGTTTCGTCTCCGAAGATCGCGAGTGGCCCGCCGGGCCGCGCCATGTTGAGCGATGCGCGAGGACCGAAGATATCGCAACTCGATCCTGGCACCGCAGCGCGCAGCCAATCGCTCCCCGGCCCCACGCCATGCGCATAGCCAAGGATGCAGGTGCGCCCTTCTACTGCATTCCACGTCAGGGGAGTATAGGTGCGCGCTGCGAACGCCGATCCCATCGCGATCTGAATCTTCTGCCCCGGCGTCCACGCCATATCTCGGAGGCCCGGCCCCTCAAGGGTTACAAGCCGGAAACGGTCGCCCAAGGCTTCGTTGGCGGTCACCGTCGCGCGCTTCATGAGCAATCGGATCAAGAAGCGACTGAGGCTGCCGGAAGCTCCCGCCTCTTGCGCCACCGCTTTATCCACGGTTGCCATCAGCCGATCCGCACGGTGAAGTCGTTGCCGCGCCCGGCATCGATCGCGAGCGTCTGAGAGAGATAGCCGCTGCCTGGATCGCGGACATAGGCCCTATATTCCGGATCGAACGCATTCTCTCCCAGCACGATCGCGCCCGGTCGAAGATGCGGCTCGACGAGCTTCAGCACCGGCAGGTAGAGCGAGAATGCGCCGTCGAGCAGGAGCAGGTCAACCTCGCCCTGAATATCGGCGAGGGTCTCGCGCGCATCGCCTTCCCGGATATCGACCAGGTCCGCCAGCCCGGCAGCCTCGAGATGTTCGCGCGCTCGGGCGACCTTGCCTGGCTCGAATTCGCTGCCGATCAGCGTACCGCCCCCATTGTCGCGCAGCGCCGCGGCCAGGTAGATCGTCGAGATCCCCATCGACGTGCCGAATTCGATTATCCGGGTAGCCTTGCCTGCGCGCGCCATTGCGTAGAGGAACCGCCCATAATCCGGGGATACCGACAGAAAGTGCTCCGCATAGCCCTGATAGACCGGGCGGAGGCCTGACTTCTCGTCCTCTAGAAGTCTTGCCGCCCACCGCTCAGCACCCTCCCCAGACGCCTCGATCTCCGCCATCACCTGTTCAAAATGCGCATGATCGGCGTCGTATGCCGCCTGGCGCAAATTGCCGAGCAGGTTCGCGACGATAACCGTATCCAACGTGTTCACTGGGTCTGCCCTTTCGGCTCCGACGGGTCTGTTCCGGACCAATAGGGGCGAGAGCCAGTGGCGTCATTGCGAAGCTGGGACATGTTGTTATTCATTCCTGCCAGCGACGCATAGGCGGGACATGCCGATCCTCACCGAACTCAGCAACGAAGCGGATTGGGTCGAGCCCGACGACGTGCCTCGGGCAGTGGTCACCTATGGCTTTATCGCGAAGGATTTCGGCGGGCTCGAGCTCGATCTGCATCGTCATCGCAAGGGTCGAGTCGTGCTCGTCCAGAACGGCTCGCTGAGCTGTGAGGTCGAAGGTGGCCTGTGGATCGTCCCTCCCCGCAGCGCCGTATGGATCCCGGGCGACGCGCTGCAATCCATCAAGGTGAGCGGCACGTTGGAAGGCTATGGCGCGTTCGTCGATCCGGAATTCAGCACCGGCCTGCCGATACGCTGCTGCGCCGTATCGGTGACGCCGCTGCTGCGCGAGCTTCTCACCCGCGCCGCGCATCTGCCGATCCTCTATGAGGAAAGCGGGGTGAATGCGCGGCTCATCGCCGTGCTGCTCGACGAGCTAGCCGCGGCCGAGATCGAGCACTTGCACCTGCCGATGCCCCGTGACACCCGGCTTCGGCGGATCGTCGAAGACATGATCGCCGCGCCCGCGAATCGCGGAACGATCGATCTCTGGGCAAAGCGCCGGGGACTCAGCGAGCGGACCTTGGCGCGTGTCGTCCGTCGCGAGACGGGGATGAGCTTCGGCCGCTGGCGACAGCAACTCAGCATCATGCTCGCGGTCAAATGGCTCGCCGGCGGCGCCTCGATCCAGCAGGTCGCGGGCGACCTCGGATATGAAAGCGTACCGAGCTTCGTGACGATGTTCCGCAAGGCTCTGGGAACGTCACCCGGACGGTACATGGCCGAACGCCACGCTGGCGCAAATCCGCGGCGACTTGATGACTAATCGCTGGTGGCTGCTCCATGGCGACCGCTTTGGGAATACTTGATACGCAGTAGGCTCGAAAGCGGTCTGGGAAGCTAAGGTGTCGCAGTCGATAGTCTGATCCAAGATGCCTATCGGCCAGGCGTGAATGCTAACGTGGGCCCCTATCCGGCTTGATCCTGCAGTCCCGTCGCGGCATTCTGCGGTTCCGCGGTCATGATGCTAGGCTCTCCTTATGGATATCGCTCGACGCTGCGTTTCCGGTTTCCTGGCATTGGCACTTTGCGGGTGCGGCGGCTCCAGAGATGGAACGCGTGACAATGCGTCGGCGACGCTGGACGACGCGAGCGCGGGTGAAGTCGGCGAGGCGCGCGCCTATGTCGCTCAGTTCACCACCGAGGATCCGGATCGCTGCTTCGCCGAGGTCGGGCTGGATCGGCCGAAGCTGGAAGCGCGGACGGACGATGGCCTCGGGCCGCGCGTTCCATCGGTCCGCGTCGTCGTTGCGATCGACGGCTCCGGCTCGATGGCGGGCCGGATCGGCGGGCAGACCAAACTCGATCTCGCCCGCGACGCCGCCACGCGCTTCCTTGACGGGCTGCCGTCGTCCGTAGAGGCCTCGCTGCTTGTCTTTGGGCAACAGGGCGACAACAGCGAGGCGGGCAAAGCCCGGTCTTGCGCCGGCGTCGACCTGCTGGCCCCGATGTCAAACGATCGCGCGCGGCTCGGTGCCGCCGTCTCCCGGGTTCGGGCGGTCGGCTGGACACCACTTGCCGCCGGCCTCGCACGGGCCGAGGCGCTACTCGCCCGCTCGTCCACCAAGGGAGAGCAGGTCATTTATGTCGTTTCCGATGGTCAGGAGACCTGCGGCGGCGATCCGGTGGCGACCGCGGGGCGGATCAACGGCGGCACGACCCGTGCGATCGTCAACATCATCGGCTTCGGCCTGCCGTCCAGCGAAGCAGCCGCGCTGAAGGCCGTCTCGGATGCGGGCGGCGGCAATTTCGTCAACGTCAACAGCCGCGCCGATTATGACCAGACCCTCGGGCGGGTGCGCGAATCCAATCGCCGAGCCTCGAACGCCATACGCGAGAGCAACGCCATCGCGAGCAACTCCGTGCAAACGTCAAACGCGCTCAGCAGCGCTGCGGTCTGCGTCAGCAACATCGCCAGCGCCGAAAACGTTCGTATGAGCAACGACCTTTCCGCCCGGGCAGTTCGGGGCGAGGCGCTGCCGTTTGGTCGCACGGCCCAGGCGCTGCTAAGAGAGCGACACGATGGAATGGAGCTCCGGCTGAAGCGCTATCGGGCACGCCTACAGGAGGGCGAATCCCAGGCGCGTGACACGATCAACGCGGCCGCCGATGCAGCCCGTTAGGTAGATTGACCGCCCCGGATAGACTGGCGGCCGCGCCATGGTTGCCCACCCAGTCAGGCCTTCACCTCCCAGCCAGGCTGATACGCCACCGACCATAGCTTCATCGCCTCCGATGCCTTCGGCCTCCCGGACGCGACGTCGAGCGTAAGCTCCGAGCCGGTCCGGTAAGCGATGTTGCCGAGGTGGCAAAGCGCGGTGCTGATATGTCCCTCGCGGATCGGCGAGGCGAGGGCGGGTGCGCGGCCCCGGATCACGTCGACCAGGTTGCCGGCATGGTAGACGTCCAGCGCCCCTTCGCCCACCGCGCCCGTGGTTTCCGAAGTCGCCGCTGCCTTGACCTCGCGCACCATTTTGCCGGCGAGATCGAACAGTTCATAGCCGTTGCGATCGACGACCGCCGATCCCTTCGTGCCGAGCAGCAGCACGCCGCGGCCGCGGCCGTAGCGCAGCATGCCGTTGCAGCTGTTGCCATCCCAGCGGATCGTGCGCCCATCGGGATAAGCGAGGTCGAGCGCCAGCGTGTCGTACATCTCCCAGTCGTCGCCACGGAAGAACTGTCGCGATCCGCGCGCGGTGACCTTTTCGGGGAATTCCAGGCCCATCGCCCAGCGTGCCACGTCGAGTTCGTGCATCGCATTGTTGCACGTCTCGCCGGTGCCGTATTTCCAGAACCAGTGCCAATTGTAGGGAACGAGATTCGAGCGATAGGGGCCGCGCGGTCGGGGCCCTTGCCACAGATCCCAATTGA
The DNA here is from genome assembly GCF_032911445.1 of Sphingomonas sp. HF-S4. Taxonomy (NCBI): domain Bacteria; kingdom Pseudomonadati; phylum Pseudomonadota; class Alphaproteobacteria; order Sphingomonadales; family Sphingomonadaceae; genus Sphingomonas; species Sphingomonas agrestis. The sequence continues at coordinate 1,054,293 of NZ_JAWJEJ010000001.1, read as the reverse complement.
GGTGCGCCGGCGGCGCGACTTCGCGTCCGCGCCCGATCGATACGCGATTGTTCGCGTACCAGGTCTGCGCCTCGTATACGGTTCCCAGTTCGCCGGCCTTGACCAGGGCGACGAGCTGCTGCGTTTCCGCACTCGAGCGCTGCTGGTTGCCGACCTGGAGCTTGCGTCCGGTGCGTCGCTGGACCGCGATCAGCGCCTCGCCCTCCGCAGGCGCCATGCCGATCGGCTTTTCGAGATAGACGTGGTGTCCCGAATCCATCGCGTCGACACCCAGCTTGGCATGCCAATGGTCAGGGGTTGCGACTGTAACGATGTCGACTGCCTTGCGCTCGAAAAGCCGGCGATAGTCACCCTCGGTCTGCGGTGCTGCGTGCCCCTTTGCGGCGAACTCGGCCGCGCGCTTCGCCAGCACCTGTGAATCGACATCGACCAGATGGCTGATCTCGACATTGGGCAGCTTGGAGAAGGCGCTCATGTGCGCCTGCCCGCGGCCGTTAACGCCCACCACGGCGACGCGTAGCCGATCGTTCGCGCCCCTGATCCGCGCGTAGCTCTTCGCGCTCATCGCGACTCCCAGCGTTGCGCCCGCGCCTTTGATCATCGTCCTGCGATTCAGCATCGGCTTTCCTTCTTAGAATTCACGGAGCTTGATGGAGCGGAAGTCGACGCGGTTACCGTGATCCTGCAACAGGATCGGCCCGGCATCACGCTCACCGAAATTCGGCCATTTCGCGTATTTGCTCTGCGCGACGAGCGCACGATATGCGGGCGATCCGCGCTCATATTCGACCACCTTGAACCCGTTGAGCCAATGCTCGACATGGCGGCCCCGGCTGACCACCACCGCGCGGTTCCACTCGCCGGGCGGATTGAACCGCTTGTTCGCACTATCAGGGTCCGAAAGGTTGCGCGCGGTGATCAGGTCGTAGAGCGATCCGAGCGTGCGATTGCCGTCGCGGCCCATCTTGGCGTCGGGATGCCGCGCGTCGTCGAGCAGCTGGAACTCGAGACCGATCGCCGAGCCTTCGCCCTTGAGCAGATCGGGATCGACGAAATATTTGATCCCGCTATTCGCGCCCGGAGTCAGCCGGAAATCCACCGAAAGCTCGAAATCGCGATAGTCGCGTGTGGTGACGATGTCGCCGCCATTGGTGGACTCCGCGCCATCGGCCCCGTCGACCGAAAGCACGCCGTCGCGGATCGACCAGCCCTTCTTGGGGAAATCCGCGGCCTTCGCGCTGCGCCATCCATTGGTCGTCTTGCCGTCCCAGAGCAGCTTCCACCCCGCGCGTCGCTCGGCCTCGGTCAGTTGATTGGCCAGCCATCCCTGCTGTTCGAGCGGCGTCGCCTTGGTGGCGAACCGCGCAGGCGCGTCGGTGATGATCCGTACATTGCGGAAGCGTACCTGCGGCCCCCGGCTCGCCTCTGCATCGGAAATTGCGTGCACCTGGAAAGCGATGAAGCCGCGTGCGTCCATATTGTCGGCGATGTCGGCGGCGGGCACCCCGTTCACCCAGGTGCGCAGACGATTGCCGATCGCCTCGACCCGATACCGGTTCCAGTCGCCCGGCCGGAAGGCCTTGCGGGCGGCATCGTTGCGACCGAGCGTATAGAGCCATTGCCTGCGCTGCTCGTCATAGATGCCGCCGCTCCAGCCCCGCGCCGACGGATCGATCTCAGCCTGGTAGCCATGCACTACTCCATCGCGATAATCGGGCCGGCTCTGCCCCCGGATCATCACCCCGGAATTGAGCTTCGGATCGGTCTTGGCGTCGAACTCCAGGATGAAGTCGCCATAGTTAGCATCCGAAACCAGCCAGCTGTTCGTCGACCCTGGAGCGGCGCGACCGACGAGTTCGCCGGCCTCGACCTCGAACTTCGCATTGCCCCCGGTGACGTGCCATCCTTTCAAATCCGGCGCGGGAGTCAGTGCGTGCCAGGGTGCGGCTTGCTGCGCCAGGGCGGCGGGAGTTGCCAGACCGGCAGCAACCAACCCGGTTGCCGCCCAACCCAGAATCGCGAGCCGCATCATTCCTACCGCCATTTCATATCCTCGCCTTGTTGCCGCACGTTCGTATCGCGCCGGTTACGCCTTTGGTCAGGCCACTCATGCCTAATCTGCAATACGCTAGGAGCTCTTTCTAACCGCTGCCAGACCACATTGTAATATACATTCGACCAAAATTTGCCAATGTGGTCTGACCATGCTAGCAATCCCACCATAGGCAAAAACAAAATCGAATTGCTGACGTTACCTCCGGGATCTCGGAAACGCCGAGGCCCGGGTTGAGGGGAGAGGGGAATGACTCGCGATCGTTTCTGCCGGGCGGGACTGTTGGTCTCGGCCAGCCTGACAGGCCTACTGACTGCCACCTCGGCACAAGCCCAATCGGCTGCACCGGTGCCAGATGTCCGACAGGAGTCCGCCCCGCCCGCAGCCGAGGCGCAAACGCAGGAGCAGGAGATTGTCGTCCAGGGCTTCCGCGCGTCCCTCGACAACGCGCTCAACCTCAAGCGTGAGGAAACCGCCGCCGTTGATTCGATCGTCTCGGAAGACATCGGCAAGTTTCCCGACAGCAATCTTGCCGAATCGATGCAGCGCGTCCCGGGCGTCGCGCTGTCGCGCGGCGACGGCGGCGAGGGCCGCAACATCTCGGTTCGCGGCCTCGGCGCGCAGTTCACGCGCGTGCGGATCAACGGCATGGAAGGCGTGTCGCAGGTCAGCGGCAGCGACATCCGCGGCGGTGTCGCGACCGGGCGCTCGTTCGACTTCGTGACCTTCCCTACCGAAATCTTCTCGTCGCTGTCCGTCCGCAAGACGCTGTCCGCCGATGTCGAGGAGGGGTCGCTTGGCGCGACGGTCGATCTGCGCGCGCCCAAGCCGTTCGACCAGCGCCAGGACTTTGTCTTCTCGGGCACCGCCCGCGGCATCTACAACGACATCAGCAAGAAAGCCGATCCCCGGCTCTCCGCGCTGATATCGAAGAAGTTCGGCGATACGTTCGGCGTTCTCGGCAGCATCGCTTATTCGAAGCGGCATATCGAGGAATACGCCTATTCGGCGGTCGATGTCGTGCCGACCACGGTTTATGGGCTGGCGCAGCCCGCGGGCACTGCCAATGCCGGCGTGATCTTCCCGTTCTGCACGCCCATCGGTTACGTTTACAAAGGGGCGCCGGTGTCGAGCCCGGTCCCCGGCTATACGCAGCCGAACGGCACGCCGATCGGCTCTGACGCCAACAATTGCAGCACCGGCAACCCGCGCACCGGCACGCAGGCGGCGTATGACTATATCATGAGCCGCACCGGGGTGAACGGACGTCCAGGCGGTGGCGTATATCTGCCGCGTCTGCCGCGGCCGGTGAAGAGCACCCAGGACCAGGAGCGTCTCGCCGGCACGCTAACTCTGCAATGGAAGCCCAGCGACGATACCGATATCTCGATCGACGGCCTCTATTCGCGCTTCAAGGTCAACCGGCTGGACCAGATGTTCGACGGGCGCTCGTTCGGCCGTGCGATTTCGAACAACGGGCAGCCGTTGACGTCGGTTCGCGACATCGAAGTCGACGACAACGGATCACTGATCCATGGCCTGTTCGACGGCGTAGATCTGCGATCGGAGATGCAGGACGAAAGGTTCACCTCAACCTACCGCCAGGTGAACCTCAACCTGGATCACCGCTTTTCCGACAGCTTCCGAGTGTTCGGCTTGGCCGGCATCAACGAATCGAAACTCGACGTGAATCGCCTGCAGGTGGCGATCGATTCGAACGACAGCCGCAACTTCTCGATCGATTTCCGCGACAACCCCGATATCCCGAAGATCGGCTACGGGATCGACACGACCAATCCCGCGCTGTTCCAATACGGCCCGCCGCTCGCGAACGGCGACCAGCGCGGCCAGCTGTCGAATTTCATCCGCAGCAATACGATCACCAGCAAGACGTTCGAACTGAATACCGAGTGGAGGGCGGCGCCCGGCTTCACCATCCAGGCCGGCGGCCAGTACCGCACGAACAAATATACCGCGCGCGAACGGCAGCTCGCCACCGGAACGCCGCTTGCACTACCCGCCGGCGTCGCCCTGTCGAGTTTCACCACGGTGACTAGCGGCGTGGGCGAGAATCTCGATGGGCAGCTGCAGGATTTCGTCTCGGTCGATCCCGACAAGTTCCGCACCGCCGTCGGTCTCGACAGCTATGTTTATTGCAGCGTCGAATGCGCCAAGGGCACCTATGGCGGCGTCCAGGAGAAATACGGCTCTGGCTATCTGATGGTCAAGTTCAACACGGCCGAGACGTTGCCTTTCGCCCTGCGCGGCGATGCGGGCGTGCGCTACATTCATACTAGGCTCGACACCTACGGTCCGATCACCACCGCCGCACCGGCAGGATCGACCTATCCGTCGCGCTTCGTCATTTCGGAAGTGGGACGCAGCTACGAAGACTGGCTGCCGTCGGTCAACCTCGCGCTCGACATCACGCCCAACCTGATCGCGCGCGCGTCCGCCGCGCGGGTGATGTCGCGCCCGTCCTACGGGCAACTTATACCGGCAGGGTCTGCCAACCTCGTGATCCAGACCGCATCGTTCAGCAATCCGTTTCTCGAGCCGATCCGCGCCAACACCTTCGACGCGGCGCTCGAATGGTATTTCTCGCCCGGCTCGCTGATCTCGGTCGCCTATTTCTACAAGAACATCGAGACCTATATCCAGACGACGAGCCAGCAGGTGGCGTTCCAGGACATCGGCCTGCCCCTTACCTTGCTCGACGGCACCCAGTTGCGGCCGACCGACCAATTCACCGTCCAGCGCAGCAACAACACGCCGGGCGGGCCGCTGCGCGGGTTCGAACTCAACGTGCAGCTGCCGTTCCGCTTCCTGCCCGGAGCGCTGAGCAATTTCGGCGCGCTCGGCAATTTCACGCGGGTTCGCTCGAACATCAATTACGTCATTTCGCCGACGCTCTCCCGCACGGCACCGCTGGTCGGCCTGTCGCCGGAGACGGCGAGCGGAACGCTCTATTACGAAGACAGCAAGTTCAGCATCCGTTCGACGGTCAACTATCGGGCGGCGTTCCTAACCGCCGTGCCGAGCGGCTCGGTCGACGCCGACTCGACTTCGAACGCAAGCTCGGTCTTCATCGATGCTTCCGCTTCGTACAATCTCAGCGACAACATCAAGCTGATCGCCGAGGTGAGCAATATCACCAACGAGACCAATCGTCTGACGGTCGATACGGTGCGAAAGGACCCCCTCTACACGGCCTATTTCGGGCGCACCTTCGCGCTGGCGGTAAACTTCCAGTTCTGACGGTCGGTCGTGCGCGCGCCCCTGGCCGGGACGCGCGCACGGTCCGGATCAGTCGATCGCCACGGGTTACGGGCCTTGTGGCGACCACGCGTGCAGACGTTCCCATGTGGCTTTCAGGCGGAGCGCGACGATGTTGATGATTCACACGATGCGCTGGTTCGGCCCGTCGGATCCGGTCTCATTGCGCGACATTCGACAGGCCGGCGCCTCTGAAGTGGTCACCGCGCTGCACGAGATCGCCAATGGCGCGGTCTGGCCATGTGAGACGATCCGCGCCCGCAAAGCGATGATCGAGGCTGCCGGCCTGGGCTGGACGGTGGTCGAGAGCCTGCCTGTTCCCGATGCGATCAAGACGCGCGGTGCGGGCTGGGAGGAAATGATCGATCACTATCGCGCCAGCCTCGCCAACCTGGCCGCCTGCGGCATTCGGACGGTTACCTATAATTTCATGCCGGTGCTCGATTGGACCCGCACCGATCTGGCGTGGGCGATGCCCGATGGTGCGCTGGCGCTGCGTTTCGAGCTCGAGGCGGCGGCGGTCTTCGACATGCACGTGCTGCGCCGTCCCGGTGCCGAGCGCGACTATCCGCCCGATCTGCTCACGAGTGCCGAGCGGCGCTTTCATGCCATGGACGCGATCGAGCGCGATCGATTGCAACGGACCGTCATCGCCGGCCTGCCCGGAAGCGAGGAGACCTTCACGCTCGACCAGTTCCGCGCCGCGCTTGCGCAATATGAGGGGATCGATGCCGAGGCGCTGCGTGCGAACCACATCGCTTTTCTCGAAGCGGTATGTCCGATGGCCGATGAATTGGGAATCCGCCTCGTGGTCCATCCGGACGACCCGCCCTTCGCGCTGTTCGGGCTTCCACGGGTGGTGAGCACCGAGGATGATGTCGCCGCGCTCTTCGATCGCGTGCCCAATCCTTCGAACGGCTTGTGCTTCTGCGCGGGATCGTTCGGCGCACGAGCGGACAACGACTTGCCCGGGATGATCCAGCGTCTTGGAAGCCGGATCGGCTTCCTCCACCTCCGCTCGGTCCAGCGGGAGGGCGACGGGGTGTTCCACGAAGCGGCGCATCTCGAGGGTGACGCCGAAATGGTGGAGCTTGTTTCCCGGATCCATGCGCTGCAACGCCGAGAGGGGCGATCGATCCCGATGCGGCCGGATCACGGACACCAGATGCTAGACGACCTCGCGAAGACTACGCTGCCGGGTTATTCGCTGCTCGGCCGCATGCGAGGCCTTGCCGAGCTGCGCGGCGTCGAGCGGGGAATCGCGCACAGGGCCGCCCCCGAACACAGTCCGGGGTAGCCGCCCGGCGTCGGCCGGTCGCCGATAGATCCATGTCCGCCTTGCCGGATCGCCGTGGAGGCGCGCGAAGGGATGGCGCAGCGTGTCCATCCATACGATTCGCATTGTCATCCCTACGGCAGGCGCCGTGATCGCCACCCTGGCGCCAGCGGGCTTTCGGCAGCGAGCAGCCGTCGGCCGCCGTTTATGCAGGCAGGCGATACGGTGCGCGGTAGCGCGGCGTGATCAGGGCGTTGGCTTCGGTATCGTCCTTGAAATTACCCGCTTTTGCGTCCCAGTGGACCTCGCGGCCAGTGCGCCACGCTATATTGCCCATCTGGCAGACGATCGCCGTGTTCGCCGCTGACTCGATGGGGCAAGCGGGCGTGCGCGCGCGATCCTTCACGCATGCGATGAAGTCCGCCGTGTGCCGATCGAGCCCCTTGTCGGAGGCCAACGTCGCCGGAATTTGCGCGGTCATCGCCTTGCCATCGCTCGTCTCGGGCGTGACCCACCATTTGTCGCGATCCACCACCAGCGTGCCGGTCTCGCCTACGAAAGCCACGCCGTGCCCACCGCCGCCATAGGGGCCTTGACCGATGCCTATGGCGTGTTCCCATTCCACCGCATAGTCGCCGAAGTCGTAGAGCGCGGTCTGGGTGTCGGGGGTCTCCATGGCGGTGACGGGATACCCATAGGCGCCGCCCAGCGAACTGACCGAGCGTGGCACCTGGGCCTTCATGCCGAGCAGCGCGATGTCGATCAGATGCACCCCCCAGTCGGTCATCAGCCCGCCTGCGTAATCCCAATACCAGCGCCAGGTGAAGTGGAAGCGATTGGGGTTGAACGGTCGCTGCGGCGCCGGTCCCAGCCAGCGATCGTAATTGACGCCCGCGGGCACCGCCTGGTCCGGCTGCGGGGGGAGATTCTTCTTCCACCCGATATAGGCCCAGGCCTTGACCTTGCGTACCCGGCCGATGCCCCCGGAATGGACATGAGCGATGGCGTCTGCCCAATGCTGGTTGCTGCGCTGCCACTGGCCGACCTGGACGACGCGGTTGTGGCGCTGCTTCGCGGCGACCATGGCGCGGCATTCGGCAATCGAGTTGCCGAGCGGCTTTTCGCAATAGGCGTCCTTGCCCGCCGACATGGCGTCGGTGAGTTGCAGCGCGTGCCAATGATCCGGCGTGGCGACGATCACCGCGTCGATCGACTTGTCGTCCAGCATACGGCGGTATTCCCCGTACAGCTTCGGTGCGCGGCCAGAGGCCTTCTGCAGTTCGGTGCCGCGGGCGGTCAGGACGTTGAGGTCTACGTCGCACAGGGCGACCGCCTCGACATCGCTCCCCTTCAACATCGCGGTGAGGTTCGACCAGCCCATGCCTTTGCAGCCTATCAGGCCGACCTGAACCTTGTCGTTGGCGGACACGCGCCGGCGCTGGGCGAAGGCCTCGTCGAGCGGCATCAGCGTGGTGGCCGAAGCGGCGAGGCCGCCAGCAAGGAGGCTGCGGCGATCGAAGCTGGCGGTCATCTTGGTTCCCCTCGATTATCGTTTTGAGATTGGTAGCGCGAAACCGCGCTGTCGCAAGGGCGCAGCGTGCATTCCGCCGGATGCCAGGTACGTTTTCCCGCAGCCGGTGCATCAAGGGGGCATGATGGGTTTGGCGAATGGCAGCTATTGGGCGCGTTCACGACCGGCCGCCTTTTGGCCGTGAGCCGACTGGCAGGTAACGGGGGCGCTCATGCGCGAAGCGGACACTGCCAAGGTTTCACGAGCGCCCGAGTCCGCGGAGCGTCGTACGCAGTGCCTCTTCGAGTGGGGTGGCCGGCACCTCCCCGAGAAACCCGCGCAGTTTGCCATCCATCAACCGCAGCGGCCGGCGCCAGAGATAGATCATCTCACGCATCTCACGCGCAGTCTCGTTGAATGGCGCCACGGCGTGAACGATTGCCCATGGGAACGCGTGAATGGGCGCCTTGGGTCGCCCCGCTGCTAGGCGAACCGCCTCCGCAAAGGCCCGGTTGTCGTCCACCCACGTCCCGCCGAAGTGGAAGGTGTCGAAGGCAGCCAGCGCATCGTGCCTCTCGAGCAGGCGCACCATCGTCTCGGCGAGATCGGGCAGATACGCCCAAGCGTGGCCGACGCCGGAGCGGGCAGGGTTTAAAACTCGCTTGAGGGGACCAGGTGTCGGCACCATCCCCTGCGCCAGCCAGCTATTGCCGCTGCGGGGGCCATAGAAGTCGCCGGCGCGCACCACGAGCGCTTTCGCCCCTCGCTGCGCCGCTCTTTGCAAACGGCGCTCCATCTCGGCCCTGATCTGCCCCTTTCGCGTGAGCGGATTTTGCGGCGCCTGCTCATCCACCGCGTCGCCTGCATCCGGGCCATAATTGTAGACCGTGCCCGGCAACAGCATGCGAGCGCCGTGTGTAGCTGCGGCGGCGATGCTACTGTCCAGCATCGGCAGCACCAGCCCTGCCCAGTTGCGGTAGCCAGGCGGGTTAACGGCGTGGACGATGACTGACGCGCCTTCGGCCGCCCGCGCCACCGAGGCGGTGTCCATCGCGTCTCCCTGAATCCAGTGCAGGCCTGGGTTGCTGGACCGAGCACCGGATGGCTCCCGATGAAGCGCCCGCACTTTCCACCCGCGATCCAGCAGAACGCGCGCGACCTCACCGCCGATACCGCCGGTCGCGCCGATCACCAGAGCCTCGTTCGCAACGTCCGTCATTTCTCATCTCCTTGCCGGTGGGCAGAAAATGAGCCGAGCGAAGCTAATCGAAAATTGCTGAAAGCTGCAGGACTGCTATGCACGAATGCATGGACAAGAATAGTCCCGGATGGGAGCTCTGGCGAACCTTCGACGCGGTGATGCGCGAGGGCAGCCTTTCAGCGGCAGCACGGGCGCTTGGCCTTACCCAGCCGACAGCCGGTCGGCACATTGCCGAGCTTGAAGCGGCGCTGAGCGCCGGTGCGCTGTTCACCCGGTCCGCGCGAGGGCTTCGGCCGACCGATGTGGCGCGGGCGCTCGCACCGCATGCAAAGGCGATGGCCGCCAGTGCTGCGGCGTTGGTTCGCGCCGCATCCGCCCCGACGGACGCGGCCGCGGGAGTCGTACGCATCAGTGCGAGCGAGGTGATCGGGGCGGAGGTATTGCCCGCTATCCTTGCCACGCTGAACGCGGCCTATCCCGACCTGACCGTGGAGTTGCTTCTTACCAACCGCTCTTCAGACCTGTTGCGGCGCGATGCCGATCTCGCGATCCGCATGACGCAACCGAAACAACAGGCGCTGCTTGCCAAATCGATCGGGCATATTCGCCTCGGTTTCTACGCGCACCTCGATTATCTCGCGCGATCTGCGCCGATCGCAGGCGCGGCTGATCTTGCCAACCACGCCCTGATCGGATTCGACCGAGATACGGCATCCCTGCGGGCGATCAACGCCGTTTGGCCCGACCTACCGAGCTTTAGCCTTCGCACGGACAATCAACTCGCCCAAATTGCGGCAGTGCGCGCAGGTTTCGGCATCGGGGTTGTGCAAGATCCCATCGCGAGGCGTGATCCGGCGCTCCGACCGGTACTGCGCGACACGTTCATCGCGCACTTGCCTGTTTGGATCGTCATGCACGAAGACCTCAGATCGACCCATCGGATGAGGATCGTGTTCGATGCCTTGATTGAAGGACTGAAGGCGCATGTGGTGGCAGGCGCTGAGTAAGGCGCCGCTCAGTTCTCCACCCAATGTTCGCCATTCCGGTCAGAATGTGCCGAGCAGCGAGACGAGGTCGGTGGTGGCGAGCGAATCCGCCGACCAATTGCTGAAATCGTCGATCAGCAGCGCAGTCGCGCGGACGCGCGCGCCGCGGCTTTCGGCGATCTCCACATAGCCCGCCGCAGCGGCGTTGCGCAGCATGCTGCGCACGTGGACCCGGGTGGTGGCGCTGCGCTCGGCCGCGAGCGAGTAGAAGCCCGGCTCGGTCCAGCCCCCGAACTGATCGCGTGCCGACTGCAGCAGTGTCGCAAGGATGCGGGCGCCGCCTGCCTGGTGGAGGAAGGAATCGACCGGCGGATGCTCCACCATGGTCTCGCGCGCAAGGGCGAGCGTCATCAGCGATCGCGCCCGGTAATATTGGTGGAAGTCCGGATCCTGCGCGACCGCCGCCTGATAGCGCGGTTCGTCGGGCATCATCAGCGCAAGCGGCGCGTGGAACACCGCCACCCATTCGCGGTCGATCGCCAGCATCGCCTCGCTGGGGCGCAAGCGGTGGCGGCGGCGATCCTCGGCCATCGGCGTCTCGATCAGATACCCGTCCGCGCGCATTTCCTCGACATAGCGGCGCACACGACGGGCCGGGCCGATCGCCATGATCTCCGCCAGCTGAACCAGTCTGGCGACCGTCAGCCACGTCTCGGGCTCCGCCTCCCGCTCCCCCGCCGCGATGCAGATCGCGAGCATGAAGGTCACCGCACGCTTATACTCGGAAAGCTCGCGGATGCGCCACCGGTCCTCGCCGTACAGCGTCGCGAGACCATCGATCAGGTTGGACACTGCAGCTTCGAACCGGGGGTGCCGCTTCAGCGTTTCGGCAGTGGCATAGGGCGGCAGCGGCGGGTGTTCCGAGGGCATGGGTTTTGAGGGTGTCCGTCATCGCAGGAAAGAGCGCGCCTGTGTGTATGGCAAAAATTCTTCGGCGATAGCGAAATAGTACCAGTTTGTTCCGTTGAGCCCTTTTGGTGCCCACCCTAAGAACGGCCCCGCATATCAGCGCAATGGGGGGCTCCAATGCGAAAGACATTCGTGTCCGTCTGACATCGTCGGCGGCCAGCCGGCGAACACCCCAGTAAAAATCCATTCTGCCGCGTGTCGGGCCGTCCCGCGCGTCCGGCATCGTACCTGCGCGCGTACGCGCCGAGCCGAGGAAATGAAGATGACCGCCCTGCCCCCGCGCACCGCGCGCCGTGCCCGCAACGTCCTGCTTGGCTCCACTGCCCTGGTCGCCGCTGCCGCTGCGATGCCGGCCCATGCCCAGATGCAGATCGCGGCCCCGCGGGATGGAGGCGCGATCACCGGCGCCGGTACCGAGTCGGTCGAGAACAACACGCCTGCGGGCGGCGGCATCTACCTGCAGACCGTGGCGGCCCCGATCACCTTCACCGGCGTCACGATCGCGAACACCACGGGTGCGGGACCCACGGCGGGTCAGGCAGCGAACGCCCTTGGTCTGGTCAGCGCCTCCCCCTCACCTCAGGCAATCGTCCTGAACGGATCCAACAGCTTCTCGACGACCCGGCCGGGCGGAACGGCCTTCCGGGCGCAGAGCCTGAACTCCGACATCAGCGTGACGATGAACGGCGGGTCGCAGAGCTTCTCCGGCACCGACGGCCTGCATCTGCGCGCGCTCGACGCGGTGAGCGTGGTCAACACCGGCGGACCGCTGGGTATTACGGTGACTGGACAATATGGTGTGTACAACCGTGCCAACAATCTGGGTTCGACCCTCAACCTGGGCACGGCGAACATCACCGCGACGGCGGGTACCGGCGTCTACGCCTATGGCTATACCGGTGCGAACGTGATGACCGGCGGCGGCATCATCGCGGCGGAAGCCGGCATCGCCGCCTATTCCGAGGGCCTGGTGACGATCGTCTCGGGCAGCACCATCACCGGCAACGGGAACTCGAATGCCACCAGCATCGGCCTCGGCGGCTATGGCCAGAGTGCCAACGCGCGCGTCGAGATCACGTCCAATGCCGCGATCAGCGCCGTCTACAAGGGCATCTATCTCGAGAACCAGGCCGGTCTCGCCGGCAACGTCATCCGCGCCAATGCCGACATCACCGCGATTTCGGCGGGCATCGACACCGGCAGTTCCACCGGGACCGACATCCATGTCGGCGCCGGCGCCACTATCCAGGGCGGGACGAACGGTATCGCGCGGAGCAGCGCGGGAACTACCTATAACAGCGGCACGATCCTTGGCGGCGTGGGCATCACCAGCACCGTGGCGTCCACGATCGAGAATTCGGGCCTGATCCAAGGCACCTCCACTGCCGTCAACTTCCTCGCCGGCGGCAGCCTGACCAACCATGTCGGCGCCAGCATCACCAGCGGCGGCGCTGGCATCAACGTCGCCGGCCTGCCCGGCACGGTCGAGAATCGCGGCACGATCTCTGCGGGGAACGCCGCGGCCATCATGCTCAGCGCAAGTGGCACCGCGACCAACTATGGGACGATCAATGCGAGCGGCAGCAACAGCACCGGCCTGCGCAGCACCGGTGCGGCGACGACGCTCGACAATCGGGGCGCGATCACCGCGAACATCGGCATCCGCACCGACGCCTCGGGATCGACGCTGAACAATTCGGGCACGATCAACGCGACCAGCTTCGCGATCTACGTGCCTTCCGGCAGCGCGACCCTGACCAATTCGGGAACCGTAAACGGCTCGATCGGCGCGACGCTGAACGGCGGGGGCAGCGTCACCAACACCGGCACGATGATCGGCGTATCCTACGGCATCACTTCGGCCGGCGCTGCGACCACCGTCGTCAACAGCGGCACGATCTCGGGCGGCTCGGGTGCGATGTCGCTGTCCTCCTTCGATGACACGGTTACGCTCAATTCCGGCTCGACCACGACCGGCTCGATCAGCCTGGGCAACGGCAACGACACCCTCAATATCATGACCGGAGCAACCTTCGGGACGCTGGGCGGCGGCAACGGATCCGACACGCTGGCACTCGGCGGCACGACCACGGGCACGCTCAACCTGGCAACCACCTCGGCCTTCGAGATCCTCAAGAAGACCGGCACCGGCACCTGGACGCTGAACGGCGCGTCCGCGAGCCCGGGGATGACCATCACTGCCGGCAACGGCACGCCGAGCGGGACGCTGGTCTTCAACGGCTCCGGACTCACCGGGGCAATCGTCGTCAATGGCGCGATCATCCGCGCGACGAGCGCCGGCGGCTTCGGCACCGGCACGATCACCACGCTCGACCCGACCATCCAGTATGGCGCGACCGGCACCTATTCGAATGCGATCGTCCTTGCTTCCACCGACCCGCTCAACGATCCGACGCGGCTGGAGGCCGATGCCGGGATCATCGCGACCCTGACCGGCAACATCACCCAGCAGACCGGCCCGGGCCAGTCGCTGGTGATCGGCGGTCTCGGCACGATCGCGCTCACCGGCACGGGCAGTTGGACCAACGGTACGACGATCGAAGCCGGCGCGACGCTGGTCACCCGTGCCTCCAGCGTATCTGCCGGCGCGATCACCAACAACGGCACGCTGGTGTTCGACAACAGCGGCAATGGCGCGTTCAATCTCACGATCAGCGGCACCGGCGACCTGACGAAGCGCGGCAGCGATTCGATCACGATCGCGGGAAACAACACCTATACCGGCACGACGACGATCGAAGCGGGCACCCTCACGATCGGTTCGCTCAACACGATCGCCACCAGCTCCGCCGTCGCGCTGACCGGCAACACCGCCGTGCTCAACCTGGGTTCCAACGTTGGAGGTGCGGCGATCAACAACCTGTCGGGCGTCACCGGCAGCAGCGTGATGCTCGCGGGCGCGTCGTACACGCTGGCCAACGGCACCAACACCGTGTTCGCCGGCACCATCTCCTCGGCCTCTCCGTTCGACGCCGCCCGGCGGATCACCAAGACCGGCACCGGCACCCTCACCCTGTCCGGCGACACGTCCGGCCTGCAGGTCGGCGTCGCGATCAACCAGGGTGCGATCGTGCTCACCGATACTGCAACGCTTTCCCACGCCGCCATCGTTAGCGTGGCGAGCAGCGCCAGCTTCGACATTTCGGGCATCACCGGCGCGACCAGCAGCGTGCGCGACCTGATTGGCAATGGTACGATCCTGCTTGGCGACAAAACACTGGTGGTCATCGCCGGCGGCACCGCCAGCAGCCCCCTGCCCAGCGTGTTCAGCGGCACGATGACCGGCACCGGCGGCTTTCAGCTCGCCGGCGGATCGCTCACCCTGGCCGCCACAATGGGCTATAGCGGCGCGACCCGCATCGACACCGGCGCGACGCTGACCCTGGCGAACGGCGCGTCGCTGCTCAACTCCGATCTTGCCATCGCCGGCACGCTTGCGGTGAGCGGCACGGGCAGCGCGCTGCACTCGATCTCCGGCACGGGCGCGGTGACGCTGGGCGGCAACACGCTCCAGATCGCCGATGGTGGCACGTTCGGCGGCGTGATGAGCAACGGTGCGTTGCGCCTGACGGGCGGCGAGCTGGTCCTGACCGGCGACAACCTGCTCACCGCCGTAACGCTGGACGGCGGCGATCTCACGATCGGGAATGGCGACCCGACGCCGGCAACCACCGGCACCTGGAACATCGTGCTCACCAACGGCACGCTGACGGCAAACCGCGGGGTGGACGGTTCCACCCTGAACCTGAGCGGCCTTTCCGGGGCCGGCAATTTCGTCCAGGCGGGCCTGGGCACCACGCGGATGGAGGAAGCCACCTACACCGGCACCACCACCGTCGAAGCCGGTACACTGCAGCTCGACGGCAGCAACGCGCTGGCGGATTTCGGCAGGATGATCGTCAACGCTGGCGGTACGCTGCGGCTGAACACCAGCGGCATCAGCGAAGTGATCGGCAGCATCGAGGGCGACGGCACCATCGATCTGGACACGCACGAGCTGCTGCTGACCCGCGGCGGCGATTTCTCCGGCACGATCACCGATGCGGCACAGGCCGGCGCACCCGGCACCCTGATCATCGGTTCGGATGCGAGCCTGCTGTTCACCGGCACCGCCACCTATGGCGGCGACACCGTGGTGTTCGGCGATCTCGCCATCGGCGACGGCGGCACCCACGGCACGGTAGCGGGACGGATCCAGCTCGTTTCCGGCACGCTGACCACGAACCGTTCGGACGCGCTGACAATCAACGGTCTGGCGGGCATCGGCGACTTCACCCAGGCGGGCGCGGGCGTCACCAGCCTGACCGGCGCGCATGGATATTCGGGCAGCGTGACCATCGCCGACGGCACGCTCGCGCTGCTCGACGGCAACGCGCTTGCGAGCAGCCGCTCGGTCGCGCTCACCACCATCGGTGCAACGCTCGACGCCACGGGCGCGACCGGCGGCGCGATCATCGGCAAGCTCTCCGGCGTTGCCGGCAGCGTCGTGCGCTATGGCGATGCAGGCATGGAGGTTCGTCTCCAGACGCCGGGCAACAGCATTTTCGCCGGCGGCTTCGACGACGCTTCGTCGGCGCCGATCGCTCCGACGATGCAATTGACCGGCTTTTCGACCGGCACGCTCACGCTCACCGGCCAAAGCAACATGCGCGCGGTAGGCGTCGAGGGCACCACACTCGCCCTGAGCGGCACCGGCTCGCTCGGCACCGGAACCGGCGTGAAGATCGGCAATGGCGGCAGGCTCGACCTGTCGGGGCTGGCAGACCCCAACTATTCGATCGGCGATCTGACCGGCAATGGCGGCACGATCCTGCTCGGCGGCACCACGCTGGAGATCACCGACGGCACGTCCGGCAGCTTCGCGGGCAACGTCCAGGGCAGCGGCGGGATGCATCTGAGCGGCGGCGCGATCACCCTGAGTGGCCTCAACGAACTCACCGGCGACACGGTGATCGACAGCGGCACCTCGCTCACGCTCGCAGGCGGCGGATCGCTGAGTTCTTCCAAGGTCGTGGTGGACGGTACCCTAGCCGTCGCCAATGCCGCGACCGTTTCCGAACTCGCTGGCGGCGGCACAGTCATGCTGACCAGCGGCACGCTCTACATCAACGGCAATGGTGGCGAAAGCGGCTTCACCGGCATCGTCGCCGAGCTGGACGGCGCCAACCCGCGCGACCTCGTCATCAATTCGGGCCACCAGACCGTCTCGCAGGACTGGACCTATACCGGCCGCACCGTCCTGGCCGGCAACGCTGCGATGACCATCGGCGATGGCAGCACCAACGGCTCGCTGGCCAGCGCGATCCTGATGAGCGGCGGTACGCTCACCGCCGACCGCTCGGACACGATGACGATCCACGGGCTGTTCGGCTCGGGCACCCTCCTCCAGGCCGGTTCGGGCGAAACCATCCTTGGTTCCAGCAGCCAGGTTGGACCGACCTTCCAGGGCGACGCGATCGTCGCCAACGGCACGCTGACGCTGACCAACCCGGACCGCCTGCTCTTCACGTCGATCGCGCTCACCGGCGCCAACGCCGTGCTCAACACCGGCAACGACCTGCAATTGGTGATGACCGACCGCCTTTCGGGCGTGGCCGGCAGCACGATCAATATCGCCGGCAACGGGCTCATGGTGACCAACACCGTGGCGACGACGTTCGACGGCGTGCTGAACAGCGTTCCGAATGCCGATCTCTTCTACGTCAACGGCCTCAGCAAATCCGGTACGGGCGCGCTCACGCTCACCGGCCGGAGCACGCTCAGCGATCTGGTCCTCCAGCAGGGCGTGGTTGCACTCACCGGCACCGCCGCGCTGGGCGATTCGGCCCGGGTTCGCATGGACGGCGGCACGTTCGACTTGTCGGGCCTCACCACCGGCGCGCTGGCGATCGGCGCGCTCAAGGACGGCAATAGCGATTCCTTGGTCAACCTCGGCGGCACCATGCTGACGATCAACGGGAATGACGGCGAGTTCTACGGCATTATCCAGGGCAGCGGCGGGCTGGTCGTCACCAATTGGCAGCGGCTGGAAGGCGTCAACACCTATAGCGGCGACACAGTGATCGACGCAGGTGCCACATTGACGCTGGGTGGCATGGGCTCGATCGCCCATTCGGCGGTGGTCGCCAACGGCGTGTTCGACCTCCGCGACGTATATGACGGGGACAACGACATCGTCCCCGACGTCACCATCGCCAATCTCTCGGGCGCCGGCACGGTGCTGCTGAGCGACAGCACGCTCATCCTCGGCGGCAACGACCTGGCCGGCACGTTCTCCGGCACCTTCTCAGGCGGCGCGGGGCTGGTGCAGAAGGACGGCACCGGCACCTGGACGCTTTCCGGCGCCAACACGCTCACGGTGCTGACCGTCAACCAGGGCACGGTGGCGCTGGCCGGCAACGGCAGCCTGGGCGACGATGCCGTGATCGACCTGAGCAGCAGCCTCGACATCTCGGGCATCACGGCGGCCGAGACCCGCATCGCCGATCTGCGCGGCCAGGGTGCGGTCGATCTGGGCGCGAAGACGCTCGTCCTCACCAACGGCGCGCAAGGGTATGACGGCGTGATGACCGGCACCGGCGGCGTCCGCATCGCCGGCGGCTTCGGCACGTTCAGCCAGACCCAGCTCTATACGGGCACCACTACGGTCGACGCCGGCAGCAGGCTGTATCTGGTCGGCATCGACGGCGGGCTCTCCGGCGCGGCGCAGGTCGACGGCACGCTCGACCTCTCGCTCCACGCAGGCGCGCCCGTCATCGGCGGTCTTTCGGGCACCGGCACGGTACTCCTACGCCCGGATCGGGATCTCACGCTCAATGGCGGCGGCAGCTTCTCCGGGTCGATCCACGGCGGCGCTGGAATGGTCTTCGCCGCCGGCACCAGCACACTGCGCGGCGCCAACGACTATGCCGGAACCACTACGATCGACGCCGCCGCAACGCTGGTGCTTGCCGGCACCGGCACGGTCGGCACCGGCGCAGTGATCGCCAATGGCGAGCTCGACCTCTCGGGCGCCGCCGCGGGCGTGCGCATCGCCAATCTCTCGGGCACCGGCACCGTCGCGCTCGGCACCAACACGCTGACGCTCGGCTGGAACGACCAGGACAGCCTCTTCGGCGGTGTCGCCTCCGGCACCGGCGGCATCATCAAGATCGGCACCGGCACGCTGACGCTTTCGGGCACGAACAGCTATTCAGGTCTCACCCAAGTCGCGGAGGGCACGCTGCGCCTGGGCGCCGCGGGGGTGCTCGCCGACGATTCGACGCTGGAGGTGCTGAACGGCGCGACGCTCGACATGAACGGCTTCGACGAGACCGTCGCCGCCTTCACCATCCAGGGCAACCTCACCGGCGCCGGCACGCTGACCGCCGCGCGGTACAACTTCCTCGGCGGCACGATCGATCACGATCTCGGCGGCGGCGCGATCTACCAATCGAGCGGCACGACATTGCTCAATGGACAATCGGCTGGCTCGGCGGTGCACGTCGATGGCGGCACGCTGGTGCTCGGCGCGGATGACCGGCTTGCCGATACGGCGACCGTGACGGTGCTGGCGGGCGCGACGCTCGACCTGCAGGGATATGACGACACCGTCGGCAGCCTGGCGGTGGCCGGCACGCTGAACGGCACCGGTACGCTGACCGCGTCGACCTACACGCTCGATGGCGCGCTGGTACGCGGCAACCTCGGCACCGGCACGCTGACCCAGCGCTCGGGCATTTCGGAGCTCGACGGCGCCGCGGCCGCCGGGACGGTCAACGTCATTGGCGGCACGCTCCAGCTCGGCGCGTCGGATCGCCTTGCCGATACGGCGGCGGTCGGCGTCGCGGCCGGCACGACGCTCGACCTGCGCGGCTTCGACGACACCGTCGGCACGCTGGCGCTGGCCGGCGCGCTTTCGGGCACGGGGACGCTGACTGCCGCAACCTATACGCTCGACAGCGCGACGGTGGACGCCAATCTCGGCACCGGCACGCTGACCCAGCGCTCGGGCACTTCGCGCCTCAACGGCACGGCGGCGGCCGGTATGGTCAACCTCACCGGCGGCACGCTGCGCCTCGGCGCCGCCGACCGCCTCGCCGATGCGGCGGCCGCGACCGTCGCGAGCGGCACCGTGCTGGACCTGCAGGGCTTCGACGAAACGGTCGGCAGTCTTGTGCTGGCCGGCGCGCTGTCTGGCACCGGCACGCTGACTGCCGCGACCTATACGCTCGACAATGCGGCCGTGAACGCAAATCTGGGCTCCGGCACGCTGGACCAGCGCTTGGGCATTTCGCTTCTCAACGGCGCGGCGGCGGCCGGGACGGTCAACCTCACCGGCGGCACGCTGCGCCTCGGCGCCGCGGATCGCCTCGCCGATGCGGCGGCGGTCAGCGTCGCGGCCCATGCCACGCTCGACCTCCAGGGCTATGGCGACCGCGTGGAGAGCCTCGCGCTGGCCGGCACACTCGCAGGCACCGGGACGCTCGGCGCGAACACCTACCGCCTCGACGGCGCAGCGGTGAACGCCAACCTCGGCACGGGCACGTTGACGCAGCATTCGGGCATCTCGACCCTCAACGGCACCGCCGCAGCGGCCGCCGTGAACCTGGATGCCGGCACGCTCCGCCTCGGCGGAGCCAACCGCCTTGCCGATGCCGCAGCGGTGCGCGTGGCGAACGGCACGACGCTGGATCTCCAGGGTTTCAGCGACACGATCGGCACCCTTGCCCTTGCCGGCACGCTTGCGGGCACCGGCACGCTGACCGCTGCGCGCTACACGCTGAACGGCGCGACGGTCGAGGCCAATCTCGGTACCGGCACGTTGACGCAGAATAGCGGCACCTCGGTGCTGCGCGGCAGCTTCGCGGGCAGCGCGGCGCAGATCGACGGCGGCACCCTCGCCTTCGAGCGCGCCACCGCCGCCACCTATGCCGGGACCGTGTCGGGGACCGGCACCCTTGCCCAGACGGGCAGCGGCACGCTGACGTTCAGCGGGAACAGCGCGGGCTTCGCCGGGACGACCGATGTCTCGGCGGGCGGCCTTACGGTGACCGGCCAGCTGGGCGGCAGCGTCACTGTCTCCGCCGGCACGCTTGCGGGCGCCGGCAGCATCGGTGGCACCGTCAGCATCGCCGATGGCGCGCATCTGGCGGGCGCCTATGGCAGCACGCTCTCGATGGGCGCGCTGGAATTGTCCTCGGGTTCGATCCTCGACGTTTCGCTGTCGCAGGCGTCGGACGCGGCGCTGTTCGACGTGAACGGCAACCTGACCCTCGACGGCACGCTCAACGTGACTGCGCTCGCCGGCTTCGGCAGCGGCATCTATCGGCTCTTCTCGTACGGCGGCACGCTGGCCGACAACGGGCTCGCGCTCGGCACCGTCAACGGCGCGGCCTCGGACGGGCTCACGGTGCAGACCGGCTCGGCCGGTCAGGTCAACCTCGTCAGCAGCGCCGGCGTGGCGCTTGCCTTCTGGGACGGCGGCGCGGCAGCCAATCCCTTCAACGGCCGCGTCGAAGGCGGCGCGGGCACCTGGAGCGCCGCTGCCCCGAACTGGACCGACGCCAATGGCGCGATCAACGGCGCGATGCAGCCGGTGCCGAGCTTCGCGATATTCCAGGGCACCGGCGGCGCGGTGACGATCGACAATGGCGCGGGCCAGGTCTCGGCGAGCGCCATGCAGTTCGCCGCGAACGGCTATACGCTTTCCGGCGGCCCGCTGGCGCTGTCGGGCAGCCAGGCGATCGTCCGGGTAGGCGACGGCACTGCGGCGGGCGCGGGCCTCACCGCCACCATCGCCTCGGCACTCACCGGCAGCGCGGCGCTGGTCAAGACCGACCTCGGCACGCTCGTGCTGACCGGTGCCAACAATTATACCGGCGGAACGATCGTCCAGGCCGGCACGCTGATCGGCAATGCCACCTCGATTCAGGGCAGCATCCAGAATGCCGGCACCGTGGTGTTCGACCAGGCGAGCAACGCTTCGTTCGGCGGAACGATCAGCGGCGTGGGCAGCAACGTGAAGTCGGGCACCGGCGCGCTCACCCTCACCGGTGCGAGCAGCGGCAACTGGCAGGTCACCGCCGGCAGCCTGGTCTCCACCTCGGCGCTGTTCACCGGCAATGCCGATCTCGGCGCAGGCACTCGCCTGGTCTTCGAGCAGACCGCGAACGGCAGTTATGCCGGCACGCTGACCGGCACCGGCAGCGTGCTGTTCCGCGGCGGCGGTACGGTGCTGCTCACCGGCAACTCCTCGGGCTTCGCAGGCACGACCAGCGTCGGCGCGGGCAGCATGTTCTCGGTCAACGGCACGCTGGGCGGCACGATCGACGTCGCGGCGGGCGGACGCCTGCAGGGCAGCGGCACCGCCGGCTCGGCGAACGTCGCCGGCACGATCGCACCGGGCAACTCGATCGGCACGCTCAGCTTCACCGGCAATCTCGCCTTCACCTCAGGCGGCATTTTCGAGGTCGAGGCCAATGCCGCCGGGCAGAGCGACAAGATCGTCGTGAACGGCACCGCCTCGATCGCCAGCGGCACCACGGTGAGCGTGCTGGCGGCGAACGGCAATTATGCCGCCAACACCAGCTACACGATCCTCACCGCGGCGGGTGGCCTGTCGGGCACCTTCACCAACGTGACCTCGAACCTGGCATTCCTGACGCCGACGCTGGCCTATGGCGCCAATGCAGTGACGCTGAACCTCAAACGCAACACGGTCGATTTCATCACCGTGGCGCAGACCGGCAACCAGAGCGCGGTCGCACCAGCGGTGCAGGCGCTGGGTGAGAGCAACGACGTGTACGAGGCCGTCGCCGGGCTCACTGCGCCGGAAGCGCGTGCGGCGTTCGACCAGCTTGCCGGCTCGGACCATGCGAGCATGCGCGCATCGCTGGTCGAGGACAGCCGCTTCCTGCGGGACGCGATGCTGTCGCGCGGCGAAATGGCGGGCACCGAAGGGCTGGCGGTCTGGGGGCGCGTCATCGGCGCATGGCGCGATGTCGACGGCAGCGCCGAGGCACAAGGCTATACGCGCTCGACCCAGGGCTTCACGACCGGATTCGACGGTTCGTTCGACGGCCATTGGCGGATGGGCGTGGCGCTGAGCTACGGCACCAGCGAGTTCCGGACCGGCAACGCGACGCACAAGGCAGAGAGTTATCAGGCCGGCACCAGCCTACTCGGCTCCTATGGCCCGGTCTCGATCCAGCTCGGCACCGCTTATGGCTGGAACGCCGTCACTTCGCAGCGCCATGTCGCCTTCGGCAACGTGACCCAGCTGCTCGGCGACGAGTATGACGCTCGTACCCTTCAGACCTTCGGTCAGCTCGCGGTGAAGGGCACTATCGGCGGCGTCGACCTCCAGCCCTTCGTCGGCCTGGCACATGTCGCGCTGTTCGACGCCGGCGTGAACGAGCATGGCGGCAGCGCCGCACTGCATGGGGGCGGCGCGGATGGGTTCAACGCCACCTATGGCAGCCTGGGCCTCAAGGGGCGGATCGGCTGGGATCTGGGCGGCACCAGACTGAGCATCGACGGTTCGGCTGCGGCGCGCCGGGTGTTCGGGGATCGCGTGCCGACGATCGACCTCGCCTTTGCCGGCGGCAAAGCCTTCCGCGCGAGCGGCATCCCGCTCGACCGGACCAGCGCCGCGGTCGATCTCGGCCTCGAGCTCGACCTGGGCGAGCATATCCGGCTTGGCGTGTCCTACACCGGCGCCCATGCCGACCGTTCGGCCGACCATGGCGCCCGTGCCCAGCTCGGCTGGCGCTTCTGATCTCCCCGGCATGATGCTGGCCGCCCTGCGCCCCTATGGCGGCTGGATCGGGCGAACGACGCATCGACGACGCACATCGGATACGACGATCTACCGCAGAAGTCCGCCGAGCCGGGGGTGACCGCTCCCCTCCCGCAAGCGGCAAGTCTGCTGCAGAAGCAGCAGCCCGTGGCGGCGTTTGCTGCGGCAGCACCAGCGTGCGCGCCTGTGGCGATGGGCCCGAACAGGTCAAAGTAGCTGTATTCAACAACTTACAACCGGTGGCACGTCCTTTGCTGAGCTCCCTTCGATCACGGCGTCCCCACGCCGATCCATCGGAGGATTCATCTTGCCTAACCTGCCCCGTCGCACAGCCCTGCGCTTCCTCTCGCGGTCGAGTATTCTTGCAGTTTCCCTCCTCAACGGAGCACAGGCCCTTGCCCATCCGCGGGAGGAAGAGGTTGCGAGGACTGCGGAAGTCGCGGCCCCTGAGGATGGCGACGATCCCGCACGCGCCGGAACCAACGATATCGTCGTCACCGCCCAGCGCCGCGAGCAGCGCCTCCAGGAGGTGCCGACCGCAGTGACGGCGCTCAGTTCCCAGCTGTTCAGCGAGGGCGGCATCGGCCGTTCGGCGAACGAATTGCTCAACCTCGTGCCCAATGCCTCGGCGGGCACCCAGCAGCACGGCCGCCCGCGCTGGTGGATCCGCGGCGTCGGCGCCGGGCAGCAGCAGCTCGACCTCGCCAACCCGGTCGGCTTCTATCTCGACGACGTCTATATCAGCAACGCCAGCGCCACCGGCCTGCCGCTGTTCGACATCGAGCGCGTCGAAGTGCTCCGGGGGCCGCAGGGCACGCTCTGGGGCAAGAACACCACCGGTGGCGCGATCAACGTGATCTCGAAGCGCCCGTCGCTCACCGACGGCACCGACCAGAATTACGTGAAGCTCGAATATGGCAGCTTCGACAACAAGATCGCCGAGGCCGGCCTGGGTGCCGCGATCGTGCCGGGGGTGCTGGCGACGCGGATCTCGGCGCGCATCGACGACCGCGAGGGTCGCTTCACCAACCTCTTCACCGGCGAGTCATCGAACGCTGTCCGCGACAATGTCGTCCGCGGGCAGTTGCTGCTCGCCCCCTCGCCAGGGTTCGAGGCGCTCCTCAGCCTTCACTATCGCGACTATCAGACCGACGGCACCTATTGGACGACCGCGAGCTACGCGCCGAGCGGCGTTTTCCGCAACGGCTATGTACCCTCGACCGACAAGGACGAGATCAACACCAATGCCGGCGAATTCAGCCGCACGTCGCAGTTCGGTGGCTCGCTCCACCTCGACTGGGATCTCGGCGCGCTCTCGCTGACGTCGATCACCGGCTATGAGCGCTTCAAGACGCGGGGGGCCGGCGATACCGATTATACGCCGCTCGAGATCGCGCGCAGCTATACCCGGGCGCGCAGCCAGCAATGGACGCAGGAACTCCGCCTCGCCTCGCCCCAGGCCGACCGGCTCAACTGGATCCTCGGCCTCTATTATTTCAACGAGAAGATCGTCTCGAACGCCTGGTCGGCGACGCTGCCCGCCGGAACGGTCCCGGCCCAGCCGGGCAGCACCGCCCCTGCAGCATACAGCCTCACGCGCTACGACCATCGCGCCGAGAGCGGCGCGGCGTTCGGCAGCGCGACCTTCGACTTCAGCGACGCCGCCAAGCTGACGGTGGGCGCGCGCTGGACCCGCGAGACCAAGACGCTCGACTTCGATCGCAGCGCCTCGGCAAGCGCCGCGGCGACGGCGTGGAGCAATTATGCGCGCTGGTGGGACAGCTATACCGGCAGCTTCGGCGGCGCGGGCACCTTCTCCGGCGATCTGCGGCGAACCTGGGATGCCTTTACCTATGACGTTACGCCGTCCTGGACGGTAGCGCCCGACAACCTCCTCTATTTCAAATATTCGCACGGGGTGAAATCGGGCGGGTTCAACACCGCCGCGACGCTGCCGGTCGCGCTGGCGACGGTCGAGCCCGAGAAGCTCGACGCCTTCGAGCTGGGCTACAAGTCGCAATGGTTCGATCGACGGCTGACCTTCAACGCCACGCTGTTTCACTATGACTATCGCGACGTGCAGATCAACGTGGTCGGGCCCAATCCGGGCGCGGTAGGCGGCGCGACGGTCTCGTATTTGCAAAACGCCGCCAAGGCGCACACCAACGGCGCCGAGATCGAGCTCGAGGCGACGCCGATCGACGGGCTGCGGCTGACCGGCGCGGTGGGCATCCTCGACACCAAATATGACGAGTTGCAAGTGGTGAACGGCGGCGCCGACCTGTCGGGCGCCCGCTTCGTGCGCGCGCCCAAGCTGACGCTCAACGGCAGCGCGACCTATACCATCCCGCTTGCCAGCAGCGGCAGCGTGGATCTGACCGCCGACGCGCGCTACACTTCGCGGCAGTTCTACTACATCACGCCGCAGGATGTGGTGAACCGATCGCTGCTGACCCAAAAGGGCTATACCATTGCCAACGCGCGGATCAGCTACACCGCGCCGGGCGACCGCTTCACGCTCTCGGCGTTCGTCAACAACCTGCTAGACACCGACTATCTCAACCATTCGCTTCCGGCCGCCAACCCTGCGCAGGGGATCACCGGCGATACCGTCGCCTGGGCCGATCCGCGGACTTATGGGGTGTCGTTCATCACACGCTTCTGAGCCGGGAGCGTTCCCCTCCCCGCAAGGGAGGGGCCCGGCGTGGGTTAAGCTTGGGCGAAGCTAGATGCCGCGACCTATACGCTCGACAGCGCGACGCACATGAGTCTTCTGGCGCGCGCAGACGCGCGCACCCACCCCCTACCCCTCCCTGCAGGCAGGGAGGGGAGCACATGCGAAAAGGGCGCCGGTGGAGCCTCACCGGCGCCCTTATTGCTTTTCTTCACTCGGCGGCTTGGAGCAGCGCCCCCGCGTTGCGGCCGAGCAGCGGCAGAACCTCCTCCCCCACCCGATACGCCTCTTCGAGATGCGGGGTGCCCGCGAGGATGAAGGCGTCGGTGCCGCGCGCAATCAGTTCGTCGAGCCGGGCCGCGCATTGCGCATAGCTGCCGACGATGCCGAGCGCCGGCCCGCCGCGCAGCAGGCTGAATCCGCCCCACAGGTTCGACGCGACGATCAGCTGGTCGTAGCGCGTCGCCTCGCTCGGCTTGAGCGCCTGCTGGCGCGCGGCGCCGACCGAGTCGGTCGGGCCGCCCCGCGCCTGTTGCCGCCGCTCGGGACTGAGGCTCTCGAAGCCGGCGCGGACCTCGGCCCAGGCTTCCTCTTCGGTCGGGCGTGCGACGAGATCGACGCGCACTGCGCATTTCTGTTCGCCGCCCAGCGCCGCGGTACGTTCCTTGACCCGTGCGAACTTTTCGGTGAGCTGGTCGAACGGCTCGAGCCAGGAGAGATAGTAATCGGCGTGCTTCGCTGCGGATTGCAGCGCGGCGTCGGACGAGCCCGAGAACCAGATTTCCGGGATTTCCTCGCGTGCGAGCAGCGGAGACAGCCCGCCGTCGCGCACCTGGTAGAAGCGGCCGTCATAGGAGAAGCCCTCGCCGCCCCACACGCCCTTGAAGACGTCGAGGAACTCGGTGGTGCGGCCGTAGCGGTCGTCATGGCTGAAACCGTCGCCCCACCAGAGCTGCGACGGACCGCCACCGCCGGTGATGATGTTGAACACCGTGCGGCCGCCGGTGGCACGTTGAAGGCTCGCCGACATCCGCGCGGCGTGGACGGGATTGAGGAACCCGGGCTGGAACGCGATCATGAAGCGGAACGCCTTGGTCTCGCGCGCAAGCAGCGGCGAGATCACCCAGGGATCGTCGGTGTTAGGAAAGGACGGGATCAGCCCGCCGATAAAACCAACGCTCTCCGCCGCCCTGGCGATCGCGCCGAGATGGTCGATATAGCGAAAGCCGTCATCCTCGCCGTGGCGATCGAGCCCGGGGGCGACGTTCCGATCGCTGACCGGCGACCAGTCGCCGCGATCATAGGCAGTGTCGCGCAGGCTGCCGTGACAGCCATGGCTGGGCAGGCGCCAGTAGAAATCGATACTCATGCAGACCCTCTTTACGCAGCCGCCGCCACGCGCCCGGTGAGCGCGCGGAAGCGGGGAAGCACGTGCTGGCCGATGCGATACGCCTCTTCGAGCGAGGACGGTGCGGCCAGGACGAAATGGCGGAATCCCGCGCGGGCGAGATCGCCCAGTTGCTCGGCGACCTCGGCATGGCTGCCGACGATCGCGGTGTCGGAGAGCCCGGCGCGTTCGGCGTCGCGCCGTGCGTCCGCCGGATCATCGCGCGCAAGCACCGGCTGGATCAGGCCGAACTCGACCGTCCTGCCTTCACGCAGCGCAAGCGCATCGAGCGCCTCGACGCGCGCGCGCAGCTTCGCCAGGGGCGCGGCAGCGAACAGATGTATGTCGGCCGCGCGCGCCGACAGCGCCAGTGCCTCCTCGCTCTCGCCCTGCAGGAACACCTTCGGAAATGCGACGCGGTTGAGCGGATCGAGGAAGCCGCCGCCCTGGACTTGGAAATGCGCGCCGGCGAAGTCGAACGGACGCTCGGCATGGACGCCGCGCGCGACGGTGAGGAACTCCTCGACCCGCGCGGGCAACTGTTCCTCCGGGACGTGATCGCCGTCGCGGGCGCGCGCTTCGCCGTCGGCGGCGGCGGCGATCGCCCAGCCTAGCCGCTCGTGCGTCTGGCGCTGGAAGCTCACTGCCTGCTTGGCGGCATAGACCGCCGAGCCGACCGATGCCGGGAATTCCGGGATCAGCGCGAGCCGCGGCACCGCACGCGCGATAGCCGCGGCGACGATAGCGCTGTCGTCGGATTGCGGGCGATGCGGCACGAACAGCCCGTCGAACGCGGTCTGCGCCGCAGCCTGCGCGACCTGCGCGTAATAGTCGTAGCGGTTGAGCGCGGGGGTGCGGACATCGCGGAACAGCCCCGATTGCCGGGCACTCGTTTCGGACCGCGCCGCATCCTCTGCGACGTCGAGCTGCCAATAGGTCCGGATCGTCATGCCGCGTCCCTTTCGCCGGCAAAGGCAGGCGCACCGAGCCGCCCAGCGAACACGCTTTCGGCGATCGGCCGGCGCGCGCTGGGGCTCTCGCCCGAATGAAAATCGGCATGCAGCGTGTCGAGCGCGCCCTGGCGGCCCAGCGCGACGATCGTCTCGATCGCGAAGTCCTCGGGCACCGCGAGCAGCGCGCGCGCCGCGTCGCGGTCGAACCCGCCGATGCCGTGGGTATGCCAGCCGAGCAGCAGCGCCTGGTGCGCGAAGTTGGTCCAGGCCGCGCCGGCGTCGAAGCTGTGCGAGACATTGTCGACCAGCGCGCCGCGGCGCTCGACCTTGCGCTCGGACAGCACGACGATCAGCGCCGACGCCTGCGATGCCCACAGCGCGTTGCGCGGCGCGAGCAGCGACACGAAACCCTGCCAATGGGCGTCGCCATGCCGCGCGACCAGGAAGCGCCAGGGCTGCGCGTTCGATGCCGAGGGCGCCCAGCGCGCCGCCTCGAACGCGCTCGCCAGCACCGCATCGGGCACGGGCTCGCCGGTGAAGCTGCGCGGCGACCAGCGATCGACGAACAGGGGCTCGACGGGATGATCGGGCGTGCGGGCCATCAGCGCGGCTCCCTTCCAGGCAGGCGGACGAGGTTCGACGGTTCGCCGGGTGCCGCGGTGAGCTCGGCGAGGATCTCGTCCTTGAGCCGGTGGAGCAACGGCGCGGCGCGGTCGCGCGGGTGCGGCAGGTCGACTTCGACGATGCGGCGGATGCGCCCCGGATCGGGCGCCATCACCACGACACGGTCGCCAAGATACAGCGCTTCCTCGACATCATGCGTGACCATCAGCATCGTCGAGCGCTGCGCCATCCAGATGCGCTGGAGCTCGTTTTGCACCCGCACGCGGGTGAGCGCATCGAGCGCGCCGAGCGGCTCGTCGAGCAGCAACAGCTTGGGCTCGGTGACCAGCGCGCGCGCGATCGCCGCGCGCTGCGCCATCCCGCCCGAGAGCTGATGCGGATAGGCGGTCTCGAACCCGGTCAGGTTCACCAGCGCGATATGCTCGGCGACGATCTGCGCGCGTCGCGCCTTGGGCACGTCGGTGTTGAGCAAGGCGAGCTCGATATTCTGCTCGAGCGTCATCCACGGGAACAGCCGGTGATCCTGGAAGACGATACCGCGATCGAGGCTGGTGGTCGAAACGCGTTCGCCATCGAGCCGGATCTCGCCACGATACTCGTCGTCGAGCCCAACGATCAGCCGAAGCAAGGTCGACTTGCCACAGCCCGAGGCGCCGACAATGCTGACAAACTCGCCGGGGCGAATGTCGATGTTGATGCCTTCGAGCACGGTGCGCGGCGCGTCGGCGATCGTGAAGCTCTTGTGCAGGTCGCGGATCGCCAGCGCCCCGCTGGCGGCCGGGCCGCTATCGGGCGCGGGTCTCGCGAGCACTTCGTGGATCATGTGATACTCCTTCTCAGCGCATGGGCGCCTGCCAGCGCAGCAGATGCTGGCGGAGACGCAGGAACAGGCGGTTGATCGTGAAACCGAGCGCGGCGGTGACGAGGATCGTGACGAGGATGACGTCGAGCCGCTGCTGCATCTGGGCGAGCTGCATCGTCACGCCGAGCCCGCCGCCGACGCCGAGCAGGATCTCGCTGGCGATCGACGCGATCCAGGCAAAGGCGAGGCCCTGGGTCAGCCCGGTCAGGATCAGCGGCATCGCCGCGGGCAGCAGGATCAGCCGGAAGCGCTGCCACGGCGTGAAGCCATAGATCGCCCCCACTTCGATGAAGCGCCGCTCGACTCCGGCGACGCCTTCGAAGCTGTTTAGCAGGGTCGGAAAGAAGGCCGAGAGGCTGACCACGATCAGCTCGGTCCCCTGCCCCGTGCCCACCCACAGCCCGAGCAGTGGCAGCCAACCCATCAGCGGCACCTGGCGGATTGCCTGGAGCAGCGGATTGAGCAGGCGATCGAGCGGGCACCAGATCGCCATTGCCACGCCGAGCGCGATCCCCAAGGTGCCGCCGATCGCGAGCCCCGACAGACTGCGCGACAGCGTCGACGCCATGTCGGACACCAGGCTGCCCAGCAGCGCGAGCTCGACGAACGCCGCGCCGACCGATTCGATCGGCGCGAAGGCGAGCGCGTGCGCGCCGCCCGCATGGGCCTGGACCTGCCACCAGAGCAGGAACAGCCCCGGCGCGATCAGCCCGACGGCGATGCGGATCCAGCCGCGTGCGAGCAGCGCCTTCATGCGACCCTCCAGCGCGACGCGCGCCGCTCGATCGCCTTGGCGCCGCGATCGAGCAGGAAGCCGATCACGCCGCTGACCACCACGCCGGCGAGCACCACGTCGATCCGGAACATCTGGCGGCCCATCTCCATCATCTGGCCGATGCCGCTGTCCGCCGCGAGCAGCTCGGCAGCGATCAGCACCACCCAGGCGCGGGTGAGAGCCACGCGAAGGCCGGTGACCACCGCCGGCAGGGTGGCAGGAACGAGGATGCGCCAGATAAGATCGGGGAGCCGAGTGCGATAGACGCGCGCGACTTCGAACCACGCCTTGGGCACGCCGCGGATGCCATCGAACGCGGCGAGCGCGACCGGGAAGAAGGCGGCGAGGATGACAATCGCGACCTTGAACTGCTCGTCGATGCCAAGGAACACCACCAGCATCGGGATGAACGCGATCACCGGCACCTGCCACACCGCGAAGAAGAAGGGCGCGAACGCCGCTTCGGCGAGCCGCGACAGCGCGAGCGCCGCCCCGAAGGCTAGCCCCGCCAGCGCGCCGATCGCGAAACCGAGCGCCAGCCGGGTCATGCTTTCGCCGACATGGCGCTGGAGCTCGCCGCTCTCGCCGAGCTGCCAGAGCGTGCGCCCGACTTCGCTCGGCGGGACCAGCACCTGCGGCGGGAAGACCCCGCTCAGGCAGAGCAGCTGCCATAAGGCGAGCACCAGAACCGGCGCGAGCAGCGACGCCAGCGGCGACTGCCGGCGGTGCGGCGGTGCGGCGAATCCAGGAAGCGCGGCGCTGGCCATCAGGACGCCTTGGGCGCGGCAGCCTGCGCCTGGGCCGGCGCGGGCGCCGTCGGGCTCCAGAAGCCCTCGAGCTTGGCGTCGCGCAGTGCCGGGGCGACGAAGCGCCGATCGATCAGCTTGTCGACATCGACCTTGTTGCGCACCAGCCCGCGCTCGAAGGCATAGTCGGCGACCGAGCGGTAATGCGCGACCAGCTCGGCAGTGAAGGTCGGCGAGAAGCGCTCGCGCCACGGGATGCCGTCATCGGCATAGTCGCGCGCGATGATCTCGACCGGCATCGATCCGCGTGCCGAATCGTGGATCACGCGCTCGCGGTTGGCCTCCTGCGCCGACCAGGCGGCGGCGCGGACATAGGCGTTGACCACCAGCTGCGTCAGCTCGGGATTGTCGTCGACGAAATCACCGCGGCCGAACAGTTCGGCGCGCATCCGCCAGTCGGCCGGCGCCTGCTTGGTCGACCAGATCACGCGGCCCGCGCCCTTCTGCTCGAGCAGCAGCCCGTCGGACAGCAGGAAGGCCGCGTCGATATTGCCCGAGGCAAGCGCGGCGGGGGTCGCGGCGGGGTTGATGTTGACGATCTTGAAGTCGCTCTGCTTGAACCCGCTGGCGTCGAGCAGTTTCGAGAAGGGCAGCTCCCACGGCCGCCCGCGGTGGAGCGCGATGCGCTTGCCCTTGAGATCGGCGATGCTCTTCGCCGCCAGGCCGTTGCGCACCACCAGATAGCTGTGCAGCCCCTGCCCCATCGGCGCGACCAGTCGAAGCGGCACCCCGCCGGAGACCGCGATGATCGCAGGAAAATCGCCATAAGCGGCGAAGTCGATCCGCTTGCCAGAGAAGCCTTCGTTGATCAGCGGGCCGCCCACGGCAGTCGGCACCGGAGTCAGCGCCAGCGCGACGCCGCGCTTGGCAAGCTCGGCCTTGAGCCAGCCGTCGCGGACGACCACGCCGGTGAGACCATTATAGACCTGCCTCCCCTCGAACGGATAAGCGATCCCGGCGATCGTGACGGTCTTCGACTGCGCGCCGCCATTGCCGCGGAACTGGAAGACGGCCAGCGCCACGACGGCGATCAGCACCACCGCACCGATTGCCCATGCCTTGATCGATTTGGGTTTCCGGGTCGCCACGCTTCGCTTCTCCTTTTGCCGGAGAACGATGCACTTCACGTGCCAATCGGCGCCCGCGAGCGACGCGCACGCCACCGGCCGATTTCAGCGCCCGAAGCTGCGCAATTCGGCGCAGTTCGCGCCGTCCAGCTGCGCGAAATGCAGCGATTTGGGCAGCGCGGTGCCGCGCATGACTTGCTGCGCGGATTGGCATGCGGTTTGCTGAGCCCGATTGCGACAATCGCCGGTGATGGGAGACGGATGAAAATGGCAGCCAGCGCCGCCCCGAAGCCGGAATGTATCTGGATCACGCGTTGCCCGGTCCCAGCGGCATCGGGCGTCGCGTGGTCGCTCGGCTGGATGACCGAGGCGTTTGGCCGCGACGGCATCGGCGTCAAGCGCGTGCTCGAGACCGGCCTCAATCTGGTATCGCCCGATCCCGAGCGACAGGCGCGTGCGCTGTTTCGCGAGGGCGGCAACATCCAGGCGCTCGCCGCGCGCGCCGATGGCGCCCCTACCCGCGTGATCGGCCTCACCTGGATCGACGAGCGGCAAGCGATCATGGTCCGCCCCGACACCCGGATCATGGGGCCCGCCGACCTGAAGGGACTGCGCTTCGCCCTGCCCGGCTTCGCGCGCACGCGCGGCGAGAGCATCGCGCGCGGCATGGCGCTACACGGGATCAAGGGTGCACTCACGCTCGGCGGGCTCGACCTCGACGACGTGACGCTCGTCGATCTCCCCGCGCCGCCAGTCGAGCAGCCCACCGAGGCGGGCATGCGCCGGCTGTGGCTCGGACTCGAATGGCTTGCCGATAGGCGTGTCGATGCCGTCTATGTAAAAGGCGCTGCCGCTGCCGAGACCGCCGCGCGGCTGGGCCTTACGGTCGGCGTCGATCTCGACGCCTATCCCAGCCGCCTCGCGCGCGTGAACAACGGCACGCCGCGGCCGATCACCGTCCACGAGCACATGATCGAGCAGCATTTCGACCTGGTCGTGCGCTTCCTCGAACAGACGCTGCGCGCCGCCGACTGGGCATCGACCAACCTGCCGCAACTGCGGCACATTTTAGCGCGAGAGACGCTGGCGGGGATCGCCGCAGTGGATGCCGCGTATCGCAACGACTTCCACCGTTCGCTGCATCCCGATCTTTCCCCGGACCGCGTCGAGATGCTGCGTAACCAGGCCAACTTCCTCTGGCATCACGGTTTTCTCGAGGAGGCCGTCGATGTGGAGCGGTGGATCGACCCGCGTCCGCTCGACGCCGCACTGCTCCGGCGAGCCGCCGCGCTGGAGGCCGTGTAAAGCTCAGCTAGGGCACGCCGGTTATTTCCTACTTAATCAGTGGGAGTTTTGCTGTTACCCTGCGCGGCAACGGATCTGGAGGGATCTATGGTCGCAGTCCCGCACGAGCACATGATCGAAACCGCCGAGATCGGCCTGTCGTCACGCCAGCAGCCGGGCGGCCGCCCGCTGCTGGCATTCGATTCGGAGAAGCATCATTCGGTGGGGCCGCGCGCCCGCGCCTTCATCTTCTCCGATCCGCAGTCGCGCGCGCTGATCCCGCTGATCGAGCGCACCGCGCCGAGCGAAGCCAATATCCTCGTCATCGGCGAGACCGGCACGGGCAAGGAGCTGGTCGCACGCTACGTCCATTCGCTCAGCGACCGCGCCAACGGGCCGTTCATCGCCGTCAATTGCGGCGCGTTCTCGGAGTCGCTGATCGAAGGCGAGCTCTTCGGCTATGAGAAAGGCGCCTATACCGGCGCGCATCTCGCCCGCCCCGGCTGGTTCGAAGCGGCCAATGGCGGCACCTTGTTCCTCGACGAGATCGGCGAGATGCCGCTGTCGCTCCAGGTCAAATTGCTGCGCGTGCTGCAGGAGCGCGAAGTCGTCCGCCTGGGCTCGCGGACGCCTATCCCGCTCGACGTCCGCGTCGTCGCCGCGACCAATGTCGATCTGCACAAATCGGTGGCGAACGGCAGCTTCCGTCCCGATCTCTATTACCGCCTCCAGGTGGTCACGCTGCCGCTGCTGCCGTTGCGTGAGCGCCGCGCCGACATCCTGCCGCTCGCGCGCCACTTCCTCCAGACCTATGGCGACAAGATCCAGCCACGCCGGCTTGATCTCGGCCCCGCTGCCGAGGAAGCGCTCTACCGCCACGATTGGCCGGGCAATATCCGCGAGCTGGAGAATGCAATCTACCGCGCCACGCTCGTCTGCCAGGACGGGGTGATCCAGGTCGCCGACCTGGGCCTGTCCGGGTTCGTTTATGCCGATCCGGTAGCGTCCCTTTCGCCAGTCGATCCCGATCTGGCGGATCTCGAAGACCTCGTCCGTCCGCTGGTCGACACGCTGCTCAAGGGCGAGCACGATGCGCTGCTCGACCGGCTGGTCAGCACCGTCGTCACCGAGACCTTCGAGCGCTGCGCGTCGAACCAGATCAAGACCGCCGCCGCGCTCGGCGTCACGCGCAATGTGGTGCGCACGCACCTCAAGAATTTCGGGCTGATCTGACGCCGGCGGTGAAAACGCAGCACGCGGCCTGATCAATATCACGCACATTATCGCCGCATCGGGCGGCGAAGGCTCAGATCCCTCTCCAGAGCCGCTCTGGCACGCTCTTTGCTCCTTGTTTCGGTACCCCAATCCGGAGCAAGCCAATGGCGACACCGACCCCGCTCGAACTCTGGTTCACCCGCTGCCCGGTGCCCACCGCGACCGGCATCGCCTACAAGCTCGGCTGGCTGGCCGACGAATTCGCTGCCGACGGCATCGCGCTGCGTACCCTGCAGGAATCGGGCTCAGAGCTGGGGCGGCACCATTACGACCACCGTCTGCTCACGCTGATACGCGAGGGCGGCAACATGCTCTCGATCGCCGCGCACGCGCAGGGCGAACCGACCAGGCTGGTCGGGCTTACCTGGATCGAAGAGAGCCAGCTCATCCTCACCCGCCCTGACACCGGCATCGCTGGCGCCGCCGACCTCAAGGGCCGCCGCCTTGCGCTCCCTGGCTGGACGCACAACGACATCCCCAGCCATGTTCGCGGCACCAGCATCGCGCGCGGCATGTCGCTCGCCGGTTACAAGGGGGCGCTCGCCTCGGGGGGCCTGACGCTCGACGATGTCGAATTGGTCGAGGTGCCCGATCGGCTGCGCAACATCGGTGGCAGCGGGCGCGATGTTGCCCCGCGCCGCTCCGGGCTCGGCCGGCTATGGCTGATCGATGCGCTCGTCTCGGGCCAGGTCGATGCGATCTACGTCAAGGGCGCCGCCGCGCTCGACGACGCACGCGCAGCCGGGCTGAGCGTCGCGCTCGATATCGATGCGCTCCACGACCGCCGCTTCCGCGTGAACAACGGCACCCCGCGGCCGATCACGGTCCACCAGCATTTGCTAGACGAGCATTTCGACGTGCTGGTCCGCTTCCTCGCGGTGACGCTGCGCGCCGCCGATTGGGTCAAAGCCGAGCCCGACAGGCTGCGCGGTATCCTGGAGTTCGAGACCGAGGGCAGCCCGCAGGCGGTCGATCAGGCCTATCGCCAGCTGCACGAAGGGCTGCACCCGACGCTCGATGCCGAACGGCTCGCGCTGTTCGACCAGCAGAAGAAGTTCCTGTTCACCCACGGCTTCCTCGACGCCGATTTTGCGCTTGCCGACTGGATCGACCCGCGCCCGCTCGAAGCCGCCCGCGCGCTCGCCGCCCAACCCCTTACCGAAGCTGCCTGAGAGGAGACGCTGTCATGTCCGAACAATCCGGTCTTTCACCCGCAACCATCGCCTTCATC
Source organism: Sphingomonas sp. HF-S4 (assembly GCF_032911445.1). Lineage (NCBI taxonomy): Bacteria > Pseudomonadati > Pseudomonadota > Alphaproteobacteria > Sphingomonadales > Sphingomonadaceae > Sphingomonas > Sphingomonas agrestis. Next base: position 1,018,284 of record NZ_JAWJEJ010000001.1, on the reverse strand, counting down.
GCCGAGCAGGAACAGGACGCGCGCCTTGCCTTCCGCCTGCTGCGCGAAACGCGCACCATCTCGGCGAGCGGCACGCTGTTCATCGCCGTGCGCATCCCCGGCGAAGACAAGATCATCACCTTCAACTACCAGGGGCTGTGGGCAGACGACCCCGACGCGCCGCAGACCGCGGTGATCGATTTCGACGGCAACAGCTATTGGCACAACAAGCCCGGCGGCGCCGCGCGCTACGCCAAGCTGTTCCGCACGCACGAGGGCGTCCAGGCGGTCAGCCACGTCCACACCCCGCATCTCGGCGCCTATTCGCAGGCCCACGCCAAGCTGCCGCTGCTCTACGTTCCCAACCGCCGCTTCCGCTTCACCAGCGAGCTGCCGGTCTACATCAATCGCCGCCAGCCCGAGGTCGATTTCATCCTCGATTCGATCGAGGCCGACCGCGAAGTGCCCGGCATCGTCGAGGCCAATGGCGGCGCGACGGTGTGGAGCTGGAAGGGCCTGCGCGACCTGGTCAACACCATCGTCCTGCTCGAGGAAGGCGCGCAGTTCCAGATCCTCGGCCAGGCGCTTGGCGGCTCGCAGCCCTTCGGCCCTGGCGTGCTCGAACAGCAATGGAAGATGGGCAAGCTCGTGCCCCCCGATGCCAGCGTCTCGGACGACGGCACCATCCACTACGCCAACGCCGTCGCGGCCGAGTGAACGCGATGACCAGCACCAAGCGCCAGCTCGCCCTAGGGGTCTTCCTCACCCGCCACGGCCACCATCCCGGCGCGTGGCGCCAGCCCGGCGCGGCCAATAGCGGAAGGCCCGATTTCCGCTATTGGGCCGAACTTGCCAAGACCGCCGAGCGCGGCAAGTTCGACGTCGCCTTCTTCGCCGATTTCGTCGGCCAGGCGGGCGACAGCACCAAGGGGATCGAGCGGCGTCACGCGTTCCTCGACTTCGAGCCGCTGACGCTCGCCTCGGCGCTCGCCGCGGTCACCGACAGGATCGGGCTGGTCGCTACGGTCAACACCAATTTCGATCATCCCTATTCGCTCGCGCGCCGCTTCGCCTCGATCGACCATATCAGCGGCGGGCGGATCGGCTGGAACATCGTCTCCTCGCTCGCCGACGGCGCAGCGAGCAGCTTCGGGATCGACCAGCCGCCGAGCCATGCCGAGCGCTACCAGCGCGCCGCCGAGTTCGTCGATGTCGCGCGTGCGCTATGGGACAGCTGGGAAGACGATGCGTTCGACCACGCCGATCGCGAGACCGGACTCTATCTCGATCCGAACGACGTCCATCCGGTCAAGCATGACGGCCGCTACTTCCACCTGAGCAGCGTCCTTGATGTCGCCCGCCCGATCCAGGGGCATCCGGTGTTCGCGCAGGCGGGCAATTCGGAAGTCGGCCGCGAGTTCGCCGCCAAATATGCCGAAATGATCTACGCCGCCGCGCAGTTCATCGAGGATGCGCAGGGCTTCTACGCCGATGTGAAGCGCCGGATGGCACGCTACGGCCGCGATCCCGCCACGCTCAGGGTGATGCCCGGCCTGTCCTTCGCCATCGGCACCAGCAAGCAGGAGGCGCAGGACAAGTTCGCCGCGCTCGAGGCCGCGGTCGATTTCTCGGGCGAGCTCAACCTGATGGGGCAGGACGTCAGCGGCTCTCCGCTCGACGGCCCGCTACCCGACCTGCCCGAGCCCGAGAACGGCAAGGGCCGCTGGCGCCAGCTCACCGCGCTCGCCCGCCGCGAGAATCTCAGCATCCGCCAGCTCTTCCTGCGCTTCAACGCCGTGCGCGGGCACCGGGTGGTGATCGGCACGCCGATCGATATCGCCGACCAGATCCAGGACTGGTTCGAGCGCGACGCCGCCGACGGGTTCAACCTGATCCCGCCGCTGCTGCCGAGTTCGCTCGACGAGTTCGTCGACCTGGTGGTGCCCGAACTCCAGCGCCGCGGGCTGTTTCGCACCGAATACACCGGCATCACGCTGCGCGACCACCTGTCGCTGCCGCGCCCCGCGATCGCCGCCGTCCCGACCACCGGCCTCCTCTCCGCCGCCTGAAAGGAATTCCTATGGCCAATTCGCTCGACACGCTCTGGTACACGCGCTGCCCCGTCCCCACCGGGCTCGGCATCGCCATCCAGCAGGGCTGGCTGGAAGACGCATTCAAGGTGCAGGGCACCAGGGTCGACTCGATCCTCGAATCGAACGACTTCGCGACACGCGAATCGCACTTCAGCCACAAGGTGCGTAATTCGGTGCGCCATGGCGGCAACATTCCCGCGATCAGCGCGCGTGCGCTCGGCCGCGACACGCGGCTGCTCGGCCTGTCCTGGGCCGACGAGACCCAGTTGATCCTCGCCAGCCCGGAGTCGGGGATCGAGAGCGTCCGTGACCTCAAGGGCCGCCGTTTTGGCCTGCCCAATTGGAAGCATGTCGAGATCGACTTCACCCGCGCCCAGGCGCTGCGCGGGCTCGAAAATGCGCTTAGCCTAGAAGGGCTCAACGTTGGCGATGTCGAGCTGGTCGATCAGGATATCGAGAGCCATTACAGCGATGAGCCCGCTTCGAGGGTCGCGGGTACGCTCGCCGGGCGGCGCGGGCGCAACAACAACCAGGAAGTCGTCGCTTTGCTTCGCGGCGAAGTCGACGCGATCTTCCTGAAGGGCGCCCACGGCGCACAGGTCGCAAACCAGTTCGGCCTCACCACGGTGATCGACACCGGCGCGCATCCCGAGCCGCTGATCCGCGCCAATAACGGCACCCCGCGCACGCTCGCGGTCGACGGCCACCTCCTCGACAACCATTTCGACGCGGCGGTGACGATCGTCGAGCAGGTGCTGCGCGCCGAGGCCTGGGCGCAGGACCACCCCGACGAGGTGCGCCGCTATCTCGCACGCGAGACCAATGCGAGCGAATATTGGGTGTCGGTCGCCTATGGCAGCGATGCGCAGACCCGGCTGCGCACCGACCTCGCCGAGCAATCGCTCAACGCGCTGCAGGACTTCGCCGACTTCCTCCATCGCTGGAAGTTCATTCCGATCAGGTTCGACGTGCGGCAATGGGCCGATGCCCGCCCGCTCGAAGCCGCGCAGAACGCCCGCATCGCGGTCTGATCCCCAAGGCAGCGCAACCCGATGCTGATGACCACCAGTGCGCCGGAGACGGTTGGCTCCGGCACGCCCCTGCTGCGCTGCCTGGCGATCTATCGGCGCATGCCGATCCGCTTCGCGCTGACCGCGGCGATGCTGTTCGCGGTCAACCTCGCGCTGATCGCGCAGCAGGGGTTGATCGGGCGCGTGGTGCACGAAGCTGGGCTCGGCACGCTGGTCGTCGCCGGGCCCGGGGGGCTCGATTACAGCCGGGCGTGGTTCTGGGTCGCAGTGCTACTCGGCCTCTCGGCGGCGCGCGCGGTCGTCCAATATGGCGCCGGGCTGCTGTCGCTGGCGATCGGGCAGGAATTGCTCACCCATCTGCGCGAGAGGATCCTGATCCAGGTCCAGCGGCTCGACCTCACCTATCACTGGCGCCACGGCGTCGGTGAGATGGTGACGCGGATGACCCGCGATGCCGACAAGGTTCGCGACGCGCTGATCAACTTCTGGCGGCAGATGTTCGAAACCGGCGTGGTGGTGCTGATCTCGGTTGCGTTGCTCGCCTGGTATGCGCCGCTGCTCGGTATCGTCCCGCTCGCGCTGATGCTCGCCGGGATCGCGATGCTCGCGGCAAAGGCCGACGCGCTGGTGCTGCTCGATCGCCGGATCGGCGCCGCCTATGACGCCGTGACCCAGGATCTGTCCGAAGGCGTCCACGGCGTCCGGGTGATCAAGGCGTTCGGGCTGCAATCCGCGCGGATCGCCCGCTTCGACGCGCATATCGCTACCTTCCGCCGCGAGACCCGCAAGGCGATCGCGCATGCGGCGCGCAGCGTGCCGCTGCCACAAGCCGTCATCGCGCTCGGCCACGCCTGGGTGCTCGGCTATGGCGCCTGGCTGGTCGGGCATGGCCGGCTCGATCTCGGCGCGCTGGTCGCCGCGCTGCTCGTCGTCAATACTCTGGTGCTGAGGATCGAGGGGATCGCCGCGCTGCTCCAGATCGTCGCCGACGCCCGCGCCTCGGCGGCACGAATCTGGGAAGTGCTCGACGCCGAGCCCGAGATCGTCTCGGGCTCCAGGCGCCTTCCCGCCGGCCCGCTCGGCTGCCGCCTCGACAGCGTGTCGGTCGCGCCGCTCGGCGACGGCGCCGCGGTGCTCCACGACCTGTCGCTGCGCATCGAACCCGGCGAGATCGTCGCGCTGGTCGGCGCCACGGGCTCTGGCAAGAGCATCCTCACCGCGCTGTTCCCCCGCCTGATCGAGTCCGCTTCTGGCGTGGTGCAGGTCGGCTCCGACCAGGCCGGCTGGCACGACGTCCGCGGCCTCGACCTCACCGAACTGCGTCGCCGCGTCCACGTCCTGCCCCAGGAGTGCTTCCTGTTCTCGGACAGCCTCGCCGCCAATCTCCGCGTCACCGCACCGAACGCCAGCGACGCCGAACTCGAAGCCGCGCTCGAACAGGCGGCGGCGGGCGAGCTGCTCGATCGGCTTCCGGATGGCCTCCAGACCAAAGTCGGCGACCGTGGCGTCACGCTATCGGGCGGCCAGCGCCAGCGCCTGTGCCTCGCCCGTGCGCTGCTCGCCGACGCGGACCTGCTGATCCTCGACGACGCGACCAGCGCGCTCGACGCCGCGACCGAGCGCCGCGCGATCGACAGTATCCGCGGCCGCCGCGCCAGCGCCGCGCGCCCGGTGACGATGCTGATCGTGTCGAGTCGCCTGCCGACGATCCTCGCCGCCGACCGCGTCGTGATGCTCGCCGAGGGCGGAATTGCCGCGCAGGGCACGCACGCCCAACTGATCGCCGCCAGCCCCGCCTACCGCGCGCTGATGGGGCTATGAACGTTCTCGCGGGAGATCGCCCGCTTTCCGATCTCGAGCTCGAGGAGAAGCTCGCCGACAAGGCGCTCGACCGCGGCATGGTCCGCCGCCTGTTGCCGTTGCTCCACCCGGTCCGCCGTCTCGTCGCCGCGGTGATCGCGATCGAGCTGGTGCAGGTCTTCGCGATCTTCGCCCGCCCCTTGCTGATTGGGCTGGTGATCGATCAGGCGCTCCAGCCGTTCGACGCCGGCCTCGTAGCGCTTGCCTGTGCGGGGCTCGCTGGGACCTGGGCGCTGCGCTTCGCGCTCGGCGGCCTCTCGCAATATTTCGCCGGCAGTGCAGCGACCGAACTGCTCAACACGATCCGCAGCCGCGTCTTCGCGCATGTCCAGTCGCTCAGCGTCGGCTATTTCGACCGCACCAAGGCCGGCCGGATCATCTCACGCGCCGATCGCGACGTCGACACGCTCGAACCGATGCTGATCCAATGCCCGCCGCAATTCCTCTCGGCGGTGCTGCGGCTGGTGCTGGCGGCGCTGCTGCTCTGGGCGATCGCGCCGATGCTGCTGCTCGGGCTCGTCATGGTCGTGCCGATCCTCCTGCTCGCCACGGTCGCATTCAAACGGCTGGCACAACGCAGCTGGGGGCGCGTCGCCGAGAACCGTAGCCGCTTTACCGCGCACCTTGTCGAGACCGTCGCCGGGGTGCGGCTGATCAAGCAGGTCGGCCGCGAAGCGGAGAACCTAGCTCGCTATCGCGGGCTGCTGCGCGATTTCAACACCGCCTTGGTCGCCGGCAGTGCGCGCTCGGGCTGGTTCGCGCCGTTTACCGGGCTGCTCACTACTGCGGGCCTTGCGCTGACCCTGGTGATCGGCGGCCGCGGCATCGCGCTCGGCACGCTCACGCTCGGCGAACTCACCCAGAGCCTGTTCTACGTTTTCCTGTTTCTCGCCCCGCTCCAGGAATTCAGCGACCTGTTCGAGCGCTTTGCCAACGGCTCGGCCTGCGCGCAGCGCATCTTCCTGCTGCTCGACACGGAGCCCGAGATCCGCGACACGCCCGGCGCCGTCGATCTCCCACGCCTCAACGGCGAAATCCACTTCCGCAACATCGGCTTCGGCTATCATCCCACGCGCCCGGTGCTGCGCGACTTCGACCTCCGCATCGCGCCCGGTGAAGTGCTCGCGATCGCCGGCCCCACGGGCCATGGCAAGAGCACGCTCGTCCAGTTGCTGACGCGCTTCTACGACGTCGATACGGGCGCTGTGCTGCTCGATGGCCACGACATCCGCACCGTTTCCGAAGCCAGCCTGCGCCGCCAGGTCGGCGTGGTGCTTCAGGACAACGTCCTGTTCGGCGGCACCGTGCTCGACAATCTCCGCTTGGCCAAGCCCGAAGCCAGCGACACCGCCCTCATCGAAGCCGCCAGCGAACTCGGCGCCGACGACGTGCTGCGCGCCTTGCCCCATGGCTATCACACCGCGGTCGGCCCGCTCGGCGCCAATCTCAGCCAGGGCCAGCGCCAGCTCGTCTGCCTCGTCCGCGCCTATCTCGCCGATCCCGTCGTCCTCGTCCTCGACGAGGCCACCTCGGCAATCGATGTCAGTACCGAGCGCCGAATCCAGGCCGCGCTGCGCCGCCTCTGCCAGGGCCGCACCGCGCTGATCATCGCCCACCGCCTCGCCACGATCCGCGACGCCGATCGCATCGCCGTCATCCGTGAAGGCAGGATTGTCGAACTCGGAAGCCACGACCGGCTGATCGGCCTGAGGGGCGCATACGCCGATCTCTACCAAGCATATAGTAGTTCTCGCAGCGCAAGGCCATTCTGACGGCTCCTGGAAGCACGGCGACTCAATGGCGTGCGTCTCGCGCGGGCGGATCCGCCGGCACCCTGAAATCCAGCGTCTCGCCCGCGGCATAGGCGTCCCAGGCCTGGCGCGTCCGGAAGCTGCCCTGCCCCTTGTCCCAGGCCGAACCCGAATAATAGACGAACGGCGTGCCCGGGATGACACGTAGCAGCACGAGCTGGTTGTCCGCATCGGCCCGGACCTCGGCAATCGCAGCAGGATCTACGCGGATCGCGATCGCCATGCGGCCATGGTCGCCGTCAGCGGGACCCCACCAGGAGAGCAGGCCCTTCTCCCGGTCGACCGTCAGCTCGCCCGCACCCTGGCCGGTGGTGCGCTTGCCGATCCCGATCCCGACGAGCAGCGGCGCGGGGCCGTCCGATTCGATCGTCGAGACCATGCGCGTGAAATGGGTGCCGAGCGGCAGGGTGAAGCGCCGCGTCTCCCAGACCTTCCGCCCGATATCGACCGGCCAGGGTGCGTAGTCGACGCTGAAGTCGGCCGCCTTGCCGCCCGCCGAATGGATCCGGTGACGGACATAGTTGCGCGAGGTCCACAGCTTGTTGTCGTGCCAGATGCCGAGCCCGCCGGCGCCGCGGCCCGCGCCGACATTGTAGAAATCCATGCCCTCGCCGCGATAGCTATGTTGGTCGCCGCTGCGCAGCTGCCGGTCGGCGAACGGCCAGGCGACATTCTTGCCCCAGGAATCGATGCCCGATCCCGAAGGCGGCTCGGCCGCCTCCAGCGCATGCCCATAGATGCGATGCGCGATGCGGTCGTTCTCCCAGAGCAGATCGTCGTAGCGATAGTCCGCCAGCACCACGGCGGCGGCGGGCGCGCGGCTCGGCGGGGGCGGCAGCGTGCCTGCTGAAGCGGGCATCTCCGGCGCCTGCTGCGCCATGGCCGGCAATGCCGCGGTCAGGGCTGCAAGCAGGGCCAGCCGACAGCCCGTGACGATCCGTTCGCGCATCACGCTCTCCTCTTCATCGGCCTGTCGCCGATCCAGGCGCCGGGCCAACCGGCCAGCGCCTTATTACAAACCGAATTTATTTAAGTTGTCATATGACTGATAATCGCTACGATGAAAAGGCATGGTGCAGAATCGCATCGGCGTGGAGGAGGAATGCAGTGGGGCAGACCGGCAGCAGCGCCGTACCCGACGATCGGCTATCGAGCCGCAAGCGGCGGCCCTCGCTGGTCGAGGCGGCGTGCGAGCATATACGCACCAGCATCCTCTCGGGCGAGCGCTGGCCCGGATCGCAGCTCGCTACCGAAGCCGAATTTGTCGAGGTCCTCGGAGTCAGTCGTACCGTGATCCGCGAGGCCGTCGCCAGGCTCGCAGCCGAAGGGCTGGTCGAGGCACGGCAGGGCAAGGGCATTTTCGTCAGCGATACCGCGCGATACCAGGCGTTCCAGATCACCCGCGATGAAGTCGAGAACCTCAGCGACGTCATCCAGCTGCTCGAACTTCGCTTGTGCGTCGAAACCGAAATGGCCGCCCTTGCCGCCGAGCGGCGCAGCGAAGTCGATGTGATGAACATGCGGCAACAGCTCAAGATCCTTGCCGAAGCCGCTGTAGGGCTTGAGGATTCGGTCAAGGCCGACGTCGAGTTCCACAGCGTCATCGCCCGTGCGAGCAAGAACAATTACTATGCCAAGCTGATCGATTTCCTCGGCGTGCGGCTGGTCCCGCCGCGCTCGCTCTATCTGCGCCAGGGCCAGCCCTATGTCGGCGACAGCTACAAAGCGGTGATCAGCGCCGAGCATGAGGCGATCCTCGACGCGATCATTGGGCGCGATCCCGACCGTGCCCGGGCTGCGGCGCGCGCGCACATGAGCGGCAGCCTCAAGCGCCACCGCGAGCTCCACGACTTCATGTCGGCAAACAGCCCCAAGGGCTGAGACCGGTCCAACTTCACATCAAGGCATCGAACACCGGATAGCGGTCGGCGGAATAACAAAATCAAGCCGCCGCAACTTGTATGACATCTTATAGGGAGAGGGTCGATGAAGCAGTATTTATACGCCTCCGTGGCGTCGATCGCGCTTGTCAGCAGCGCTTCGGCAATCGCGCAGACCGCGCCCGCCGCCGATCCGGCTGTCGGGCAGGATCCGAGCGCCGCGGCCGATGAAGGTGCCGAGGACATCGTCGTCACCGGCATCCGCCAGAGCCTGGCGCGCGCTGCCGAGATCAAGCGCGAATCCCCCGCAGTCGTCGACTCGATCGTTGCCGAGGATATCGGCAAGCTTCCCGATCTCACCACGGCCTCGGCGCTGCAACGCGTTCCCGGCGTCCAGGTCGTTGTCGGCGGCAACAACGAGATCGTCGGCGCGCGCATCCGCGGGCTCGACGATATCATCACCACGCTCAACGGCCGCGAGATTTTCACCGGGGTCGGCCGCGGCTTCTCGTTCCAGGACCTGCCGGCCGAAGCGCTTGCGGGAGTCGACGTCTACAAGTCCAGCTCGGCCGAGCGGATCGAAGGCGGCGTCGCCGGCGGGGTCGACATGCGGCTGCGCCGCGCGCTCGACTTCAAGGAACTGACGATCGCCGGCAGCGCCCGCGCGACCTATCTCAAGGAAGCCGGCTCGGACGATACGCTCAACCCGGCCGTGAGCCTGCTCGTCGCCAATCGCTGGTCGACGGGCGCGGGCGACATCGCCGCGATGCTCGGCATCTCCTATCAGCGCAACAAATATGCCCGCCCGATCGCGTGGAACGACTGGACGCGCGCGACCAGCGCCGCGCCGGCCGGATCTCCCCAGAACCTCCACGCCCCTACCGGCTTCGCCGCGGGCGTAGAGTTCGGCCATTACGAGCGTCCCCAGGCCAATTTCTCGCTCGAATGGGCACCCGACCCGACCAGCAAGATCTACGTCGAGGGCCTGTTCGCCGGCTATCGCGGCAATGTGTTCCAGGCCCGCCCGACCTTCCGCGCCTATACCGGCTCGTCCTTCACGGCGACCGCAGGTGATACGTGCGAGGATTTCGCGGTGGGCCCCGACGGCTATTATTCGGGCAACGTCCGCAGCCCGTCCAATCCGACCGGCACCGGCACGATCCGGCAGTTGTGCAACGCCACCGGCTACACCGCACGCAACCTCGAATATTACACCGCGACCGTCGCCAATCGGGCACGGACCGACATCTATGTGCTCGCCACCGGCTTCAACAAGGAGTTCGGCGCGCTCACCTGGAACACCGACATTTCCTATGAATCGTCGACCAACCGCAACAACAGCTTCCGCGTCGACATCGGCAAGCGGATCGCCGAACTGACTCAGATCCGCGACGTCAATCACGAGGTCCAGGCGACGACCCCGGGCAATCCGATGAACGATCCCGCCGGGCTCGCCTTCGCCAACGGCATGACCGAGGACATCAACCGCAGTCGCGGCACGCTGTGGGCGGTGATGAGCGACATGAAGTACGACTTCGGCGGCGGCTTCCTGGACCACCTCCAGGCGGGCGTGCGCATCGCGCGGCGCAAGGCGGACTTCGAGCAGTATCTCGGCGGCCCGCCTGCCCCCGGCGGCTCGTTCGTCACCCCGCTCAGCGCGGCCGGCCTCCCCTCGGACATTCTGGTGCAGGCGCCCGGCGTGCCGCAGATGAACGAAGGCGCGTCCTTCCTCCAGATCGACCCGAATTACCTGCTGCAGGAAGACATCAAGCGGCAGCTGCGCACCCTCTATCGCATCTCGCCGAACACCCCCGCGTTCGATCCCACGCGCGACTACGACGCGCAGGAGAAAAGCTATGCCGGCTTCATCCAGGCCGGATACAATATCGCGCTGGGCGACACGATTGCGATCGACGGCATGGTCGGCCTGCGCGTCACCCGCACCGATCGCGACATCGCCGGTTCGGGCCGGGTGACCGATCCGGCAACGAGCACGTCGAGCGTCGTGCTGGTCCAGCGCTCGACCAGCGATACCGACCTGCTTCCCAATGCCAGCGCGCGCATCAAGTTCGGCGGCGGGCTCCAGTCACGCTTCAACTATTCGAAGACGCTGTCGCGCCCGAGCTTCGGCCAGCTCAATCCCGGCCTCAGCTATGTCGTCTCCTATGTGAACACGATCCAGAATTCGGGCTCGGGCGGCAACCCCGACCTCAAGCCGCAAAAGGCCGACAGCTTCGACGCGTCGCTCGAATATTATTTCGGCAGCTCCAACTACGTTTCCGTGGTCGCCTTCTATCGCGACATCAAAGACCGGATCATCTCGGGCACCGAGGCCCGCACGATCGACGGGCTGCAATATGTCATCTCGACGCCGCGCAACCTCGGCGCCGCCAAGATCAAGGGCCTCGAAGTCGGCGGCCAGCTGTTCCTCGATTTCCTTCCCGAGGGTCTCGATGGCCTGGGCGTGATCGGCAACTTCACGATCATCGACAGCGAAGTGACCACGCCGGGCGACCGGCTGGAGGGGCTGCCGCTGCTCGGTGTCTCGAAGTACAATTACAACGCCGGGCTGATCTTCGAGAAATACGGCATCTCGGCGCGCGCGATCTACACCTATCGCTCGCAATATTTCGACGGCGACATCACTAACGGCCTGTCGCTGCGGCCGGTATCGATCCCGGTGGGGCTCAACGGCATCCGCGCCGCCGGCCGCCTCGATTTCGGGCTGAACTATGATCTGACGCCCGACATCACGATCAGCCTCGCCGGTACCAACGTCACCGGCCAGCGCACGCGAAACTTCGAATCGCGCGAGGATTTCGTCCGCGAAGTCCGCAACGACGATACGACCTACTCGCTGGGCGTGCGCTTCAACTTCTGAGGCACACGACGCATGCTCGACCAAGACAAGCCGATCGGGATCGGCGGACACAGGAGGACGGTTTGAACAGGAAACGGATGCTCGCGGGGCTCAGGCTGGCAACGACGCTTACGGCTTGCAGCGTCGTCGCGATTGGCTCGGCGCATGCCCAGGCGCCCGCGGCGACCTTCACCCAGTCCGATCGCACGCTGCCGGGCGACGTGCGCGTCACCCGCGCGCAGGATGCCGTGACGATCGACTGGCCTTCGGGCCAGGGCGAACGCGCGCAACTCGTGCTGTCGCTCGATACCGCCGCCCCGCTGATCCGGGCCATCGCGATTGCGGGCAAGACCGTGCTCGGCGGAGTCGACCCCGCCGGCGTGGTGACGGTCGGCACGCGCGATCTCAAGCAGGGCTGGACCGTCTTCTTCGACAATCCGCGCACTCGCCCGTTCCAGAGCTACCCGCTTACCCTAGCACGCAACGATATCAGCGTCCGCGCCGAGGGCGGCTATACCAAGGTGATCGTCGGCGGTGCCGCCGCCGGTCCGTTCTCCGGGACCTACCAGTTCACCATCTATCCCGGCTCGCGGCTGGTCCGCGCGGCGATGGTGATGTCCACGCAGCGCGGCGCGACTGCCTATACCTTCGACGCCGGGCTCACCACGGCGGCTACGGCGACGCTGCCGTGGCGCGCGATCGCCTATACCGACATGACCGACAAGATCGTCCGGCGCGAGGCCGGCGCGCGCAGCGCCCCGGCGATCTCGCCCAAGGTGCGCGCGCGTATGATCGTCGCGGAAGGCCCGGATGGCGGAGCGCTCGGCATCGTGCCGCCGCCGCACCAATTCTATTACCCGCTCGATTACGCCAACAACGACAATTCGGCGTGGTTCGGCAGCGACTATCGCGACCTCAAGGGCCGCACCGGCTTCGGGCTGCGCCAGACGCTCGAAGGCGACCGCCGTTACGTGCCCTGGGTCAATGCCCCGCCAGGGACGATGCAGGACATGGGCGTGTTCTATCTGCCCGACAGCGGCGACGCCGCGAGCACCACCCAGGCGGCGTTGACCTATACCCGCGGCGACCGCTTCAAGGCACTCGACGGCCACCGCACCTTCACCAGCCATTATCACGTCGAGCACACCGAGGAATTCCTCAACCGACAGCGCTTCCAGCAATCTACCGGTGTGCCCGACGGGCTCGAGTCCCCCGCATTCGTCAAGCGCTTCAAGGACATGAACGTCGAGATCGTCCATCTCGCCGAGTTGCATTTGGGCAAGGAGGCGCTCGATCGCGCCGGCGACCGCCTGACGCTGCTCGATACGATGCACAAGGAAACCGCGCGGCTCTCCGATGACAAGCTGCTGCTGCTGCCGGGCGAGGAACCCAACGTCCACCTGGGCGGGCACTGGATCAGCTTCTTTCCCAAGCCGGTCACCTGGACGCTCGACCGCAAGGACGGGCAGCCCTTCGTCGAGAACGATCCCGTCCGCGGCAAGGTCTATCATGTCGGTTCGGAGGACGATGTCCTCAAGCTGATGGAAGCCGAGCAGGGGCTGATGTGGACCGCGCATCCGCGGATCAAGAGCTCGTTCGGCTTCCCCGACGCGCACCGTCATACCAATTTCTTCAAGAGCGACCGCTTCCTCGGCGGCGCGTGGAAGGCGATGCCCGCGGACTATGCCCAGCCGCGTCTCGGGTCGCGCGTGCTCGACACGCTCGACGACATGAACAATTGGGCCGCCAAGCCTTCGGAGCGCAAATATGCGCCAGGCGAAGTCGACGTGTTCCAGCTCTCCGACGAGAGCGAGCTCTACGCGCATATGAACGTCAACTATCTCCGGCTCGACGGGCCGCTGCCGCGCTATGCCGATGGTTGGTCGTCGGTGCTCGGCGCGCTGCGCGGGGGGAAGTTCTTCACCACGACCGGCGAAGTGCTCATCCCCGAATTCACGGTCAATGGCGCGAAGAGCGGCGAAGAGACCACGTTCGGTTCGGCCACGACGATGCGCGCGAAGATTGAATGGACTTTCCCACTCGCCTTTGCCGAAGTGGTCAGCGGCGACGGCAAGAAGATCTATCGCGACCGCATCGACCTGACCGGCAGCGCGCCGTTCGGCAGCCGCACGATCGAGAAGAAGGTCGATCTGCGCGGCCGCAAATGGGCGCGGATCGAAGTGTGGGATGTCGCGGCCAACGGCGCCTACACCCCGCCGGTCTTCCTGAAGTGACCTAATCCTCGCTGGGGGCGGCGCATGCCGTCCCCGGCTGTTCGGGAGCCGCGATGTTCGATCGAACCTATTACGCCACCCATCCGGACATGATGGCCTGCGCATCCAACCAGGAATTGCGCGACCGCTATCTGATCGGGAGCCTGTTCCGTCCCAACCAGTGCGTACTCAACTATACCCATGCCGATCGCCTGGTGATCGGCGGGGTGCTGGTCGAAAGCGGCAGCGTACGGCTTCCCGACCAGGCCGAACCCGCCTCGGCGACAGGACACCCCTTCCTCGAACGCCGCGAGTTGGGCATCGTCAACGTCGGCCGCGTGGACAGCGTGGTGACGGTGGATGGCAAGGCCTTCACACTCGGTCCCAAGGATAGCCTCTACGTCACAATGGGCGCGCGCGACGTGCGCTTCTCGGGCGATGGCGCCCGCTTCTATCTCGCCTCGTCGCCTGCGCACCGCGCCTTCGAGACCCGGAAGCTGTCACTCGCCGGCGCCAGGATGCTCGAACGCGGCAGTCGCGACGAGGCCAACGACCGGCGGATCCACCAGCTCGTCATCCCGGGGATATGCGACAGCGCCCAGTTGGCGATGGGGCTCACCATCCTCCAGCCGGGCAGCGTGTGGAACACGATGCCGCCGCACGTCCACGAGCGCCGCAGCGAAATCTATTTCTATTTCGACCTCGACGATCCCGCCAACGGCCGGGTGATGCACTTCATGGGCCAAGGCGACGCGACACGGCACCTCGTCATGGCCGAGGGCGAAGCCGTGATCTCGCCGCCCTGGTCGATCCATATGGGCGTCGGCACGAGCGCCTACGCGTTTATCTGGATCATGGCCGGCGAGAACCAGGATTATGACGACATGATCGTATTGGATATCTGCCAGTTGGCTTGAAGCACGCCGCCTATGCGCGATCAGTGGGCAAAAGATGTCAATCCGGTCCAACCTGGATTAGGATAGTATTCCGATTCGCGGGACGGAGTTTCCGAAGGCCGGAAACGTGAATCGGCTGTTATGCTTCGCCAGTGACCATTGTTTCGCGTCAATTCGGGTGAGATCAACCGATGCGATCGAGCGTTTGCCTTGCCAGCGCTTCCCGGCTGGGGAATTCGCGGAAGCCCCGGAGCGTCCTCTGATGGGTGCCGCCGCCGCCCCATCCAGCGCAGCGCCTGCGGAGCGATCGCCCTCGACCCCCGACGCCCGCGGCGTATCTCCCCCGAGCCGGTACAGCTTGCCCGGAACACGGCAATGGCTTGCGTTTCTCAGCGCTCAGGGCGTCCGGCCCTCCCTTATGGTCGGTCATGCCGATTCTCCGGAGGAACAGGCCGCCGATCGTCTGGCGGATGCGGCGCTCAAGCCGCGTGGATCGGCAGGCGTCGGGAGTATTCCGGCGCGCGGCGCCTGTACGGCTTGCGGCGCCGGACCGGCTTCCGGCCGGCTGGAAGAACATCCCTGCCCCGCCTGCGCCGCGCGCAGGAAACCCATGGTTCGTCGCGCACCGCTTGCGCTGCCCGGAAGGACGATGCGCGCCGGTTCTGCGGCGCCTGCGGGCGTACACCGCGCGCTGTCGCGTCAGGGTGCCCCGCTGTCGCTTTCGACGAGAACCCATTTCGAGTCGCGTTTCGGTGTCGCGCTGGATCATGTCCGTATCCATACCGATGAAGCCGCTGCGCAGTCGGCTGCGCAGATCGGCGCGCACGCCTATGCCGTGGGAAGCGACGTGGTATTCGGCCAGGGCCGCTTCGCGCCGGGAACGTCCGCCGGCGACCGGTTGCTCGCGCACGAACTCGCGCACGTCGTTCTCGAGGGAAATGCGGATATCGTCCGGCGGAATCTCGACGACGCGGCACCGCCGACGCGGGCGCAGGAGATCGCCTTGTCACGGACCAG
Source organism: Sphingomonas sp. HF-S4 (assembly GCF_032911445.1). Lineage (NCBI taxonomy): Bacteria > Pseudomonadati > Pseudomonadota > Alphaproteobacteria > Sphingomonadales > Sphingomonadaceae > Sphingomonas > Sphingomonas agrestis. The sequence goes on along the minus strand of NZ_JAWJEJ010000001.1, from coordinate 1,002,644 downwards.
TCCGGGCATGATATCCGGACATGCGCGGCCGATGACGCTCAGCCTGTGGAATTTCGGCATCGATGCCGCGACGCTCAAGCCCGAGCATCGTGCCGTGCTGCAGGAGCTCGGCCACCTCGTCCAGACCCGCGGAAGCCGGACGCTGACGCTGCGCGCGGTCGGCTTCGCCGACGAGACCGGGCCCGAGGCGCATAATCTCGACCTCTCGCGCCGCCGGGCGCAGGCAGTCGCCACGCTGCTGGCACCGTTTGCGGGACGCGTGCGGGTGACGGCGGTGGGCGAGGCTCATCCCGCCGCAGACAATGCGAGCATCGAAGGGCGTTCGCAAAACCGCCGGGTCGATTTGCTGATGGCGCTGCCCCCGCCGCCGATCCCCGGGCCCACGCCGACTCCCGGACCGGGACCGGACCCGGATCCCGCTCCCCCCGGGCGGGATCCGGATCCCGATCCGCCACCTCGCCCGCCACCGTCGGGGCCCGAGCGGCCCCCATCCGACGATCGCACCTTCTGCGAGGAGCATCCGATCCTCTGCAGCCTGCCGATCCTGCCGGGGCTGCCGTTCCTGTCGCCGCTGATCTGCCTCGTCGCGCCCGAGCTGTGCGTCGGGGCGGTGTGCGTCGCGCTGCCCGAGCTCTGCGCGATCCCGATCGTTCCCGGGCCGCCCGGCCCGCCCGAGCCGCCCGATCGTCCCGAGCGCCCGCGCCAAGAGGACGAGGGCGGCCCGCGCGTTCTCTTCATTCCCGATGTCGCCGCCGGCAACTCGCCAGCCGGAATGCCGGACCGGATCGGACTGCGCGATCCAGTGCTGGTGACCGCGGTGGTCCAGAACCCGCCGCCGATCACGCAGCCGATCACGATCTCGCTCAGCGCGCCCCACAACGCTGCGGGCGATGCCAGCATCAACGGCGCCGCGACCGTGGATATCACCGGCACCACCGTCCTTTCGATCCTAGGCACCCGAATGACCGAGGCCCCGGTCGGAGCCCATCTCCAACTCGGCGCCGCGTGGCAATCGAGCCTGGTCGGCTGGAGCAACAGCTTCGCGGTATCTTCGATCGCGCAGGACTGGACCGTCGCACTCGAACTGGCCCGGCCCGCCCGACACGGGTACGAATTCTCCGCTAGGATGGGTTGGGATTCCGACAGCGGCCGCCACGATCCTGACCTCGTCGAATGCTATTACGTCGAGGCGGTCGTAGTGGATGTCGAACGCGGCGGACTGCGAGGCTTCGGCATCGGCCGTGTCAACGACCCGGCCAATCCCGAGCGCAACGCATACGTTCCCACCTTCGACGAACACGGGACGCCCTATCCTTGGCTATCGCGCCCGGGTTATTCGCGGGTCAGGCAGCTGTTCCGCATGTATGACGCGCGCGCCGCATCAGGGTGGGTCGCCTCGCGGGGATCGGGCTTCCTGATCGAGCGCATCGTCGAACGCGACACGCGTAATCCCGCCTGCATGCAGCTCACGGTGCGGAAAACCGGCGCCCCGGTGAGCGTCTATGGCCTGTCGTCAAGCGCCGGGGGCGGGCTGATCGAGCATACCTTCCACAGCGTCCACTGCCCGCCCCCGCCGCGGCGCGATCCGCCGCCGGGGCCCGAGCCAGTTCCGGTGCCCGAACCCGATCCCGTACCGACGCCGAGGGTCAGGCCACAAGCCGAGCCCGAATGCGACCGCGCCGAGCTGTCGCGACGCGTCGATGCCTGCATCGAAGAGGCCCGGCAGGGAGCCATCGACTGCACGCTCGACCTGGTGACGTCGCCATTGACCGGGTGGGGCGGCGTCGGCACCGGTGCCGGCTATTATCAGTGCCTCGACGATATGCGCGCGCGGCTGCTCGAGTGCGACCGCGAGGCTAAGCGCGCCACCCATTGTCCCGACACGCCCCCGCCTCCTGCACCCGCGGACGAGGAGAGAGAAAGCGAGAGACCCAGGCTGGCATGATAGGGAGCCGCTGCGCCGAACCCGCCTCCTCCCCCCTATTTGGACGGCAGGTTTGGATCGGGTTCCCCGTAAAGCGGTCCTTCCTCGAAATGTGGCGTGCCCTCGACCGGGCGGTTGTCGCCCTGGCTTGTGCGCCAGGCGGCCAGCTTCGCGCGCAGCGACTTGAGCACCCCGGCTTGCCTGGGATCGGCGGCGAGGTTACGCTTCTCTTCGGGATCGTTGGAGAGGTCGTACAACTCTTCCTTGGGTCGATGATAATAGGCATCGACGATCGCCTTGGCCGCCGGGTCGCCCTTCGCGGCCTCGCGCCACGACGGGAAGTACTTCCCCGAATCCACGCGCTTTACCCATCGATCGATATGCGTGGTGTAGGTGTATTCGGGGTGGAGGTTGGCGATGTACTTCCAGCGGTCGGTGCGGACGCTGCGCATCGGATAGACGTTGATGCTGCCGTCATTGTTGTGCGTGGTGTAGATTTCCGCGCGCGCCTTGGCAGCGCCGCGCAGCACGGGCGCGAAGGACTTGCCGTCGATCCCCGCCGGCGCCTTGCCGCCCGCCACATCGACCAGGGTGGGCAGGATATCGACCCAGCTCACCATCGCCTTGGTCCGCGTGCCGGGCTTCACATGGCCGCCCCAGCGCACGATCGTCGGCACGCGCGTGCCGGTATCGTAGAGGTTCCACTTGCCGAACGGCCATTGCGCGCCGTGATCGGACGAGAACAGCACGAAGGTATCCTTGCCGAGCACTTGGTCGACCGCATCGAGCGTGTCCCCGACCTCCTTGTCGAGCTTGGAGACCGCGGCGTAGTAGCGCGCACGCGCATCGCGGGTGACAGGCGTGTCGACGGTCTTGGGCGGCAGCGTGATCGCGGCAGGATCATAGCCCTCGGTGGTCTCAGGCCAGGGCACGTGCGGCCAGTTGCTGCCGACGAAGATCACCAGCGGCTTGGTACTCTTGCGCGCCTTCAGCCACGCGATCGCCGACGCGACGCCATCAGGATCGTGAAAGGTATCGTGCTCGAAATGGTCGAACCCGTACATGCCGGTCTGCTTGTAGTGCGAGACCTTGCCGAACGCGACGACCTCATAGCCGAGCGCCTGAAGGTAGGAGGGCAGCTTCCGGACGTCCTCGCGCGGCGCCTTTTGGTTAGCCTCGGCGCCGTTGCGCGCGGGCATCAGGCCGGTGAGCAACGCCGCGCGGCTCGGCGCGCAGGCGGGCGAGGCGACGAAAGCGCGGTCGAGCACCATGCCGTCCTGCGCCAGCTTGGCGAGGTTGGGCGCGCGGACATTGGGATCGCCCCACGGCGTCAGGTCATTCCCGAGATCGTCGGCAAGGAACACCACGAGGTTGGGCCGTGCCTGGCCTCCCGCATGCTGCGCGATCGCGCCGGCCTGCGCTATCGTCACCAGCGAGGTGGTGGCGATCACCGACCGCAGGACAGTACCGAACTTCATCCCATTCTCCTCACGCACTACAGAGCGGACCGCCGCGACGCCGCGGGGAGGCGCGCGGCGCGGCGGTCCTACGATCAGAAGCGCACGCGCGCCCCGAGCGTATAGGTGGTCTCGTCGCCATAGACCTTGCTGTTGAGCCACGACGCGCCGCGATACTGCTTGGTCTCGTTGCGCAGCACGTTGGTCCCGCCAATGTCGAAGCGCAGCGCATCGGTCACGTCGAGCCCGACGCTGAAGTCGAGCCGCCCCGCCGGGCGGATCCAGCTCAGCAGCGTCGGCAGATATGGATCGGCCAGCGGGCGATCGGGATCGTACGGGCGCAGCTGGACGCCGCCGCTATTGTCCTCGTTCCAATATTTGGAGCGATAGGTGTAGACGACGCGCGCGCTCAGCTTGCCGCGATCGTAGAGCCCGCCGATCGTGAAGTTGTATTTCGAGACGCCCTGGAGCGCATTGCCGGCAAGCAGATCGTTGCCGCCGATCTTCGAGTCCGCAATCGTGAACGCGCCTAGAATGCCCAGCCCGGCGAGGTCGCCCGGCAGGAAATCGAAGAAATATTGCGCGCTGGTCTCGATGCCCTTCAATTCGGCCTCGCCGACGTTGCGCGGGCGCGAGATCAGGAAGTTGATCCCGTCTATCGTCTCCTGGTTCGACGCGGTGACGACGCGGTCCTTGATCCGACGGTAATAGCCGGTCACCGCGACAAAGCCGCTCTTGAAATAATATTCGAGCGTGCCGTCGATGCTGTCCGAACGCTGCGGGCGCAGCGTGGCATTGCCTGCCGATCCGGTGCTGAGCTGGAACGGATTGACCGTGATCGCCAGCGACTGGGTGGGGTTGAGGTCGCCGAAATCGGGGCGGCGGATGCTGCGCGAATAGGCCAGGCGCGCCTGAAATCCGCCCGGGAATTTGAGCCGCGCCGTCGCGGTCGGCAGCACGTCGGTATCCGAGGTGCTGACGTCGACCGGCACCAGCGCGCCCGACACGTTTCGGAAGGTGCTGATGTCGCGATCGGTCTTGATCACGCGCACGCCGACCACGCCGTCGAGCGTCAGGGTGCCAAGCGGCACTTCGTAATTGCCCTGGACGTACGAGGCGAGCGTCGTTTCCTTGGCATCGAACTGGCGCGTCGGGTTCCAGTCGGGCCGCCGCAACGGCAGGCCGAGCAGGCGGCGCAGCTCGTTGCGGCCGAATTCGGAGCGGAGGTACGACGGCGCGATCCCGACAAAGCTGGTGCCGCCATTTACTCGCGGCAGCTCGCCGATGATGCCGATGATGCTCGGCGACAGCGGCAGCGACGAGATCAGTCGCGCGTTCGCCTCGGTACCAGTGCCGATATTGCCGTACGGGATCGGCGTGGTCGACTGGACGTCGCGCTGGACGGCCTCGCGGCGGGCGAAGCGGATGCCGACCTCGACTTTCCTGAGCAGCCCGTCGAGCTCGTAATCGCCATCGGCGCGCGCCTGGAGCAGCGAGCCGTCGGCCTGGGTGAAATTCTGATTGAAGGCGTTGCGCAGCGACAAGTTGGCGCTGCTCATCGGCGCGCCCGCCGGAACGGTGACCCGCGGCCCGCCATCGACGTCGGTCTCGAGCAGCATCGTCGCGACGCGCTGCCCAGCCTCGAGGTTCACATTCTCGCGGAAGCTGTTCGAGGTCTGGTAGCCGAAATCGAGCACCGCCTTGGCGCGGTCCTGCTCCCAGCGCAGCCCGCCGGCAACCTGCTTGGCCTCCTGGGTGAAGCGTAGCGACGACGAGTTCTGGTTGATGACGATGTTGTTGAACTGGACGCTCTTGACGTCGCACATCCGCTGGACGGTGAACGCCTGGAGCGTCGCCCGGCCCTGCGCATCGACGCTGATCGTCGGGTTGGTGCCGTTGGCGTTGACCCGCGCATCGAAGCAGTTGTCACTCGCAACGACGTTGGTCATCGACGTGCCGTTGGTGAAGGGCTGCGGGTTGAACCCGGTGAAGCCGGCCGTCGTCTGGAAATAGGTGTAGAAGCCGTCGACATAGGCCTGGACCGACGGGCTGAGCTGCCACTGGATCGCGCCATTGACCTGCTTCCGCGTCACTTCGCCGACATCGGGCATGTTCTGGATGACCTGCGGGATCAGGTATCCCGGCGTGTTGAGCGGCGCGACGCCCGAGCTGCGGCGCATGTCCATGAACGCGGTGGTGCGCATCGAATCGGCGTGCGACCAGGTGCCGTTCACCAGCACGCCGATCTCACCGATGCCGGTGTCGAACCGGTCAGTGGCGAGCAGGCTGAGCGAGGGGTTGGCCTTGCCGACGCGCGTCGCATAGGTCTGGCGCGCGGTGCCGACTAGGGCGGGCTCCTTGAAGTTGAACGGTTTGTTGAGCTTAAGGTCGATGCCACCGGCGACGCCGCCTTCGATCTGGTCGGCGGTCTGCGACTTGAACACTTCTACCCGCGCCAGCGCCTCGGCGGGCATGTCGACCAGGCTGAACCCGCGCCCGGTCGTGGTGAAGACTTCGCGCCCGTCGACCGTGGTCTGGATATCGGCAAGGCCGCGGATGCGGACGCCCGAGAGCTCGTTGTTGCTGTCGTTCTGGACCTGGATGCCCGGCACGCGCTGGAGTGCTGCGGCAGTGGTCGGATCGGGGAACTTGCCGATGTCCTGCGCGACGATCGCGTCGACGACCTGGACAGCGTCTTCCTTGATCCTGGCGGCGCGCTCGAGCGACTGGCGGATGCCGGTGACGACGATCTCCTGCTCGGGCTCGGCGGTTTCCTCGACCTGCACGTCCGCCGGCTCGACCGCTGGCGTCGCGTCCTGCACCGGCCGCGGGCGACGGGTCACCGAAGCGACGACGCGCTTGGGCGCCTCGGCGCGCTTGAGAACGATCCGGGAGCCGTTGACGATCGGCACCAGGTCGGTGCCGGCGAGCAGCAGCTGCAGCGCCCGCGAGACGTCCATGTTGCCGCGGACTCGATTGACGAGCACACCGTCGACCACCGGCCCCGAAACGAGGATCTCGACGCCGGCCTGGCGCGCGAACATCGGGATGCCCGAGGCGGCGGGCTGCTGCGCGACATCGAACTGGCGTACCTGCGCCGTCGCGAACGATGCCGTCACCGAGCAGCAGATGACGGCTGCCGTGGCCATAAGATAGTGGTGTGTGCGCAAGTTCGACCCTCCCCCAAGAAACGATGACGCCTTGTCGGCGCTCTCGTTTTCACGAGCGAGCGCCCAAGGCTTTCCGTCACCGCCCCGCCGATTTTTTTCGTGCGAGCCGGATTTCCTCGGGCGTCACCACGACGTCGAGGTCGAGCGACTGGCCGAGCATCGCCGCGAAATTCTCCGGCTTGTCGAGCCTGAACAGCCCGACGAGCTTCTCCTGCGCCAGGCTCGGGTCCGCCAGCACGAGCTGGCGCTGGTTGTAGCGGTTGAACGACGCGACCGCCTCGGCAAGGCTGTCATTCTCCAGCGCGACCTCGCCGTTGCGCCACGCCAGCGCACGCTCGATCGCGCCGGGCGCCGATCCGATCGTAGGCGCGCCGCCCGCGGTCTTGAAGTTGGCGAACTGCCCAGCCTCGAGGATCGTCATCAGCCCCGAGGATTCGGACGGCCAGACCGCCACGGTTCCTTCGGTAACCGCGACCTGCACGCCATCCTTCCCGCGTACCACCGAGAACGCCGTGCCAACCGCGCGCACCTGGGCGATGCCGGCATCGACGATGAAAGGCCGGGTGCGATCCTTGGCGACCTGGAACCAGGCCTGGCCGCGCGTGAGATCGATGGTGCGGCGATCTTCGGCCAGCATTATCCGCAAGTCGCTGTCCGAGTTGATCGTCGCCACCGATCCGTCGGCGAGCGGCAGCCGGCGGATTTCGCCGCGCCCGGTGGTGACGTGCTGGGCGGTCAGCCGTGGCCATGCCAGCACCACGCTCGCCGCGGCCGCCGCGAGCCCGATACCGCCGCCGAGCAGCCAGCGCCGCGTCGGGGTGCGCACCGGCTCGTACGCAGTCGGAGCGACAAGCGCATCCTCGATCGCGCTCAGTCCCGCCATGGCGCGTAGCAGTGCTCCGTCGTGGCGCGCATCCTGCGCGAGCCAGTCGTCGAGCTGCGCCTGCTCCACGCGGCCGAGCGGATGCCGCAGCGCCCATTCGGCGGCCTGCTGCTCAATGCGATCGTGCATGCGCGCCTCCCGCCTGGCTGGGCGCAGCTTCGGGTTCCGCTTCGGTCATGAGCCGCAGCACGGTGCGCAGGCTGCGGCTGGCATCGTTCTCGACCACCGTTTCGGTCACCCCGAGTGCCTCGGCGATCGCCTTCTGGCTGAGCCCCTCGACCTTGCGCATCAGGAAGATCCGGCGCGCGCGCTCGGAAAGCGTCGCCAGCGCGGACTGGAGGCGGCCGACATCCTGCCGCGCCGCAAGGATGCGCTCGGGCGAGAGAAGGTCGATTCCGGCCTGCCCATCGCCCATCTCGGACAGGCTTTCGAAACGCACGACCGACGCGCGCCGGCGATGCTCCAACGCGATGTTGCGGGCGATGGTGAAGAGATACGCGCGGGGCTCGGCGATACGCGCGACATCGGTCATCCGTGCCAGCCTGCAATAGCATTCCTGCACGATATCCTCCACTTCGGTCGCAGCCACGAAGCGGCGTTGCAGCCACAGCCGCAGGTCGCGTTCGTGCGGAAGGATCTCGCTTCCCACCCACTTCGCCAGGTCTTCGCGTGCCTTGGTCATCGCTCTCCCTGCCAGCTACGAGTGTGGCGTGCCGACTTTCCGTCACCCGACAGCGGGTCCGCGTAGCGGTTGCAATAGGGAAATTCGCGCGTCAGCTATCTGAGTAGCGCGAAGCGACGACAAGTCGCGAAGCCAAATGGGAGAGGCACGACGAAGAAGGGTCCCAATTTCGAGCGCCGCCGCCTCAGGGCAGCCTGGGTGGCGGAGGCGGTGATCCCGTACGAAGGTACGATACGGGCCTGGCTCGCGCGCGCCCGCGTATCGGAGGAGGACGTCGATGATATCGTTCAGGAAGGCTGTTGCCGTCTCGCCGCGCTCGACAACGTCGATCACATCGCACGCCCAGGCGCCTATTTCTTCTCGATCTTCCGCAACCTGCTGCTCCAGCGGATCAAGCGCTGCCGGATCGTCTCGATCGACATGATCGCCGAGATCGAAACCTTTGCGATCGACGACCGTCCGTCTCCCGAGCGCGAGGCGGCGGGCCGGCTCGACTATGCGCGGCTGCGCACGATCATGGCGGGGCTTCCCGACCGCTGCCGCCGCATCGTCGAGATGCTGCCCGCGGAAGCGGACGAGGATACGCCCGCCGCGCCGCACACACGGCGGCGTTTCCTGATCGGCGGCAGCGCGGCGAACCTGAAATTGTCGCTCGACCTGCGCAATCTGTTCGACAGCTATCGCCGCGTGGCGTTGCGCGACGGCAGCGTCCCTCTCGGCTATCGCCGCGACGAAATCGATCCGCTGGGGCGCACATTGCGGTTGACCGTGCGGAAGCGGTTCTAGCGCGAATTCGCCCGCAATGCCGTCGGCACCGCCTTGTGGATCCAGGGCGAGGCCTGCTCATAGGCATGCCCGACCTGGAGCACGGCGAGATCGGCATGGTTCGGGCCAATCAGCTGGAGGCCGATCGGCAGCTTGCGCGCGCCGCCGAACCCGGCGGGCACGGCAAGCGTCGGCAGCCCCGCCATCGTCGCGGGCAGCGTCACTTCCATCCAGCGGTGATAACTGTCCATCGCGCGCCCGGCGACTTGCTTGGGCCAGAGCGTTTCCACGTCGAACGGGAAGACCTGCGCGGTCGGAAGCACCAGGAAATCATAGGTCTCGAAAAGCGTGCGGAACGCCTGGTAGATGCGCGCGCGCCCTTCGGAGGCCTCGGCGACCTGCCGGGCGCTGAGCGCCAGATAGCCTTCGACTTCCCAGATCGCCTCGGGCTTCATCCGCTCGCGCTTGGCGGGATCCTTGTAGAACCCCATCAGGTCGGCACCGACGGACCAGTGGCGCAGCGTGACCGCGATGCGCCACATCTCCTCGGCGGTGAGCGACAGCTTTGCCGCCTCCACCGTCATGCCGATCGCGCGAAACGCCGATAGCGCTTTGACGCACGTCTCAAGCACGCCCGGCTCCATCGCCAGCCCGCCCTGCAAGTCGCCCAGCCAGCCGATGCGGCCGCCTTTCCATTCTCGGTCGAGCGATCCAGCAAAGCGCGCGGGATCGTCGGGCAACGAGAAAGGCGAACGGGCATCCTGTCCCGCCTGCACCGAGAGCAATAGCGCAAGGTCGCTGACGCTGCGCGCCATCGGGCCCGAGGTCGCGAAGGTTTGGCCGAACACGTCGCTCGACGGCACCGACGGCACGCGTCCGAACGACGGGCGGAAGCCGAACACGTTGTTCCACCCCGCCGGATTGCGCAGCGACCCGCCGAAGTCACTGCCGTCGGCGAGCGGGACCATGCGCAGCGCCAGCGCCACGGCGCCGCCGCCGGTGCTGCCGCCCGCGGACACTTCGGGGTTCCAGGCGTTGCGGGTGACGCCGAACAACGGGTTGTAGCTATGCGAGCCCAGCGCGAATTCGGGCACGTTGCTCTTGCCGATGAAGATCGCGCCCGCGTCGCGCATCCGCGATACGACCAGCGAATCGGCGGCCGGAATATTGTCGCGCAGCAGCGGCGAACCCTGGGTCGAGCGGATGCCGCGCGTCGGCGCGGTATCCTTCACGGCGTGCGGGAAGCCGTGGAGCGGTCCGCGGAAGCGGCCCTTCGCGGCATCCTCGTCACTTGCGGCGGCCGCCTCAAGGAGTTGGTCCGCCGGGACGCGCGAGACGATCGCATTGAAGCGCGGATTAAGTCGGTCGATCTGGGCGAGGTGCGCCGTCATCACTTCGCGCGACGACAGATCGCGCCGGCGGATCGCAGCGGCCAGATCGGTGGCGCCGAGCGCCGTGATCTCCGAGGCCGGCGGAAGCGGCAGCGACGGCGCGGCCGGGGCCGGCGATGCGATCAGATGGGTGGCCGCCGCGGCGGCGGGCACGCCGAGAAGCGTGCGCCTGGTGAAGGTCGGAGACTCGCTCTGCATGCCCTTGTGTACGAGCGTCGCCGCCGCCTCGACAGTTCCAAGTCCATGCTTGCCGACGGGACCAACCGGCGACTGTGTCCCTGATATCACAGTGGCGCGGCCGATCGCATGGACCCGTCCGATGGCGCGGAATTGGATGTTTGCCCCGGCGCCTTGGACCCAAAGATTGCGGTTCAATGACATCGAAAGAGCGCCAGCCCGCACAGACGGCGAAGCGCCGCTCCAGGGTCCATCGCGTAAAGGGAATCAGCATGGCACGTTCCGTCACCGTCAAATCCGGCCGCTCCATTTGGCTCGCCGGCTGCGCGCTCGTCGTTGCGGGCGCCGCGCCCGCCTGGGCCCAGGAGACCGCGCCGCAAGAGGCACCGGCCGAGGAGGAGATCGTCGTCTCGGGATCGCGCATCGACCGCCCCGGCTTCGAATCGCCTAGTCCCCTCACCCGCCTCAGCAGCGAGGAACTGAGCGTCGCCAGCCGCGCCAATATCGGCGCCGCGCTTGCCGATCTGCCGCAGTTCAAGGCGGGCCAATCGCCGCAGACTTCGGGCACCAACGCCCAGGCGGGCCGCTTCCCGGTCGACCTGCGTGGCCTCGGCGCGACGCGCACACTGGTGCTGCTCGACGGCCGCCGCTTCTCGAGCGACAACGACCTCAGCACCATTCCCTCGGTGCTGGTCAAGAATATCGACATCGTCACCGGCGGCGCCTCGGCGGCTTGGGGCTCGGGCGCGGTCGCGGGCGTGGTCAACATCCAGCTCGACGACAACCTCACCGGCGTTCGGCTTGGTGCCGAGGGCGGCATCTCGACCTATGGCGACGCCGCGCAATATCGCTTCGAAGGCGCCGCCGGGTTCAAGTTCGCCGGCGGGCGCGGCCACTTCATGATCGGCGGCGAATATCTGCAGAATGACGGGCTGATGCAGAAGACCGCACGCGAGAACACCGGCCGCTGGGTGACGCTGTCCAACCCCGATGGCACGCAGACGCTGACCCCCTATGTCGGCCTCGCCAATGCATTCGTCGGTGGCATCATCACCTCGGGCGTGCTGCGCAACCAGGGCTTCAACCCCGACGGCACGCTGCGCACGCTCAATCTCGGTACGGTGAACGGCGCCAACATGATCGGCGGCGAGTCCCCCTCCGACGATGACCGCAGCCCGCTGATCACGCCGCAGAAGCGCGTCGCCGGCATGGCGCGCGCCTCGTACGAAGTGTTCGACGACGTCAAGCTCGTCGCCGAGCTGCGCTACTCGCGCTACTGGGGCGACTACACCTGGTTCGGCGACCATAATCGCGGCAACATCACGATCCGCAACGACAACGCCTTCCTGCGCCAGGAGATCAAGGATCGCCTCGCCGCCGCCAACCAGACCAGCTTCACCATGGGCCGCTACAATTCGGACCTGTCCTACTCGAGCATCGATCTCGAGCGGGAGGCGATCCAGGGCACCGTCGCGCTCGAAGGCCGCAGCGGCGACGGCAAGTGGCGCTACGGCGCCTATTACAGCCACGGCCAGTCGACCAACAACATCGACACTCCTGGCTTCCGCCTGACCGCAAACTTCGCCAACGCCGTCGATTCGGTGATCAGCCCGACCACCGGCCAGCCGATCTGCCGCGTCACGCTGACCAATCCGAACAGCGGCTGCGTGCCGCTCAACCTGTTCGGCAACGGCGCGCCCTCGGCTGCCGCGATCGACTATGTGACCGGCACGCCGACGTCGCGCGCCACCACCAAGCTCGACACGGTCGGCGCCAGCATCCGCGGCGAGCCGTTGGACCTCTGGGCAGGACCGATCTCGATCGCGCTCGGCGTCGAGGGCCGCTGGGAAAGCGTCGACTCGCGCGCAGGCGATCTCGATCGCGCCGGCGCCTTCACCACCTTCTCGTTCGGCGGGCTCTCGGGCCGGGACTCGGTCAAGGAAGCGTTCGGCGAGATCCTGATCCCGCTGGTCCGCGACATTCCGGTGCTGCGCAAGCTCGAGATCAATGGCGCCGCGCGCTATTCGGACTATCGCAACAGCGGCGGCATCTGGTCGTGGAAGCTCGGTGCCACCAACGAGTTCCTGCCCGGCGTGATCGGCCGCGTCACCCGCTCGCGCGACATCCGCGCACCTAGCCTGAGCGAGCTCTACTCGACCCAGACGATCAGCTACGTCAACGTCTCCGATCCGGTGAAGAACGTCAGCGGCCAGACGCTGGTCAATGGCGGCGGCAATCCGAATCTGCTCCCCGAACTTGCCGACACCTGGACCGCCGGCGTTACTGCTTCGCCGATGCGCGGGCTCACTGCCTCGCTCGACTATTTCGACATCACCATCAACAAGGTGATCGCGTCGATCGGCGCGCAGGACCTCGTCACGCGCTGCTTCAACGGCAACGCAGAGCTGTGCGCACGCGTGTTCCGCGACAGCGCCGGCAACCTGATCCGGGTCCAGTCCAACTCGGTCAATCTGACGCAGTACAAGACCAACGGCGTGGACGGCGAAATCGCCTATACGCTGCCGCTCAACGATGTCGGCAGCCAGCGGATGAACTTCCGTGTGATCGGCACCTGGGTGAACAGCCTGACCACCTATGACGGCATCACTCGCGTCGAATATGTCGACAACACCAGCTACGCCTTCGTCAACGGCATGCCGTCGTGGCGGGTCAACGGCAGCGTCGGCTATGCGGACAGCAACCTCAGCGGCTTGATCCGCGCGCGCTACATCTCGCCGGGCTATTACAACCGCAATTTGCGCATCACAAACAACCGCGTTTCGGCCTACACCTACATCGATCTCCAGCTGAACGCGAAGATCCCGACGAGCGGGGGTCCCCAGATGGAAATCTACGCCAACGTCTCGAACCTGTTCGACAAGGATCCGCCGATCGCGTCGGCCTTCTCGCCCTTCTACGACACGGTGGGCCGGTTCATGACCATCGGCACCCGCATCAAGTTCTGAGAAAGACCATTTTCATGACCCGTGCCGCGCGCTGCTCCCTGTTCGCACTTGCGTTTTCCCTGGGGAGCGGCCCGGCATTGGCCCAGACAGCAGCGCCTCCACCGGCCCTGCCGCTCCAGCCACAGGAGCGGCTCAAGTTCGATACCTCCGAAGTCACCTGGATGGCGCTCGACGTCTCGCCGGACGGCAGGACGATGCTGTTCGACCTGCTCGGCGACATCTACGCGCTCGATATCGCCGGCGGCCAGGCCCGCCCGGTGCTGACCGGCCAGGCGTTCGAAACCCAGCCGGTCTTCTCGCCCGACGGCAAGCGCATCGCCTTCCTCTCGGATCGCTCGGGCGCGACCAATCTCTGGGTCGCCAACCCCGATGGCAGCAATGCCCGGAAACTCTCGGCCGATACCGATCCGGCGCTGTACACCTCGCCGGCCTGGTCGCCCGACGGGCGCTTCGTCTATGTCTCGCGGACGATCCACTCGATTCTAGCCTTCGAGCTCTATGCGTATGACATGCGCGGCGGCACCGGGATCAAGGTGACCCAGGCGCGGCCCACCGGCACCGAGCGCGGCGACGATCGCGTCAACGTGATCGGCCCGGCCGCCTCGCCCGACGGCAAGTATCTCTATTATTCGCGGAAGACCGGTTCGCTCTGGTCGGACAAGCCGCTGCCGCATTGGGAGATCGTCCGGCGCGACCTAGCCACCGGCGCCGAGGACAAGATCATCTCGGCCAATCCCGGAGCGGCGATGCGCCCCGCTTTGTCGCATGACGGACGGCTTATGGTCTATGCCAACCGCAAGGGCACCGAGACCGGACTGCGCCTCCGCGACCTCGCCAGCGGCGAGGATCGCTGGCTCGCCTTCCCGGTCGATCGCGATGCCCAGATGGGCGGCTATTACAACGACCTGATCCCACGCGTGGCGTTCCTGCCCGGCGACAAGGCCGTGCTCACCGCGATCGGTGGCAAGATCACCCGCATCGACATCGCGAGCGGCAAGCGCAGCGAGGTGCCGTTCACGGCTGCCGTGGACCTGCCGATCGGACGCAACACCCGCGTCGAAGTCCCCGACGAGACCGGCCCGGTGCGCGTCCGCGTCATCCAGGCGCCACGGCTTTCGCCCGACGGGAGGCGCACCGCCTTCGCCGCGCTAGGCAAGCTATACGTCCAGGGGCTTGCGCCCGGCAGCACCCCCATCGCAGTCACCGGGGTCGAGGGCATGGCGTTCCAGCCGAGTTGGACTCCCGACGGCCGCAGCCTCGTCTATGTCACCTGGACCGCGATCGAGGGCGGCCAACTCTGGTCGATCCCCGCCGCGGGCGGCAAGCCGCGCCAGCTGACCAGCGAGCCAGGCTTCTACACCGAGCCGGTGGTCTCGCTCGACGGCAAGAGCGTCGCCGTGCTGCGGGGCGTCCAGTCCGAGCGGCTCAACGTCCAGAGCGAAGTCGGCGCGAGCCTGCCGACCGACATCGTCGTGCTGCCGATCGCCGGAGGCGCGGCGCGCGTGGTGGCACGGCCACAGGGTGCACGCGCGCTCGGCTTCGACGCGACCGGCACACGGCTGCGCTACATGGCGGGCAGCGATATCCATTCGGTGGGTGTCGCGGCCGGGGATACCCGGAAAGAAGTCTCGCTGACCGTCCCCAACGGCAACCGCTATTTCGCCACCATGCCGATCCCCCCGGAGGACGCACGACTGAGCCCCGACGGCAGCCAGTTGCTCGTCAAGGCCGCGTCGCAGCTCTATCTGCTTGACGTGCCGCCCCTGCTCGGCGGCGATCCACAGAAGATCGAACTGGCACGCACGATCACCGCGTCGAGCAAGATCACCGCGGTCGGCGCCGACTATGCCGATTGGGGCCGCGACGGCGGCACGATCCTCTGGTCGGTCGGATCGACGCTGCGGACGCTGCCCACCAAAGTCGCCGCCGACTCCAAGGCGGGATCGGCCGAGGCCCTGGCGACCAGCGTCGAGGCGCGGGTCGAATTGCCGCGCGATGTGCCGCAGGGGAGCGTCGTGCTGCGCGGCGCCACCGCGGTCACGATGCGCGGCGACGAAGTGATCGCCAACGCCGATGTCGTCGTCACCGGCGGACGCATCGCCGCGGTGGGTCCTACCGGCAGCGTGGCAATTCCAGCCGGCGCGGCGATCCGCGACGTATCCGGCTCGTATCTCGTCCCCGGCTTCGTCGACACCCACGCGCATTGGTTCGAGACCCGCCGCCAGCTCCT
Source organism: Sphingomonas sp. HF-S4 (assembly GCF_032911445.1). Classification (NCBI taxonomy): domain Bacteria; kingdom Pseudomonadati; phylum Pseudomonadota; class Alphaproteobacteria; order Sphingomonadales; family Sphingomonadaceae; genus Sphingomonas; species Sphingomonas agrestis. The sequence continues at coordinate 986,999 of NZ_JAWJEJ010000001.1, read as the reverse complement.
CGACGTCAACCACTGGGATTTCCTCGCCAATTTGGCGTACGGCGTGACCAGCGGGATCGACGTCCAGCCCTTCACGATCGACGTGTTCGGCTATCAGGACATGATCGATGCCGGGCTGATGCTCGGCCCGCGCGCCTTCTCGACTGGGCCCGGCATCTTCTCGAACGTCGAGATCAACTCGCTCGCCGACGCGCGCGCCGTGCTGACTCGCTATCGCGAGCATTACCGCACGCGCAACATCAAGGCGTACATGGTCGGCAACCGCACCCAGCGGCAGCAGATCGTGATGGCCTCCGCCGAACTCGGCATGATGCCGACGACCGAGGGCGCGAGCGACTTCAACCTCAACCTGACGCATGCCCTCGACGGCTTTGCCGGCAACGAGCACAATCTGCCGATCACGCCGCTTCGGAAAGACGTGCTCGAACTCTATTCGAGGACCCGGATCGGCTACACGCCGACGCTGACCATCCTCTATGGCGGCGCGCCGCCGCTGCATAATTTCGTGATCGAAGGCAATCTGCTCTCCGATCCCAAGCTGCGCAATTTCGTGCCGCGCGGCATCCTCGAGACGCGGCTGCGCAATCGCACCTGGGTGCCCGAGATCGACCGGACCTGGGCACTGTTCGGCGCCGACGCGCTCGCGATCCGGCGCGGGGGCGGGCTGGTCGGCATCGGCAGCCACGGCACGGTCCAGGGCGTCGGCTATCATTTCGAGCTCGAAGCCTATGCCGCCAGCGGCGCCACGCCGCACGAAATCCTCCGCGCGGCGACGATCGAGAGCGCGGAGGATATCGGCCGGCGTGGGCAGATCGGCAGCCTCGAGCCCGGCAAATATGCCGACCTGCTCATTCTGTCGAAGGATCCGCTAACCGATATCCGCAACGCCCGCGCGATCACGCAGGTGATGAAGAACGGCCGGATCTACGACGCCGCAACGCTGGGCGAAGTCTATCCCCGCCAGCGTCCGCTGCCGCGGCAATGGTTCCAAGGGGAGTGAGGGCGCTCAGCGCCCTTCGTTGAACCGCCGCATCCAGCGCACCAGCTCGGCATTGCCCTGGCTGGCCAGAACGGCGTGAAGCGTATCGGGGCGCTCGTCCTGCCCCAGCTTGAACCGGCCCTCGATCGCGGTCACCGTCGCGCGGAAGCCGATGATCGCCTGCAGCATGCCCTGGTACCGGTGGGAAATCTCGCCGCTGTGCCAGGGATCGGCCCGGTCGCGCTCCATCGCATCGGTCAGCACGTCGAGCGACATCTCGGTGAGCGCGGGGTCGATCTCGACTTCGGCGGCGATCTTCACATGGGCGTGGTTCCAGGTCGGCGCCCAGTCGCGGCGCCCAGCATGCTCGGGCGAGACATAGCCGTTCGGGCCGTCGAACAGGATCGTCGCGCGGCCGCTCGCGGCGAGCTGCCCGGCAAGCGGATTGGCGCGCCCCAAATGCCCGATCAGCGCGACCAGCCGGCCTTCATCATCATACTCGCCGATCAGCGGAAGCTGGCTCGCGGCCATGCCATCGCTGCCGGGCACCAGCACCCAGGCGAGCGGATAGGCCTCGATCAACGCACGGATGTCGGCTGCGTCGAATTTCGAGAACGGACCTGTCCTGTACTTGCTGTGATCGGAAGCGTTCATGCCAACATCTTGAGACACGAGAGGCCATAATCAAACCACCAATATCGGAAGCGTGGCGGGTCCAACCAGGGTTTGCCCGCAGCGCGCGGCGGGGCTAGGACTGGCCCCTCACCGATCGACATTCCAACCGATATCAGGACCAATGCTGCGTCGCCTTCCCCTCACGCTCGGCCAAGCGATCGATACCGACAGCGACACGCCGGCCTATATGCAGATCATCGCCGCGATCATCAGCGACATTGAAAGCGGCCGGCTGGCACCGGGCACATACTTGCCGAGCAGTCGCGAACTGGCGGCCAATATCGGGGTGAACCGCAAGACCGTGGTGCTCGCCTATGACGAGCTGATCGCGCAAGGCTGGCTCAGCTCGGCGGGAACGCGCGGCACCCTGGTCTCGCCGGTTTATCCCGATCCGGTGCACAAGCCTGCGCCGCCGCCCGCACGCCCGGCAGCGATCGGACGGACCTATTATCGCGTGTTGCCGCCACCCGAACGCCCGCTGGCACTGGCCGCGGGAAGCGGCCTCAAGCTCGACGAAGGCGCCCCGGACGGGCGGCTGTTTCCCACCAAGGTACTGGCCAATGCCTATCGCGATGCGGTGAGCGCACGGACGGGTTCCGACACCTTCGCCTATCGCGATCCGCTGGGGCTGCCCGCATTGCGCGAATGCGTGGCCGAAATGCTGCGCAGCCAGCGCGCGTTGAACGTCTCGGCCGAAAATGTCTGCATCACGAGAGGAAGCCAAAACGGTATCTTCCTCACCGCCCAAGCCCTGCTCCGCCCCGGCGACCATGTCATGGTCGAGGCGCTCACCTATGAGCCCGCGGTCGCGGCATTCACGATGCTCGGCGCGCGCGTGCATGCAGTGCCGCTCGACGAAGAAGGAATCGATATTGCCGCGGTCGAAGCGATGTGCCGCAAGCATCGCATCCGCGCACTATTCCTCACTCCTCACCACCAGTTCCCGACCACGGTCACGCTCCGCCCGACGCGCCGGCTGCGCCTCCTCGCCCTCGCGCGCCAGTTCGGCTTCGCGATCATCGAGGACGATTACGACCACGAATTCCATTTCTCGTCGCAGCCGCTGCTGCCGATGGCCGCCTATGCGCCCGAGCACGTCATCTATATCGGGTCGCTCTCCAAGCTGCTGCTGCCGGCATTGCGCGTCGGCTATGTCGTCGGCTCCCCGCTGCTGCTGCGCAGCCTCGCGCATGGCATCTCGCTCACCGACGGCATGGGCAATGTCGTGACCGAACGCGCCACGGCTGAGCTGATATCGAGCGGCGAACTGCGCAGGCACGCCCGGAAGGTCCGCCAGATCTATGCCGAGCGCCGGCTGCGTTTCGCCCAGCGCCTTCACGAGGCGTTCGGCGACAAGGTGCAGTTCGACCTTCCCAATGGCGGGCTCGCTTTCTGGCTGCGCTTCCCCGGCAGGAGCATGGACGAGATCGAAGCACGCGCGCAGGCGCTCGACCTGCGCTTCGCGGCATCACGCTCGTTCATGGCCAGCCCCGACGCCGATCGCGGGCTGCGCATCGGCTTCGCCAGCCTTAACGACGAAGAGGCGGATGCTGCGGTAACAGCGCTCGCCTCTGCGGTGGGCTGAGCGCTACGGATGAAAGCTTCGGCCCGGCCATATCCCTCACAGGTCGATCATGGCGACATCTGGCGCAGGAGCTTCGAGGGCGTGCGAGTTCGCCCAGGCCGGGGCGCTGCCACCGCGAAGGCGAGGATACCGGCGTAGGCGACGAGCGGGATTGCAAAGACCCAGCCGAGTCCGGCGCGATCGGCGACCTGGCCGACGAGCAACGGCACCACCGCGCCGCCGGCGATCGCAACGCACAACAGGCCCGATGTCGCCGCCGGCGAAGCGGTCGACCGCTCGAGGGTCAGCGAGAAGATCGTCGGGAACATGATCGCGTTGCACAGCCCGATCGCCAGCGCGCAACGCGCGGCGACCGGACCCGGCAGGATCAAAGTCGCGGCGCAGAGCAGCATCGCCATCCCCGCCGCCGCGCCAAGCATCCGCGGCGCGGCGATGCGGGTAAGCAGCCAGCTGCCAACGAAACGCCCGACCAGCGCCCCGCCCCAATAGAAGGTCGCCAGCCAGGTTCCCGCCTCTGCCAGCGACAGGCCGAGCGTGGCGCGATCGGACAGGAAACCGATCATCACGCTGCCGATCGCGACTTCGGCACCGACATAGAGCGCGATGGCGCCGGCGCCGAGCAACGCCCAGCGCGAGCGGAAGGCGTCGGCGATGCGCGGCGCGCCTTCGGGCGGCGGCGCGGTGGCCGCGATCGTGCGTCGGAAAAGCCAGAGCGCGAGCATCAGCGCCGCCACCAACGCGGCGATGGTCAGGAAGGCGCGCTGGACCGCGGCGAGCCCGCGCGCGGCATCCGATGCCAGCAGCGTGGCATCCTCGAACGCCGGATCGGCGAGGATAAGCCGCGCGCCGAACTGGACTCCGGCGACAACGCCGAGCGCATTGAACGATTGCGCCAGCGTGAGGCGGAAGTGGCTGCGCTCGGGTGGCCCCAGCGCCGCGGCGAGCGGATTGGCGACGACCTGGAGCGTGACGATCCCCGCGGCCAGGACGAACAGCCCGCCAAGGAGCAGCGGGAACCAGGGCAACCAGACGGTCGCCTGCACGACCAGGCACCCGGCGATCATCGCTGTAAGCGCCCCCGTCATCGTGGGGATCGGGCCCCATCGCGCGAACAGCGCGGCCGCGGGCAGCGACATGGTCCCGAACGCGGCGAAGAACACGATCTGGACGAGCAGCGCCTCGGTATAGGACAGCCGGAAGATCCGCAGCAGCGCGGCGATCAGCGGATCGTTGTTCGCGCAGATGAACCCCCAGGCGAAGAACAGCGCCGTGACCGCAGCAAAGGCCGCACCGCGAGGCAGCGCGCGGCTCAGCGTCGGTCTCTCCAGCGGAAGGTCGCCGCCGCGCCAGGCGGGAGGGCATAGGCGAAATGGCGCCCCTCGCTGGCGACGGTGAATACCGTCGCCTTGCCCGCGTTGAAGGCGAGCAGCACGCGCGAACCGTCCGGGTTGGCGAAGGCGACGGTCTCTATGCCGTCCTTGCGGCTGTCCGAAGCGATCCGCCGCGCGCCGACCGCAACGAAGCGGCTGGCATGGCCGAACGCATAATATTCGGGATTGCGGGTGACCGCCCCGGTCCTGCTGTCGATCGTCACCACCCCGCGGCAATTGCCGCAGCCGCCGAGATGCGGCCCGGACTTCTCGTCTAGCGCGAGGTTCCACATCAGCACGCCGCGCGCCCAGTTGCGCGTGCTGCCGATCACGAGGTTGCGCATCGTCCACGCCCAGCTGTCGGGCCAGGGCTTCGACCAATCGCCGCCCGAGCATTCGGTGAAGAACACGTCCTTGCCGGGATGCTGGTCGCGTACCTGGCTCTGCGCACCGACATCGCCGCCATAGCAATGCCAGGCGACGCCCGCGACGTGGCGCGGGGCCCTGGGATCGGCAAGCACGGCGAGCGGCTGGGCGGGCTGGTCCCAATTATGGTCCCAGTCGAGGATGCGGGTGCCGAGCCTGGCGCGGGTGAGTTCGGGGCCGAGATGGTCGCCGATGATCCGCGCGCGCTGCGCCGGGCTGAGCCGCATGCCGGGATAGTCGTCGGGCTCGAAATCGGGCTCGTTCTGGATGCTGAGATAGTCGATCGGGCCGATCTGCGCGGCAAAGTCCTGGATCGTACGGCGCAGATAGGTGGCGAAGGGGGCGTAGGCGTCTTCGCGCAGGCTGCCTTTGATCAGCGAGTCGCTGGTCTTCATCCAGCCCGGCGCGCTCCACGGCGAGACCATTACCGCGAGCCGCGGGTTGATCGCACGGGCCGCCTTGGCAGTGGGCAGCACGTCCACGCGCGCGGGCGCGATCGAGAAATGCGCCAGCGACGGATCGCGCTCCCCCCGGGGACGATCGTCATAGCTGTAATGGCTGCGCGAGAAGTCCGAGGCCCCGACCGTCAGCCGCATGAACGAGAAGTTGAGCCCCGGCGCCGGTTCGAACAGCTCATGGAGCAAGGCATCGCGCTGGGCAGGATCCATCCGCTGGATCAGCCAGGCCGAGGCGTCGGTGATCGAGGCGCCGAAGCCGACCATCGCCTGATAGCGCTGCGCCGGATCGACGGTAATGACGTCCCCCGCCCCCGCCCCGGTGCGCAGCGGCAGCGACGGCTGCGGGGCGAGCAGCGCGGACTTGTCGGGCGTGGTCAGCCAGACCTCCACCGCATCCACGCGCGGCCGATCGACCGGCGCGCATGCCGCAAGGCCCAGCACCAACAGCAGCCATAGCCCCTTCATGGCATTTCTCTCCTCAGGCCGCGCATGTCTTGGCAACATAGTCGGCATGGCTCGGCATCAGGTCGACGCACTTGGCGATCACCCCGCGGATATTGCCGAGATACTGCTCGACCTGCGCCTCGCTCTTGATATCGACCAGCGGGTCATAGCCGCGCGGGATCACGCCCTGGCCGAGGAACACCTGGATCCAGCTCTCCTCGGAGAACAGCTCCTCGTCCTCACGGAAGATGCGGCCATTGGCGGCGAACAGCTCGATCTTCCGCCGCAGCGTGTCGGGCACGTCCATGTCGCGGCAATGGCGCCAGAACGGCGTGTCGTCGCGTGTCGTCGCTTTGTAGTGGAGGATCAGGAAGTCGCGGACGCGCGCATACTCGAAGTCGGTCTGGCGATTGAACTCGGCGATCGTCGCGGGATCGAAGCGCGCATCGGGGAGCAGCCGCACCATCCGGATGATCGACGACTGGATCAGGTGCAGGCTGGTCGATTCGAGCGGCTCGAGGAACCCCGCCGCCAACCCGATCGCGACGCAGTTGCGGTTCCAGATCTGCCGGCGCTTGCCAGTGACGAAGCGGATGCGGTTGGGCTCGGCGAGCTGTTCGCCGTCGAGATTGGCGAGGAGCATCGCCTCGGCCTCGGCATCGTCGATATGTGCGCTCGAATAGACATGGCCGTTGCCGGTGCGGTGCTGGAGCGGGATGCGCCATTGCCAGCCCGCGGTGCGCGCGGTGGCGCGGGTATAGGGGGTGAACGCATCGCTGCGGGCGCACGGCACCGCGATGGCGCGGTCGCAGGGCAGCCAGTGCGTCCAGTCCTCATAGCCGGTCGCCATCGCCTGCTCGATGATCAGCCCACGGAAGCCCGAGCAGTCGACGAACAGGTCGGCTTCGATCACCGCACCGTCGGCCATCGTCACCGACTCGACGAAACCATCGGGCCGCAGGGTGACGTCGGCCACTTTGCCCTCGCGTCGGATCACGCCCCGTTGCTCGGCATCGCCGCGCAGGAACTTGGCATAGAGGCTGGCATCGAAATGGAAGGCGTTGGCGATGTGGCCGATCGGCGATTCCGCCATCTTGGGATCGGCGCGGCGGAACTTGTCCTTCAGCGCTGCGGCGGTGTTGATCGAATAGTCGGCGAAGTCCCCGGCGCGACCGAGGGCGTGCATCTTGAGCCAATATTGGTGGCAGCGCAGCCAGCCGAGATCCCGGCCGATCACCCCGAAGCCGTGGATGTAGCTCGAACCCCGCCGCAGCCAGTCGACGAACTGGATACCGAGCTTGAAGGTACCGAAAGTGTCGCGGAGGAAGGCGTTCTCGTCGAGGCCAAGCAGCTCGTTGTATTTCTTGATCGCGGGGATGGTCGCCTCGCCAACGCCGATCGTGCCGATTTCTTCGGACTCGATCAAAGTGATCTCGTACAAGCCACGGAAAAGCTTTGACAATAAGGCGGCGGACATCCAGCCCGCCGAGCCGCCGCCGACGATCAGGATACGCCTGAGCTGCTGCATCGCGGTTCCTCTCCCTTGCGCGAAGTCTGACACGTTCCGCGAAAAACGGGGAGGCGCAACTTTCGTCGCGCCTCCCCAGGAGGGATCAGAAGCGGTAGTTCAGTCCCAGTAGGAACTGACGGCCGTATTTCTCATAGGTCTCGGGCAACGGCGTCCCGTCGCTGGTCTGGGTGCCGCCATTGTCGAGACCGAGCCGCGTGCGATAGGGCGAATCGGTGACGTTGCTGACCTGGAGCAGGATGCCGAGCCCCGACAGCGCAGACCCTTCGGGGAAGGTGTAGCCGATCTGGGTATCGAGCTGCTTGTCGGCGAGGATCTCGGTGTAGCCGCGATTGGTGAAGAGCTGCACCGTCTCGCCCTTGAACGCCGAGCGGAAGCGATAGCTCGCGCGGGCCTGGAACCCCCATTTTTCGAAGTAACCGGTGACGTTGTACACCGTTCCTGACAGGCCGGGGATGCGCACCACATCGTTGTTGTCGGTCGGGTTTAGGTTCGATTCCGTGTACGAGTAGCTGCCGGTGAACCCGAAACCATCGAGCGCGGGGACCAACCGGCCGATCTCGAACGCGCCGCTGACCTCGATGCCCTTCAAATTGCCGCCGGGACCGTTGGCGGGCATCGTCACCTGGCCGAGCGGGCTGATCACGATGCCCGGCGGGATCTGGTTGGTCGGGATCGGCAGGCCCGAAAAGTCGATCGCGAAGTTGCGGTTGTAGATGTAGTTGTCGAGCCACTTATAGAAGCCCGCGACGCTGATATAGGTCGCCTTGCCGATATACCATTCGTACGCGACATCGAGCGCCTTGGCGCGCCACGGCTGTAGGTCGGGGTTGCCCCCGGTCGCCGACCAGGGATTGACCGTGCTCCCCGGTGCGCAGGGCGGGCTGCCGCCGCACGGATTGGTATTGAACCCCGGCGTGAAATTGGCACGCATGTCGTCCATCCGCGGACGCGCGAGCACCTTGGCCGCCGCCAAGCGGAAACGATGCCCGCCGCCCAGATCGTAGATCAGGTTCGCGCTGGGCAGCACGTCGGTATAGTAGGCGGTCTCGTAGACCTGGGACAGCGCGATCGGCGTCAGCGTCTGGTTGATCCGCAGCCCCGACGAGGCCTGGAACTGGCTGACCACCTGCACGCCGACATTGCCGCGCAGCCGGCCCCAGTCGATATTCGCCTTGGCCTTCCAGGTGACGATATCCTCGTTGATCTTCCACGTCTTGTCGAAATGGTTGGCGTCTTCGAGTGGGGTCTGGTCGTAATAATTGTCGAGCGCAGCGGCGAGGTCCCAGGCGATGACGTTGCCGAAGCCGGCGAAATCGAGCGAGGTCGGATCGAGCAGATATTGCGATCCGATCAGAACCTGCTGGCGGCTGTTCTTGAGATTGAGATCGAACTCGTCCACGGTCTTGCTCTTGACCCGCCGGGTATAGTTGACGCCGATCTCGATGCCGCTGAAGAACCCGTCGAGCTCACGGCTCAGCTGGAGGTCGATCGCGGCGAGATCCTCCTTGACGTGCGGCGACTTGAGCAGGCCGTCATGCCCCCAGCCGCCCCAGGGGGCGCGGTCGCCGAGCGAGATCTGCGCGGCATCGGCATAATCGAGCCCGAAATCATAGGTGGGATACGACCCGTCGACCGGGAAGGAGAAGTCGTAGGCATCGAGCGTGCGGGTCTGGAACGGCCCCGCGCCATAGCCGGCATAGGTCTCGATATAGGTCTCGTCGCGCTTGTTGCGCGAATAGCTGAGGTCGGCGACGAAGCGCGTGCGGTCGTCGAGCTGGAATTCGTTGTTGAGCCCGGCGGCGAACAGCTCGTCCTCGCGCGTGTTCAGGTCGTTGCGCAGGATCGGCACGGCATTGGTGACGCGCCCCGAAGTGCCGACCTGCGACCCGCCGATTTCGGTGAGGCCGACATTGGTGAAGGTCGCATTGTCGGCCCAGCCGTTCGAGAACCATTGCGCGCCGCGGACGACTTCCTTCTGCTTGAAGCGCGAATAATAGAGATCGAGGACGCTGTGCACGCCATCGCTCGGCTGCCATTCGAGCGCACCCATCACGCCGTCGCGTTGATTGCGCCGGCTGGTCTGCCAGATCTCCTGCCCGTTGAGCTGAAGCGCCGCATCGGCTGAATCGGGCTGGACGGTATCGGGGCTGCACGAGGGCGGCTGCGAGGTGCCCGGCTCGCAGACGCCGCCGAATGATTCATAGCCGAACGCCTTGTAATGCTGGACGTGGCTCGGCGAATCGAGATGGGCATATCCGATCGACCAGCCGAGCGTGCCGCTGGCGTTCTGATCGATATAGCTCACCGTGCCGCGCCAGCCGCGCCGCGAGATGTCGGCGTTCTTGCCGCCATCGGCATCGAGCTCGCCGCGCAGGTTGAGCGCGATCACGCGCTTGCCGAAGGCTAGCGGACGCACCGTGCGCAGGTCGGCGCTGCCCGACAGCCCCATGCCGGCGATGCTGGCATCGGGGGTCTTGTAGACCACGACGCTCGACAGCAATTCGGAAGGATATTGGTCGAACTCGACCGCACGATTGTCGCCCGAACTCGCCTGCTGGCGGCCGTTGAGCAAGGTGGTGGTGAAGTCGGGCGCGAGGCCGCGGATCGAGATCACCTGGGCGCGGCCGTTGACCCGCTGGGCGGCGAGGCCCGGCAGGCGCGCGATCGATTCGGCGATCGACACGTCGGGGAGCTTGCCGATGTCCTCGGCCGAGACCGCCTCGACGATCGACGCATTGTCGCGCTTGGTGTTGATCGAGCTTTCGAGGCTGGCACGCAGCCCGGTGACGACGATCTCCTCCTCGGGCGCGGGCTGCTCGTCCTGCGCTGCCTCCTGCGCGAACGCCGCCCCGGGAAGCCCTGCCGCGAGCGCAAGCGACGACGCAGTGAGGCCGAATTTCCACGATGTCGATGTGTTGCGACGCGCGCCGGCCGTCCGCCCCATGCCATACTCCCCTAAGCGTGCGGGCGGTAATCCGCCTCGCCTCTCTTCGTGCTTCCTAGTGACAGCGTTCCACCATTGAAAGCGCTTCCAATCTTGTACGTGCACTATCGCACCTGCGTCAATGGCATGTCGACCGGACGGTCAGTCGCGCGGTTCGGCGGCGGATTCGCGCAGGACGAGGCGGTGCTCGACTGACTCGAACACAGCCTTGGCCGGCATGCCGTGGCGAAGCATCTCGACGAGCAGATCGACCGCGCGCGCCGCGATCCGGCGGACCGGCTGGTGGACCGTGGTCAACGGCGGCCAGGTGTGCGCCGAGATCGGGGCGTCGTCGAAGCCGACGATCGACAGCTCGGCCGGCACTGCGAGGTTCATGCGGTGCGCCGCGAACAGCGCGCCCACCGCCATATCGTCGTTGGCGCAGATGATCGCGCTCGGCCGCACCGCGGTGTCGAGCAATTGCTGGGTGCAGAGGACTCCGGCGCGGAAGGTGAAGTCGCCGCGCGACGAAGTCACCGCGCTCTCGGGCAATCCGGCGTCGTGGACCGCGCGCAGGAAGCCGGCATAGCGCAGCTCGGCCGAGCGATGCCCCTCGATCCCCAGCACATAGCCGAGCCGGCGATGACCGAGCGCGACGACATGCGCGCCCATCTCGTGCCCCGCCGCTTCCTCGTCGAGCCCGACCCCCGCGAGCAGCCCGCGCACCTCGTCGCCCGGCGCGACGCAGACCGCGGGATAGCCCAGCCCGACCAGCCGCCGCGCCAGCGCGACATCGTCCGACATCGGCGGGGTCAGGATCGCGCCGGCGCAGCGGCCCGAGGCGAGCAGCTCGATCAATTTGTCCGAGCGGCGCGGATCGTCGGTGAACAGGCTGAGCGTCGACAGCTCGAACCCGCCGGCCGCCGCGGCGCGCAGCGCCCCTAGCTCTAGGGCCGAATCATAATAGGAATTGGGCTCGGCATCGGGAGTGGTGCAGTGGACGAGCACCAAAGTCTTGCTGATCTTGCTGGCGAGGCCGCGCGCCTGCGGATTGACGCGATAGTCGAGCGCGGCGACGACATGCATCACCCGCTCGCGCACTTCGGCGCGGACATTGGCGTGGTTGCTGAGCACGCGCGAAACCGTGGCCCGCGCGACGCCGGCAAGCGCGGCGACATCGTCCATCGTGGGCTGGACGATGCCGGGCGGATCGGCACGTTTGGTCGCGTTGCTGTGTCCGGCTCCCATCGGCGAGGATTGGCGGGAGTGGTGATGGGCTGTCAAGCGAAGCGGGGCTGTTCGTTTCGGACGTCGAGATTCTTCTCCCTGAAAGGGAGGGGAGTTCATAGTGCCACGTTGTACGCTTCCCGATGCTGGATCCGCTCGATGTCCTGCCGCGGCGGCGCGCCGAACAGGCGGCGATATTCGCGGCTGAACTGCGAAGGGCTTTCATAGCCCACCGCGAAGCCCGCCGAGCCCGCGCTCGCGCCCCCCGCCAGCATCAGCCGCCGCGCCTCTTGGAGCCGCAGCCGCTTCTGATATTCGAGCGGGGTCATCCGCGTGACCGCCTTGAAATGGGCGTGCAGCGACGAGGCGCTCATGCCCGCCGCCGCCGCTATGTCATCGACGCGGAGCTGCGCGTGATAACCGCTGCGGATCGCGGCGATCGCGCGGCTGATCTGGTTGAGGCGGCTGTCGGCGGAGGCGATGTGGTGCAGCATCGCGCCATGCGGCCCGGTCAGAAGGCGATAGAGGATCTCGCGCTCGATCAGCGGCGCCAGCGCGGCGATGCTCTCGGGACGGTCGAGCAACCGCACCAGCCGGCACGCGGCGTCGATCAGGTCGGGGTCGCTCGGATAGATCGCCAGCGGCGGCAGGTTGCTCCTCGGCGCGCCGCGTTCGTCGGCCGCGACCATGTCCGCAAGCGCGGCAGTATCTAGATCGATCTTGCAGCACAGATAGGGGGCGCCGGCGCTGGCCTCGAGCACATGGCCCGTCAGCGGCAGATCGACCGAGACGATCAAATAGCGCGACGCGTCGTAGACCATGCTGTCCTCGCCCAGCGAGACCCGCTTCGATCCCTGGGCGATCAGGCAAAGCGAGGCCTCGTATACTGCCGGCACCGGCTCGCTCGGCTGGTTCGCGCGGATCAGCGACAGCCGCCCGATAGCGGTGCCGAACATGCCGGGTTCGGGCGTGTGCTGCTGAAGCAGCTCGGCAAGCTGGGCAATATTTTCCATGCCACCTCGATCGACGATGCCGCGCGCTAGCGCAAGCGCGCAACAACGGATTTGGAGGATCGTGCAAAGTCTTCGGGTGATCGCGCTACCGCCTGGGCCCTCTCCTGCCCCATCTCCACTGCGTCACTCCAGACAAAAGGAAATCATCATGACGGGTATCAGCGAAAAGGTCGTTCTGGTCACCGGCGCCTCGAGCGGGATCGGCGAAGCCACGGTCCGCGAGCTGGCCGCGGCGGGCGCGCAATTGTTTATCGGCGCACGCCGCGGCGAGCGGCTGGAAGCGCTCGCGGCCGAGCTTGGCGACGCTGCCGCCTGGCGCGCTCTGGACGTGACCGACCCTGAAGATTTCGACGCCTTTGCCAATGCGGCGGAGGCGCGGTTCGGCCGGATCGACGTGCTGGTCAACAATGCCGGGGTGATGCCGCTCTCGCCGCTCGCCGCCCTCAAGCGCGACGAGTGGAAGCGGATGATCGACGTCAACATTCACGGCGTGCTCAACGGCATCGCCGCGGTGCTGCCGCGCTTCGTCGCGCAGAAGCAGGGGCACGTCGTCAACGTCGCTTCGATCGGCGCGCACCTCGTCCTGCCGACCGCCGCGGTCTATTGCGGCACAAAATATGCGGTGTGGGCGATCACCGAAGGGCTGCGGCAGGAGCATGACGAGATCCGCTCTACGGTCATCTCGCCCGGCGTCACCGCGACCGAGCTGGGCGACGACATTACCGACCCGCAGGTTGCCGCCGCGCTCAAGGACTGGCGGAAGAAGTCGCTAACCCCGGATGCCATCGCGCGCGCGATCCGCTTCGCGCTCGAACAGCCCGAGGGCGTCGACATCAACGAAGTGATCGTTCGGCCAACCGCAGCGAACATGTAGCGCTCGCGACAGGCGCATCGGCTTTCGGGGGATCGGGTTCCGATTTCCCGAAAGCTTGCATTCGAGACGTATGCGAAACGTTTCTAGGCATACGGTATAACTACCGTCCCTTCGTTAACAGCAGATTGCATTTGCAGGGGTCAAAGAGCGCGGAAGTTCGTTGGTCGGGGGACTTGCGTTGCGTAAAAGTCAGAACCTATCCGTTGTGGTGCCGGTCGAGGATGCGACCGATGGGGGGATAGTCGAGCGGCGGCGGGATCCGCGCATCCCGCAGCGACACCGCACAATCCAATTCTCGATGCGCGACGAGACGGTGGACTTCAGCCTGCAGGCGCTGTCGCTCCGTGGCGCTTCGGGAAGCACACCGCAGCCGCTTCGTACGGGGCTTGCCGGCGCGGTGTTATTCGAGGGCGGCCACAGCGTTCCGGCGACGGTGCGCTGGACGCGGGACCGGGTCTCCGGCCTCTCCTTCGCCACGCCGCTGCCGCTCGATTTGCTGCACGCAGCGCCGCGGAAACGGCAAAGGGCCCCGGCCCCGCGCGCGCCGCGCTACTCGGTCTCACGCCCTGCGACGCTCATTTGCGCCGGCGATCGGCGTTTTGCAGTGCAAATCTGCAATATTTCGCAGGGAGGCATGTTGATCTTTGGGCGCCCGGTCTTACTGCCCGGCCACGTCGTCGAGATCGTCTGTGGCGCGGCACCGCTGCTGCGATGCCAGGTGCGATGGGTGCGGAACGGATTTGCGGGCCTGCAGTTCGCAGAACCGATCTCGCTCGAAGACTTCGACGAGCGCAGCCGCGCGTAACGGGATCGCATGCAACAATATAACGCACTCTTCTCGCCCAATGCGCCGCAGGCGACCGGCGCGCGAACCCATCCGAAACGGCTACCCGACGGCTCGTCCCATGCACTGCGAAAGGTGTATATCGTCGACGACGAGCGTGCGTCGCGGCAGTCGCTCCATTTGCTGGTCACCGCGCTCGGCTATCGCGCCCGGCCGTTCCTGAGCGGAATCGACTTTCTCGAGGAAATCGACTCGCTGCGCCCCGGATGCGTGCTGCTCGATCTGTGGATGCCGGGGCTCGACGGGATCGAGGTGTTGCGGCGGATGGGCGGGCGGTTCGATGTCCTCCCCGTCGTGATGCTGACCGCACACGCCGAGGTCGCGACGGCGGTGAGCGCGCTCAAGCTCGGCGCCAGCGACTTCCTCGAAAAGCCGCCCAACCAGCGGCTGCTACAGGAGGCGATCGCGCGCGCATTCGAGACGATCGACCGCGAGCAGGCCGCGAACCAGGCGTTCACCCACAATGCGCGGCTGATCTCCTCGCTCTCGACGCGCGAGCGCGAAGTGCTCCAGGGGCTGGGCGCGGGGATGTCGAACAAGGTGATCGCCGCTGAGCTCGGGCTCAGTGTCCGCACGATCGAGATGCACCGCGCGCGGATGATGGACCGGCTGGGCGTCAAGACCGTCGCCGACGTCGTCGCACTGGCGATCGGCATGGGGATCGCAGGCAAGCCGCGATCATAGCAGCCGCAGCGCGATCATCGGCGCCTGGAAATAGGCGCCAGCGCGCGCGCGCTGGCCGCCCGGCAGCCGTCCATAGACGGTGTGCGAGATGCTCCGCCGCTCGCCCGGCGACAGCGACATGCTTCCCGCCAGCGTCGCGGTGCCGCCCAGCCCGTCGCCCCAGCGCCGTAGCCGCGGGGAGTCGACGAAGATGCCGTAGCGCAGCGGCGGCCCGCCCTCGGGCGTCTCGAGCAAGTCATTCTCCGCCCCGGTCAGCTCGATCTCATAGGCCACGTCCTCGGCCTCGACCGCGGTGCAGGTGACCGTGATCGTCGCGGTGACGTCGGTCGGCCCGCGCACGGTCGGGCGATAGCTGCCGAACACCAGCGGGGTCGCGCGGACCTCGCAGTCGGCAGCATGCGCCGTGCCGGCACTTCCCAGCAGCGCCGCCGCGGCAGGCAGGAGTAGCTTCACACGCATGGCTGCGCTCCGAGATGCGGCATCGCGCCGGCCTGGTCGGGATAGGCAAGCGTCGTGCGGCAGGTGATGCCGCCGGGCATCGTCGTCGTTACGGTCGCCTGTGCGCCGGGCATCTCGAGATAGAGCTCGCCGTCATAGCCGATCGGGGTCGCCTCGCCCCCTTGCGTCTGCGCGAGGCTGCCGACCGGCAGGGGCGCGCCCGCCGCATCGACCAGGCGAACGCGCACCGATCGCGCGCGCTCGATGGGGAAGCGCACGACGGTCCCCGCGCCGCGATAGGGCGTGACGATGCGGCTGGAATCGGTGACGGTCGCTTCGATCGGCAGACCATCGATGTCGATGCTGATACGGTTGACTTCGAACGCGCGCAGGTCGGGCGCGAGCAGCATCCCGGCGCGGTTGGTGCGCCCGATCCGCCGGTTCTCGACGAAGACGTCGACGCCCTGCTGGCCATCGGTGTCGATCACGGCATAGCTGTCGTCGACGCGGTTGGCGAGGAACATGCCCCCATGGGCGACGACGAGCGCCCCCTCGGCCGTGGCGCGCGCGACGGTGCGATTGCGGCCGCGATCGACTCCGATCCCGAACTCGCCATGCGCGGAGCGGTAGCGCAGCTCGCCGAATCCACCGAGCGCGTCCTGGTCGGCCGACAGCGCCGCGCGCCAGCCCCAGTCGCCGACCCCGGTCACCGGATCGCTCGCCTGGAACGTGGCGCTGCGGCGGCCGCTGGCGGCGCTGGCAGTGGCATTTGCAGTGGCGCCGCCGCCCAAGGCGAGCGAGAGCGACAGCATCGCGCCGGTCCCCCCGGTGCCGGCGAGGTCGCGATAGCCGGTCGCGAACAGGCGGAAGCGATCGGCGAGCGAGCGCTGCCAGCTCAGCGTGACGAGCCGCGTATCGGCGCGGTTCGCCCAGTCGATCGCGGCATAGCCCGCGCCGAACGATCCCCATCCGCCGGTGCGGACGCCGAGCCGCGCGCGCGCCACGGTGCGCGGCTGCTGGTCGCCGTTGATCGCGGCGATGTCGCGATAGCCGCTGTCGGCATGCTGGATCGAGGCGCTGAAGGAGAGGTCGCGCGAGGTGCGGTCGAGCGCGACCGAATAGAGCCCGCCGATCTCGCCTTGCCCCCCGCTCGCCCTGCCCGCGAGCGAAACCGTGCCGAGCGTGCCGACGCGGAAGGTGGCGCCCAGCCCCAGGTTGGCGAGCCCGTCCGCGGCCTCGCCATGCGCCTCGCCGGTAAGCCAGTCGTTGAGCCCGCGGCGGAGCGTCGCGGAGGCGGCGATACCGGCATAATGGTCGCTCGGCTGGCCGAAATCGCGGCGCACCGCGCCGAGCTCCGCGCTGTAGGATTGCAGCCCCGGCGCGAGCATCGTCGGGCTGGCATAAAAAGGGAGTTGCTGGACGACCTGCCGCCCGAGCGCGTCCTGGGTGACGATCGACACCAGATTGGCGCCACTCATCACCGGCAGCCGTGGAATCTCGAACGGGCCCTGGCCGACATTCTGCGAGAGCCTCTGGACGCCGTCGACAAGCACGCTCACCGTGCTCGGCACCGCCGCGGTTCCCGCCGTGCGGGGCACCGGGAAGGTCACCAGATCGGGCCGCATCGAGAAGTCCGAAGCGATCTGCACCCCGCCCATCCGCACCGGACGGCTCCAGTCGGGCCCACCCGAGACCAAGTCGCCGAAGCGATAGACGCGCATCCCGTCGGGGTTCGAATAGGTGACCACCGTATCCAGCCGGCGCACCCGCGCGTCGCTCCGGCCGCCCGCCGCGACGGTCGCCGTCGTGCTTGCGGTGAGCGGGCCATGCGACACGCCCGCCTGGAGCCCGCCGGCGAAGACCGTGCCGTACCGGTCGTCCTGCTCGAACTGGAGGTCGTAGTTGAGCGCGACACCGACGCCCGAAACCGGCGAGAGCGAGGGCGCAACGCCAGCGTCCCTGCCGACGCGCGTCGAGGGCACCGCCCCCTGCCCTGCGTCGAGAATCAGCACCGCCTTGGCGACGTCGTACCGCGCGGCCACCCCCGGCAGCACGTCGATCCGCACCAGCGTGCGCTCTTTGCCGGAGGGCAGGATCAGCCCGATCGCGCGCAGGTCGGAACGGCGCGCGTACAGCGCGTCCCCGCGCTGCGCGAGCTCGATCACCTGGCCGGTGTCGCGCCCGTTGAGAACCACTGCGACCACGGCGCGCTCGTGCGGATCGATGTCACCGGCCGACAGCTCCGCCGACGCGCCGGAACGGTCTTCGGGCATCCCCGCGGACAAGAGGGCCAATGCAACTGCCATGAGCGACACCTCGGCTACTCCGACGGGTGGGACACCGTGGTCTCGACCGTCCGCCCCTGCGTCTTGACCCGGACCTGGACGGCTTGCCCCGGCGCCGTCGCGATCGCGGCCGGCACCGGCCAGCGCCGCTCGCCATCGGCCAATACATAACGGCTGCCATTGCTTGGGATCTCGACATAGCCGCCGCCACCGGTGCGCACCGCGAGCGAATCGATCCGCAAATGCGAGCCGCCACGATTGCGCAGCGTCAGGAAGCGGGTGCCGTTGTCGGCCTGGATCCGCCACTCAGGCGCCGGCCCCTTCCGGCGCTGCACGCCCGCGAACAGCGGCAGCGACAGCGTGAGATGCACCTGCACCTCCCCGCCGCGCGGCGCCTGGGGAAGCCGATCGGCAACGATCCGATAGGCCCGCTCCGTCGCCGCCGGCGCACGCAGCAGCACGCGGACGACCTGTTCCTTGCCCGCCCCCAGCCGTACCAGCGGCGGACCGATCACGACATCCTCGGTCGGCGCGAGCTGGTCGCGCCCGTCGACGCCCTGCTGCCAAATAAAGGCGCGCAGCTGGACGACCTGTTCCTTGTCACCGCCGTTGCGCAACCGCAGCGTGCCGGCCTGCTTGCCCGGGGGAAGCGCGATCACCACCGGATCGACCGACAGCCCCTGGGCCGCAGCCCGGTGCGGCAATGCCGCGCCGAGGGCGAGCACGACGGCAAGGCCCGCTGCGAAAGGGACAGACCTTGCCGTCGCCATGCTCAGTACTCGACCGTGACTTGCACCGTATCCGAATAGGTGTCCGCCTTGGCCGCGGCGAGCGAGGCCGACGGGATCTGCAGATATACGGTGTGTGTCTCCGAATCGCCCGTGCCGGTATAGGCGGCGGTGCCGCCCGCGACGGTCGGCCAGGGGGTCGCATAGTCGTTGGCGGTGAACAGGCCATATGGCAGCGCTTCGGCGGTGTCGGCGCCGAGCAGGTTGCGGCTGCCGGTCGCGAAATTATCGCCATTGTCGATCAGCACGTCATAGCCGGTGCCGTTGGTGCAGGTGACGTCGATGTCGGACGAGCTGGTGCCCGCCGAGGCGCCGGTGAGGCCGGTCAGCGAGATCGCACCGACCTGGTCGATCGTGCAGCTCGCGACGACTTCCGCCGAAATGGTGAGCGCGGCCGGGCCGGCGGTCTGCGCCAGTGCCGGCGTGGCGATGCAGCCAGCGGCCACCAGCCCGACAGGCAGCAGCAACTTACGAGTCGAACGCATTGAAATTCTCCGATTTTCCCTGACAACGCCCGAGTTCGGACGCCCCGCGTTTTTAAGCTTGCGGATTTTCGAAGGCGTATCGGTGCCTGCCGTAGTCTTGCGGTACGGAGGCGTTACAAATTTCGCTGCGGTTTCGGCCAACCGCCCCGCAACCGGGACGGACGCTGGTTAACCAGGCGGCAGGATCAGGATCAGTTCAGCGCCTGGTAGATCAGCGCCCTGAGCTTGCCGTGATCGTCGATATCGCCGGCCGGAAGAAGCTGCGCCATATAGACGACGGTAAGCCGCTCCGCGGGATCTACCCAATATTGGCTGTGATAGGCCCCGCCCCAGCCGAACTCGCCCTCGGAGCCCGGCTCACCCGCCTTGCCCAGGTCCAAGCGGACGCTGAAGCCCAGCCCAAACCCCATGCCGGGATTGTAGGCGATATCGACCAGGTGGTTGCTGACCATCAGCTCGACCGACTTGCGGCCAAGATAGCGCCGGCCGTCGAGCGTGCCGCCGCGGCGAAGCATCTCGAGGAACCGGCTATAGTCCGATGCGGTCGAGAGCAGCCCCGCGCCGCCCGAGAATGCGATGCGCGGCCCTTCGACATAATGCCCGTGCCCGACATACGCGCCGTCACGCCATTCGCCCGGATCGGCCGCGCGCCGGATGCCGCCGGCTTCGGCCGAATAGACGGTCGCGATCCGCCCTGCCTTCTCGCGCGGCGCATAGAAGGACGTGTCCTTCATCCCCAGCGGCCGGATCAGCCGCTCGTCGAGGAACGCCGCCAGCGTCTTGCCGCTGATCTTCTCGACGACCACGCCGAGAATATCGGTGTTGTAGCCATAGACGAACTTCTCCCCCGGCTGCGCCGCCATCGGCAGCGCGGCCATGCGGGCGACAACCGCCGACACCGGCTCCTCGCGGCCGGCGAAATACCAGCCCGAGATGCCCGCATCCTTCCACGCCTTCTCCGCCGGGCCATAGCCGTAGGAGACGCCGGCGGTGTGCGTGAGCAGGTCGCGGATCGTGATTGCCCGTTTGGCCGGGACGATATCATAGCCGCCCTCCGGCTTGGCGACGGCGACGTTGGTCTTGCTCCATTCGGGGAGATACTTGCCGACGGGATCGTTCAGCAGCAGCTTGCCCTCTTCGAGCAGCATCATCACCGCGACACTGGTCAGCGCCTTGGTCTGCGAGGCGATGCGGAAGATCGTATCCTGGCGCATCGGCGCCCGGGCCTCCTTGTCGCGCCACCCCAACGCCCGCGAATAGACGTCGCGGCCATCGTGCCGGATCTGCACCACCGCACCGGCGATCCGGCCGCGATCGACATAGTCCTGCAGCAGCGCGCTGACCCGCTCAAGCCGCTCGGCGGAAATCCCGCCGGCGCTCGCCGGACGCGGCGCCGCGGCGGGCGCCTGCGCGTGCGCGACGCCGGCCATGCCTCCAAGCGCTGACGCGGCCAACAGGCCCGATACGACTAGACGGACCATCGACTTCATTCGCTCTCCCCTCCGGTACAAGCCGGGCACCATGCTTGCCGTGTTCGCGGGAGGTCAAGGGGAACCGCGCTGCTCGCATGCGATCCCAGGCGGCGCTCGATCAACGCTTGTTTGCGCTGGATCAAGCGCCTCGACCGGTCCCGGGCCAACCGCCACGCGATCGCGCTCGAATGCGAGATGCGGTTCGAGGCGCTGCCGATCCCCGGCGAAGCTACGCTGGTTTGCGTGCGCAGGACGCTGGGAACGTAAACCCCCCGGGCGGCGTGTGCCGCCCGGGGGGCCGGGCCAGGTTCAGGAACGGACCCGCCCGCCGGTGCCAGCCGTCAAAAGACGATCTTGAGGCCTCCGGTTATCGCGTGATCGTCGTCGCGCGCGCCCAGCACGCCATCATAGCCGAGGCTGAGGGTGACGTTCGACGACAGCCGCATCTGCGCGTCGAAGCGGGCGAGTGCCGAATCGCGCGATCCCCCGGCGCCGAGCACGGTAAATGGCGCGCCGCCGCCGAATGCGTGCAGGCCTACCGGATCGAGATCGCCCCAGGCACGGTTCCAACCGATCGAGCCGCGGACCGAGATTGCGCCCGCCTGCGCCGTCTCGAGCCGCAGGCCGACCGTCGAGCCGGTACGGTTCTCGCGGATCGCCTGGCCGTTGAGCGCGGCAAGCCCGCCCTTTTCGGTGAACGCATCGGTGCACGCGCGGACGGTGGTCAGGTTAACGAACGGCTCGACATAGCCGCCCGACAGCGGCAGTCGATAGCCCGCCTCGCCATACGCCTGGAGCACCGAGCCCTTGTAGCGCGCGCTGGTCTGGTCCGCGAAGCCCTGGAAGGCGATGCTGCGGCGGGTCTCGGTGGTGGTCCAGCCATAGCCCAGCCCGCCGCGGAGCTGGACAGGTCCCAGGCTCGCGCCGGCATAGGCCAGGGCATGCGCGGTCCTGACCGAGCCGTTGCTGGCGCGCCGATCGACCTGGAGGTCGGTGTCGGTCCAGCCGCCGGCGATGCCGATCGTCGCCGGCCCGAAGGCGCGATCGACGCCGATCACACCGCCGCGCGTATCGCGGTTCATCTGCGCGGCGTTGAAGTCGCCATCATTCTGGCCACTGGCGCCGAAGCCGCGCGCCCAGGCGGTCCACCCTGGCACCCCGCCGGCGAGACGATCGAGCACCGCATTGCGGACGAGCCGGCTGTCGTCGAACATCGCGCTGCGCGCCGAAGGGTGGATTTCCCCCGACAACTGATCAAACGCTTCCTGCGCCGCGGCATCGTTGGGGAGCAGGAGCAGCGCGTCCTTGAGCGCGTTGCCGTCGGGCAGCGCGTCGGCGGCGGCGCCGGTCTCCTTCTGGTTCGGGGTGAGCCCCGCCGCCTCGAACGCCTTCAGCTGCGCGAACTCGATGAACGCGGTGGTGGCGGTATAGCCGTCGCGGACCCCGGCAAAGGCGGTCAGCATCTGGTCCTCGAACGCGAACTGGCCGGTGAGCCCGCCATCGGCCTGGACCACGACATGCTTGCCGTGGAGCACCAGCGGCTGGGCGGCGACGACATTCAAACGGCTGCCCGCCTTGATCGTGACGGTGCCGCTGGTGCGGTACAGGTCCGCACCGGTGGTGCCGGCCACGTCCACCGCGAGCAGTGAGCCACTGGTGAAGGTCGTCGCGGCCGAGGTCTGGACGAGGTCGCCGATGCCACCGTCCTGAAGGCGGAGCGCACCTTCGTTGCGGAAGCGCTCGAGCCCCTGCCAGATCGTGGTCTCCACGGTCCCCGCCAGCGTGCCGCCGACCAGCGTGCCGGTGGCACTGTTGAGCAGCGTATCGTTGACGGTGGCGAAGTTGCTCGTCCCGCCGATGCTCCGCCAGCTGCCCGAATTGACCAGCAGGCTCTGGTCGCCGGCGATCTCGACCGTGCCGATCAGCGTGCCGGCATTGCCGATACCGACTCCGCCGCCGTTCGCGCCGATCGCCCGCGCCGACGCCAGCCCGGAGGTGTTGCGGACGGTGCCGTTGTTGACGATGATCACACTCTGGTTGCCGTCGGCAAAGGCCTCGATGCCGCGAGTGGCGCCGTGCACGGTGCCGCTGACGGTGATGCTCGTATCGCCCAGGCCGAGATTGACTGCGGAAACGCCGCTGATCCCGCCCGAGGCATTGGCCGTCTCGATGACGATGTCGCCCGCCCCGGCGCCCGCAGACCCGCGTATCCCGAACTGGCCTTGTGCGACGACATTGCCGGTCGTGATCACCCGCGTCTCGCCGGTGCCGAGGTTTTCGGTGGTGACCGCGTTGATGCCACCCTGGGCATCCGTGGCGCGGATCGTCAGGTCGGTCGCGCTGGCGCTGTTACGGCCGGTGATCCCGAAATCGGTCCCCGAGACCGCTCCGCTGGCAGTGATGCTGGTGCTGCCGATCCCCTCATTCTCGACCCAGATGCCGGCGAGTCCGCCCGACACGGTGCCGGCCAGGACGGCGACGTCGTCCGCAGTGGCGCCCGTAGTGACGCCGATCCCCGCCTCGCCCTGCGCGTTCACCGCACCATCGGCGCGCACGACGGTGCGGCCGGTGCCGAGATTCTCGGCGATGATGCCGCTTCCGGCGGACTGGACTTGGGCAGAGCGGATACCGAGCCCCTCGGCGCCGGCGCCGTTGTGCGCACGGATTCCGACTTCGCCGGCGGTGACGAGCCCGCTGGCGAGGATCAGCGTGTCGCCGCTTCCCTGATTTTCGGTATCCACGCCGAACGTCCCGCCGACCACGCGGACCGACGCCACGCTGAGATCGATAGATCCGGTGCCGCCGACCATCGCGATGCCGGTGCCCGTCGCGTCCAGTGCAGTCACCGTGCCGGTCGCGGAGATGCCCGCCGAGCCCTGTCCGAAATTCTGGACGGTGATCCCGGAAGCACCGGTGACATCGACGGCGCTCACCGTCAGCCCCTGCGCCGTGACACCCGCGCGCGCGTCGATCCCGGCGACATTGGTACCGGTGACGAGCCCGCTGGCGCTGATGCTGGTGGTGCCGGTGCCCTGGTTGACGACCAGCATCCCCGTCTCGGCGCCCTGCACCCTCGCCGCCTCGAGGCGGATATTCGCGGCGGTGGCGTCGTTGAACACGAACATCCCCATCCCAGCGCTTGCGATGACGGGCCCGGTTGCGACGACCGAGGTGTTTCCGGCTCCCAGATTTTCCATCTGGATGCCGTAGTTTTCGCCTGCCACCTGCGCGGCGCGGAGATCGATACCAGTAGCGCCGGCACCATTCTCGATTGCGATGCCCGCGTCGGCGGCACCCGCTACCGCGCCGGTCGTCTCGACCTCGGTGGTGCCCGTCCCGTAATTATAGGCGAGAATGCCATAGGTCGCGCCGGTTGCGTCGCCAAGCGTGAGGTCGACAGCGCCCGCCGTCCCCTCCGCCTGGACGAATACGCCTGCGCCGTTCGTTCCGGTAGCCGATGCGGCGGCAATGCGCGTGACGCCGGTGCCGACATGCTCGGTAGCGATGCCGTCCTCGGCGCCCACGACCGTGTTGGCCGCAATCGTCAGGTCGGTCGAACCGGCGTCGTTGCGTGCGAAGATGCCGGAGGCGAATCCACCGGTGACCGTTCCGGAGCTGGTGATGGCCGTTTCACCGGAGCCGAGATTTTCGGTGTAGATGCCGCCCGCATTGCCCAGCACGTCGGCCGCGGCGATGCGGATGTCGGTGGAGCCCGTGCCGGTTTCGACGACGATGCCGTAGCCATCGGCCGCGAGCGCGCTGACCGTGCCGCTCGCGGTGATGCTCGCCGATCCGGTGCCGTAATTGGTGACGTTCACGCCCCCGATGTTACCAATGACATCCGCCACATCGATCTCGATGTCATCGGCTTGCGTGAAGGCGAATGCGTTGATTCCGTTCCCCGAGATGCCGGTAACAGTGCCAGTGGCAGCGACGCGGGTCGTACCAAGACCCTGATTGTCAATGACGATACCCGAGGTCCCGGTGACATCGACGACATCGACGGTTAGGCCAAGCGCGGTGGCGCTGATCGCGGCTTCGATACCGTTCCCCGTGGCGCCCGTAACACTGCCAAGCGCACGAAGGCGGGTCGAACCGGTCCCTTCGTTGCGGAGCCGCACACCGCGATCGTCGCCATTGACGACGTTGACCTCGACCCTCAGGTCGGTCCCAGCCCCAATGTTCCCGGCGGTCACGCCATCGAACGAATAGCCGGTGACCGTACCGGTCGAGACGACGTCGGTGCTGCCGGTGCCGAAATTGCTGGCGGCGATGCCAAAGCCGCCGATGACATCGACCGCGGAGACCGAGAGGTTGCGCGCTGTCTCTCGGTTCACTGCGCCAATGCCATCAACGCCGATATTCGCGACCAAACCGGTCGTTTCGACCAGGGTGTCGCCCGTGCCGTCGTTGAACGCCAAAATTCCGGCAAACCCGTTGCCGTTTACGTTATACGCGTGAATCTCGATGTCGGTGGCGCTGAAATCGTTAAGGACATTGATGCCGATGTTATTGGCCCCGGTTACGGTTCCGGTCGCGGTCAACCGCGCAGCGCCAATGCCCGAATTCGCGATGACGGCACCAGCATCGTCGCCGGTCACATCCCCCACGGTGAGATCGACCGAGCCTGCAAAATCTTCCGCACTGATACGGACACCCACACCGCCCAGCCCCGTCACATTGTCAGCAACGACATTGGTCGTGCCTGACCCGGCATTCACCACTTCCATGCCAATACCGTTGGCGATGACATCGGCGACACGGATATTCATGTCGGTCGCGCCGCTGGCATTCTCCGCGACGACCCCATAGTCGGTGCCGTCGACGAGGCCCGTTGCGGTGATCGAGGTTGCGCCGGTGCCTTCGTTGAAGCTGCGAATGCCATAGAAGCCGGAAACGTCGGTCGCCGTGATCGAGATGTCGCGCGCGGATGCGGCGTTGAAGGCAGAGATGCCGTTACCGCCGCCGACGACCGCCCCGGTCGCAACGATCGCGGTGTCGCCACTGCCCTGGTTGTCGGTCTGGATGCCGCTGATGTTGCCGTTGACCTGATTGGCGCGGATATCGATCCCGGTGCTGTTGACGCCGTTTTCGACGTAGATACCGTATTCGCTCAGTCCGGTGACGGTTCCGCTCGCGTCGATGCTGGCCGAGCCGCTTGCCAGGTTGACGACTTCGATGCCGGTGGTGCCGCCGGTCGCCTCGCCAATCGCGACGTTGACCGCGCTGACGGCCCCCTCGGCTAAGACCCGCACGGCAGCCTCGTCCTGGCTGGTCACCTTGTCAGCCAGGACCGTCATCGTCCCCAGCCCGTCACTCTCGGCGAGGATGCCTTGGAGGGTCGCCTGAACCTCGGCTGCGCGCACGATCAGATCGGTGGTCTGACCGTCGCGGTTCTGCGCCAGGATACCATAGCCATAGGGGTCGGAACCGCCGCCCTTTACCAGCCCGGTAACGGCGATGAAGGTCTCCCCGGTGCCTTCGTTGAGCGTGCGGATGCCGAAATTGCCGCCGGTGACATTGACCGCGTCGACGCGGATATCGGTCGAGCCCGCGAAGACATCGACTGCGATGCCGCTGCCCAGCGTACCCACCACATTGCCCGTAGCGTTGACGCGCGCCACGCCGCTGCCCGAATGGATCAGGTTAACGGCGGTGGTGTCGCTAATCACGTCGGCGACATCGATCAGCGCCGTCGTGGTCGCATTCCCGGTCTCGACGAAGACGCCGCTGGACACCGAGTGGATCGCCCCGTTCGAGCGCACCACCGTGCTGCCGCTTCCCAGATTCTG
Source organism: Sphingomonas sp. HF-S4 (assembly GCF_032911445.1). NCBI lineage: Bacteria > Pseudomonadati > Pseudomonadota > Alphaproteobacteria > Sphingomonadales > Sphingomonadaceae > Sphingomonas > Sphingomonas agrestis. The sequence goes on along the minus strand of NZ_JAWJEJ010000001.1, from coordinate 960,706 downwards.
GGCGCGGATGCCGCGCTGCGCGCCGGTCACGTTGTGGACGTCGATCAGGATATCGGTGGCATTGACGTCGTTGTCGACGCTGATCCCGTCGGTACCGAAGCCGAGGATGTCGCCCGTCGTCACCAATGTGGTGGCGCCGGTGCCGCCGTTGATCGCGCGGATGCCGGTATCGCCGATCACATCGCTGGCAGTGATCGAGAGGTTGCCGGCGGCCGCCTGGTTGCTCGCGAGGATGCCGTACTGGCTCGCACCGGTCACCTGTCCGGTAGCGACGATCGACAGGTCGCCGCTGCCCTGGTGATCGGCCATGATCCCGTTGTCGGCGCCGTTCACCGCCACCGCGCGAATGTCGATCCCGAGCGTGTTCGCACCACTCGAGACGCGGATTCCGGCCTGGTCGAGCCCGGTCACCGTGCCGGTCGCGTCGACCTTGCTGATACCACCCCCCTCATTGTCGAGGAAGATGCCGAAGGTGCCACCGGTCACGTCGGAGACGGTCAGGTCGACGCCGCCCGCGCCGGCAAGGGTGCTGATCCGCACGCCTGCGGCGGTGTCGCCCACCACCGCGCCGGTCGCGGTGATGGTAGCAGTCTCGCTCCCGCCATGCTCCACCCGGATGCCGTCGTCGCGGCCATTCACCCGGCCGACGAGCAGGAAAAGCTCGCCAGAGCCGGCGAAGTTGCGGGCGAACACGCCGTTGCCGCCACTATTGGTGATCGCGCCGCCCCAAAGTGCGGCCGTACTGCCGCCGCCATTGTTGTCGAGCCGCAGTCCGTTGCTGCCATTGGCGATGATGCGCCCGCTTGACACTATCAGGAGCTCGCCCGCCGAGGAGCCGCTGGCCCCGGTGGTCGAAAAGCGCGCGCCGGCGCCGGTCAGGATCGGACCACCCGTGAAGCTGATGGCTCCGGCACCGGTGACTTGCAGCGCCACACCGTTGCCGTTGCCGCTGGTATCCACCTCGAAATTCGGATCGGCGGTGACGGTCGCATCATCGCTGACGATGACCTGCGAGACATTGGTCGTCCCCGAACAGGTGAAATTACTCGGCGGACCTTCGACGCATTGCGCATAAGCGGGCGACGCGATGGCCGCGAAGCTGACCGAGGCGGCGAGCGTGGCGAGTTTTGCCGTCTTGCGACGGCGCATGGAGGTCAGCGCCGCTCCGGGGGGAGCGACGTACGCGCTATATCCAGTCATGATCGGTGTTCCTGTTCCTGATTGCGGCCCACGCCGCGGCACCGCCTCAGAAGAAGGGGCGGATCGCGGTTCGAGCCGCCGATTCGATTAGGCCGCGGGAGGCCGCGCAAGCAGGTGCACCGACCGTCGCCGAACGGTGCATCGGAATGCAACGGGTTGCATTCGCGCGGGGCAGCCGCCCCGCAGGAGGTCAACTCGATGGTGCACCGCTTTGGCGAACGCCTTACCCCGGCGTTGTAGGCGGCCTCGATCAGCCGTGGCCGGCTCGCGTCCAAACTCGGCGTGGACAAGTCGCTGGTCGGGCGCGGTCTGGCTGTCGGCGCACGATCACCAGCGGCTGAGGCACCTGTTGACGCGGCTGCCCCGAACGCACGCTGCTGGATTGACCAAAGTGGTGTTCCTTGACGGGTTGCTGCTCGCGACCGGCAACGCCGTGACTGTCACAGATCGTCGATACGGCCGCGCGGAACCGCTAGCGGAACAACAGGTTCTCGCGCGGCCCCGCCGCGTCCTTGCGCAGCAGCGCGATGATCTCGGCGCCGGCGAGCAGCACCGGGCCATAGCCATGCGCCGCGCGGACGTGGCGCGGGCGGAAGTAATAGAAGGCCGGATCGAACCCCATGCCGGTGCCGACGCAGACGTCCTCGACTTCGCCCGCCGCATTGACCTTGGTCGCCACGGCGTTCCAGGCGAGCACCGCCACCGGCGCATAGGCGCGGCGATCGATCCAGCCGCGGTTGATCGCGCGGGCGAGCGCATAGGCGTACATCGTCGAGGCCGAGGTCTCGAGATACGAATCCGGCCGGTCGAGCAACTGGTGCCACAGCCCGGTGCCCGATTGGAGCCGCGCCAGTCCCGCGGCGTGTGCGCGCAACTGATCGAGCACGGCGGCGCGGCCGGGATGGTCCTCGGGCAACACCTCGAGCAGTTCGATCGTCGCGACGATCGCCCAGCCATTGGCGCGTCCCCAGAAGAAAGCGGGGTGCGGGTCCATGCCCTCGACCCAGCCGTGCCGGTATAGCCCCTTCTCGCCGACGAACATGCGCTTCGAGAATTGCAGGATCTGCCGGACGGCGTCGTCGAAATAGCGGCGCTCGCCGGTGAGCGCGCCCATCTGCGCGAGTGCGGGGACGCTCATGTATAGATCGTCGAGCCACAGGCTGCCCGGCATCGGCACCTGGCGGGCGAGCGTGCCGTCGAACAGGCGGAACTGGCGGTTGAAGATCCAGTCGAGATAGATGTCGATCTGGCTGCGCCCCTGCGTCACCACGCCCGCGCGATGCGCCTTAATCAGCGCCGCCGCCATCGCGCCGGTATCGTCGAGCCGATCGGGCGCGAGCATCTGGCGGACGGGAGTCTGCTGGGCGTCGGTTTTCTGCCGGCGATACCGCGTGGCGAGATCGACGACGGTCCCCAGCCGATCGGCGACATAGCGCGTGTAGCGCGCATCGCCGGTCACCTCCGCGGCGAGCAGCGCGCCCGAATAGGTCACGCCCCATTCGTAGCTGGTCAGGCGATAGGCCGATCGGAGCCGCGTGCCCGCGGGCAGTTCGCCGCCTACGCGCACCTCCTTATCGGCGGCATCGACCAGCACCGGCGAGGTCTCGCGTTCGATATAATCGAACGTGCGGTCCATTACTGCCTTGACCGCAGCTTCGGAGGGTCGGCCATACGGCACCGGATAGCCGGGCTTGAGCCGGGTCGGCGCGTCGGCGACGTCGGTCACCGGATCGCGATGCATGCCGCCGGCGGGGCCCGCCAGTTGCGCTTGCGCGGCGGGAGCCACCGCCAGCAACGCCGGCAAACACGCAATCCGGATCGCGCTTCGCGACATCGTCCCCTCCATTTGCTGCCGTGCACAGTTCAATCTGTGGCACGTTATGCCACATGATGGCACCACGATCCGCAGCCGAACGCAAGCGGCAAATGGTTGGGCGCGTTAGCCCCGGCCCGCAGCGAGCACGTCGGCGAGCGAGGTCCATTTGGCGTCGCCGGCGCTGTTGGCGATCATCGCCTCGATGAAGGTCATCGTGCGCAGGCCGTCGGCGATGCCGGGAAACCAGTCGGCCTCGCCACGCTGCGGCGGGGTGGTCGCGCCGCCCTGGAGCGCGCGGCCGAAGCTGCGGTAGAGGTTGGCGAACGCCTCGATATAGCCTTCGGGGTGGCCGGCAGGGGTGCGCAGCCGCGCGGTCGTAAGCGAATCGAGCCCTGGGCCGCCGGCACGGACAATCTCGGCAGGGCGATCGAGCCACCGCAAGGTGAGCGTGTTGGGCTCCATCTGCGACCAGTCGAGCCCGCCCTTCTCGCCGTGGACGCGGATTCGCAGCCCGTTTTCGTCGCCTGCCGCGACCTGGCTCGCCTTGAGCACGCCGCGCGCGCCGCCTTCGAGCCGGAGCAGCGCCGCGACGTCGTCGTCGAGGCGGCGGCCGGGGACGAAGATGCTGAGATCCGCGCTGACCGCCTCCACTGCGAGTCCCGAGACGTGCTCGGCGAGCTGGAAGGCATGCGTGCCGATATCGCCCAGGCACCCGCCGAGCCCGGCGCGCGCGGGATCGGTGCGCCATTCGGCCTGCTTCTGGCCGTCACGGTCGATCGCCTGGCTGAGCCACCCTTGCGAATATTCGACCTGGACCAGCCGGATCTTGCCGAGATCGCCGCGCGCGACGCGCGCCCGCGCCTCCTCGACAAGCGGATAGCCGCTATAGGTGAAGGTCAGGCCATAGAGCCTGCTGCTGCGCGCCACCGCCGCCTCGATCGCCAATGCTTCCTCGAGGTTCAGCGCCATCGGCTTTTCGGACATGACGTGGAAGCCGGCGTCGAGCGCGGCGATCGCCGCAGGGGCGTGGAGATGGTTGGGCGTGACGATCGCCAGTGCCTGCATCCGCTCGCTCTCGGGCAGCGCCGCCTCGCCCGCCAGCATCGCTTCGAGATCGGGGTACGCGCGGGTGGACGGGAGCCCAAGCCCTGCAGCGCTACGCTGGTTGCGCGCGGCATCGCTGCTGAACGCACCGCAGACCAGCTCGAATTCGCCGTCGAGCGCGGCCGCCATGCGGTGCACCGCACCGATGAATGCGCCCTCGCCGCCGCCGACCATTCCGTAGCGTAATCTCGGCTGGGTATTCGTATGCATTGGCGCTCCTCATGTCGATTTTATCTGGTAAATGGTTGCGCGTCGCATCGGCAACCGCTTACATGGCGTCGTACCGATCGTTGCCAGACCGGAGAGGATAATGAAATCTCTGTTCGTGATGCTGCCAGTTGCAGCAACACTTTGCGTAGTTGGATTGACAACGTTGCCGCTCCGCGCAGCCGAGCCGCCGCAGAATGCGGGCGCGCAAGCGTTCGCCGCATGCCGGGCCTGCCATACGCTACCGGCAGGTGCGCGTAGCGGGTTGGGTCCCAATCTCAACGGATTGTTCGGCCGCAAGGCGGGTTCGGTCGCGGGGTTCAACTACAGCCCGGCGCTCAAAAAATCGAACATCACCTGGAACGCGCAGACGCTGGACAAATATCTTGCCGCGCCGAGCCAGATGGTGCCCGGCACGCGGATGGTGATCAAGGTCACCGATCCCGCCAAGCGCGCCGCGCTGATCGCCTATCTCAAGGCCGAAACCTCGAAGTGAGCGTGGATCGCAAGGGAGCGGTGGCATGAAGGGTCCGGCGGTTTTCCTCGCGCAATTCATGAGTGACGCCGCGCCATTCGACACGCTGCCCTCGGCGGCGCGCTGGATGGCCGATGCGGGCTATGTCGGGGTTCAGATTCCGACCTGGGACAGCCGCTGCATCGACCTGAAACAGGCGGCCGAGAGCCAGGATTATTGCGACGAGCTTGCCGGCACCTGCCGCGAGGCTGGCGTCGAGATCACCGAGCTCTCGACACATCTTCAGGGTCAACTCGTCGCGGTACACCCAGCATATGATGTCGCGTTCGACGCGTTCGCGCCGGATGCAGTCAAGGGCAAGCCCGACGAGCGCCAGAAATGGGCAGTCGAGCAGCTGCATCTCGCCGCCAAGGCGAGCCGGCGGCTGGGGCTCAAGGCGCATGCCACCTTCTCGGGCGCGCTCGCCTGGCCCTATCTCTACCCTTGGCCGCAGCGCCCCGCGGGGCTTGTCGAGGAAGCGTTCGGCGAGCTGGCGAAGCGCTGGCGGCCGATCCTCGATGCGTTCGAGGAGCAGGGCGTCGATTTGGCCTATGAAATCCATCCCGGCGAGGATCTGCACGACGGAGTGACCTTCGAGCGGTTCCTCGCGGGCGTAGACAATCATCCGCGCGCGAACATCCTCTACGATCCGAGCCACTATGTGCTGCAGGCGCTCGACTATCTGTCGTTCATCGACATCTATCACGAGCGGATTCGGATGTTCCACGTCAAGGACGCCGAGCTCAACCCGACCGGGCGCTCAGGCGTCTATGGCGGATTCCAGGACTGGGTTGACCGTCCCGGCCGCTTCCGGTCTCTCGGCGACGGCCAGGTCGATTTCGGCGGAATCTTCTCCAAGCTGACGCAGTACGGCTACGAAGGCTGGGCAGTGCTCGAATGGGAATGCTGCCTCAAGCATCCCGAAGATGGTGCGCGCGAAGGCGCCCCGTTCATCGAAGCGCACATGATCCGCAAGGCCGACAAGGCATTCGACGATTTCGCCGGCGGCAGCGATCCGGGGCTCAACCGCAAGCTGCTCGGGCTGACCTGACGGTCGAAGCCTGCAAGAAAGAATATGGGGAGGGAAGCGATGGCCGAGAGAACGATAAACCGGTCGCGATTGTTCTGGTTGGGCGTGCTCGCGCTGTTCACTGCGGCGTCGAGCCTGGCGATCCGCGGCGCGATCGCCTCCGGGCTCAAGAGCGAATGGATCGATCCGATCAACTCGCTCCAGGCCGGCGAACTGCTGGCTGCCGCGCTCGGCGCAGCGTTTCTCAGCTTTTCGATCACCGTGTTCGTCGCCAGTGCGTTTCTCGACCAGATCGGGATGAAGCGCTGCTTGCTCGGCGCCGGCTTCTGCTTCATTTTCGGCCCTCTACTGATCGTCTTCGCCGGCCACCTCGCTACCGGGATGACCATCTATACCCTGGTGTGGCTCGGCATGCTGCTCAGCGGCATCGGCTGGGGGCTGACCGAGGCGACGATCAATCCGCTGACCGCGCAACTCTATCCCGAAGACACGACGCACCGGCTCAACGTGCTCCACGCCTGGTTCCCCGGCGGGATCATCGTCGGCGGTCTGATCGGCTTCTTCTTCTCGGCGACCTTGCCCTGGCAGGGCATCATGGCGCTGGTGCTGGTGCCGGCAATCGCGACCGTAGTGCTCGCCGCCACAACCACCTTCCCGCCCGCATTGCGCGCCGAGAGCGGCGTCAGCTTCGGCGAGATGGTGAGCGAAGTGTTCCGCCGGCCGAGCTTCTTCATCTGGTTCGGCGCGATGTTCCTGACCGCCGCGTCGGAGCTCGCGCCTGGCCAATGGATCGACGTTGCCCTGACCAACCGCGTCGGCATGCGCGGCATCCTGCTGCTGGTGTACGTCAACGCGCTGATGTTCGTGTTCCGCCATTTCGCGGGCCGACTGGCCAACAAGATCTCCAATCCGGGGCTGCTCTGGGTCTCGAGCCTGCTCGCCGGGATCGGGCTGTTCATGCTCGCACAGGCGCAGACGCCGGTAACTGCGGTACTGGCTGCTACCATATGGGGCCTCGGTGTCTGCGTTATGTGGCCGACGATGCTCGCCTCGGTTGCCGAGCGGTATCCGCGCGGCGGGTCGTGGGCGCTCGGGCTGGTTGGATCGGCGGGGGCGCTCGCCAGCTTCTTTGTGCTGCCGCTGCTGGGCGGGATGTTCGACCAGGCAAAGATCGAGTTCGCCGGCGGCCCCGAGGCCTTCGCGGCGCTGACCGGTGCCGCCAAGCTGGCAGTCGAGGACGCCGCGGCGTCGGTGTCGTTCCAGAGGCTCGCGATCCTGCCGGTGGTGCTGCTGGTGGTGTTCGGGTTCATCTGGCTGCGCGAGCGCGGAAAGTCGCGCGCGCAACTGGCAGGCGAAGCGGCGTGAAATTCACGCGGCGATCCGCATTGGCTGCCGGCTTTGCCACCGCCGGTGCGGCGACGACGGGGCGGGCTGCGCCGGTGCAGAACGCCGCGCGGTTCTCATTGGGATTCGCCCCCCACGAAGGGAGTTTCAAGAGCCGCGGCAACCGGATCGAGCAGATCGCCTATGCCGCCGACCAGGGCTTCACTGCCTGGGAAGACAATGAGGCGGCAGGTCGCAGCATTGCCGAGCAGACCGCAATGGCGAAGGCGCTGCAGCAGCGCGGCATGAAAATGGGCGTTTTCGTCGCAAGTATGCCCAAATGGGTCGATTTCCGTCCGGTACTGGGCGGAAACGACGATGGCGATCGCCAGGCGTTCCTGGCCGACATCCGCGCCTCGATCGACGTCGCCAAGCGGCTCGACGCCAAGTGGATGACGGTGGTCACCGGCTTTCTCGACCGCAAGCTGCCGGTCGAGATCCAGACCGGGCGGATCATCGACACGATGCGTCGCGCCGCCGATATCGTCCAGCCGCATGGGCTGGTGATGGTGATGGAGCCGCTCAATACGCTGGTGAACCATCCCGGCGTGTTCATGCAGACGATCCCGCAAGGCTTTGCGGTTGCCAAGGGCGCGAACAGCCCGGCGGTGAAGGTGCTCGCCGACCTGTATCACGAGCAGATCCAGGCGGGGAACCTTATCAACACGCTGCAAAGCTGCTGGGACGAGATCGGCTATATCCAGTTCGGCGACAATCCCGGCCGCAAGGAACCGGGGACCGGCGAGATCAACTATCGCAACGTGGTCCGCTGGCTGCGCGCGAAGAAGTTTGCTGGCGTCATCGGCATGGAACATGGCAATTCGATCGACGGACGTGCGGGCGAGGAACGGCTGATCGCCGCCTATCGCGAAATCGACGCGGCATGAGGGAGGAAGCAGTGAAGCGCATCGCATGGGCTGCCGCGGCTGCGGTAGCGGTAACAGCGGGGAGCCCTGCCGCCGCGCAGGACAAGCCCGGCTTCAAGGACACGCCCACCTTGCCGGGTGGCAAATGGCTGGTCCACGACGCCGACCGCCCCTACCCCAGCGTCGTGACTCCCGCATCGGTGCCGGGCGGCGCACCTTCGGATGCGGTCGTGTTATTCGACGGCAAATCGCTCGACAAATGGCAGGCGCAGACGACGCCGTGGACGATCAAAGACGGTGCCGCCACATCGGTGCCGCGCGCGGGCGGCGGCAGCGAGAACGCGCTGGTGAGCAAGCAAAGCTTCGGCAACGTCCAGCTCCACCTCGAATTCCGCTCGCCCAATCCGCCGACCAAGACCTCGCAGGATCGCGGCAACAGCGGCATCTGGTTCATGCAGCGCTACGAGATCCAGATCCTCGACGGCTATCAGAACCCGACCTATGCCGACGGCACGGTTGGCGCGATCTACGCCTGGAAGCCGCCGCTGGTGAACGCGTCACGCAAGCCGGGCGAATGGCAGAGCTACGACGTGGTGTTCGAGCGCCCGCATTTCGGCCCAGACGGCAAGCTGCTGCGCCCTGCCTACGTCACTGCCTTCCTCAACGGCGTGCTGGTGCAAAATCGCCAGCCCTGGCTGGGCACGACGATCTGGCGGAAGGTTGCCAAATACGAGGCGCATGCGGATGCAGCGCCGATCCAGCTCCAGGACCATAATTCGCCGGTCTCTTTCCGCAACATCTGGGTACGCCCGCTGTCGGAAGCGGCAGCGAGCTACGACTTCGAAGGTGACGTGAAATGATTACAATCGATCGCAGAGACGCCCTTGCCGGCATCGTCACGATGTTCGGCGCCAGCCTGTTCGCCCCGATCGCCCGCGCGGCCGGGCAGCAGGTCGTACCGATCAGCGACGGTCCGCCCAGCGCGCCGGTGTTCAACGCCGAGCAGCGTGCGCTGATGACTGCGCTGAGCGAGCGCGTGATGCCGACCACCGACACGCCCGGCGCGATCACCGCAGGCGTCCCCGGCTTCATCGAAAAGCTGCTCGCCGACTGGGCCAGCCCGAACGATCGCAAGCCGATCCTCGCCGGGCTCGACACGATCGGCGCGCGGGCGCAGGCCGACTACAAGGTCGTCGGCTCCAAGGCGACGCCGGCGCAGCACGACGCACTGCTCACGCTGGCGATGGAAGACAAGCTGCCCGGCGGCGCGGACTTCTTCGAGAAATTCCGCCAGCTCGTCGTCACCGGCTATTTCACTTCCGAAGTCGGCATCACCCAGGAGCGCGAATATCTTCCCGTTCCAGGTCGCTACGACGGCGCCTTCCCCTTCTCCCAGGTCAACAAGGTCTATTCGTCATGATGATCAACCGACGGCAATGGATGGCGGGCGGCGCCGCGCTCGCAACGACGCTCGCCGCCGGCCCTGCGCTGGCGGGCGCGAAGGGGCGGAAGCCGATAGGCATACAGCTCTACACGGTGCGCGAGCTGTTCTCGAAGGATCCGGCGGGCACGCTCGCGAAGATCGCCGGCATCGGCTATCGCGAAGTCGAGTTCGGTGGCGGCGGCTATGACAAGCTCGACCATGTCGAGCTGCGCAAGACGATGGACAAGCTGGGGCTCAAATCGCCGTCGCTGCACATCGGCTATGACGCGCTCGCCGGCGATTTCGACGGCCAGGTCAAGATGGCCAAGACGCTGGGCGCCGACACGGTGATCCTTCCCTGGATGGGAGAGGCGCAGCGCACCGCCGAGGGCTGGAAGACGGCGGTCGCCAATTTCAGCCGCTGGGCCGAACGGCTCAAGGCGTTGGGCCTCGGCTTCGCCTATCACAACCATGATTTCGAGTTCACGGTGAAGCCCGAGGGCCGCAGCCTGTTCGACCGGCTGGTGGCGGACACCGATCCCGCGCTGGTCAAGCTCGAGCTCGACCTGTTCTGGGCAGTCGCCGCGGGCGAAGACGTCAAGGCGATCATCCGGCGCAACGCGGGCCGCATCTATGCCTATCACGTCAAGGATCGCACCGCCGACGGCAAGATGACCAGCGTCGGCAAGGGGACGATCGACTTCGCGGACATCTTCACGCTCAATCGCACTGCGGGCGTCAAGCATTTCTATGTCGAGAACGACCAGTCCCCCGCCCCCTATCTCCCCGACATCCAGACCAGCTTCACCACGCTGCGTCGGCTCGTCGCCTAACTCGAGGAACCAGGCAAATGGCCGAAAAATTCGATGCGATCGTCATCGGCTCCGGAGTGAGCGGCGGATGGGCGGCAAAGGAACTCACCGAAAAGGGCCTCAAGGTCCTGATGCTAGACCGTGGCGTGATGGTCGAGCATGGCGAGGATTACGATTATGACGGCAAGCCGGCATATGAGATCCCCGCGCGCGACATGATGCCCAAGGCACTGGTCGAAAGCGATTATTTCATCGCCAAGCACGGCTACGTCTCACCAGCCAACCAGAAATACTATAATAACGACCGGTTGAATCCCTATGCCTATGACGAGGGCGACAAGTTCTACTGGATCCGCCCTGCGGCGGTTGGCGGCAAGTCGCTGATCTGGGGACGGTGGAGCTTCCGCTGGGGCGAAGACGATTTCGCGGCCAACAAGCGCGAGAATATCGCGATCGACTGGCCGATCCGCTACGACGACATTGCGCCGTGGTACGACTATGTCGAGAAGTATATCGGCGTCTCGGGCTCGCGCGAGAACCTGCCCCATTTGCCCGACAGCCAGTTCCAGCCGCCGATGCAGATGAACATTGCCGAGAAGTGGGTGAAAGAGCGGCTCGAATCGTCCATGCCCGGACGCAAGCTGATCAACACCCGCCTCTCGAACATGACCGAGGACAAGGAGGCCCAGGGCCGCAGCAAGTGCCAGTTCCGCAACCAATGCGGGCGCGGCTGCTCGTTCGGCGCCTATTTCTCGACCCAGGCGGTCACCCTGCCCGCGGCGCGCGCCACCGGCCGGCTGACGCTGCGTCCGGACTCGGTGGTCTCGAACCTCGAATATGATCCCAAGACCAAGAAGGTCACCGGCGTTCGCGTGGTCAATACCAAGACCAGGCAGGCCGAAGTGATCCCGGCGCGGATGGTGTTCCTCTGCGCCTCGGCGATGGCATCGACCCAGATCCTGATGAATTCGCGGATCCCGGGCAGTGGCAAGAGCCATTTCGATACCAGCGGCACGCTGGGCAAATATGTGATGGATCACATCTTCCGCGTCGGTATCTCGGGCGACATTCCCGGCATGACCGACTTCATCGAATATGGCCGCCGCCCCGGCGGGGTCTACATCCCGCGCTTCCGCAATATCGGCGGCGAAGAGGGTGTCGGCTTCAAGCGCGGCTATGGCTATCAGGGCGGCGCGCGGCGCGATCCGCTGCCGCCGAAGGGCTTCGGCGCATCGATGAAGCAAGGCATGCGCGGCTATGGCGGGTGGAAGTTCGGCATGGGCGCATTCGGCGAGTGCCTGCCCTATGAGGACAATCATGTCAGCCTCCACCCCGACAAGGTGGACCGCTTCGGCATCCCGCTGATGCGCTTCGACGTCACCTTCCGCGACAACGAGCTCAAGATGATGAGCGACGCGCGGACCGAGGGCGAGAAGATGCTGCGGGCGGCGGGGCTCACCAACGTCACCAGCGAGCGGCGCGAGCACGTCCCCGGCGACGCGATCCATGAGATGGGCGGCGCGCGCATGGGCGCCGATCCGCGCCAGTCGGTGCTCAACAAGTGGAGCCAGGCGCACGACGCAGCGAACCTGTTCGTCACCGATGGTGCGCAGATGGCGTCGGTCTCGTGCGTCAATCCGTCGCTGACCTTCATGGCGCTCACTGCGCGCGCGACCGACTATGCGGTCAAGCAGATGAAGGCAGGGGCGATCTAAGCCACAAGGGAGCGGCGGGAATGGGTTCACGTACAAATGACCCCAGGCACCGCCGCCCGCTGGCATGGGCGCTCGCGCTGCTGAGTGCGAGCGCCTGCCACGCGCAGACGCCGGAAGCCCCGGCGACGCAGACCCGGTTCCTCGACGTCACCGCCACGCATGTCCCGCAGGCGCCCGAACTCCATGCGCTCGATATCGCGCTGGTCGACGTAGACGGCGACGGCGATCTCGATGCGGCGCTGGCCGTCGAAGGTGCGCCCAACCGGCTGTATATCAACGACGGAAAGGGGCGCTTCACTTGGCGCGAGGGCGCGCTAGGCACGCGCGCGCACGATGCCGAGCATGTCCGCGCTGCCGATTTCAACCGCGACGGCCATATCGATCTGGTGTTCGTCGCCGAGGACGATCGCACGCACCAGCTGTTTCTCGGCCGCGGCGACGGCAGCTTCATCGACGCGAGCGACCGGCTGCCGAAAATGAGCGTCGGTAACGGACTCGCGGTGGGCGATGTCAACGGCGACGGGCTGCCCGACATCGTCGTCGGCAATTCGGGGATCAGCGGCGTCAAGGACGAGGACGGCGGGCGCAACTTCCTGTGGCTGAACGATCCCAAGCGCCCCGGCTGGTTCGTTGATGCTTCCAACAGTCACCTGCCCGAGATCGCCAACAAGGCGCAGGGCGTCGCGCTTGCCGATCTCGACGGCGATGGCGATCTCGACATGGTCGTCGCGACTGAGGCGCCCCCTACCCGCCTCTTCCTCAACGATGGCAAGGGCCGTTTCACCGACGCCTCGGACCGCCTCGACCAGCTCACGCCGCTCGAGACACGCGAAGTCCATATCTTCGACGCCAATGGCGACAAGCGGCTCGATATCCTGCTGCTCAACCTGACGAGCAATGCCGGCAAATGGGAGAAGGATCCGCAGGCGCGGCTGCTGATGCAGGACGCCAAGGGCCGCTTCGTCGACGAGACTGCGGCACGGCTGCCCGCCAACCGCTTCTCGAGCTGGGGCGGCGCGGTGGTCGACTTCAACCGCGACGGGCACCCCGACATCATCGCCGGCGCGATCGACGTGCCCGGGTTCAAGCCGATGCAGGTCCGCGCCTATGCCAATGACGGCAAGGGGAGGTTCCGCGACCTCACCGCGGCGACGATCCCGACCGTCACCCAGGGCCGGAGCTGGAGCATGGCGGTCGGCGACGTCGACGGCGACGGGATCGCCGACCTGTTCATCGGCGGCTGGGGCACCCAGGCGCGGTTGCTGCTGGGCAGCTAACCGCTGCTTCACCATCCCACCGTTCGTTTCGAGCGTAGTCGAGAAACGGATCTGGGTACTGGTGGCCGTTTCTCGACTTCGCTCGAAACGAACGGATGGGGGTGGCGTACCTCAGTGTAGCGATACGCCCTGCGCCTCACGGCGGAGGATCGGTGCGCGGCCTGCGAGGAAAGCGAACACGCACAGCGCCGCATAGCACGCCGCCGGCACGATCAGCGCAAAGGCATAGCCATTGGCGTCGGACAATGCGCCGACTAGGAGGGGCAGCAGTGCGCCGCCAACGATCGCCGTGCAGAGCAGTCCTGAGGTAGATTCGACCGTGCCGGTGGAGCGTTCGAGCGTGAGGGTGAAGATCACCGGGAACATAATCGAGTTGAACAGGCCGATCGACAGTGCGACGAAGCCTGCGGTCACCCCACCGACGGCGAAGACATAGAGGCACATCGCCGAGGCGATCGCCGTGAATAGCGCGAGCAGCAGATGCGCGCGGACGCGGACGAGCAGCGCCGAGCCGATCGCGCGGCCGACCATCGCGCCAAGCCAGTAGAGCGCGACGGCCTTGCCGGCTTCCTGGAGCGACACGCCGGGGACACCGTCGCTGCCCATCAGATAGCCGAGCACCGGCACGCCGAACGCCGCGTCCGAGCGGCCCCACACGCTATTGTCGTTGAGCAGCAGCGCCATCTGGGTTCCGATCGCGACTTCGGCGCCGACATAAAGGAAGATCGCCAGCCCGCCGAACAGCGCCCAGCGCGAGTTGAGCGCCGAGAACAGCCCCGCGGTCGAGGCGACCGGCGGCGCGGCCGAAGTGACGATCCGGCGGCTGAGCCAGAAGAACAGCGCGAGCGCGGCGATCAGCCCGCAGATCCACAGATAGGCCGAGTCAATCCCGGCAAGCGCCTGCGCGCGCACCGCATCGGTGATCACTTCGCCTTTCTTCACTTCGACGCCCTTGAGGAACAGGTGGGCACCGAGCAACGGGCCGAGGAAGGTGCCGAACGAATTGAAGGTCTGGCTGAGCGTCAGCCGGAGGTGGCTGTAGCGCGGATCGCCGAGCGCTGCGGCGAGCGGGTTGGCAGCAACCTGCAGGATGGTGATCCCACTGGCGAGGATGAACAAGCCGAGCAGCACCAGGGTGAACACCGCGAGATTGGCCGCAGCGAGCATCACCAGGCAGCCGGCGATCATCAGCCCCAACGCAATCAGGATCGTCGGGATCGACTTGGCACGCGAGAGCAGTGCCGCGGCCGGGAACGAGACCAGGCCATAGGCCGCGAAGAAGGCCGAGGCGGCGGCCTGCGCCTGAAAATTGGTCAGCGTGAAGATGCCCTTCACCGATGCGACCAGCGGATCGATCAGCGAAGTGATGAACCCCCAGGCGAAGAACAAGGTGGTGACGGCGGCGAATGCCAGCGTGGTGCTCGTCGAGCTCGAACGCGCCAAGGGCTTATCCTTCCTGGTCTCGCGGGCTGTTGCCGCCCGCATTTGTTGTGCTTGGTTGCACGGCTCAGCCGGCTTTGCCAGCCGCGATGGCCAACGCGATCGAGCCGAGCGGCCCCGCCATGCCGTCTAGCGCCGGCCGGCAGACATACTGCTCGCCCTCGGGGAGTTGCATATAGCCGTTGAGACTCTTTGCGAGCGCGTCTTCGATCCGCGCGAGCAGATGCGGCTGGGCCGTGAGCACGCCGCCGCCGATCGCGATTCGGCGCGGCGCGGCGCCGCACACCAGAGCGTGCGCCATCGCCGCGATATATTTGACGATCGGCTCCCACACCGGATCGTTCTCGGCAAGCTCGCTCACCCCGCGCCCGGCAAGCCGGGACACCAGCGCCGAGCCCGAAGCGAGTCCCTCGACGCAATCGTCGTGGAAGTTGCAGACGCTGGGATGATCGTCGGAGGCGAGCCGGGGCACGCGCATATGGCCCCATTCGCTGTGCGCGAAGCCACGGGTCGGCTGGCCGTGGACGATGAGGCCGACGCCGATGCCGGTGCCGATCGTCACATAGGCGAAGTCTTCCATCCCCTGCCCGCTGCCCCAGGCGATCTCGGCCAGTGCCGCGCCGTTGACGTCGGTATCGAGCCCCACCGGCACGCTGAACGGCGCCGATAGCGTTCCGAGCACGTCGGTGCCCGGCCAGCGCGGCTTGTTGGTCGCGAGAATCTGGCCATAATCGGTCGACCGCGGATCGAGATCGATCGGCCCGAACGAGGCGATGCCGAGTGCCGCAAAACCGCCCTTCGCATCCCAATCGTGCAGGATCGCAAGCAAAGCGGGCAATGTCTCGTCCGGGCTGGTGGTCGGCACGGTGCGCTGGTCCAACACCCGATCGGGTCCGAACGCCAGCGTGCAGACGCATTTGGTGCCACCCAGTTCGACCCCCGCATAGGGCAATGCGCCGGCCGCAGCGCCGTCCGATACGTCCACTGCCTCGGACGACGACGATGCGTTCGACATACCCCTCCCTTTCGCGGCTATTGTCCGCCTGTGAATCCCTGGGCTTGCGCAGCCCTGTCACCGCATTAATAATCCAAATTTCATAATTCAATGGCCGAACAACGGTCGGGGAGAGGAAAGCGATGAGTGCAGCAGGCAACAAGCTGAACCCCTCGGCGATTATCGCCGCCAGCCTGGCTGGGCTGCTGTTCGGATTCGATACCGCGGTGATCGCCGGGGTGACCGACGCATTGCGCGGGACGTTCGAACTTTCGCCGGCGCAACTGGGCGCCGCAGTCTCCGCGGCTCTGGTCGGAACGCTTGTCGGCGCGCTCGGCGCGGGCGGGCCCGGCGACCGGCATGGCAGCCGGACCGTGCTGGTCTGGATCGCGATCGCCTATATCGTCTCGGCCGTGGGATCGGCGTTCAGCGGCGGGCTGGCGATGCTCGTCGCGTTCCGCTTCCTAGGCGGGCTCGCGATCGGCGGTTCTTCAGTGCTCGCGCCGGTCTATATCACCGAAGTGAGCCCGCCCGCGCGGCGCGGCATGCTCGTCGGCTTCTTCCAGCTTAGCATCGTGATCGGCATCCTCGCCGCCTACGTCAGCAATTTCCGGATCGCGCAGGCGATCGAGGGCGACCTGGCATGGCGGATCAAGCTCGGCGTCGCGGCGGTGCCCGCGCTGATCTTCCTCGCGCTGCTGCTGCGCATTCCGCACAGCCCGCGCTGGCTTGCGCATCGTGGCCGCACCGACGAGGCACGGCAGGCGATCGGCACGCTCTCGATGGGAGATCCCGATGTGCTGCTCCCGCAATTCGCCCGGGGCGCGACGGCGCCGGGCGACGATCGGCTCAGCTGGCGACTCCACCGCAAGCCGATCCTGCTCGCGATCGCGCTGGCGATGTTCAACCAGCTCTCAGGGATCAATGCGATCCTCTATTATCTCGGCGACATCTTCGCCGCGGCGGGGTTCGACAGCGTCTCGGCCGATCTCCAGGCCGTGGCGATCGGCGTGGCGAACCTGTTCGCGACGATCCTGGGTATGGCGGTGATCGACCGGGTCGGACGCAAGCCGCTGCTGCTGGTCGGTGCGCTCGGCACCGCGGTGGCGCTCGCCGCGGTGGCGCTGATCTACTCGACCGGTCAGGGCCAGACGCTGCTGCTGCCCGCGCTGATCGGGTTCATCCTGTTCTTCGCGATCTCGCAGGGCGCGGTGATCTGGGTGTATCTCTCCGAGATCTTCCCCACCGCGGTGCGCGCGCGGGGCCAGTCGCTGGGCAGCGCGACGCATTGGGGCGTGAATGCGCTGATCGCATTCGGCTTTCCTGTGGTGGCACAATATACCCAGGCATTGCCATTCTGGCTATTCGCGGGCGCGATGCTGGTGCAGGCTGGTGTGATCTGGCGCTATTTCCCCGAAACGCGCGGGGTGGCGCTGGAGACGATGGAACGGACAGTCGAGGGTCAAGGATGACAGGCTTGCACAAGATGGATAGCGCCGACGCATGACGGCCACCACCCGCACGCGCCCGCGGCTATCGGGCACCAACCTTGAGCGCGCTGCCGATCACAACCAGCGCGTGACGCTCCACGCGATCCGCGTGCTCGGCCCGCTCACCCGCGTCGAGCTCGCCGGAATCACCGGGCTGACCGGCCCGGCGATCGCCAACATCACCAAGCGGCTGTTCCAGGACGGCCTGATCGACGAGGCCGGGCAGCGCCGCGGGGGGCGCGGCCAGCCGCCGACCAAGCTCGTCGTCCGCCCCGACGCGTGCTATTCGATCGGCGTCAATATCGACCGCGATCATATCACGTTGGTGCTGGTCGATTTCTCGGGCGAAACGCTTACCCGCGTCTCCGAGGAAGTCGATTTCGCGCTGCCCGACCAGGTTCGCGCGCTCTACCGGAAATCGATCAAGAACATGCTCCGGAAAGCGGGAGTCGATGTCGCCAAGGTGGTAGGGATCGGCGTCGCGGTGCCCGACGATCTCGGGCGCGTCGAGTTGCCCGGCCGCCCCGCCGACTATGCAGCGTGGGACAAGACCAACATGGCCGCGCTGTTCCGCGAACCGCTCGACCTGCCGGTGTTCGTCGAGAACGACGCCGCCGCCGCGGCGATGGGCGAGATGCAGCTCGGGCTCGGCCATACCAACAACAGCTTCTTCTATGTACTGATCTCGTCGGGGCTCGGCGGCGGGCTGGTGGTCGACGGCTCGTATCTGCGCGGCGCCGACGGGCGCAGCGGCGAGCTCGGCTTCATGCGCGCGGCATCGGGCGAAGAGGTCCAGCGGATGGTCTCGCTGTCGGGGCTGGCGCGCCATCTCGAGAGCAACGGATGCAAGCTCGCCGACGTGATGGGCGCCGCCGACGCAAACGACGCGACCAACGCCTGCGTCGCCGCATGGATCGAGGATGCGGCACGCCAGCTTACCGTCCCGCTCGACGCGATCAACTGCCTGATCAACCCGGCGGCGGTGCTCATCGGTGGCCGGCTGCCGACTGCATTGCTCGAGCGGCTGGCCGAACGCGCCAACGAGCTGATGCAGGAGCGCGCCGGGGTGTTGCCGACGGTCGCGCCGGTCATCCGTGCCGCGCTGTCCGAGGATGCGCCCGCCGTGGGCGCAGCGATCCTGCCGTTCAGCCACTTCCTGCTGCCCAAACAGGCGGCTCTGTGGAAGGCTTCGGCCTGACCGATGTGCTCCGGCGAAGGCCGGAGCGTTGGGAGGCGCCGACCTTAGCTACCCAGCGCTCCAGCCTTCGCCGGAGGACGCTGGTTCTAAGCGGCCCCGCGCCCGAACGACGGCGGCCGGTCCGCCTTGGCGGTGCCGAAACGCGAAGGCGTGTTGCCCATCACGAACTCCAGCTCGCCGCCCTTCACCAGATCGGCATGGTCGATCCAGTTCTTCGTCCAGGGCTTGCCGTTCCAGCGCACCGACTGGACATAGGGCGCGTCGGCGGCATTGCCGCGGGCGATCACGCGAAGCGTCCGCCCCTGCCCCAGCCGCACCTCGGCCTTGTCGAACAGCGGCGATCCCAGCACGTACACCGCGCTCACCGGATCGACCGGATAGAAACCGAGCGCGCTCAGCACGAACCACGCACTCATCTGGCCGCAATCGTCGTTGCCGATCTCGCCGTCGGGATCGGCCTTGTACATTTCGGTGCACAGCCGGCGGATCATCGCCTGGGTCTTGGCGGGCGCGCCGGCATAAGCGTAGAGATAGGCCACGTGGTGGTTGGGCTCGTTGCCGTGCGCGTACTGGCCGACGAGCCCTGAAATGTCAGGCGGCGCGTTCTCGGGCAGCGTCGAGGGCGCGTTGAACAGCGCGTCGAGTTGCTTCTCGAACGCCGCGTCGCCGCCGAAATGCTCGATCAGGCCATAGACGTCGTGCTGGTTGAGGAAGGTCGCCTGCCAGCCATTCGCCTCGGTATAATCGCGGTGCTTCTTGACGTCATGGCCGATCTGGATTGGGTCGTAGTTCGCCCACCAGCTGCCGTCCGAGAATTTGGGCTTGGCGAAGCGCGTCTTGGGATCGAGGACGTTGCGATAATTGCGGCTACGTTCACGCAGCTTCGCGGCGTCATCCTTCGCCCCGGCAGCATCGGCGAGCACCGCCATCGCCCAATCGTCATAGGCATATTCCTGGGTACGGCTGACCGATTCCCAGATCTTGTCGGCAGGGATGTAGTTCAGGTCGTAATAATATCCGCGGCCTAGCGAGCCGTCGCTGTCCTTGAAGGTGCGATCGAAGGCACGGCGGCGGATATTGGGCCAGGCCGCGGCATAATCCGCCTGTATGCCCTTGGCCTTCGCCTCGGCGAGCACCGAGACCGAATGCCAGCCGATCATGCAGCCGGTCTCGATCCCCTGGAGCTGCCAGACCGGCGGGCCACAGGGGCTCTGCTGGGTTTGGCGGATCAGGTCGCGGGTGAACATCGCCGCGCGCTCGGGCTGGACCAGCGTCAGCAGCGGGTGCAGCGCGCGATAAGTGTCCCATAGCGAATAGGTGCTGAACGCCGGCGTGTCGGCGGGCGCCTGATGGACCTTGGCGTCCATGCCGACATAGCGGCCGTCGCGATCGGTGAAGAGCGTCGGCGCGAGGAAGCAGTGATAGAGCGCGCTCGCCATGATCGTGCGCTGGTCGGCGCTGCCGCCCTCGACGCGGACGCAATCGAGCTCCTTCGCCCATGCGCGGCGCGCGGCGGTGGCGGCGCGATCGAAATCCCAGCCGGGTGCCTCGGCAGCGAGCGCGGTCTTGGCGCCCGCGACGTCGATCGCCGAAACGCCGGTCTTGACCAGGATCGGCGCGCCACCGGCCTCGTCGAAGAACAGGGCAAGCTTTAGCTTGTTGCCGGTGACGCCCTTGGCGCCGGCAGGCTTGTTGCCGTCGCCGAAGAATTCGACACGGCTCGGGCGGCGCGAGAGCTGGAGCGCGAAGTGGATGTGGCGCCCCTTGGCCCAGCGATGCACGCGCCGGCTGCCGGTGATCACGCCACTCGCGTCGATCGACAGCGAGGCCTGGTCGACGATCGTGCCCTTGTCCCACACGTCGAGGATCATGTGGGCGAAGTCGATCAGGATGTGCCCAGGCCCTGCCGGGAAATGATAGCGGTGGAGCCCCGTCCGCTCGGTGACGGTCAGCTCGGCCAGGACGCCGGACTCGAGCTTGACGCGGTAATAGCCGGGCTCGGCATGTTCCTCGGAGAAGCGCTGGCGATAGCCCGTGTCGGGATCGTCGAGCTTCCCGGGATCGAGCTCGAGCTTGCCGCGCGTCGGCACCACCAGCACGTCGAGCATGTCGCCGATCCCGGTGCCGGAGAGGTGCGTGTGCGAGAAGCCCATGATCGAGGTGTCGGTGCGGTGATAGCCCGAGCACGCGTCCCAGCGCGCATTGTCGGTATCGGGGCTCAGCTGGACCATCCCGAAAGGCAGCGACGCCCCCGGAAAGGTATGGCCGTGCCCGCCGGTGCCGATGAAGAGGTCGGGCTTGGTGGCAGCCGGAGCCCGCTGCCCGCGGGCCAGGCCGGGCGTCGACGAGACGAGCGCTGCCAGCCCCGCCCCTGCGAGCAGCTCGCGACGATTTGCGGCGATCATCGGTCTTGCTCCGGTCAGAGGCGCTGGCCGAGCAGCGCCGGCGCGCGCTTCTCGATGTCGAGGATCAGGTCGCCGAACAGCCCGTTGGCCCAGGCGAACCAGCTGCGGGTGAATTTGGTCGGATCGTCCTTGTGGAAGCTCTCGTGCATGAAGCCGGTGCCCCCATGCGTCGCCTTGAGCGTCGCAAGGCACTTGCCGACCACTGCGACGTCGTCGTTCATGAGGGCCCGCGTAATGAGCGACATCGGCCAGATCATGTCCATCCCGATATGCGGCCCGCCGATCCCCTCGGCGATCTTGCCCTTGAAGAAATACGGGTTGCGCGGGCTCCACGCGAGCGCGGCAGTGCGGCGATACAGCGGATCGTTACGCTCGGCCGAGCCGAGCAGCGGCAGCGCCGACAGGCTGGGCACATTGGCGTCGTCCATGAAAATCGCATTGCCATAGCCGTCGACTTCGAACGCCCAGACCTCGCCGCCCTGGCCATCGGGCATCTTGCCGTGCGCGTCGAGCGCCTGGCGCACCTCGGCGGACAGCGCCTCTGCATCGGCCGCCGCAGTGGTGTCGCCGCGCGCCTCGCGCAGCACCGTGGCGAGCATCTTGAGCGCCGAGACTGCGAACAGGTTCGACGGGATCAGGAACGGGAAGACGCAGGCATCGTCCGAGGGGCGGAAGCCCGAATGGATCAACCCGACCTTCTTGGTCGGCGCGCCGAAGCCTGCGAACATCAGCGTCTCGGTCGGCGAGGGATCGACACGCTGGAAGTGATAGCCGCCGGGGCCGTCCTTGCGCTGCTGGTCGCGCAGCGTCGCCACCGCGAGCGCCATCGCCTGCCCCCACAGCGCATCGAACGGGGCCTTGTCCCGCGTCGCGGTCCAGTACGCATGCGCCAGCCGCATTGTGTAGCAGAGCGAATCGATTTCCCATTTCCGCTCGGCGACGCCCGGCTTCATGTCGGTCTTGTCGTTGATCGCCGGCAGGTTCGACTTCGCGGTCGGATCGCGGGTGTAGGCGTTGGCGAATGGATCGAGCAGGATGCACCGCGCCTGGCGCTGCATCGCGCCGTGGAACAGCCGGCGGAGATCGGCGTCCCTAGGAGTCAGGTGGACATAGGTCTGGAGCTGCGCGGAGCTGTCGCGCAGCCACATCGCGTCGATGTCGCCGGTGATGACGAAGGTGTCGGGCTTGCCGTCGACTTCGCCGAGCGTGACCGTGGTGTCGAGCGTGTTCGGGTAGCAATTCTCGAACAGCCAGGCGAGTTCGGGATCGACGATCTTCTTCTTTACCCGCGCGATCTCGGCCTCGACCGCCTTGCTGGTGAAGCGGCGCTCCGCCACCGGCGGGCGCTTGCTCACCAGTCCCTGCGCGAACGCCATGCGGGGGAGCCCGGCAGCCAGCGCGACACCGCCCGCGCCGGCGATGATTTCACGACGGTTCATTTGGCCGCTCCCGGTGCGCTCATCGAGAAGGGCGCCGCCGACTTGCTCGCCCCCCATGCCTTGTTCGGCGTCGGCCCCATCACGAAGCGCAGCGTGCCGCCGCCTTGGAGCGCCTCGCGGGTGAGCCAGGTCTTATCGTGCTTCTTGCCGTTGAAGGTGACCGACTGGATGTAGACATTCTGCGCGCTGTTGTTGGCCGCCTGGATCGTCAACTTCTTGCCGCCCGGCATGGTCAGCTCGACATTCTGGAACAGCGGGCTGCCGATCGCATATTCGCCGACCGCCGGGGTGACCGGATAGAAGCCCAGCGCGGAGAACACGTACCAGGCCGAAGTCTGGCCATTATCCTCGTCGCCCGGATAGCCATCGGGCGCAGAGGAGTAGAGCTTCTTCATCACGTTGCGGGCGTGGAACTGCGTCTTCCACGGCGCGCCGGCCCAGTCGTAGAGATAGATCATGTGCTGGATCGGCTGGTTGCCGTGCGCGTAATTGCCCATGTTGACGATCTGCATCTCGCGGATCTCGTGGATCGTCTGGCCATAATAGCTGTCGTCGAACAAAGGCGGGGTCGAGAAGATCGAGTCCAGCCGATCGACGAACGCCTTGTCGCCGCCCATCAGGTCGGCGAGCCCCTGGACGTCCTGCATCACCGACCAGCTGTAATGCAGCGAATTGCCCTCGGTGAAGGCATCGCCCCACTTCAGCGGGTTGAATGGCGTCGACCAGCTGCCGTCCTGGTTGCGCCCGCGCATCCAGCCCGACTGCTTGTCGAACAGCTTCCGGTAATTCTGCGCCTGTGCCGCGTATTTCTGCGCGTCCTCGGTCTTGCCGAGCGCTGCGGCGAGCTTCGAGATCGCGAAATCGGCGGTGGCATATTCGAGCGTGCGCGCCGCGCTCTCGTTGATGCCGACGTCATACGGAACGTAGCCGAGCTTGTTGTAGAGCTCGACGCCTTCGCGGCCGACCGCAGTGAGCACCCTGCCCCGATTGTCGCGCGGGCGCCCTTCGGACGTCGTCGCGTTCTTGACCATCGCCTCGTACAGCGTCTCGACATCGAAGCCACGCACGCCGTTCAGATAGGCGTCGGCGATGAGGATCGCCGAGTTCGATCCGATCATCACGTTGCGGTGCCCCGGGCTCGCCCATTCGGGGAGCCAGCCCGATTCCTTGTAGGTGTTGACCAGCCCCTGCATGATCTGGCTGTCGACCTCGGGATACATCAGCGCGAAGAAGGGGAAGACCGCGCGCCACGTGTCCCAGAAGCCGTTGTCGGTGAACAGCGGCCCCGGATGCACCTTGCCGTCATAGGGGCTGTAGTGAACCGTCTGCCCCTGCGCATCGACCTCATGGAAGGCGCGCGGGAATTGCAGCATGCGGTACAGCGCCGAATAGAAGGTGCGGCGATTGTCGATATCGGGATCGCTCACCTTGATCCGCGAGAATTCCTTCTCCCAGATCGCCTTGGCCTTGGCCTCGGTCTGGTCGAAGCTGTCGCGGCCCACTTCCTGCGCGAGGTTGCGCTCGGCCTGCTCGAGGCTGATGAACGACGAGGCGACCTTGACGCCGACCTGCTCGCCCTTCCTGGTCTTGAAGCTCACTACCGCGCCGACATGCGCGCCTTCGCTCTTGGCATTGTCGCGAAGCTGCCAGTTCTCGTCCCAGGTGCGGCTGACGGTGAAGTCGCGGTCGAACTCGAGCACGAAGTAGTTGTGGAAATTGGCCGGCACGCCTCCGCTATTGTTGCG
Organism: Sphingomonas sp. HF-S4; assembly: GCF_032911445.1. Classification (NCBI taxonomy): domain Bacteria; kingdom Pseudomonadati; phylum Pseudomonadota; class Alphaproteobacteria; order Sphingomonadales; family Sphingomonadaceae; genus Sphingomonas; species Sphingomonas agrestis. The sequence goes on along the minus strand of NZ_JAWJEJ010000001.1, from coordinate 936,648 downwards.
GACGTAGCCGGTAATCCGCCGCCGCGCCTTGTCGACGGTGACCATCGAGCCCTTGTTGTACGCGTCGAGCAGGATGTGCGCATCGTCGCTTTCGGGGAAGGTGAAGCGGAACTGCGAGGCGCGGCTGGTCGGCGCGACTTCGGCAGTCACGTCGTAATCGGCGAGATAGACCTTGTACTTGTACGCCCGGCTCTCCTCGGCCTTGTGGCTGTACCACGAGGCGCGGTCCTTCTGCTTGAGCTTGACCGGGCCAGTCATCGCCATCAGCTCGAACGCGGCATAGTCGTTCATCCACGGGCTGGGCTGGTGGGTCTGCTTGATCCCGCTGATCTTGTTGGCGTCATAGGTATAGCCCCAGCCATTGCCCATCTCGCCGGTGACCGGGGTCCAGAAGTTCATCCCCCACGGCACCGCGACCGCGGGATATGTGTTGCCATAGGACAGTTCGTAGCTCGAATCGGTGCCCATCAGCGGATTGGCGAGATCGACCAGCCATTCCTTCTGCGCCGACTGGGCGTGCGCGGCGATGCCGGGCAAGTACAGCCCGGTGGTCGCGAGAAGGGCGACGCCGATACGCAGCGATCGAGCAAAGGTCTTCAAAATACGTCTCCCCCAGAATTGCAGTTGGTCATCGTGCGCGCCGGATCGGCCGCGGCGCGACGCCATCGTTGGTCATCACCACCGGCTTGATCGTCCCGTCGGCGTTGAATTCCATGCGGTCGAGCGCGAGTTGGCGGCGCTCGCCGCTGGTTTCGCTGAGCGGACGGCGATGATAGGCGATCACCCATTCGTCGGTGCCCGGCACGTTGACCACAGAATGGTGCCCAGCGCCGCGCGCGATCTTGAAATCCTGCTGGAGGATCTTGCCCATCGGCTTGAACGGCCCGAGCGGCCCCGGCCCCATCGCATACGCGACGCTGTAATCCGGGCCGGTCCAGCCGCCCTCGGACCACATCAGGTAATAGACGCTCTTGCGCTCGATCATGAACGAGCCCTCGACATAGCCGGGGTGTGTGATCTCCTTGAAGGTCGAGCCGTCCGCGTGCGGCACGATCGACTTCAAGTCCTTGCTCAGCTTGACGACGTTGCAGTGCTGCCAGCCGCCATAATAAAGATAGACCTGCCCGTCCTTGTCGCGGAAGGCAAAGGGATCGATTGGCTGCGCGCCGTTGTGGAACTTGTCGATCAGCGGCTTGCCGAGCGCGTCCCTGAACGGCCCGCCCGGCTTGTCCGACACCGCTAGGCCGATCCCGCCGGTCTCGGCATCGCTCTGGATGTCGTTCGCACTGAAGAACATGTAATATTTGCCGTTCGCCTCGATCACCGAGGGCGCCCAGATCGCGAAGGCGGCCCAGGCGGCGTCCTTGACGTCGAAGACATGGCCATGCTTGGTCCAATGGACCAGATCGGGTGAGGAAAAGGCGTTGAAGAAGGTCTGAATGCCGTAAGAGGGGCGGACCATCTTCTGCTTGCGCAATTCGGCCTGCGCCGTGGTGAAGCCCGGTGACGTGTCCGGCACTGCGCCGTGATCCGAATAGGTCGGGTAGATCCAGTAGCGCCCGCCGAAGACGTGGATCTCGGGATCGGCATACCAGCCCGGCACGATCGGGTTCGGCGCGGGTGCCGACCCCGCAACGAGCAGCGCGGCGGCCGCTGCCAGCCCTGTCCGGATCATCGTCTTCATCGCCCCACTCTCCTGCCCCCAATCTGCCCTGACCGATGCCCGCAACCAACCATAAAGGTGGAGGTGGCCCGGGGGGATCGGGCCACCTCCTAGTTGCCTTGGGGGCATCAGGTGCGCGTCAAACGTGACGCGTCAGAAGTTGAACGACAGGCCGACATATGCCCGCCTGCCGAAATAGTTGATGTTGGTGAAACGCGCCTTGGTGTCGTTGCCGAGATACTGGCTCTCTTCCGACTTGGTCAGGTTGATGATCGACGCGCTGAGCAGGAGACCCTTGCGGATCTCGTACGAGGCGTTGAGATCCACCTGCTCATAGGGCGCGGTGTAGACGTTGAGCCCCGAGGACAGCCCACCGACTACTTCGCCGCGGCGGTTGTACGAAGCGCGCAGCAGGATCGGCCCACGCTCGTAGAAGATCGAGCCGTTGATCTGTGTCTTAGAGCTGCCGACCAGCGGCGAACTGCCCACCGACTCTCCGTCTAGCGAAACGTCCGCCACCGAAGTGTCGTTATAGGTGAAGTTGACCTGCGCACCCAGCCCGAAGGGCAGCGTGTGCTGGGCATAGACCTCCACACCCTGCGAACGCGCGTTCGACCCGTTGGCGACGGTCGAGAAGGGCTGTATCAGCACTTGCTGGCCCGCGACTTCACGCGTGACGTCGAGCACCAGCGGCACCACGAAGTCCGACACGTCCTTGCGGAACAGCGTCGCGCCGATCACCGAGCCACGCTGGAAATACCATTCCAGGCCGAGGTCATACTGCCAGGCCGAGAACGGATTGAGCTGCGAATTGCCGCCGCTGCCCGACCAGCCTTCGAACTCGCCGAACTGGTTGCGATCGAACGCATAGGCGGCCGAGCGATAGGTCAGCGATCGCGCACCCCCCAGGTCCGAGAGCGCGGGACGCGAAACCACCTTGGCGGCTGCGGCGCGGACGATCAGGTTCGGCGTGAGCTCATACGATGCGTTGAAGCTCGGCAGCCAGTCGGTATAGTCGCGGGCCTCGTTGACGCGGACGTTGATAATCCGTTCGCGCTGGCTGAGCGGCAGCACCGTGCAGTTGCCGTCGGCGCCGACCGGCCGATTGGGGTCGAACGAGCCACCCGGACCATTGACGCAATAGTCGTCGAGATATTGCAGGCGATCCGACGTGTTGCCCGACTGGTCGGTCTTCGCGACGCGCAGGCCGATATTGCCGCGGAAGCCACCGCTGCCGAAGTTGATCTGGGCATAGCCTGCCCAGACCTTCTCGTTGATGCGATAGAGGTTGTTGGGCTCGGGAACGCGGACCGCGTCGCCATAAGTCTCGTTGAGATAGGCGTAGTAGCGCTCGAAGTTGATCCCCGGCATGATGTTCGTCGTGAACCCGCCGATCAGATTGTCCATCGGCTGGTCGTAGAAGAACTCGGGCCGCGCGACCGATCCCTGCGGCGTATCCTGATAGCGCTGCAGCGTCGCTGCATTGGCATACCATTCGTTGCGCCCGGTCTCGCGCTCGATCTGCAGGTTGCGGAACTTGCCGCCGAGCTGGATCGAGTTGAGGAAGCTATTGTCGAAGCTGCGGGTCATGTCGAACTGGACGTAGCGCTGCGAAATCTCGCTGTTGTCGAAGCCCGAACCGGTCGACCCGATATCGACGCCGGCAATGCCCTTTTTGAGATTGTCGAGCACGTCGGGCGAGAACTCGAAATTCACCCGCCCGCTGCTGATGTCCCAGGCACTCAGCGCGCTGCCGTTGACATCGGCGCCGCTCTGGGTGGTCAGACGCGGCTTGATCGCGACCGAGAAGCGCGTCGAGGGGCCGCCCTCGGCGCGCGTCTCGCCGATCTTGAGCGTCGCGGCAAAGTGGCCGCTCTCGAATTTGCCTTCGGCCTCATAGGTGTTCGAGACCTGCTTCTCGCGGCTGTAGGTGCCGGTCAGCCACGGTGTTTCCATCGTGCAGACGCGCGGGTTGGTCGGCGTCTGGACCAGACATCCGGTGCCTGCGGCCGGCAGGGCGAAGCTGGCCGACTGGAAGATCGTGTTGCTCTTGTCGAACGTCACGCCGTTCCAGAACTGGCCATAGCCCCATTCGGGGATCGAGACGCGGTTCGCGACGAAATCACTGCTGTACTGGAAGCGGAAATAATTGGCGGTGATCGTCAGTTCGTCGAACGGCTTGACCTGTGCGGTCGCCTGGATGCCCAAACGCTCGCGATCCTGGTCGAACACCTCCGCCGAGACGTTCTGCGGCGCCCAGTACCCCGAATAATGCATGCCGTTCTGCATCGTCTGGCCCTGACCGGGCCAATAGGAGATCGCGTCGTTATTCTCATAGGGATTGCCGTTGACGTCCACGGCAGGCGTGATCACCTGGCCCTGCGCGTTGCGATCGCTCCACCAGCGCCACGGCCCGGCATTGCTGCGCAGTTCGCGGTTCGAGCGCTTCTGCCAGACGCCGCCGACCAGCAGGCCGAGCGTCTCGTCCTGGTTCTTCCACGAATACTGCGCGCCGATCTGCGGTTCGAACTTCTTGGTGGTGTCGGCATAGACGCCTTCGACCGAGATGAAGCCGCTATTGGCCTCGACGTCGAGCGGGCGCCGCGTGTTCAGGATGATGGTGCCGCCGACGCCACCTTCCTCGAGCCGCGCTTCGGACGACTTGTAGACTTCGGTGCTGGCGATGAAGTTCGCCGGCAACATGACATAATTGAACGAGCGCTGTGGCTGGCCGCTGTCCGCGCCGGCGAGGAAGTTGCCGTTGAGCAGCGTCTGGGTAAGGCCGGACTGTAGGCCGCGGATGCTGACGCGCGAGCCTTCGCCGCCATCGCGGGTGATGACCACGCCCGGCACGCGCTGAAGCGCGTCGGCGACGTTCTTGTCGGGGAACTTGCCGATATCCTCCGCGGTGATCACGTCGATAAAGGCGTTGGCCTCGCGCTTCTGCTGGACGCTCTTCTCGATCGACCCGCGATAGCCGGTGACGACGATATCCTGCGCCTCGACCTGCACATTCTCGAAATTGCCGTCTGCGGTGCTCGGCGCTGCCGGCGCGCTCTGCGGCTCAGCATCCTGCGCGTGCGCCACGCCACTCAGCGCGACGAACACGCTTGCCGACAGCATCAGATCTCGTGCGATCCGCTGGCGAGCCCCACCCCAGGCTCCGAACTGCTGGAACTTCATGTTCTCTCTCCTCCCATTGCCGTGGCGTCCTCGCCTCCGGCTGTTGTCGATGCCGCGAGCCCCTTGCAGCGCGTGCACCTGTCCCGATCATCCTCTGAATACTAAAATCAATTTGTCAATTAGATCGGGTCAGTTTGTTTCCGCCGTTCGACGACCCGTTAACCTTGGTCGCCGAACGGCGGGTTTTTATCGTTGGATCAGGGTGCCTTGGCCGGCGGTACCGCCGGCGCCGACTCTTCCCAGAGCGGCTTGGCCATCGCGGCGAACGCCTCGGCCGGGGCCTTGGCGACGGCGCGATCATAGGTCAGCAGCCCGTTGATCTCGCCCTCGACATCGGTGGTCTGGGTGTAGACCGCGGCGCTGAGGCCATAGACCCTGGCCTGGCGGACGATCTCGTCGAACTTGCGCTTGTAGCGCGCGAGATAGTCGTCGGCGTCCTTGGCGACCTGATAGCTCCAGTTGCGCTTGCCCGCGCGCCACAGATGATTGTCGATCGGGCGCCCCACCCCGCCATATTCGCCGATCACGATCGCGCGCTCGGCTTGGCGTGTCGGCACCTTGGGCACATCCTCATAGGTGTGGATGTCGAACACGTCGGAATCGCGTCCGGCAACGTCCAGCCAGCCGCTGTCCGAATTGACCAGCCGGCTCGGGTCCATGCCGCGCACCAGCTTGGTCAGCGTGGCGGAATCATACTGGCCCCAGCCCTCGTTGTTGACCACCCACATCACGATCGAGGGGAAGGCACGCAGTTCGCCGATCATCTGGGTGAGCTCGGCCTGCTGGTCGCTGATCATGTCCGACGAGAAAATCGCCTGGCTCTGGCTTGTGCCGGCGAGGAACTGGTCCTCGCCGCCGCCCGAGGGCATGTCCTGCCACACCAAGATGCCCATGCGATCGGTGTCGTAATAATAGCGCGCCGGCTCGACCTTGATATGTTTCCGGACCATGTTGAACCCGGCCTTCTTCAGGAACTCGAGGTCGTAGCGCATCGCCTCTTCCGACGGCGGGGTCAGTAGTCCGTCGGGCCACCAGCCCTGGTCGAGCGTGCCATTGTGGAAATAGGGCTTGTTGTTGAGCAGCAGCATCGGCTGGCCGGTCACCGTGCCGGGGCCGACCGAGATCTTGCGCATCGCGAAATAGGCCTTGACCGTGTCGCGCGGCGCGCCGGTCACCTGCGCGCCGGCATAGGCTTCGCTCTCGCCGGTGGTGAAGCGCGAGTCATAGGCGACGCGGTTGCGCTCGGGCTTGCCGGCATAGGGGTCCTTGATCGTCACCAACTCGGCATCGAGATCGTAGAGGAACGGGTCCTCGGGCGACCAGAGATGCGCGTTGGGGATCGCGATGCTGGCATGGCGATTGGCGCGGACGATCGTCGAGGCGATCGGCTGGCCGCCCGAGCGGACGGTGAGACGTACGGCGTCGGTATCGTTCGCCCAGGCGCTCAGCGCGACATCGACTTCGATCCTGCCGGTATCGATGTTGGGCGTCGCGCGGACGTCGGCGATGTGAAGCTTGGAGACCGGCTCGATCCACACGGTCTGCCAGATCCCGCTTGACGCAGTGTACCAGATGCCTTCGGGCTCGAGGATCTGCTTGCCGCGCGGCTGGCTGCCCGCGCTGGTCGGATCGGCGACCTGGACGACGACTTCGTTGCTGCCGGGCTTGAGCGCCGCAGTGATGTCGAAACCGAATGCGTCGGAGCCCCCCTTGTGCGCACCGACCGGAGAACCGTTGACCCAGACCACCGCCTCGTAGTCGACCGCGCCGAAGTTGAGCCGAACGTTCTGTCCCGCCCAGTCGGCCGGCACGGTGAAGGTGCGGCGATACCAGATTCGATCGTCGGGCGTGACTTTCCGCGCGACGCCCGAGAGGCGCGATTCGACGGCGAAGGGCACCAGGATCTTGCCGTCCATCTTGGTGGGCTGGGGCGTCCCCGCCCTGGTAATCGCATAGTCCCACAGGCCGTTGAGATTCTGCCACTTGTCGCGCTGAAGCTGCGGGCGCGGATAGCTGCGCCAGGCATTTTCGGGGGTCACCGCCTTGCCCCAGCGCGTGGCGATCGCGCCGGTATAGACCTTGTCGCCCTTCGGCGCTTCCTGCGCCAGTACCGCGCTGGCCGGAAGAAAGGCCAGCATCGAGGCTAGGATCATCGTGCGCATGAATATCCTCTTTAGTGTCGCGTCATCGAAGGCGGCGCATCGCCGGGAGCGCCGCCCCAATTGCTCGGCTTCGGCCCCATCGTCAGCACCAGCTTGGCGCCGTTCGCGATATCGGCATGGCGGAACCACGGCTTGGTCCAGGCACGGCCATTGAGCGTCGCCGACTGGATGTAGAGGTTCTTCGCCGAATTGTTCCTGGCGGTGATTTCCAGCGTCTTGTTGTTACCCATCTGGAGCACCGAGCGATCGAAAAGCGGGCTTGCGATGATATATTCGTCGCTCGACGGATCGACCGGATAGAAGCCCAGTGCGGCCATCGCGTACCAGGACGAGGTGGCACCCTGGTCGTCCATTCCCGAATAGCCATAGCCGCTGGCATCGCTGCCATAGAGATCGTCGAGAACGCGACGGCTGAGTTCCTGCGTCTTCCACGGCTGGCCGCTCCACGCATACAGGAACGGCGCCTGCTGGTCGGGCTGGTTGCCGTGGACGTACTGGCCGATCATCCCCGTGCAATCGCGGCAGATGCCGGTCGGATTGTACGGTTTGGTAAAAAATTCGTCCAACTTAGCATTGAATGCGGTTCGACCGCCGAGCGCATCGATCAGCCCCTGGACGTCGTGCGGCACCAGCCACAGCGTCGACCAGCCCGATGCCTCCTTCATCATGAAGTTGTAATAGGGTTCGGCCGGATCGAACGGGCTGATCCACTTGCCGTCGGCGGTGCGGCCCCGGACGAAGCCGATCGAGCGATCGAACACGTTGCGCCAATTGCCCGCGCGCTTGCGGAACAACTGCGCGTCGGCGCGCTTGCCGAGCCGCTCGGCCATCTCGGCCATCGCATGATCGTCCCAGGCATATTCCATCGTCTTGGCGACGCCGGCCTTGCCGCCGGCATAAGGCGGGCTGGGATTGCCCTTGGGGATCTCGTCCGAGATCCAGCCCTGCTTGTCATATTCGGCAAGGAAGTCGCGCGGCCCCTTGGGATCGGTCGCGTTTTTCCGGAGAAACGCATAGGCCGCTTCATAGTCGAACGCGATGCCGCGCCGCATCGCGCCGAGATAGAGGAACACGGCATTGTCGGCATGGAACGACGTGTTCATGAACCCCCGTTCGCGTGCCATGTCGAGCTCGGACTGCATGATGTCGCGCACCACCTCGGGCTCCATCAACTCGAGCAGCACGATCTGGTTGCGGCCGGTATCCCAGAACGGCACCGGGCCGTAGCGGTCGTAGCCCGCGGTCTGGGTCTTGCCGTTACCGTCGGTGAAGGCCTCGCCTTTCCGCGCGACCAGCCGCGGGCTGGCGAAGGACTGGAACAGCGTCGAATAGAACAGCATGCGCTGCTTGGGTGTCCCACCGCTGACCTGGACACGATCGAGCAGCTTCGCCCATTCGGCACGCGCCTTGCCCCGGATGCCGTCGAAGTCCCAGCCCGGGCTCTCGGCGCGCAGCCGCGCCTCGGCACCTTCGTAGCTCGCGCCATGCGCGATCTTGACCAGCACCGCCTCGCCCGCCTTGGTGGTGAAGTCGAGATAGGAGCCGGCAAACCCGCCCTCGATGCTGCGCGTGTCGGGCTGGACGTCCTTGTCGCCGATGCCATAGCCGCGATTGGTGCCGGGCGATTTGCGGAAGGTGCCGAAGCGCTTGAACGGCTTGGAGAATTCGGCGACGAAATAGCGGCCGTCGCGCGTGTCCTTGTCGCCTCGCCCGGTGATCACGCCGCGCACAGTGCGATCGCCGACGATCTCCACGCTGCCGCCGCGACCCTGCAGATTGAGGATCACATGCGCGCGCTCGGTCGCCGGGAAGGTGAAGCGCATCAGCGACGTCGCCTGCGTTGCGGTCAGTTCGACCTTGGTCTTGAAGGTATCGAGGAACACCGAATAATAGCCCGGCGACGCCGTCTCGCGCGCCTTGTCGTAATAGGCTTCGGTATAGACCGGCGGCACCGTCCAGTCGCCGACGATCGGCATCAGCGTCGGCGTCGCGCGCGCGCCATAGGTCGGCCCGCCGCCGCCGGTGAAGCCGATCATCGTCGGGTTGGTATAGTAATAGGGGGTAGCGACGCCCCAGGGATAGCTCAGCTCGACATTCGAATTGATCGGCGCGGCCTCGACGGCGCTGTGCGGCAGCCGCGCGCCGGGCGAAGTCAGCCCCGAATAGAGCGGCTCGCCCGCGGGCGGCGCGTTGCCGATCAGCTCGGGGCGATCCAGCGGCGCAGTGCCGACCAGCGGATTGGCGAGGTCGACCGGCTGCGTCGAGCGGGTGCGATCCTGTGCGGAGACCGGCGCGCCTAGCAGCGCCGCCGCAGTCGTCAGCAGCGCCAGCCGCCGTACCATATTCGAAGCGAATTGCGACCGAACCGTCATATCCTCTCCCTGCCCTGTGAGGGGAGTTCGGCCTCCCCTTCGAATCGTCTTGGACGCGCTTTCACCCGTCCGTTCGCGACCTTGGACGCGAGAGATCATTTAAATAAATCATTTTGTCAATTGAAAGCCGCAGGGCCTTGAGGCAGTTTCCCGCACAAGGACCGGACGCGAGATCACAAGGCGATTTTGCCTGTCCGGCGAGCGTGCTAGCGCTCGTTCCAGCGACAAGCGCGACAGCGCCGAGGAGGGAAATGCCATGCGTATCACCAGCAAGATCAGCATCGCCGCGCTGGCATTCGGCCTCGCTACTGCCGCTCCCGCGCAGGACTCTCCCGCCCCCGCGCCCGGCGGCATCGCCGATGTCGATCCCTTCATCGGCACCGGCGGCGAAGGCCACACGTTTCCGGGCGCCGTCGCACCGTTCGGCATGGTCCAGTTGAGCCCCGACACCGACACCACCTGCGTGATCCGCGAATGCTATCCGCACGCCGCGGGCTATCGCTACGAGGATCCGACGATCCAGGGCTTCTCACACACCCATTTCTCCGGCGCGGGCCATTCGGATCTCGGCGATTTCCTCGTCATGCCGACGAGCGGCGACACGGTCGCGCTCGAGCCCGGCGATGCCAAGACGCCCGGCTCGGGCTACCGCTCGCGCTTCTCGCACGCCGAAGAGACCGCCACGCCGGGCTATTACGCCGTCACCCTTTCCGACGCGAAGGTCCGCGCCGAGATGACTGCGGGCACCCGTATCGGCATCCACCGCTACACCTTCCAGCCCGGCGCCGCCGCGCACCTCGTGCTCGATCTGCGCTCGTCGCTGTACAATTATCCGGGCAAGATCCTGTGGTCGTCGCTGCGCCTCCACCCCGACGGCACGATCACCGGCACGCGCGAGACCCGCGGCTGGTCGGCGGGCCGGAAACTCCATTTCGCGATGCGCTTCTCCGCGCCGCTGACCAGCCATGCCTTCCTCAACAAGGAGGAAAAGGTCGAGTATAGGGGCTTCCAGGCGCCGGGCCGCGGCTCGAACGCCCTCTCCCAGCTATCGGGCCGCGCGCTGGTCGCGCAACTCGACTTCGGCAAGCTCGATCGCCCGCTCGAAGTGAAGGTCGCGCTATCGATGGTCGACGAGGCCGGCGCGCTCGCCAACCTCGCTGCCGAGCCGGGCGATTTCGACGCGGTCCGCCAAGGCACTGCCGCGGCATGGCAGCGCGAACTCGGCGCGCTTGAGATCGACGCCCCCGCGCCAATGCGGAAGATGCTCTACACCGCGTTCTACCACACGCTGATCGCCCCTTCGATCGCGGGCGATGCCGATGGGCGCTATCGCGGCCCCGACGACCAGGTCCACCAGGCGAAGGACTTCACCTTCCGCTCGACCTTCTCGCTCTGGGATACCTTCCGCGCCGAGCATCCGCTGCTCACCCTCGTCCAGCCCGACAAGGTCAACAGCGACATCGTCAACTCGCTCCTCGCCAGCCAGGCGGCGAGCCCGCACGGCATCCTGCCGGTCTGGCAGTTCCACGGCCGCGAGACCTGGACAATGATCGGCTATCACGCCGTCCCGGTGATCGCCGACGCCTATCTCAAGGGCGTGCGCGGCTTCGACGCGAACGACGCGCTCGACGCGATGGTCAAAAGCGCGAGCTACGCCCCGTATGGCGGGCTGGACGACTATATGCAGCACGGTTACGTCGCGATCGACCGCGAGCCCGAGGCCGCGTCGAAGACCGTCGAATATGCCTATGACGACTGGACGATTGCGCGGATGGCGCGCGCAATGGGCAAGACCGACGTGGCCGCGACCTTCGACAAGCGCGCCGCCAATTGGCGCAATACGTTCGACAAGGGCACCGGCTTCGTTCGCGCCCGCAAATCAGACGGCGCGTTCCGCACGCCCTTCGATCCCACTGCGATCAACTATGGTTCGGACTATACCGAGGGCAATGCCTGGCAATATAGCTGGTTCGTGCCGCACGACCAGGCGGGGCTGTTCGCGCTGATGGGCGGCGACAAGGCGGTCGTATCGAAGCTCGACAAGATGTTCGATTTCGACAATTCGAAGCTCGACTATAGTCATGCCGAAGATATTGCCGGGCTGATCGGCCAGTATATACACGGCAACGAGCCCAGCCACCACGTCGCCTATCTCTACAACTATGCCGGCGCGCCGTGGCGCACGCAGGAGCGGCTCAAGCAGATCCTCGACAGCCAGTACAAGCCCAGCCCCGACGGGCTTTCGGGCAATGACGATCTCGGTCAGATGTCGGCCTGGCTGCTCTTCTCGGCGATCGGCTTCTATCCGGTGGCGCCGGGCAGCCTCGAATATGTCATCGGGCGCCCCTTCACCAATCGCACCACGCTCAACCTGCCGAACGGCAAGCGCTTCGCCGTGGTTGCCGACGGGCTCGACGACGCGCACCCCTATATCGGCGCAGTCACCCTCAACGGTCGCGCGCTGGATCGCTCGTATCTCCGCCACGACGAGATCGTCGCCGGCGGCGAGCTGCGCTTTCGGATGCAGGCGAAGCCCAATCGCAGCTGGGCAACAGGCAAGGCTGCCCGCCCCTTCTCCACCGCGACGGCGCACAACTAGGGTTAACCGCCGCACCCCGCGCGGAGGAACCCACTTTTCGTTTACGTCAACGTCAATTGTGCACCTGCGAAGAGAAGTCGAATAGTAATTCATGTGTCTGGAATATTTCAGATCAAGATTAGTTGGCACGCCTGCGTAATTCCCCGTCCGTCGATAGCTGTTTCCCCTCGCAACTTGGATCAATAGCTCTCAAAACGGATGTAATTGCCCCGACCGATCCAAATAGTCGCTGACTCAACCCTCTATAAACCAAGCTGATCTCCTACGCCGTCCGAGAACCGGATCGTTACGGGGGTAATCCTAGTGGTTTCTACTGAGGAGTTCAGGCCGTGAATTGGTTTACAGCGCATGCTCCGATCCGGCTCAAGCTGCTGATCGCTTTCGGTGCAATGGTCGCGCTGGTCGCCGTCCAGCCGCTTGCTTCGCTGATCGCGGGCCCGTCTTCGGTGTTCGTCGTCGGTCTTGGCGCGACGGCAGTCGCCGCAGTGCTCGGGTTCGTCTTCCGCAACGCGATCGCGACGCCCTACGTCACCACCGTGCTGCGCATGGAAGCGCTCGCGAAGGGCGACCTAGCCAGTACGATCCAGTTCACCGACTATCGCGACTGCGTCGGCCGGATGACCAAGGCGATGTTCGCCTTCCGTGACTCGGCCCAGGCGCAGATCGCGCTCAATGCCGAGGCCGAGAAGCACGCATGCCTGGTGCGCGGCATGACCAGCAACTTCAAGCGCCTCGCCGATGGCGACCTCACTGCCGATATCGTCGAGGACTATCCCGCCGAATACGCGCCGCTCAAGGCCGCGTTCAACGAAGCGCTGAACGGCCTGCGCGCGCTGATCGGCTCGGTCACGCAGAGCGCCGAGACGATCCGCGCGGGATCGAGCGAGATCGCCGGCGCGTCGGAATCGCTCGCGCGCCGCACCGAAGCGAACGCCGCCAGTCTCGAAGAGACCTCGGCCGCGATCGCCCAGATCGACGGCCGCCTCAAGTCCAACGCCGCCGCCGCCAAGCGCACCGTCGAGCGTGCCGATGGCGCGATCTCCACCGTCGGCAGCGGCCGTTCGGTGACCGGCGAGGCCGTGCAGGCGATGAGCCGCGTCTCGGAGAGCGCCAAGGGCATCGACGACGTGATCGAGGGCCTCGACAAGATCGCTTTCCAGACCCGCGTGCTGGCAATGAACGCCGCAGTCGAAGCCGGCCGTGCCGGTGAGGCGGGCCGTGGCTTCGCGGTCGTCGCAGATCTCGTCTCGGCGCTCGCGATGCGCGCCGAGGAGGAAGCCAAGCGCGCGCGCGAACAGCTCACCGTCACCCAGAGCGAAGTGCTGACTGCCGTCGAGATGGTCCAGCGTGTCGATGGCGCGCTCGCCGCGATCTCGGGCGATGTCGACGAAGTCCATGCGCTGCTCAGCGAGATGGCGTCCGACAACCAGGCCCAGGCTCAGGCGATCTCGCAGATCACCGGTTCCGTTGGCACGATGGACACCGCGACCCAGCAGAACGCTGCGATGGTCGAGGAAACCTCGGCGGCTGCGCGCAACCTCGATGTCGAGGTCAACATGCTCGCCGACCAGGCGGCGCGGTTCCGCACCGGCGCCGGCGACATGCCGACGCGTGCCGCCGCGCGCCCCGCCCGCCCCGCGCTGTCGCTCCACTGAGTCCGATGAACCGCCGCCCGCCTCTCTCGCAGCCTGCCCCGGCAGCACGGCATCGTCGCCGCGCGCTGGGTGCAGGCGCGGCGTGCGCGCTCCTCGCGAGCGCCACCCCGGTGCTCGCCCAGCGCGCGGGCAGCGAGATCCGCAACATCGCCACTGCCGAGCTGGAGATCGAGGGCACGCCCACGCGCATCGCCTCGAACGCCGCGACGCTGCGCGTGGCCGAAGTGCTCGACATCCGCCTCGCCGCGACCGGCAACGGCACCGCGATCGACGGCGCAGGCAGCGCCGTGCCGTTCACCCTGGTCAATGCCGGCAACGGCAGCGAGCGCTTCGTCCTCGCGGGCACGCTCGAGGCGACCGGCGGCAGCATCCGCGGCTTCGCGATCGACGCCAACGGCAACGGTGTGTTCGACGCCGGTGAGACGCTACTCGACGGCACCACGCCGGCCCTTGCCCCCGGCCAGTCGCTGGCGCTGCTCGCCGTGCTCGATCCGGGCATGCTCGGCGCCGGCGCGGCGATCAACCTGTTCGCCCGCGCGCTCACCGGCTCGGGCGATCCCGGCACGCGCTATCCCGGCCGCGGCGACCTGGGCGTCGACGCGATCGTCGGCAACACCACTGCCGAATCGAATCTGCGCATCTCGCTCGTCCCCGGCTCGGCGCCCGGCGCCAGCCTGGAAAAGAGCCAGTCGGTGCTCGCCCCCGACGGCAGCACGATGCTCGTGCGCGGCACCTTCATTACCTACACGCTCGTCGCCCGTTTCGACGGCAGCGGCACTGCGCGCCAGATCCAGGTCGCCGATCCGATCCCCTCGGGCACCCGCTACATCCCCGGCAGCCTGACCCTCGACGATGCCGTGCTCAGCGACGCCGCCGACGGTGATGCCGGCACCTTCGACGGCAGCAGCATCGCCGTCGCGCTGGGTGACGTCGCGCGCGCCGCCACCCGCACCATCCGCTTCAAAGTCCGAATCCAGTGAGGAGTATGCCTGTGTCGATTACCCTGTCGCTTGTACTCGCCGCCGCCGCCCCGGCAGCGCCGTCGCCGATCGAGATCACCTCGAGCGTGCTCGCCGAGAAGAAGGCTTCGGCCGCCGATGGTACCACGCGGGTCGAGCTCGTCGCCCCCAAGCGCGTCACCCCAGGTGACCGCGTCGTCTACCGCATCGACTATCGCAACAACGGCAAGCAGGCCGCGAGCGGATTGGTGATCGCCAACCCCGTTCCCGCCGCGATGCAATATTCAGGTCCCGCCGATGGATCGCCCGCGCCCGAGCTTTCGGTCGATGGCCAGACCTTCGGCCCCCTCTCCGCGCTCAAGGTTCGCAACGGTGCCTCGCTCCGCCCGGCCGTTGCTTCCGATGTGCGCGTAGTCCGCTGGCGTCTCGCCCAGCCCCTCGCCGCCGGTGCCAAGGGCCAAGTGTCCTTCCGCGCCACTCTCAAGTGATCCTCACTGCCCAAGAAAGTTAGTTCGTCATGTACAGAAAGAAGTTGCATCATGCGCTGCTCGGCAGCGCCGCGATCGCCGTCGGCGTGACCGGCGCGAGCGCCGCGCAGGCCCAGCAGACCCCTGCTGGCACCAGCGTCAACAACCAGGCCACCGTTACCTATGAAGTCGGCGGCAATCCGGCCTCGGTGTCATCGAACGTCGCCACCTTCGTGGTCGATAAGAAGGTTAATCTGACCGTCGCCGAAGTCGGCGGCGCGCCCACCCAGACCTCGCTCGGCGCGGTCGATCAGGTGACCACCTTTACCGTCACCAACCTCACCAACTCGGTGCAGGACTTCCGGCTCGAGGCCGACCAGCAGCTGGTTTCGATCCCGCTGCTCGGCGTCGACAATTTCAACATGAACAACCTGCGTGCCTTCGTCGACAGCAACGGCAACGGCACCTATGACGCGGGCGTCGATGTCGCGACCTATATCGACGAGCTCGCGCCGGACGCGACCGTCACCGTGTTCATCGTCGGCAACACGCCCAACACGCCGGGTGCCGACACCGCGATCGTCTCGCTCAACGCAGTCGTCGCCGCCGGCGGCAGCGGCGGCGCGCTGGGTGCCGACCTCGTCGCCAGCTCGACGCTGGTCGCCGACTCGCCGACCACGGTCGAAACCGTCTTCGCCGACGATACCGGCCTGCTCGATGCGCTCCGCAACGGCCAGCAGCGCGCGTTCGACGCCTACAAGATCTCCACCGCGGTGGTGACGATGCTCAAGAGCGCGACCGTGATCAGCGATCCGGTCAACCTGTTGGTGAATCCGCATCCGATTCCGGGCGCCGTGGTCGAATATTGCATGAAGGTGAGCAACGCCGGCCCCGGCACCGCGGCGAACCTGACGCTCAGCGACTCGATCCCCGCGAACAGCACGTTCGTCCCGGGCTCGATCTCGGTCGGCACGTCGGGCATCCTCGGTGCCTGCATCCTGGTCGGCACGTCGGAAGACGACAACAACACCGGCGCCGACGAGACCGACCTGTATGGCGGTTCGTTCGACGGCACCACCGTGCGCGCCACGCTGCCAACCGTGGCGTCGTCGACGTCCATGTCCGTCGCGTTCCGCGTGACCGTCAACTAACCGAACCGTCTCGCTTTCGAGACTGTCTCAACCGGCGCGCGGGAAACCCCCGCGCGCCGGAACGGGAACCTGCATGCTGCGAAATCCTGCCCCTTTGCGCGCCTTTGGCCGCGCCATGGCACTCGCCATCGCCACGCTGTCGATCCCGACGGCGGGGGCGCAGACGATTCGCAACACTGCGACCATGTCTTTCCAGAGCGCCGCGGGCGCGCAGACGATCGCGTCCAACACGGTGACGCTCGATCGCGCGAAACGCCCTACGCAGATGCGCTTCCACGAAATTCCCAAGGGCTACGACTTTGTCGGCCTTGATTGCCAGACCCAGCCCAACCTCCAATTCACCCCGAGTCGGGTCTCGCCCTCGCAGCTTGCTGCAGCGCCGCCGCTCGCCACGATCGAGCGCGGCCAGGCGCTCATCGTCGAGCTCGACGCACAGGCCGAGAACCATGATCCCAATGTGCGGGACGTCGCGTGGATCGACGTGTCGGCGGGCGAACTGTCGGTCAAGCTGCCGCTGACCGAGACCTCCGAGAACACCGGCGTGTTCGCCGGGGGCATCTCCGCGTCGGGCACGCATCCCGAATTCGCCCCCTGCGACCTCGCCAAGCGCGCGTCGGGCGACAAGATCCGCGTGTCGTTCACGGGCAGCGAGGACAGCTTCGAATCCTTCGCCGACGTCCTCGTCGATCCCGAAGGCTATGTCTTCGATTCGCTCACCGGCAAGCCGGTCGACGGCGCCACCGTCACGCTGATCGACGACGCCACCGGCCTGCCCGCGGCGATGGTCTATGGCGATGACGGGATCAGCGCCTATCCCAACACCGTCGTCACCGGCACCAGCGCGACCGATGCCAGCGGCCAGGTCTATCCCTTCTCGCCCGGCAATTTCCGCTTCCCGCTCGCGCCCAAGGGCAAGTACCGCCTCAAGGTGACCCCGCCCGCGGGCTATAGCGCGCCCTCGATGGTCGCGCAGGACGTCGTCTCGAAATTCACCGGCCCGCCGGGTGCGTACCGCATCAGCGACGCCTCCTATGGCGGCGTGTTCGAGCTCGCCGACCCCGAGCCCGTCCATATCGACATCCCGATCGATCCCGAAAAGTCGCGCACTCTGATTCTGCGCCAGTTCACGCTCGAAAAGACCGCCTCGGTGCGCGAAGCTTCGCCCGGCGAGTTCGTCCAGTATCGCCTGGAAGCCCGCTATTTCGGACTCGACCCGATGGTCAGCGAGATCGTCGTCGACGATATGCTTCCCTCGGGGCTGCGCTATCGTGCCGGCACCACCCGCGGCGCGCCCGAGCCGACCGTCTCGGCCGACGGCCGCAAGCTCTCCTTCCGCCTGCCGCGCATGATGGGCGAGAGCAGCAGCGCAATCAGCTACGTCCTCTCGGTCGTCCCGGGCGCGAAGCAGGGCGAGGCAGTCAACCGCGCGATCGCCTGGACCGCCGCCGGCCGCACCGCCGAGGCGAGCGCCTCGGTGCGTATCCGCCCGCTTCTGATGACCGATGCAATGACCCTCACCGGCCGCATCACCGAAGGCGGCTGCGGCGACCCCTTGCGCAACCGCAAGGGCGTCGGCGGCATCCGCGTCGTGCTCGAGGACGGCAGCTTCACCGTCACCGACGCCAGCGGCTTCTACCATTTCGAGGGCGTCCGCCCGGGCACGCACGTCGTCCAGCTCGACACCGCCAGCATCCCGGCGACCCACGCCCCCGCGACCTGCGACCGCGACACGCGCAGCGCCGGCAGTGACATCTCGCGCTTCGTCGAGGGCCAGGGCGGCAGCCTCCAGCGCGCCGACTTCCAGCTCGTCCTCACCGGCAAGGCGGCCGTCGCCGACACTACGCTGCCCGTGGTAGCCACCGACGACGCCCTCGCCGCGGGCAACCGCCCCGACTGGCTCGAAAATGCCGCCCCGGGCACCGCCGACTGGCTGTTCCCCGAGATGGACCACAATCCGCGCTCGCCCGCGCTGCGCGTCGTCATTCGCCACCAGCCCGGCCAGCGCATCGCGCTTTCGGTGAACGGCAAGCAGGTCGACGCGCTCAGCTTCGACGGCACCGATGCCGACACGGCACGCGGCATCGCGATCTCGCGCTGGACCGGCTTGCCCCTCGCCGAGCGTGACAACAAGCTCGAGGCACGCGTCCTCGACAAGGACGGCAACCTCGTCACCACGCTCACCCGCACCGTCCATTACGCGAACGTGCCGCTGCGCGCCGAGCTGGTCGCCGCCAAGTCGCGCCTGGTCGCCGACGGCCTCACCAAGCCGCTGGTCGCGATCCGCGTCATCGATCGCGACGGCCGTCCGGTCCGCGCCGGCACCATCGTCCCCTTCCGCGTCGATCAGCCCTATGGCGCGGCGCTGGAGAACGAGGCGCAGCAGGGCCGCCAGCTCGCCGGCCTGGACCGTACCGAGGCGACCGCGCGCGTCATCGGCGACGAGGGCCTCGCCTTCGTCGCGCTCCAGCCGACCACCCAGGCCGGCAGCGCCCACATCACGATCAAGCTCGCCGATCAGGGCCTTGTCCAGACCAGCGAGATCAAGGCCTTCCTCGCCGCCCCGGCGCGCGACTGGATGGTCGTCGGCTTCGCCCGCGGCACCGCCGGGTTCGACATGCTTCGCTCGAAGAGCAAGTCCCTGCCCCACGGCGACCGCAACAGCATCACCACCGACGGCCAGGTCGCGCTCTATGCCAAGGGCCGGATCAAGGGCTCGTGGCTGCTCACGCTCGCATACGACAGCGACCGCGCCTATGATCCCGATCGCGGCCTGCTCGGCACGATCGATCCGAACCGCTATTACACCGTCTACGGCGATGCCAGCCAGCAGGCCTATGACGCGCCGACCCGCGGCAACCTTTATCTCCGCATCGAGCGCAAGGCGTTCTACGCCCTGTTCGGCGATTTCGAGACCGGCTTCGTCGACACCCGCCTGACCCGCTACAGCCGCACGCTGAACGGCGTGAAGGCCGAGGCTGCGGGCGACACGGTGACCTTCAGCGCCTTCGCCGCACGCGACGAGGACCGGTATGGCCGTGACGAGATCCAGGGCAACGGCCTGTCGGGCCCCTATCGCCTCTCGGCGCGCGACATCGTGCCGAACAGCGACAAGATCAGCCTCGAAACCCGCGACCGCCTCCGCTCGGACCGCATTCTCGACAGCAAGCTGCTGACTCGACACATCGACTACGACGTGGATGCGATCGCCGGCACGCTGCGCTTCCGCGAGCCGATCCTCAGCCGCGATGCCGATCTCAACCCGGTCTACATCGTCGCCGATTACGAGACGTATGGCCGCGGCCGCAAGCTCGCCGCCGGCGGCCGCGGCGCGGTCAAGCTCGCCAAGGGCAAGGTCGAGCTGGGCGCCAGCGTCCTCCACGACGAGGCCCAGTCGAATGCCACGGTCGCTGGGATCGATCTGCGCGCCAAGCCGATCGAAGGCGTCGAAGTCCGCGCCGAAGTCGCCACCGGCGGCCGCGACGGCCTGCGCTCGGCCCAGGCGATCAATGCCGAAGTCGAGCATCATGGCGGCGGCGTCGACGTCCTCGCCTATCTGCGCCGTCAGGACGTCGGCTTCGGCGTCGGCCAGCAGAATGGCGGCGAGGCAGGCACCAGCAAGGCGGGCGCCGATGCGCGCCTCCAGCTGGGCGGCGGCCTGTCGGCCACGATCACCGGCTGGCGCCAGGAAGACCTGACCAGCGACGCCAGCCGCACCGCCGGCGAAGCCCGTCTGGAGTATCGCAAGTCTTCCAGCCTGATCTTCGCCGGCGCGCAGTTCGCCGCCGATCGCACCCTCGACGGCGAAAGCCGCAACTCGACGCTGCTCACGCTGGGCGGCACCCAGTCGCTGCTCAACAACAAGCTCGAGCTCACCGGCCAGGCGCAGATGGCGATCGGCGGCGCCGACGACAGCACCGATTTCCCGGCGCGCCAGCAGATCAGCGCGAGCTGGCGCGTGCGCAACGGCGTCCGCCTGATCGCCGGCTACGAGATCGCCAAGGGCGACGACTATCTCGCGCACAATGCCCGGCTCGGCTTCGAAGTCGCCCCCTGGAGCGGCGCGCGGCTGATGTCGGCGATCAACCAGCAGGCGACGGACCTGGCCGATCGCGAGAATGGCCGCCGCACCTTCGCGCAATACGGCCTGAGCCAGTCGCTGCCGCTGAGCAAGCACTGGACCGTCGACGCGACGATCGACGCCAGCCGCACGATCTCGGGCGAAGTGCCGGAAACCAGCCTGTCGCGCCCGGTGATCGGCAATTCGATCCTCGGCCAGAACGTTCGCGAAGGCGATTTCATCGCGGTCACCGCGGGCGCCAATTATCGCAGCGAGCTGTGGTCGTGGAACGGCCGCGCCGAATATCGCACCTCGGAGGAATCGCGCCGTATCGGCGTCACCAGCAACCTGCTGCGCACGCTCGGCGAGGGCAAGACGCTGGCCTCGTCGCTCCGCGCCTATCGCACCACCGACAGCAACGGCCGCTCGGTCACCTCGGCCACGGGCGACCTCGCGCTGGCGCTGCGCCCGGCGGACAGCCCCTGGTCGCTGCTCGAGCGCTTCACCCTGCGCCACGAAAAGGCCGATCAGGGCGTGACCGAGAACAATGTCCTCAACGTCCCCACGTTCGTCCAGGGCGGCCTCGCCACCTTCCGCGCGGTCAACAGCCTCGCGATCGGCTACCGCTCGGGTGCCGAGGGTGCGTCGCATGGGTTCGAGGCAAGTGTATATTATGGCGCCAAATATGTCCGCGGCCGCTATGCCGACGAGAAGCTCGACGGCTTCATCGACGTGATCGGCGCCGAGATCCGCAAGGACATCCGCCGCAACCTCGACATCGGCGTCCAGGGCAGCGTCCAGCACAGCTGGACCGAGGGCAGCGCCGCTTTCTCGGTCGGGCCGAGCGTCGGCGTCTCGCCGGGCAAGGGCATGTGGTTCAGCGCCGGCTACAATATTGCCGGCTATCGCGACCGCGACTTCGAAGACGAGCGGTACACGCGCCAGGGACCGTATGTGACGTTGCGCGCCAAGTTCGACCAGTCGCTCGTCCGCACGGCCCGCGAACTTATCGGAGGACGGAAATAATGCTCCGAATTTTCCCGATTTCGATCAAGAAGACCGGGGTGACTGGTTTAATTACCTACTTGCGATCCTTCCCTAATGCTTCAATAATTCATTTCGCTCGCGGCGGGCTGGCCCCAGTCGTCGCGACTGAATTGTTTCGCACGAGGAACGATCGTGTCCGGTACGGATGGAAAGAAGCAGCTCTCAGGCGATTCTCGACCCCAGAGCGTGGCGCAAATCCCGACCAGCATCGAGGAACTGATGAGCGCTCGCGCGTCGCCCGATCATCGCGCGAGCGTCGAGAGCATCATCCGCGTCCGCGAGGCACGCAGCAAGTTCATGCCCGAGAACTGGTTCTCGGATCCGGCATGGGACATCTTGCTGCGACTCTACCACGCCTATCTCGACGGGCTCGAACGGACGGTCGGCGATCTGGGGAGCTTTGCGAGCACCTCGCCGGCGACCACCAATCGCTGGCTCGACGTGCTCGCGTCGCGCGGCTGGATCCATCGCCGGCGCGACGAGCGCGACCAGCGTCGCGTGTTCATCTCGCTGTCGGAAACCGGCGCCGAGCAGATGCACGAATGTTTCGAGCAGATGCGCAAGAACTGCTGACTTTCCCCGGCCGGGTATCGCGGCCGCTTGCGGAGCTTTGCCTGTGATCGCCCTTCTTCGCCGCGCCGCGATGGCGTCGCTCGTGCTCGTCCTGTGGGCCGCGCCTGCGAATGCGTGCACCGTCTCGTCACCCGCCACGGCCAGCCTCGGCAGCCACTCGCCCAATGCGATTCGGGCCGCGGCGATCCCGGTCATCGAGCGCTTCGGCGGGATCAACTGTTCGAACAGCACGATCACGCTGCTCGGCGGCAACGTCCTCACCGCGACGATCAGCAACGCCAACAGCTTCAAGCTGACCTCGTCGGGCCAGCCCGACGGCGCGTTCCAGGTCTTTCCCAGCGCCACCAGCAGTACGGCGATGGCATCGGGCGTCGCGGTCAACTTCCTCAATCCCGCAGTGGTCGACATTCTCGGCCTGCTCGGCGGCAGCCCGAGCAACATCCCGCTCTTCATCAAGCTGTCGAGCGCGACCCTGCTGACGCCCGGCACCTATAACGGCGCGTTTCGTGTCACCTGGGCGTGGAAATTCTGCTCGGGCGTATGGGTGGGCAGCACCTGCACCCTCGGCACGCTCGACCAGGGCGGCGGCGCCTCCGACATCGCCTTCACGGTCACCGTCGCGCCCAAGCCGGTGACCGTGACGACGAGCGCGCTCACCACCTGGGATCCGATCTCCGGCACGAGCTTCCCCAAGGCGATCATCGGCGCCAAGAAGCGCGTAACCGTCATCGTCGCCAACCCCGACATCGTCGCCACCGATCTCAATTCGGTCCGCGTCGAGCTGCCCACCCAGGCGGGCACCGCGATCGCGCTCGAAGGCGATGGCGCGAGCGCAGGCGCGCCGATCAAGTTCACCGACGGCACGCCGAGCTCGACGCTGGCATTCAGCTACACCAATGCCGGGGACGGCGCCGACGATGTCGATTTCTATTCCGACGGCACCGGCTGGGCCTATGTCCCCACCCCCGGCGACAGCGTATCGCAGCGGCTGGTCAAGAAGGTGCGGCTGAAGCCGCGCGGCAAGCTCGCGGCAGGCTCGTCCTTCACCGTGACGCTGCCGTATCTGGTGTATTAGGCACTAATTCCCCCCGAGCTTTGCTCGGGAGGAATGATCTCACCCAAACTGGAATCCGCTGACCGCCCAGCCCATCACATGGTCGCGATAGTCGCACACCGCCGGCCCCGCGCCGCCGGCACCGAGCGCGACCATCAGCGGCAGCAGATGTTCTTCGCGCGGATGCGCGAACTGCGCGTGCGGCAGGCTGTCCCACGACGTGACGCGCTCAGCACGCCGCACCGGATCGGGATCGGTCACGGCATCGACCAGCGCGGCATCCCATGCGTCGGCCACCGGGGTCACCTGCGGCCCGCGCGCGCGAAGATTGTGGAAGCTCATGCCAGAGCCGATAATCAGCACGCCTTCGTCGCGCAGCGGCGCCAGCGCCGTGCCGATCGCGATATGCGCCGCCGGATCGAGATCCTTGCGCAGCGACAACTGGACCAGCGGAATATCCGCATCGGGCACTGCGACCATCATTGGAATGAACACGCCATGGTCCCAGCCGCGCTCGCGTTCGACACCGACCGGGAATCCCGCCTGCTCCAGCAATTCCTGGGCCCGCGCCGCCACGTCCGGCGCGCCGGGCGCGTCCCAGCGCAGCTTGTACGTGTGCTCGGGAAAGCCATGATAGTCGAACAGCAGCGGCTGGCCGTTCCCGGCATGGACGGTGACCTGATCCTCCTCCCAATGCCCCGACACGAGCAGGATCGCCTTCGGCCGCTCGGGCAACCCGCCAATCAGTCCGGCGAGATAGGCCTGCATCTTCCGCCACATCGGATCGGCCGGCCCGCCCTCCGGGTCCATGAAGAAGCACGGCCCGCCGCCATGCGGGATGAAGAGCGCTGGAAGTGTCATGCCACAGATGTCGGCCTCACCCGCAGCCTGTACAATGCCGGTTACGGAAACGCGCCGTTTCCCTGCGCTCCCCTTCCGCTTGCGGGAGGGGTCGGGGGAGGGCATGGTTGAAACATGGCGTACAGCCCCTCCCCTGCCCCCTCCCGCAAGCGGAAGGGGAATACGTGACTCGCTTCACCGTCAACAACCAGCCGGTCGAGTACAAGATGGACCCGCGCACCCCGCTGCTCTGGGCGCTGCGCGATGCCTCGAACCTCACCGGCACCAAATATGGCTGCGGGACCGGCGATTGCGGCGCGTGCGCAGTGGATGTCGATGGCGGGCTGCGGCTCGCCTGCCAGGAGACGATCGGCGCGCTCGAGGGCACCTTCGTCACCACGATCGAGGGGCTTTCGAAGAATCGCAGCCATCCCGTCCAGCAGGCGCTGCTGGCCACCAACATCGTCCAGTGCGGCTATTGTATCCCCGGCATCGTCATGGCGGCGTCGGTGTTGCTGCGCACCAACCGCAACCCCAGCGAAGAGGATATCAAGGGTGCGATCCCCAATATCTGCCGTTGCGGCATCTATCCGCGGCTGATCGTCGCGATCACCGACGCGGCGCGGTCTGCACGCGGCGAGGCGCCACTGCCCGAAGAGCCCCAGCCGGAGACCCCGGCGCCCGAATGACCTTTCCCAATTCTTTCAGTCACCTTTCGCCGCAATTCAGCAACCGCTCATCCGGCGAGCCCTATTCCTCCTCCCAGAATGAAGCCCGGCCTCACGCCGGTCTCGACGGAGACAGTTGAGATGAAGAAGACCTTGCTCGCGGCGATCATCGCCGCAACGGCTCTGGTCCCGCCGGCAGCACTCGCGCAGGAGCGCGGCCGCTGGGGCGGCGGCGGGCGCGCCGAGCGTTCGTCGGACGGCGGCCAGTCGCAGGCCCGACCGAGCCGTGGCGGGGGCGAATGGCGCCAGCAGCAGCAGTCGGCGCCCCAGGCACAGCCGCAGCGCCAGTGGAACGGCGGCGGCGAGCGCCAGCGCGGCGGCTGGAACCGTCCGCAGGCGCCCCAGGCCACACCGCAGCCCGCGCCCCAGGCCCAGGAGCAGCGCTGGAATGGCAGTCGCGGCGACCGCAATCAGTGGAATGGCGGCCAACGCGGCGAGTGGAACGGCAATCGCGGGGATCGCAGCCAGTGGAACGGCGGCAATCGCGGTGCCGACGCAGCGCTTCCCGCGCTCGACCAGCGTCGCCAGCAGCAGGTCCGCGATGCCACGCGCGGCCGCTGGAACGATGGTGATCGCGGCCGAGTAGACCGTGATCGCAACTGGAACGGCGATCGCAACCGCGGCCAGTACGACCGCGGCGACCGCAACTGGAACGGCGACCGCAACCGCGGCCAGTATGATCGCGGCAACCGCAACTGGAACGACAACCGCAATTGGAGCAACGACCGCAACCGCGGCTGGGGCAATGACGGCAATCGCGGACGCTGGAACAACAATTGGCGCAACGACCGCCGCTACGACTGGCGCGGTTACCGCACCAGCAACCGCAGCCTCTATCGCCTGCCGCGCTACTACGCGCCCAGCGGCTGGGGCTATGGCTATCGGCGGTTCGGCATCGGCTTCACGCTGAACTCGATCCTCTATTCGCAGAACTACTGGATCAACGACCCGTTCTACTATCGCCTGCCTGAAGTCGACGGCCCGTATCGCTGGGTGCGCTATTATAACGATGCGCTGCTCGTCGATATCTACAGCGGCGAAGTGGTCGACACGATCTACGACATCTTCTGGTAAGGAAGCCCGCAGCCTTGCCAGGGATCCTGGGGCCCGGTGGCAACGCCGGGCCCCTTGCCGCTTGCAAATCCTGCCGCGCCGCGCGATTTCGCAAAGCGTGAAGAACGGCAAGAGCAATGACGGCAGGGTCTCGGGCGGCCCCTCCCCCAACCGCGCGAAGATCGGCCGCGACGTCTCGACGCGGCTCGAGGCCAATCCGGCGGTCCGCCGCGCCAAGGTCGAGGCGGCGCAGATGTACACCGTCCCCGGCTTCCTAAGCGACGCCGAGTGCGACGCGCTGGTCGCACTGATCGATTCGAACTCACGCCCCTCTACCCTGCTCGCCGCAAGCGAGGATCCCGAATATCGCACCAGCCACAGCTCGGACCTCTATCGCTGGTCCGACGAGATCCTCGCGATCGACCAGCGCATTGCCGCGCTGCTCGGCATCCCCGAGGAGAATGCCGAGACGCTCCAGGGCCAGCGCTACGCGGTCAACCAGCAGTTCCGCGCGCATTGCGACTATTTCCACGAGTCGAGCGCCTACTGGCCCAAGATGAAGGAGACCGGCGGCCAGCGCACCTGGACCGCGATGGCCTATCTGAACGATGTGCCCGAAGGCGGCGCAACCTGGTTCCCGCGCGCCGGCATCCGCTTCAAGCCCAAGCGCGGCATGCTCGTCGTCTGGAACAACATGTGCCCCGACGGCACCCCCAATTACGATACGCTCCACGAGGGCATGCGCGTGCTCGACGGCACCAAGTACATCGTCACCAAGTGGTTCCGCGAAGGCGCCTGGATCAAGGATCATATCCAGACCTACATCGCCGGCGGGATCGAGAACGCGGCAAGCTGACCGCCGCATCGCTCGACAAGCGGCCGCCCGACCGCCACAACGCCGGAATGTCCCCGGTTCTCAATATCCATCGGTCGATCCTCGGCCAGCCCTGGCGTTGGCGCGGGCTGGCGGCCGATGCCCGCGATCCCAATTTCGCGCCCGACGACCTCGTCACCCAGCTGCTGCTCACCCGCGGCTGCCCGCGCGAGGACATCGACGACCACCGCGCGCCGAGCATCCGCGCGTTCATGCCCGACCCTTCGATCTTCCGCGACATGGACAAGGCCTCCGAACGCCTCGCCGACGCCGTCGAGAAGCGCCAGCAAGTCGCGATCTTCGGCGACTATGACGTCGACGGCGCCACCTCTGCCGCGCTGCTGATCCTTCTGCTCCGCGACCTGGGGCTCGAGGCGCGCCCGTACATTCCCGACCGGCTGATGGAGGGCTACGGCCCCTCGGGCGAGGCGCTGGTCCGCCTCCACCACGAGGGCGCGGACCTGATCGTCACCGTCGATTGCGGCGCGCAGGCGTTCGAGGCGCTTCAAATGGCCAAGGACGCCGGTGCCGAAGTCATCGTCTGCGACCATCATAAGTGCGCCGCCGAGCTGCCGGTCGCCCACGCGGTGATCAACCCCAACCGGCTCGACGAAGGCGAGGGCGCCGCACACGGCCATCTCGCCGCGGTCGGCGTCGCCTTCCTGCTCGGCGCCGCGCTGATCCGCACGCTGCGCGCCCGCGGCTTCTTCCAGGGCCGCGCCGAGCCGCGCCTGCTCGACCTGCTCGATCTCGTCGCGCTCGGCACCGTCGCCGACGTCGCATCCTTGAAGGGTCTCAATCGCGCCTTCGTCGCGCAGGGGCTCAAGGTGATGGCGCAGCGTCGCAACATTGGCATGAACGCGCTGATCGAGGCCTCGCGACTCACCCGCGCGCCGAGTTGCACCGATCTCGGCTTCGCGCTCGGCCCGCGGATCAATGCCGGCGGCCGCGTCGGACGCTCCGATCTCGGCGTCCGCCTGCTCACCACGCGCGATCCCGATGAAGCGCGGACCATCGCCGAAGAGCTCAACCTGCTCAACGAAGAGCGCCGCGCGATCGAATCCGAAGTCCAGTTCGCCGCCGAGCAGCTCGGCATGCTGCAGGCCAATCGCAGGGTTGTCATCGTCTCCGGCCGCGGCTGGCATGCCGGGGTGATCGGTATCGTCGCGGGCCGGCTCAAGGAGAAGCTCGGCCGCCCGGTGATCGTCATCGCGCTCGACGAGAACGGTATCGGCAAGGGCTCCGGTCGCTCGATCCCGGGCGTCGACCTCGGCGCCGCGGTGCTCAGCGCCAAGGATTCAGGGCTGCTCCACGCCGGCGGCGGCCACGCCATGGCGTGCGGGGTGACGATCGCCGAGGACCAGCTCGAAGCGTTCGCCGACTATCTCGAGGAGCGCCTCGCCGAGCGCGTCACCGTGGCGATGGGCGAGCGCGCGCTGCTGCTCGACGCCGTACTCGCCCCCGGCGGCGTCAATCCCGCGCTGGTGACCGCGATGGATGCCGGCGGTCCCTATGGCATGGGCTGGCCCGCGCCGCGCGTCGTCGCAGGCCCGCTCAGCGTGCTCAAGGCCGATGTCGTCGGCTCGGGGGGGCATGTCCGGCTGATCGTCGCGGGTGAGGACGGCCGCAGCCTCAAGGCCGTCGCCTTCCGCCACGCCGAGACCGAACTGGGCGCCGCGCTCCTTTCCGCCCCCCGCCACCGCAAGCTCTGGCTCGCCGGCCGCGCGAGGATCGACGACTGGGGGTCGCGCCCCGCCGCCGAGCTGCACGTCGAGGACGCTGCCTGGGCCGACTAGCCCGGATCCTGCTCGCTGCCGACCCGATCGAAATCGCCGGCATCGTGACGCTCGCGCAGGAAGCGGCCATCGGGGGCCGAGTTGCGGTTGACGATGCGCCCGCGCTGCACCGCCTCGCGCCCGCAGACCAGCTTCGCCCAGCGCGCGACATGGACGTATTCGCCGACGCCCAGGAATTCCTGCGCATTGTAGGCGCTGTCCATCAGCCCGCCATACCAGGGCCAGACCGCCATGTCGGCGATCGTATAGTCCACGCCGACCAGATATTCGCTCTCCGCCAGATGCGTGTCGAGCACATGGAGCTGGCGCTTGGTCTCCATCGCATAGCGATCGATCGCATATTCGATCTTGAACGGCGCATAGGCATAGAAATGCCCGAACCCGCCGCCGACGAACGGCGCCGAGCCCATCTGCCACATCAGCCAGTTCATCGTGCTGGCGCGCGCGCTATGCTCGGTCGGCAGGAACGCCCCGAACTTCTCGGCAAGGTAGAACAGGATCGAGCCGCTCTCGAACAGCCGGGTGACCGGATCGGTCGAGTGATCCGCGAGCGCCGGGATCTTCGAATTGGGATTGAGCGCGACGAATCCGCTGCCGAACTGGTCGCCCTTGCCGATATCGATCAGCCACGCGTCATATTCAGCGCCCGCATGCCCCGCCGCGAGCAGTTCCTCGAGCAGGATCGTGACCTTCTGGCCGTTGGGCGTCCCGAGCGAATAGAGCTGGAGGGGGTGCCTGCCCACCGGCAGCGGCTTTTCGTGCGTCGCGCCCGAGACCGGGCGGTTGACGCTGGCGAACTGGCCACCATTCGCCTTGTCCCAGGTCCACACCCGCGGCGGGACATAGCCCTGGGGCTGGTTGTTCGCGTTCGGATCGTCTGCCATCTTCGCCTCGCTCGCCATTCGTGTCGCTATTTATCGCGGCGCTCCCCGCCCCGCGAACCAGTTTCGCTACGCGGCAGGAAGGAAGAAGTGCACACCCCCAGAATAACCGCACAGCGAGCGGCGACGAGGCCCGGCGCTCCGCCCTCGCCCGGATGCGCTAGGCGATGCTGTCATGCGCACGCATCCGCGAACCTTGTACGAGAAGATCTGGGACGCGCATGTCGTCGATCGCCGCGACGACGGAACCTGCCTGCTCTATATCGACCGCCATCTGGTCCACGAAGTCAGCAGCCCGCAGGCGTTCGACGGGCTGCGTGCCGCGGGCCGTCGCGTCCGCCGCCCCGACCTGACGCTGGCGGTTCCCGACCACAACCTCCCGACGACCCCGCGCCGCCGCGCCGACGGATCGCGCATCCCGGCGACCGATCCCGACAGCGCGATCCAGCTCGCCGCGCTCGAGCGAAACGCCGCCGAATTCGGCATTCCCTATATCGACGATGCCTCCGCGCGGCAGGGCATCGTCCATGTCGTCGGCCCCGAACTCGGCTTCACCCTGCCCGGCACCACGCTGGCCTGCGGCGACAGCCACACCACCGCGCACGGCGCGCTCGGCGCGCTGGCGATCGGCATCGGCACCAGCGAAGTCGAGCATGTGCTGGCAACCCAGACGCTGCTGCTCAAGCCTTCGCGCACGATGGAGATCCGGCTCGAAGGCGCCCCCGGCATCGGCGTCTGCGCCAAGGACATCGCCCTCCACCTGATCGGCCGCATCGGCATCGCCGGCGCCACCGGCCATGTCATCGAATATACCGGCAGCACGATCCGCGCGATGTCGATCGAGGCGCGGCTGACCATCGCCAACATGTCGATCGAGGCCGGTGCCCGCGCCGGGCTGATCGCGCCCGACGCCAGCACCTTCGCCTATCTCCAGGGCCGCCCGATGGCACCGAAGGGCACCGACTGGGACGCCGCAGTCGCGCGCTGGCGGGCGCTGACCAGCGATCCCGACGCGCGCTACGACCGCAGCATCACGGTCGACGTCGCCCAGGTCCCGCCTAGCGTCACCTGGGGCACCAGCCCGCAGGACGTCGTCCCCGTCACCGGCGGCGTCCCCGATCCGGCCGCGTTCGAAGACCCGGCGCGCCGCGCGCTCGCCGAGCAGGCGCTCGCTTATATGGGCCTCGAACCCGGCACGCCGATCGCGGACATCGCCATCGACCACATCTTCATCGGCAGCTGCACCAACGGCCGGATCGAGGATCTCCGCGCCGCGGCGGAGGTCCTGCGCGGCCGCCGCATCGCCGCGGGCATCCGCCGCGCGATGGCCGTCCCCGGATCGGGCCAGGTCAAGCGCCAGGCCGAGGCCGAGGGGCTCGACCGCATCTTCCGCGACGCCGGGTTCGAATGGCGCGAGCCGGGCTGCTCGATGTGCGTGGGGTTGAACGAGGATCGCGTGCCCCCCGGCGGGCGCTGCGCCTCGACCTCAAACCGCAACTTCCCCGGCCGTCAGGGGCCGGGATCGCGCACCCACCTGCTCTCCCCCGCAATGGCGGCCGCGGCGGCAGTGACCGGCCACCTCACCGATGTTCGCGAACTGACTGGGAACGCCTGAGATGGAACCGCTCCGCACGGTAGCCGGGCGTGCCTATCCCCTCGGTCGGCCGGACGTCGATACCGACACGATACTCCCCGCCGCCTATCTCAAGACGATCACCCGCACTGGTCTCGCGCGCGGCGCGTTCGAGGCGCTGCGCCGCACGCCCGGCAACGTCTTCGATGACCCCGCCTTTGCCGGCGCGCCGATCCTGATCGCCGGGGCGAATTTCGGCTGCGGGTCGAGCCGCGAGCACGCCGCCTGGGCGCTGCTCGATTTGGGCATCCGCGCGGTGATCGCGCCGAGCTTCGCCGACCTGTTCGCCAGCAACGCCTTCAAGAACGGCATCGTCACCGTCGAGCTGTCGCAGCCCTCGGTCGACCGGCTGACCGCGGTGGCGCGCGGCGGCACGCTGCGGGTCGATCTGGAAACCATGACGGTTACCAGCTCCACCAGCGACGCCTTCGCCTTCACGATGGACCCATTCCGCCGCGAATCGCTGCTCCTCGGCCGCGACGAGATCGCGCTCACGCTCGGCAGCGAGGCCGCGATTGCACGGCACGAAGCGAGTGGAGTCGTCGAGCCGATCGTAGCGCTTTAGGACGTATTGCTCCCCTCCCTGCTTGCAGGGAGGGGCTGGGGGTGGGT
Organism: Sphingomonas sp. HF-S4; assembly: GCF_032911445.1. Classification (NCBI taxonomy): domain Bacteria; kingdom Pseudomonadati; phylum Pseudomonadota; class Alphaproteobacteria; order Sphingomonadales; family Sphingomonadaceae; genus Sphingomonas; species Sphingomonas agrestis. The sequence goes on along the minus strand of NZ_JAWJEJ010000001.1, from coordinate 905,289 downwards.
GCGCGCGTCTGCGCGCTCAAAAAGACTCATCAACCAGCTCGGCAAAACAGCCTCGGTCGAGGCATCGAGCCTCGACCAAGGCTAAACCCACCCCCTGCCCCTCCCTGCAAGCAGGGAGGGGAGAATTATCGATCCGCCCTACAGCTTCGCGTTGATCAGCATCGCCTGGCTGTGCTCGGCGACGCCGTATTCGGCATAGTCCATCCCGATCCCCGATTGCCGCGCGAAGGGCATCGGCAGCGCCGCGGTGAACGCGCCGTGCTGGTTGACCCAGCCCGTGCCCGCGTCGATCCGCTCGACCAACGCGATGCCGCGGTCCACGTCCCGCGTCCACACCGAAGCGCCCAGCCCATAATCGCCGCGATTGGCAAGCTCGAGCACCGCCTCTTCGTCGGAGAACGGCAGGATCGGCAGCACCGGCCCGAACTGTTCCTGGTCGATCAGATCGACGCCGTGGCCGATCCCCGCGACCAACGTCGGCGGAATGAACAGTCCTGCCGCTTCGTGCCGCACCCCGCCGGTCAGCACCTGCGCGCCATGCGCTACCGCGTCGTCGTACAGCGCCCAGACGCGATCGAACTGCGGACGGTTCTGCACCGGCGTCATCGTGCTCGCCGGATCGAAGCACGATCCCGGCACTGCACCCTGCGCACGCTGCACGATAGCCGCAGCCACTGCGTCATAGATGCTCTCATGCACGTACAGCCGCTTGATCGCCGCGCAGAACTGCCCGGCATTTTCCAGCGAGATGCGATAGACCGTGTCCGCCAGTGTCTCGACATCGGCATCGGCGAGCACGATCGCCGGATCGTTGCCCCCCAGTTCGAGCGTAAGGCGTTTCAAGGTCGGCGCCGCGGCGGCAGCGATGCGCTTGCCGGTGGCAGTCGATCCGGTGAACGAGACCTTGGCGACGTCGGGATGGACGGTCATCGCCGCGCCGACCCCGGCATCGCCGGTAATCACGTTGAACACGCCGGCGGGAAATACCCCGCGCCCGATCATGCCCATGTACAGCGCCGACAGCGGCGTGAACGGCGACGGGCGCAGCACCAGCGTATCGCCCGCCAGCAGCGCATTGGCGATCTTGGCGACCGCAAGGATAACCGGCCCGTTCCACGGCGCGATCGCCGCTGCGACGCCCAGCGGACGCCGCCGCAGCCGCACCCGCGCGCCCGGCCGCTCGATCCGCACATCGGGGAGCACCTGCGCGGCGATGGTGCGGACATAGTCCACCGCAAACGCCACTTCGCCCCAGGCGCGGCGCAACGGCCGACCGGATTCCGCCGCGACGATCAGCGCCAGCGTGTCCAGATGCTCGAACAACGTGTCGGCGAAGCGTTCGAGCATCACCCGGCGGGCGTCCCAGCTGGTAGCCGCCCAACCGGGAAACGCCGCGCGCGCGGCGGCGACTGCGTCGTCGACATGGCCGGTATCGGCATCGGGATAGTCGGCGATCTCGGCGGCATTGCCCGCATGGATCACGCTGCCGCGCTGCCGCGCCGGCGCGTCGCGCCCGGCGATGGTCATCTGGAGCGCCAGCCCCTCGATCCAGCGCGGCATGTCCGCCGGAACCCGCGCGTAGAGATACTCGCCGTTGGTCATGCCCCGTCCTTCCACAGCCCTGATCTAGACTAGCCGCTCGCGCGCCCGGCGCGCCGCTCCGCCTGCCGTTTATCCGCTACGCGGTCATCATGGCGCCCGAGCCTCGAATAGCCCCGCCGATCCCGCCACCCCGAAGCGACAGGCGAGAGGAGCAGGTGATGGCGGAATGGCTCAAGCGCGGGCTGGATACGGACGCGAAGGCGCAGGCCGACCGCAAGGTGCGCGACCTGGTCGAGGCGACGCTGGCGGATATCGAGACACGCGGCGACGCGGCGGTACGCGAGCTCTCGGTCCGCTTCGACGGCTGGGATCGCGAAAGCTATCTGCTCACCGATCGCGAAAAGCAGGACTGTCTCGACCAGCTCTCCGGTCACGATCTCAAGGACATCGAATTCGCCCAGGCGCAGGTTCGCAACTTTGCGCAGATCCAGCGCGAGTCGATGCGCGACGTCGAGGTCGAGACGCTGCCCGGCGTCGTGCTGGGCCATAGGAACATCCCGGTCAATGCCGCGGGCTGCTATGTCCCCGGCGGCAAGTATCCGCTGCTCGCCTCGGCGCATATGTCGGTAATCACTGCCAAGGTGGCGGGCGTGCCGCGCGTCGTCACCTGCGCGCCGCCCTTCCAGGGCCGACCCGCCCCGGCGATCGTCGCGGCGCAGGTGCTTGCCGGCGCCGACGAGATCTACGCGCTCGGCGGCATCCAGGCGATCGGCGCGATGGCGATCGGCACCGCGAGCATCGCGCCGGTCGACATGCTCGTCGGACCCGGCAACGCCTTTGTCGCCGAGGCCAAGCGGCAATTGTTCGGCCGCGTCGGCATCGACCTGTTCGCCGGGCCTACCGAGACGCTGGTGATCGCCGACGACAGCGTCGATGGCGAGCTCTGTGCCACCGACCTGCTCGGCCAGGCCGAGCACGGGCCCGACAGCCCGGCGATCCTGCTCACGACCTCGCGCGCGCTCGCCGAGGATACGATGCGCGAAGTCGAGCGGTTGCTCACGATCCTACCGACCGCCGACTATGCGCGGAAGGCGTGGGAGACCTATGGCGAAGTGATCGTTGCCGAGAGCGATGAGGAAATGGTGCGCATCGCCGACGGCCTCGCCTCGGAGCACGTCCAGGTGATGACGCGCGACCCGGATTACTTCCTCGCGAACATGACCAATTACGGCGCGCTGTTCCTTGGCGCGCGGACCAACGTCTCCTATGGCGACAAGGTGATCGGGACCAACCACACGCTGCCGACGCGGAAGGCGGCGCGCTATACAGGCGGGCTGTGGGTGGGCAAGTTCCTCAAGACCTGTACCTATCAGCGCATCCTTACCGACGAGGCTTCGGCGATGATCGGCGAATATTGCTCGCGGCTGTGCGCGCTCGAAGGCTTTGCCGGGCATGGCGAGCAGGCCAATATCCGCGTGCGCCGCTATGGCGGGCGCAACATCCCCTATGCCGGCCGCGCAGAGCCGGTCGAGCCGGCATGACGCTGCCGCGGACGCCGAGCTTCCGGCTGGACGAACGCCGCGCGGTAGTCACCGGCGCCGGGCGGGGAATCGGGCTTGGCGCCGCCGCGGCACTTGCCGCCGCGGGCGCCGCGGTAACCCTGGTCGCCCGCAGCGGTGGCGAGATCGAGGACGCGGCGGCGGCAATCCGGGCGGACGGCGGCGATGCGGTCGCGGAGACGCTCGATGTTTCGCGGATCGGCGATGTCGCCGCCTTCTTCGCCGATCGCCCGGCGTTTGATATCCTGGTCAACAATGCCGGGACCAACCGTCCGATGCCGATGACCCAGGTGTCGGAAGCCGATTACGACGCGGTGCTCGACCTCAATGTAAAGAGCGCCTTCTTCACCGCCCAGGCGGCGGCGAAGCGGATGATCGAAGACGGCTTGGCGGGCTCGCTGATCCATATGGGATCGCAGATGGGGCATGTCGGCGGGCCCAACCGCTCGCTCTATTGCGCCTCGAAATGGGCGCTGGAGGGGATGAGCAAGAGCTTCGCGCTCGATCTCGCGTCGCACGGCATCCGCTCGAACACGATCGCGCCGACCTTCATCGAGACGCCGCTGACGCGCCCCTATTTCGAGGACGCGACATTCCGGGACAGCGTCCTCGCCAAGATCAAGCTCGGCCGCATCGGCCAGGTCAAGGACCTGATGGGCGCGGTAGTCTTCCTCGCCTCGGACGCCTCGGCGCTGATGACGGGGACGAGCATGGTGATCGACGGGGGCTGGACGGCAGATTGAGTCCCTTCATTCTCCTCCCTGAAAGGGAGGGGAGTTCGCTACCGATACCGCGCCAGCACGTCCCGGCCGGGCTCGTCGCGCTGGCGCGCCGCGATCTTCTCGGGCGTGAGCCAGGAAAACACCGCGCCGTGCTCGTCATTGGCCTCGAAGATATCCGCCGCCCAGGCGGCAACGGTCTCGACATGGTCGCCGATCACGTTGACCCAGGCCTCGCGCGCGTCGCGCTCGGGTCCGGCCGGCATCCGGGCATGCTCGCGCAGGAAGCCCTGGCTCATTACCAGCCCTGGACTGATCGCGCCGAGCAGCACCGGCCCGCCGCGCGTCTCCTCGGCAAGCGACTGGGTGAGGAACTGCACCGCGCGCTTGGTGGTGGCATAGCCGATCATGTGCGGCACCGGCTGGCCGTCCGATCCGGCCCCGAACACATTGTAGATCGCCCCCCTGCCCTGCGCGCGCATGCCGGTCAGCGCCACCTGGCAGCCCTGCATCGTGCCGAGCACATTGATCTCGAGCATCTGGCGGAAGTCGGCCGCGGGCAGTTCGGCAAGCTCGGCCCCGGTCAGCGCCAGCCCGGCATTGTTGACCCAGAGGTCGACCGATCCGAACGTCGCCGCCGCGCCGTCGAACAGCGCCTGCACCTGCCCGGCATCGCGCACGTCGCAGGCAAACCCCGCCGCGCCGCCGCCAATCTCCGCTGCGGCGGCACGCGCCTCGTCGCCGCTGGGCGAGGCGATCGCCACGCGCCAGCCGCGCCCCGCCAGCGCCTCGGCGAGCCCGCGCCCGATCCCCTTGGTGCTTCCGGTCACCACTGCATGCTTCGTCATGGACACCTCAGAGATATTGCCAGCCACGGAAACTGCTGCCGGCCACGCGCGGCGGCAAGGCGCTTTCGAGCCCCGCCTCGGCGATGATCTCGGCCATCACCCGCCGCGCATCTTCGCGCACTTTTTGCTCGTCCAGCGTCACGGAACGGCCTTTTTCGAGCAATTTCCGTCCCCCCACGAACACCGTATCGACATTGACGCTGCTCCCCGCCCAGACCAGCGCGCCGATCGCCCGCCGCCCCAGCCCGGTCGGCTGGGTGGTCGCGTGATCGAGGTCGACGATCACGCAGTCCGCTGCCTTGCCGACCTCGATCGTGCCGGTCCGGTCCTCCATGAACAGGGTTCGCGCGCCACCCAGCGTCGCCATCTCGATCATCGTCTCCGCCGTGGCCCACAGCGCCTGCTCGGGCGGATCGCGTTCCCTCTTAACTGCCAGATTCTGCGCGAGAATCGCCTGGCGCATCACTTCGAACGGGCTCTGGCAGTCGCTGACCAGCGGCGCATCGGTGCCGATCGCGGGCAGAATCCCATGCCGAACAAAATCGTGAATCCGCAGCCCCGTCCCGTCGAAGAAACGCAGCATCGGCACCAGCGCCACCCGCGCGTCATGCTCGGCGAGCAGGCCGTACTCGTGCGGCAGCACCGACACCGCCTTGCCCGCATAGATCGGCCGGTCGAGCAGCCCGAAGCGTTGATAGTATTCGACCTGCCCGCCCTCGAACCCCCGCGCCCGCAACGCCGCGCCGCGGCTGTTGTCGGTCATATCGACATCGACCCGCATGCCGATCGCATCCGCCCCGTCGACGATGCGGCGCATGTCCTCCGGGTCGTTCAGGAACTGGAAGTTGAGGACCCCCGCAGCAATCTCGATCCGATCGGAGGCGAAGCGCGCGCGCAGCCGCTCGGCTTCGACGAGTCCTGCCTCGGCGGTCTCGCGCCCGGCTTCGGGAATGCGATCGGCATTGACGATGCAGCGGCACAGGAACCCACGCATCCCGGAGTCGGCGACTGCCTGCCAGCTGCCCTGCGCCGAATCCTTCCGGATATTGGTGAAATGCTCGTCGTGCGTCGCGGTATAGCCCGACTTGAGCAGATCCAGCAGGTGCAGCCGAGTGAGGATATAGCTGCGCTCCTCGTCCATCCGCGCAGTGAAGGCGTGGAGCTGGCGCAGCAAGGCGACGACCGCCGCCGGGATGTCGAGCACCGGCCAGCGATCGTCATTGTAGCCGCGGAAGGCGACCTGGACGAGGTGGTTGTGCGCGTTGGCGATGCCGGGAAGCAGAATCCGTCCCCGCGCATCGATCGTCTCGCGCCCCGCAAAGCCGCACTCAGCCATCGGGCCGACACCAGCGATCAATCCGCCGTCGAACGCGACGAAGCCGTTCGTGAACACCCTTCGCCCGGCATCGACCGTGACGACCGTGGCGTTGCGGATCAGCGTATCGACAGTGCGGGGTGCGGCGTCCATGTCAGCGCTCGGGCGTTGCCCGAGCCATGCCGCCGAACACCTTCCACGTCCCCCCCTCGCGCACCCAGGTGTGGGTGACTTCGAAGCGGTCGTCGGCGGGGGTGCCGTCGGAACGGCGGGTGCGGTGGGTGTCGTAGTAGATGACCGCGGTGGTGCCGTTCAGCGCAAAGCCGGTGAGATGCATCGCCAGCAGCTCCTGATTCTTGCCCTTCAATTCCTGCCCGGTTTTGTTGAGCCCCGAATTCCCCTCGGGCGTCGCGCGCAGCGGCGGCCAGGCGAGATAATCGGTCGCGGTGTTGGCGAGATAGACGGTGATATCGCCTTTGCCCCGCGCGGCGTAGATCGCCTGCTCCTTGGCCCAGATCTCGGCTTGCGCCTGTTCCTTGGTCTGCGGCGCCTCCTGTGCGGCGGCAGCCACGGGCAATGCCGCGGCCAAGGTAACCAGCAGCGCGATACGGATCGTCATGGTCGGGTCTCCTCAGATGTTCGAGCATAGGCAGCCCCGGCGGCGCGGCGCCGCAATTGCCACGCGCTATCTACCTGGCGAACAAAGCGTCGATCGGCGGTTCCGGGCGCAGGCGCCGGGGCACATCCCCTCGCCGCCTCAACACGGAGCACATGATGCATCAGGCCTTCATCCTCACCACCGTGACCGTGCGCGACGCGACAGCGTTCGCCGCCTATCGGACGGCGATCGCGGGATTGAACGAGCGTATCGGCGGGGAAATGCTGGTCCGCGGCAGCGCGATCGAGACACTGGAGGGCGCGCCCGGCGAGCCCGAGCATGTCGTAGCGATCGGCTTTCCCAGCGCCGAGGCGGCGCGCGCCTATATCGCCTCGCACGAATATCAGGCCGCGCGGCCGCTGCGCGAGGCGGCGGGCAGCTTCCGCATTCGGCTGATCGCCTGAAGTCTATTGCACCGTCTCGGGCTTCCGGGCGCGAGTGATCCACGGATAGCCGTCCGGGCCGATGGCATAGGCCTCGACCTGGGTGAAGCCGGCACCCGCCAGTTCCACGCCCCAATCGGCGAGGCACGAGGCGCTGAAGAACGGCTCCTCGCGGTGATCGGTATCCCAGTCGAGCACAACCGCGTGGAAGATGTCGACCGCGCGGAACGGCGGGGGATCGCTCAGCACGATATCGCCGCCGGGCTTGAGGATGCGGAACATCTCGCGGAACAGCGCTGCGTTCTCCTTGGGCGGAAGCTCGTGATGCAGCGCATAGGTGACGACGGCATCGACGCTTGCATCGGGCTCACCGGTGGCGGTGGCATCGCATTGCTTGAGATCGACCTGGATGCCCTGCCGCTCGGCGAGAAGATGGCCATTGCGCAGCAGCAGCGGCGACAGATCGCACCCAGCCAGTTCCGCCTCGGGGTGCACCGCGGCGATGGCGCGGAAGGTGGAGACCCCTCCGCAACCCGGCTCGTAGATCCGCTCGTAGCGCTCGCGTGGCAATTGGCGGACCGCATCGATCCGCTGGCGGGTGATGTCGGTGCCGGGCCCGACCGCGGCATAGCCGCCGTGGCGGAACACGTGCGGGCCCACCGCGAAGGCGAAGAGCGGGCCGTAGAGGTCGTAGCCGTCCCAGCCGCCGGGCTCGAGATGCCACTCGGTCCTGGCATGATAAGCGGGCGGATCGATCGTGGGATCGAGCTGGAGCCTCCCCCGCCCCGTGCCGCCGGGCACCAGGAACGCCTCGAACTGCGAACGACGCTCCTCGATCGCGGGGATGCCGCGGTTGAAATTCTCCTCGGCGACATAGCGCTGGAAGAAGCGCTCCAGGCGAAACACCGGGTCCGCATAGGCGACCGCCTTGGCACGCTTGACCCGATCGGCCACCGAATGGCGATCGCTCGCGCCATCGACATGCTCCTCGTGTAGCGCCGCGCCCGCCTCGGCCCCTTCGAAGTTCGCCCGGGCGGTGCTGCGCAACCGGGTCGAGGCGAATTTCTGGATCGAGCCCAGCATCTGCATCCCGGCTCTTCCGTTCTGCGAGAGCCCGAATGCCGGTTGCGCGCCTTGCGGCGTAGCGCTGGTGAAAAAGGTCATGTGCGTCCCTTTCTTACGATTCGATGACGCGAGGCTAAGATATGCCTCCATGACATTTCAAACTCGATATAGTCTGGTTTCCATGACTATAACTCATTACTTAAATGCAAAGAGAGTCGGCCGATGGAAATGCAGCATCTCCACCATTTCATCGTCACCGCGCAGCTCGGCAGCGTCGGCAAGGCGGCGGACGAGCTGAACCTCACCCAATCGGGGGTCAGCCGCAGCATTCGCACGCTCGAGGACCTGCTCGGCCTGCCGCTGTTCAAGCGCGAGGCGCGCGGCGTGTCCCTCACCGAATTCGGCCGGCAACTGCTGCCGCGCGCGCAGAGTATCTGGAACGCGCGTGCGAGGACGCTCAACGAGATGCTGGCGTACAAGGCGATGAAGAGCGGGCATGCCGAGATCGGGCTGCACAACGTCTTCGCCTATACTGTCGCCCAAGACGTACTCGGCCGGTTCAGCGCGGAGAATCGCGATGTCGACATCACCGTCGTCACGCGCTCCGATCCCGAGCTCAGCCGGCGGCTGGTGAAGGAGGAGCTGGATTTCGCCTTCTCGCTGTTCGTCCCGGGCTTCCGCGACCCGCGGCTGATCTATGAGAGCCTGTTCGTGATGCCCTGCGGCACCTATGCCGGGGTCAACCACCCGCTGGCGGGAGGCAGCAAGCTGAGTGTCGAGCAACTCGCCGATTGCGACTGGGCGCTTGCCGGAAGCACCTCGTTGCGCACGACCTTCTCGGCCTTCTTCACCGATCGCGGGGTGATGCCGCCGGGGCGGCTGGTGCAGAGCAGCTCGATCGCACTGCTCGCGCAATTGCTCGGCACCAACGCGTTCCTGACGATCCTGCCCGATCCGGTGGCGCAGTCGCCGTTGCTTGTCGATCGGCTGGTCCGCATCGACACGGTCGAGAGCCCCGCGAGCGAGCCCGAGGGCGGGCTGATCTATCGCCCCGACCTGATCCGCACGCCCGCTGTCGCGGCGCTGATGGATCGCTTCCGGGAGCTAGCCGCAACGATCGGCTAGTCAGGCCGGCTTAATGGCGCGAGTTACCCATGGATAGCTGTCGGGGCCGAGCGGATAGGCCTGGACGTGGACGAACCCGATCCGCGCCATCTCGGCGCCCCAATCGGAGGCGCCGGCTTCGGAGAAGAAGGGCTCCTCGCGATGGACCGTGTCCCAGTCGAGCAGCACTGCGTGGAACGGATCGATCGCGCGGAACGGCGGTGGATCGGAGAGGACGATGTCGCCGCCAGGCTTGAGGATGCGGAACATCTCGGCGAGCAGCGCGACGTTGGCGGCGTGCGGCAATTCGTGATGCAGCGCGAAGGTCACGACGGCGTCGAAGCTCTCGGATTCCTCGCCCGTGGAAGTCGCGGCATCGCGCTGGCGCAGCGTCGCGGGAATGCCGAGCGCGTCGGTCAGCCGGCGGGCAGCGCGCAGTTGTTCGAGCGATAGGTCGGATGCGACCAGTTCGGCATCGGGAAAGCTCTTGTGCAGCGCTGCCAGCGTGGCGCCGTTGCCGCAGCCGGGTTCGTAGATTCGTCGATAGTCGCGGCGGGGAAGCTCGGCGATCACATCGAGCCGCTGCTGGCCGATATTGCTGCCGACCGGCGCGGCGGCGAACCCGCCGAGCTTGAAGATCGGGCGGATGACATGCGCGCCGTGCGGACCGTAGAGGTCGTAGCCGTCCCAGCCGCCGGGGCGCAGATGCCAGTCATGGCCATAATAATCGGGCATGACGAGCGCCGGATCGGTCTCGATCCCAGCGTCGGCATCGGCATCTGAAGGCACGGGGAAGCGATCCCGCACGCGCTCGACTGCGGGGATGCCGAACTCGTAGATCGACAGCGCGACATAGGCCTGGACGAAGCGCTCGATTCGATAGAGCGGCTGCCCTTCGGCGGCATCGCGTGCCTGCCCTACCCATTGCATGATGCTGGTGCGGTCCGGCGCGGGGGGGCCGCCTTTCAGCGCGTCGGCAGCGGGGTCGGCGTAGAATGCTTCTCTAGCCGCGCGGCGGACTTGCCCCGAAGCGAATTTCTGCATCGCGCCGAGCATGTCGACGCCCGCGCGGCCATGCTGGCCGATCGCGCTCATGCCTGCTCCCCGGACTTCGGTCGCGACAGGCCCGCGCGTTCGAGGATCTGGTCGACGCTGCGCTCGCGGGCAGCGAGCGGCGCGCCGATCACGTTGCCCGCCATCCGGTCGCGGATCGTCTCGAGTTCGGCATCGAATTCGGGGGTAGGAATATAGTCATCGACGGCACGCGGCGCGACTACGCCCTGCTCCTCCAGCAGCCGCTCGAGCACCGCCACCCGATCGCGGGTGATCCACAATTCGGTGAGCAGCGCGGTGACCATGCGCCCGAGATCATCGATATTGTCGGGGCCGAGATACGTGTTGGACATGATGTTCCTTCTGGATTCTTGTTTTCGTTAGTGGCTCAGATCACGATATCCCGGCCCCGCTCGCTCAAAAGCGATACGACCCAGTCAGGCCCCAGGTACGCCGCTCGCCGGGATAGACTCGGGTATAGGTGATGCCCGAGAGCGGCGAGCCGTCGGCCACCGATCCTACCACCGTGGCGCGGGCGTTGTATTTGTAATCGAACAGGTTCTTGACCCAGAGCGAGATATCGACGCCCGCGGCCGGCTCGATGCCGATACGGGCATTGGCGAGCTCGATATCGCCCTGGCGCTGGAAGTTCAGCGAGTCGCTGAACTTGCTTGCCTGATAGCTGTAGTCGCCGCGGATATAGGCATTCACGCCTGGCACGATGTCGCGCGCGGTATATCCCGCGTTGATCGCGAACTGGAAATCGGTGGTGCGCGAAAGCTGGTTGCCGCCGACCGCGTACGAACATCCACGAACCGCGATCTGGCTGCCGGTGATGTCGCCGCACGGCGCCGCGACCTCGCCGTCGAGGACGTCGTCCTTGTAGGTGGGACGCAGCTTGGTGCCAGAAACGCGCAGGAACAGATCGGGCGTGAAGTTATAGGTCGCGTCGAGCTCGACGCCGACCGAGCGGGCGCCGCCATTGTTCTGCACCACGTTCAGTGTCGAGCTGGGGATCTGCACCTGCGCCTGCAGGTCGTTCCAGTCGATGTAGAACGCCGCGCCGTTGAGCTGCAGCCCGCGCACCGGATTGGTCTTCATGCCGAGCTCGTAGGTCCAGTTGGTCTCGGCTTCGTAGATGAACTGCGGCAGCCCGAACGCGTTCGAATTGAACCCGCCGGTCTTGTAGCCGCGCGCGGCCGAGGCATAGACCAGCGCACCGTCGAGCTGGTAGTTGAGCGTCAGCCGCGGGGTGAGGAACTTGTAGTCGTTCGATCCACGCGCCGCCGCCGCGGTGCCGCGGCCCGAGAAATCCTGCTTCTCGTCATTATAGCGCAGCTCGAGTTGGGCGTTGAACGCGTCGCTGAACTTGAACGCCGCCGACCCGTAGATCGCCCAGCCCTTGGTATCGAGGATGCCGCCGCGCTGCGAGAAAGCGACGGGGGTCGAATTGGGCTGGCCGACCGGCTGGCCGGAAAGCTCGAGGATGTCGGACACGTTCGAATCGAAGAAATAGGCGCCGATCGTCCATTGCAGCGGGCCGCTGCCGGTCGAATCGAGCCGGATGTCGACTGCGGTTTCCTTCGAGGCGTCGCCGACCGAATTGGTGAATTGCTGGCGCGAGCGCGTGCCTGCGGGCGTGTTGATTGCGGTCGGATCCGCCGTGGTGTCGATCAGCGACGAGAAGCCGGCCTTGGTGTGGCTGACCAGCGCTGTGAGCGCGGCACCGCCGAAATCATAGGTCGCCGTGCCGTAGAACAGGTCGCTGTCGCCGCGCAGGCCATAGCCGATATTGGTATCCATGTTGACGCTGGTGAACTTGGGCAGCTCACCGCACAGCAGCGTGTTGTAGGTCACCCCGGAGCGTACGACCTGCGATCCGCAATTATTGGCGATCGAGGGCATGCCGACCAGCGGCCCCTGGTCGTTCTCCTGATCGGTGTGCGAGGCGAACAGCTTGATCGACAGCTCTGGCGTCGGCTGGAACAGCACGGTCCCGCCAAAGGTGTAGCGGTGGTCGTAGCCGCCGATATTCTCGCCGTCGCGTTCGTTGAGGATCGTGCCGTCGAACTTGGCGTAGCCGCCGAACAGCCGCACCGCGAGCATGTCCTGGACGAGCGGCACGTTGAGGCTGGCGGATATCTTCCGACGGCCATAATCGCCGATCTCGCCGATGAAGGTGCCGCCGAACTCCTTGGTGCTCGGCGCGCGCGTGACATAGTTGATCGCGCCCGCGAAGGTGTTGCGGCCATAAAGCGCGCTCTGCGGGCCCTTCACCACTTCGATCCGGGCGATGTCCATCAGCCCGAACTCGAGGCCGGAGCGATTGTTGAGATACACGCCGTCGACGAATACGCCGACATTGCCCTGTGCACCGACCTGATCGACCTGCGCGACGCCGCGGATCACCGGCGCCTGGAACGCGCCGTTCGAATCCTGGAAGGCAAGACCGGGCGTCTGCGTCGCCAGATCGGCAAGGCTGCTCGTGCCGGTGCGCTGCAACTGCTCCTCGGACAGCGCCGTGATGGTCAGCGGCACCTCTTGCAGGCTTTCTTCGCGGCGGCGCGCCGTCACGACGATGTCGCCATAGGAATCACTGGCCTCGGCTTCGGCGTCGGCAGACTGGGCCATCGCTGCCGCGGGAATCCCGGCGGTAGCGATCGCGAGGCAGGAGATGGACGCGCGTAACAGAGTGTGGATCTGGGTCATGCTGGCTCCCTTTGAGTTCGGTGTTCCTCGCCGATTATTTTCTTTGAACGGGGCCAGCCTCCACTGGCGGCGGAACGAATTGAACGGCGCCGGCGCCGCCTATCCACCAGGCGGAGAGATCGAGCTTGGCGCTGGTGCGGCGTGCCGGCCCGACCTTAGGAATCGGGCATGGACCACGCCGCCGAGCCCGTTGCGCAGCCTGCCGCCCCACCCTCCAGTGGGCTCGGCGCGCGGATCGGCATGCTGGCGGTGGCAGGCGGGTTCGTCGCCGCCAACGGCCATTTCAGCCAGCCGCTGCTGCCGGCGATGGCGCACGATTTCGGAGTGCCCGCGGCGGCGATGGGCGTGCTTCCCGCGGTCACCCAATTGGGGCTCGCGGTTGGGCTGCTGACCGTCCTGCCGCTGTACGACCTGTTCGAGCGACGGCGGACGATCGTCGCGACGCTGGTCCTGCTCGCCATTGCCGCAGCGGTGCAATCGACCTCGCATTCGCTAGCAGCGCTTTGGGGCACGGCGTTCCTGGTCGGACTTGGCTGCTGCGCGGCGCAACTGATGACGCCCTATGCGGCCCTGCTCGCGCCCAAGGGGCGTGAGGGACAGGCATCGTCGCTGGTGCTTTCGGGGGTGCTGACCGGGGTGCTGCTGTCGCGCGTGGTCGCCGGGCTGGTCGAGCAGACGATCGGCTGGCGCTATCTCTATGCGGGGTCGTCGCTGTGCATCCTGCTGATCGCGATCGTCCTCGCCAAGACCGGCACGCCGAGCATGCCGGCGCAGCGCACGGGATATCGCAGCCTGATGCGATCAATGGGCGCGCTGATCGGCGCGATGCCGCGGCTGCGCCGCCATGCGCTCAACGGCGCGCTGACGATGGGCGCGCTGATGGCGTTCTGGGCGACCTATGCCGGACATCTGCTGGCGCAGTTCCAGATGAACCCGCTCCAGACCGGCCTGATCGGGCTGGTCGGCGTCGCAGGCGCGGCCGGAGCCTCGGTGGCGGGCGGGTGGGTCGACAAGGGCAGGTATCGCCACGCGCAGCTCATCGCGGCGCTGCTGATGCTCGCGGGCTATGCGCTGCTCTGGCAATCGCATGCCAGCATCGCGCTGTTCTGCGCCGGGGTGCTGCTGATCGACCTGGGCGGCGGCCTCAGCCATGCCGGCAACCAGAGCTCGGCCTTCGCGCTCGATCCGGCCGCGCGCGGGCGGATCAACAGCGTGTACATGGTCAGCTATTTCCTGGGCGGTGCGGTCAGCGTGTCGATCAGCACCCTGCTGTTTGCGACCGCCGGCTGGTCAGCGGTGTGCGGCTATGCCGCAGTGCTGGCGCTGCTGTTGCTGGGGATGGAGCTGGTCCGCCCGGTTGCAACCCTGCCTCGCACCGATGGATAGGGGCGTGCCGATCCGCTCGCTCAGCCGCGGGATCGCGGTGCTCAAGGCGATCAACCGCATGGGCGCGATGTCGCTGATGGAGATCTGCGAATATTGCGCAATGCCCTATGCTACCACCTCGCGGATCGTGCAGACGTTGGTCGCCGAGGGACTGATCGCGCGCGAGCCGGGGCGGAAGCAGTATCGGGCGACCGGGCTGGTCCGCGCGCTGGCGCAGGGCTTCGAGGGATCGGGCCGGCTGGCCACGGCGGCGCGGCCGCATATCCTGGAGCTCACCCGCCGGATCGGCTGGCCGGTCTCGGTGACGGTGCGGATCGGGCCAAACATGGTGGTCGAGGATTCGAGTCATCACCACACGACGATGACCTTTTCCAGCCCCGATCCGGGCTATAGCCTGCCCGTGCTGGAATGCGCGGCCGGCCTCGCCTATCTGAGCAGCCTCGCCGAGCCAAAGTTCCGCGACATCGTCGCCGGGCTGCGCGCGATGGAATTGCCCGACGCCAAATATGCGCTCGACCTGCTGGTGGAGGGCGATCTGCGCGCGCAGATCCGCGCGCACGGCTTCGCGACGCGGGCTAACGTGCCCTATACCCGCCATCCCGGAAAGACCTCGGGGATCGCGATGCCGGTGTTCGATCGTGGCGAAGCGACCGGCGCGATGACGGTGATCTACTTCGCCAGCGCGATGCGCACTGCCGAGGCCGCCAACCGGCTGGTCCCCGAGATGCGCGCCACCGTCGCCGCGATCGAGGCGAGCCTGGCGGCGCTGGATTAGATTGCGTCGAAAATGCAGCGGTAGACTCCCCTCCCTGAAAGGGAGGGGATTTTTCAGGGATTCAGGCCTCCTCGCCGCGCAGCTTTTCTTCGCTCAGGTCGTAATACCACAAAGCGACGCAGCTCAGCGCGAGCAGGATCATCGGCGCGAACGAGGCGAGGAAGTAGATCGCATTGACCGCGGACTGCGGCTGGGTGACCCCCGCCGCGCCGGTTGCGCGGACATAGCCGGAGGCGCCGAGCAGGATGCCGGTAAGCGCCGCGCCGACCGCGAAGGCGAGCTTCTCGACGATCGTGTACACCGCCGACAGCACCCCCTCTCGGCGAAGCCCGGTGCGGCGATAGTCCCACTCCATCGTATCGGGGAGCAGCGACTGGCCGAACAGCAGAACGGCGCCCGCCGTGGCACCCAGGCCGATCGCGCGGAGAAAGGTGAGATAGACCGGCTCGCCGCTCACGACGAAATACCAGCTTAGGTACATCAGCGCGTAGAGCGCAGTGGAGATCAGATAGATCTTGCGCTTGCCCATCGTGCGGCCGAACCGCATCCACACCTGCTGCGACAGCATCATCGAGACGTAGAAGACGAGGAAATACAGCCCGAGCATCGTGTCGCTGAACCCGAGCACCTGCTTGAACAGGAACGGCGTCGCCGCCTGAGTGACCGCCAGCGCGGTCAATTGCAGCATCTTGATCACCAGCAGCAGCATGAAGGGCGTGTTCCCCGCGAGCTGGCGGATTTTCTCGACGATGCCGAGGCGGACATGCTCGCTGCCGTAGTGGAACGGCGCGTCGCGGGTCGCGCGGAAGCAATAGACCGTGCCGACGATGGCGAGCGTCGCGACGAACAGCGACATCATCGTGTGCCCCGATTGCCCGCCGCCGCCGCGCGCGATGAGCAGCGGCCCGACAAAGGTCGCGACCAAGCTCGCCGCACCCACGGCATAGACGCGGAACGAGATGAGCCTCGAGCGCTCGTGATAGTCGGTCGTCATCTCGGCGGGCATTGCCATGTACGGCACGCTGAACACCGCATAGGCCGTCGAATAGAAGAGCAAAGCGATCCCGACATAGATGACCGCCGCGGTGCCATCGAACCCGCCGGGCACGTTGAACAGCAGCAGTGCGGCGATCGCGAGCATCACCCCGCCCGCGAGCACGAACGGGCGGCGGCGGCCGTGCTTCGATCGAGTCCGATCGCTGGCGCTGCCGACGATCGGGTCGATCACGGCATCGTACAGCTTCGATCCCGCCACCAGCGTCCCCGCCAGCGCCGCGCCGATCCCGACATGGTCGACGAGATAGCGCAGCAGCAGCACGTTGACCGAGTTGAACAGCGCCGCGACCGCGAGCGTGCCCATCCCCCAGCCGATACAGGCCTTGAGCGACAGCGGCTTGGCGCCGCCTTGTCCGGTCTCGCTTGCCGCTATCGTCGCCATCGTTACCGTCCCCAAAAGCAAAGCCGCATTGTTTTCGCATTCGGCCGCAGGCACCAAGCGGTTCGCGTGGTTTATCCGCCCAGCGGATAGCGTCAGCCGCGTCCGGGCCAGGCGAGCCCGCCGCAATTGCCCGGCAGCGCGCGCGCCGCCATCGCTGCGGCGGCGAAGGCGAGGATGTCCGCCTGGGCCTGCGGCACCACCGTGGCGTGCGTGGCCTCGTCGTAGAAGCGCACGGTCATGCGCGAACCCTCGACGCAGGCGGCGCGCGCGACGTTGAACGAGAGTTCGGGCGCCGTCGCGCTATCGTGGCGGCCGATGCCGAGGAAGACCGGCACGGCGAAGCGCGGCGTGGGATAGCGACGCCAGCGCGAGAGTGTCTCCTCGATCGCCGACACGTCCTGCTTGAGCAGCGCGCTCGGATGCGGACGTTCGGCGAAGACGGGCGCCACCTTGTCCGAGCTGCAGCCGCGGTCGAAATCGTTGAGGATTGCGCGGGTGCGCGGCGTCACCCAGTCATCGAGGGTGAAGCCGGGGACGGCGGCGGCATAGGTGGGGAAATATTTGAGGGTGACGACATACCAGCTGTCGAAGCGCGTCATGTCGAGCCGGCGGACCGGATCGCGGCGGGTTCCGGGGTCGATCGGCGCGGCGCGCGAGATTGCGCTGGCGCGGCCGGTATCGAGCGGTGCGAAGCCGCCCTCGGCGGGGAGCCCGGTTACGGCCACCCCGCGCAGGTCGAGTTCGGGTGCGTAGCCTCGCTGGAGAAGGCCAGCACCGAATGCGGCGTGGGCACCCTGCGAATGCCCGACGATGATCACACGACGCGAAAACCCGAACATCCGCCGCGCGGCCCGTACCGAATCGAGCACGCCGCGCGCGGCCGATCCCAGCATCATATAGGGATGCACGCCGGGCGTCCCCAGGCCCTCATAATCGGTGGCGGCGACGGCAAAGCCCGCGGCGAGCCAGGCGTTCAGCATTTGCTTGTCCTGGTCGCGATAGCCGGTCCAGGACGGCGCGCAGACATCGGCGGTGCCGGTGGTACCGTGCGCCCAGGCCACGACCGGCCAGCCGCCGCGGGGCGCCTTCCCCTTGGGAAGCAGCACGATCCCGGAGACGGCGACCGCACGTTCGCCGCCGAAGTCGGTGGTCGAGGCGTAGAGGATCCGCTCGCCACGTGCCGCGCCCTCGGGCAGCATCGCATCGGGCAAAGCCTCGCGCCGCAAGACCCGACCCGCGGCGGGGACCGGCCGCGACCATGCGTAGAACCGAGAGACGCCGCCGTCGCCTGCCTGCGCTTGCGCGACGGACGGCTGCACGAGCAGCGCCATCGCGATCGTCGCGGCGATACGCCGCTGTTCCGAGGTCCGCCTCATGGCAAGGACTGTGCCACGACCGCCGGTGCCGTGCTGCGCGGGACCGCGCGTCTGTCCGCAGCGCGGTCAAACCTCGAACGCGGCTTGCCGATGCGTTTCGACGCCCCCTCGGCTATGCGATGCTCCAGGCGATCCCGGAAACCGTGGCGAGGATCGTCGACGGCTTTCTCGATTAGCGCACCGCCGACATCACCGCCCAGGTGTTGAACACGCCGTGCGACGTGTCCGAGAAGCCGGCATTGCCGGGCACGGCCTTGTCGGTGGCCGCCTGGTAGCCGACCGCGACGTCGCGGAACCCCGCCGCGGCAAGCATCGTCGCGTAATCGGCGCTGATCGCGGCCTTCCAATTGGGCTCGTTGTTATAGACCGCCTCGATCTCGCCGCGGACGCGGCCCCACAGGTCCATCGTCTGGTAGCGCTGGGGGACTTCGAGATGGAGCACCACCCCGCCCGGCCGCAGTAGCCGGTGGCATTCGGCGAGCATGTCACCGATCGTGCCGGGGCGAAGCTCGTGGATCAGCACGCTCGAGAAGACCAGATCGAACGATTCATCTTCGAACGGCGCATCCACGGCGTCGCCGAGCTGGAAATGCACCGCGGCGCCGAGATGGGCTGCGCGCGCATGGGCGTAGCGCAATTGCGACGCGCCGACATCGATGGCGTCGACCCGCGCATCGGGAAAGTAGCCGGCGATCGGCACCACACTCGAGCCGATGCCGCAGCCGAGCTCCAGAATGCGCTCGGGCGCGAAATCGGGGAAGCGGTGGAGCAGATGCGACGCCGCGGTGTGGCCGCGGCGATCGTTGAGGAAGCCGCCGTTGCGGCCGAGCATATAGACTGCACCGCCGCGATCCATCAGCGCGCCCTGGGCGACGCCGCCGTCATCGCCCTGATAGCCACCGGGCATCAGGTGAACATCGCTTTGCGCGAGATGCCGGGGTGTCGCGAAATCCTCGGCAATCGTGACCGAACCGAGATCCGGCGCGGCCGCGGCGCGCGCGGCGAGCGTTTCGGACTGGCGCGCCACCGAGGCGCCGACCACGTCCCACATCAGTTCCTGCGCGCTGCGCCGCAGCCCAGCCCAGGTGCGGAAGCTTTCGAGTTCGTGGAGGCGGTCGAAGGTCTCTTCGACGCGAGCATTGTGCCGCTCGCCGGGATCGAGGACCTCGGCCGCCCGGCGCTGAAGCGCCTCGACTTCGCCGGACAGGAAGCCCTTCAGGTCGCGGACGAAGAGCTGCTCGGCCATCTCGTCGTGATTGGCCTCGGCAAGCATCGCATGGCTCATGCCTGATCTCCCTGTATCGCCTGCGCCGTCCGCGCCGCGGCGTCGCGGACCGGGCGGAAGATGCGCGCAACGAGCGTTTTGCGTATGGTGTCACGCGCCTGCGCGGCATCGGCGCTCGGCTGATAGGTGTCGACCTCGTCGGGGCCGAACAGCCCTGCCGCCTGGGCCAGTCGCTCGACCGTATCGAGCCGCTCGCGAGTCACCGCGAGTTGCGCGGCGAGCGCGGTGACCATCCCGAGCAACTGATCCTCGGTATCGGTCTGCGCCTTGATGGCGTGGCGCGGCTCGGAATGGGATCGAGTCATGGCTTGTCCTTCAGGAAGGCGAGCATCGCGGCTGCGGTCTCGGCGGGCTTTTCCTGGTGGACGAACGATCCCGCGCCCGGCACCTGGACGATCGTCGCGCTCGGCAAGGCTTTGCGGCCGACCTCGACATATTTGGTGTAATAGCCGCGATCGGCATAGAGCAGCAGCGTCGGCGCCTGGACCTTCGCCAAGAGTGCGCGCGTATCGGTGAGCGCGACGCCGCGTTCCGAGGGGCGCACCCAGCGATCGGCCTTGGCGCGGCTGGCATTCTGTTCGTCCTCGATCCTAGGATCGACGGTGCCGAAGCGCGCGACCTGCGCCATCGTGCGCGGCTTGGGACGCCAATCGCTGGTCCACACCTCCGGATCGCGGGCCTGCTCAACCTTGTCGAGCTCGGCGCGGGTCTGGCCCTCGAACAGGCTAACCGAGGCGAGGACAAGCCTGGAGATGCGCTCGGGATAGCGCGCCGCCATCGTCACGCCGACCACCCCGCCCAGCGAATTGCCGGCGACGGTGAAGCGGTCGATGCCCAGCTCGGACAGCGCCGCGAGCAGGATGGCCGCGGTTTCCGCGACGGTCTGGACGTGGGGCGGCTTGCCATAGGTCGAGTCCCCATGGCCGGGCAGGTCCATCGCAATGATGCGATGCTGCTTGGCGAGCAGCGGCGCGGCGGCGCGCCAATCGGCCATCCAACCGCCGACCTTGTGCAGCAGCACCACCGGTTCCCCGGTCGAGGGCCCGAGCGTGGCATAGGCGATGCGCCCGCCCGCGCGCTCGATAAAGCCTCCGCCAGTCCAGGGGCCCCCGGGCGCAGCGCGCGCGATCGCCGGTGCCGATGCCAGTGCAGCGCTTCCCGCGACGAAAGCCCGTCGCCCGATCATCCAACTCATCGCTTCTTCCCTCGCCATGCCGCGATCCGCGAAGCGGCATCGGCGCGCAGATCGCCCCAGAAAAAGGCGATGTCGTTCATGTGCAGATTGCCGCCCGGCAACCGCTCGACCGGCACCCCCGGCTTGGAGGTGACACGCAGAACGTTGCCGTCGCACGTTGCCGCCAACGCCCCACGGCGCAGCGGCGGCAGCGGCCCGGCGACGGCGGGACCGGGCAGCATGCCCTGCCCGGTCCCGAAATCGGCGGCAGGCTTGCGCGCATCGAAGGTGAGCGGGTTGGTGCAGAGCAGCGCCCTGCCCTCCTGCGCACCGGCATAGCCAGCGGTCGATCGCGCGACATAGGCGCTGGTGTCGGCATCGGGATCGAAACTGTTCCAGCTCGCGATGCAGCCGGTCTGGCCCGGCCGATCGCAGGCCGGGAGCGGCAGCGATCCGCGCGGGATGCCGATGCCGGGCAGATAGGCGACCACCATTCGGTACGCGAGCGGCGTGCCGGCGATCGCCTCGCGGATCAGGCGCAGCCCGTGCAACGCGCCCTGGCTGTGTCCGGCGATGATGAACGGGCGCCCCTTATTGTCGTGCGCCAGATATTCTCGGAAGGCGCGAAGCACGTCGGCGTAGGCCAGCGCATATGCCTTGGCGCCGTTGCCCGCCTGTTCGAGGAATGCGCGCGACGAAGCCTGGCGATAGCGCGGCGAGAACAGCCGGCAGCAATCGGCAAAGGCGCTGATCTGGCGCTGGCCGACGCTGACATCGGTCCAGACGTTGGTCGCCGTGTCGGCGAGATCCTGGTTCCACTGTTTCGAGCGGAAGGTCGTCGGCTGGATGTAGAAGATGTCGACGGGCTGGGCGCCGTCGCCGCGCACCGCCCAGCTTTCGGGGCGGGCGTAGTCGGGCGCGGGCGGCGGGACGCTGCTGGCGAAATCCTGCGCCTGCGCCGCCGGAGCGGCTAGTAAGGCGAGGCTTAGCAGCGTGGCGATCACCGGCCCACCGCTTCGACTTTGGCGCGATCGAGCGAATAGAAGCACATGATGACGAAGCTCGCCGCGAGCAGCAGCGCCGGGATCACCGCGTTGCCGGCGTAGAGCGCGGTCACCGCGCTGTCGGACTGCTCGACCAGCTTCCCCTTGGTGGTCGCGGCGTACCCCGCATAGCTGAGATACACGCCCATCACCGCCGCGCCGATCGCGAAGCCGGCCTTTTCGATGATCGCGTAGATGCTCGAATAGATGCCGTCACGACGCGTGTTGTTGAGGGTGAAGTCGTGCTCCATCACGTCGGGCAGCATCGCCAGGCTCATCAGGATCATGCCGCCTGCGCCGACGCCCTGGAGCACGCCGCGGACGATCAGTCCGGCTTCTGTGATCGAGGAGTCCGCCGCCAGCCAGCTCAGCATCGTCAGCCCGTAGAGCGCGATCGCCGCGAGATAGCACTTGCGCTTACCGTAGCGCCGCCCGGCCGCGAGCCAGAGCGGCATGCACAGCCCCATTGCCAGGTTCTGCGCCACCGAGAGCTGAATTTGGCCCTCATAGCCGATCTTGAGCACGTTGAGCTTGAACAGCAGCCCGGTCGAGATGTTGCAGGCGAGCGAGATGTACTGAAGCGTCTTGGCTGCGACGAGCAGCATCGCCGGCTTGTTGCGCCAGATCTGCTGCGCGCTCTCGACGATGCCGTGGCGCTCGGGCGGACGCTGGCCGGGATCGTCGGCGACCCCGGCGGTGCCGACATAGGCGGCAAGCTGCGCGAACAGGATCGCCAGCGCGAGCACCCCGCCCATGATCCGATAGCCCTCGGCACCGCCATCGCCGAGCCTGACCAGCGCCGCCGCGCCGGCAAGCGCGACCATCTGCCCGACCGCGCCGAAAAAGGTGCGGAAGCTCATCAGCTTGGTGCGGCCGTCATAGCTGCGCGCGATATCGGGCGCGATCGCGATATAGGGGACGGTGAACAGCGAATAGCCGGTCGAATAGAGCATCAGGATAGCGGCGATGCCGATCACCAGCCACGGCCCGTTGGTCACCGGCGGGCTGAACAGCAGGAAGAAGCTGACCGCCGAAATCCCGGCGCCGACAAGCATGTAGCGCCGCCGCCGCTTCATTCGCGCCGCGACACGATCGATCCGGTCGCCGACGACGAGATCGACGACGATGTCGTAGAGCTTGGAGAAGGTGAGCAGCAGCCCGGCGAGCGCTGGTGTCTGGCCGAGCACCGTGCTCATCAGCGCGGGGAAATAGGTGGTGACGGTGTTGAGCAGGATGGAGACGGCGATCGTCCCCATCCCATAGGTCGTGCACAGCCGCCACGAGAGTTCCTCGCGACTCGGCGAGGCTGGCATTTCCGCCGCAATTGCAGTCATGCCCTGGCCTCGCTTTTGGAGTGCATCAGAATTTGGCTTCCGCGGTCAGGCCGAAGATCCGGCCGTTGCCGACGAAGCCGGTGGTGAAGGTCGTGCTCGGCACGAATTCCGGCTCGGTGATCGAGCTGACAATATACTGCTTGTTGAACAGGTTCTTGACGAACAGCGACAGCTCGTACTTGCCGATCGACCAGCCGATGCGGCTGTTCACCAGCACCTGCTCGTCGGTATATTGCAGCGCGATCGCCGAGGCCGACTGCTCCGAGCGGTACGACACGTCGCCGCGGATGTAGAGTTCCGAATTCCGCAGCGGGATCGTCCAGGTCGCCGCGCCGACATATTGGTTCTGCGAGGTGCGCGGGATCTGGAAGCCGCCAATGTCGATCCCGGTGCCGACCTGGGTGAGCCCGCACGCCGCCGCGGTCGGGCATTGCCGCGACGAGCTGTAATCGATCGTGCCGTCGTTCCACTTCGGATCGGTGTAGCTGTACGACACCATCAGGTCGAGGTTGCGCGTGGGGCGCAGGCCGAACGAGACGTCGAAGCCCTTGACGCTCGCCGAGCCGATATTGGTGACCGGGTTGGTCTGCCCGGCGATCGCCGAGGGGACCGAGAGCTGGAGGTCGGTCCAGTCGATGTAATAGGCGCTTGCGTTGATCGTCACGCGGCCGTTCAGGAACTGGTTCTTGCTGCCGATCTCGAACGTCGTGTTCTTCTCGGGGCCGAATGCCTGCTCGCTGACAACCGCGGTGTTGTTGAACCCCCCCGACTTGGTGCCGCTTGCGACCACCGCGTAGAGCGACTTGTTCTCGGCGAAGCGCCAGTTCCCGGTGACGCGATAGGTGCCGTAGGAGAAGTCGGCGGCCGGGCGGAGCACCGCGCCGGTCAGGTTGTTGGTGAGGACCGAGTTCTTGTCTTCCCAGGTCCAGCGCCCTTGTGCCTCGATATCGAGCGACGGGGTGATCTTGATCGTCCCGAGCGCGAAGGCCGACTTCATCGTCGTGTTCTCGACGTTGAGGTTGTTGAGGCTCTTGGCGGTCTGCGCGGTGCCCAGGCCGACGATCGTCCGTTGGGTCGCCTCGCGGTCGTAATAATAGCCGCCGACCGCCCAGTCGAAGAACGAGTTGCCGTAGGATTCGAGGCGTAGCTCCTGGCTCCATTCCTTCACTGGACCAACGAACGGCTGGGTGAAGCGCCGCGACGCGGTGGGCACGGTGCCGCCCAGCGTGTTGAGCTGCTGGTCCTGCAGCGCGACGGCGTCGTACTTGCCGTACGAACCGGTGTAGCGCAGCGCGACGGGGCCGAAATCATATGCGAGGCGGCCAATCGCGATGTCGCTGCTACGCTGCGAATAGGAAGCCGGATCGACATTGACCTGATCGGGCGCCTCGAGGATGCCGCACTTGTAGCGCCGGTTGCTGCCGCCGCGGTTCGGCGTGGTGACCGTGGTGCCGCCGCAATTGTTGGTGAAGATGTAATTGGCGCCGCCGTCGAGTTCGTCCTCGTAATGGTAATAGAAGAGCGAGGCCGAGAACGCCGTGCCCGGCGTCCATTCGAGCATGCCCGAGGCCGACCATTTCTTGTCCCAGCCGCCGAGATTCTCGCCGTTCAGGTTATCCACCGTGCCGCCGAAGTGCGAGTAGGAGCCGACCACCTGCGCGCGCAGCGTCGAGGTGAGCGGGATCGAGACGCGTCCGGCGATCTCGTAGAGGTCGTCGGTGCCGACGCTGGCGCGGACCTGGCCGCTGAACGTCTCGGTCGGGCGCGCGAGCACATAGTTGATCGCGCCGGCAAAGGCATTGTTGCCGTAGAGCGCGCTCTGCGGGCCCTTGATCACTTCGGTGCGCGACAGGTTGAACAGGTCGATGTCGAGGTTCGACTTGGCAGAGAGATAGACGCCGTCGAGGAACACGCCGACATTGTTGTCAAAGGTGGTGGTGGTGACGTTGGTCACGCCGCGCAGCGTCGGTGCGCCGAGGCCGCCGGCATTGCCCGAGTTGAAGCTGAGGCCGGGGGTGAGCCGGGCGATGTCGCTGAGGTCGGTGGCGCTAGCGCGCTGGAGCGATTCTTGGGTGACCGCGACGACCGAGGCCGGGATCGACTGGAGCGTCTCCTCGCGGCGGCGCGCGGTGACGACGATCTCGCCGCTGCCTTCGGCAAGGCTTTGATCCTCGACAATTGCAGAGTCGGCGTCCTGTGCGAAGGCGGGCTGCGACAGAATCGCGGACAACAGGAAGGTGCTGCTCAGAAAGACCGACTTCATGACCGGATGTCCCTATCTTCTTATTGGTCCAGGCGCCCGCGCCTGATCGCCCCCTGTGGCGAATGACTTGAAGCTGTCATGACATTCGGCCAGCCAAAACGACGACACCGGTATTTGATCGCACTGCGATCATTCGGCGCCGAATGTGGTGGCGCGGCCCCGATGGCGGTACAGGATTGGCGCCTCACAGGAGTCGGCAATCTATGCAATTCGATCTTGCGCAACGCGGGCGCGCCCTGATGGATTTCGAAGTCAGCACGCGTCAGGCGGCGGGGCGGCTGCACCAGCGCACCGAGGCCGAGCTGGCGGCAATCGGCATCACCGCCGAGACGCTTCCCGACGACATGGACGCTCGCCACCGGCTGATCGACGAGAAGCTGGAGGCGTCGCCGGTGTACCAGGCGCGCGCGCTGCTCGGCGAATGGTGCGCCAAGCAGCATGGCCGCGCGGCCGAGCAGGCGTTCGAGCAGATCGCCGACGAGGTCGTTCCCGAGCTCGAACGGTTGCGCGAAGGCCCGACCACGCTCGAACGGCATGATTTCGACGCGCCGCGCTACTGGTCCGAAATCTGGTTCCACCGCACGCGGGGCGGATGGGACGCCAGCCCCTATAACGGTTTCGTGCACGGCGAACTGGTGCACAAGAAATATGTCTCGAAAGTGTTCCCCGGCGACATCTACGGCAATCGCCGGATCATCCTGCGCGAGCTGCCGCGCGACGATTATCGCGAGATTCTCGAGATCGGCACTTCTTCGGGCCACCACAGCGTAGCGATCTCCGAAGTGTTCCCCGGTGCGAAGCTGACCGGAGTCGATCCGTCGCTGCGCATGCTCGAACAGGCCCAGCGCGTCGCCAACGAGCGCGGACTGGCCTGGGAACTGCACCACGGCATGGGCGAGGACATGCCGATGTTCGAGGACGGGCGCTTCGACCTGGTCACCGCCTATGCCATCCACCACGAGATGCCGCCAAAGGCAATTGCAGCGATCTTCGCCGAGGCGTTCCGCGTGCTCCGCCCCGGCGGCGACATGGTGATGGCCGACGTCACGCGCACTTCGGAGCTTAACAGGATGGCGGCATGGCGGATGGACTGGACCGCAAAATGGGGCGGCGAGCCGTTCTGGCGCGCCACCGCCGCGCTCGATATGGAGCCGCTGGCGCGCGCGGCCGGTTTCATCGACGTGCGCGGCTATCACCCCCAGCCCGGCCGCGACCCCTATGTAATCTATGGCAGGAAGCCCGCATGAGCATCGGTTCGGACCACACCCCTCCCCGCCGCATCCTGCCCGAGGGCCGGATAGACGATCTGGGCGAGGCGATCCTGGCGCTCACCCGCGAAATCTGGGTGCTGACCGACCGCCAGGCGGTGCTCGAGGCAGTGCTGACCGAGCAGGGCGTCGATGTTAGCGCAGTAGAGCGCTACCAGCCCGACGAGGCGATGACCGCGGCTCTGGCGGCGAAGCGGCAGCAATTGCTCGACAATGTCCTCGTCGCACTCAAGGCGGCGTGAGGCGCCCAGGACTGGCTCATCTGCACTCGGTGTCGGCGCGCAGGCGCGGCCATTCGCCGGCCGCGCCGGTCCTGCGGTCGAGCGCCGCATCGAGGAACGCGATGGTGGCGCCGATCACCCGCGCCTGGCGCTCGGGCGTGGCGTCGCCCGCGGGCGGCCGCAACGGCCCATCGATCCCGCCGAGATAATGCCCCACTCCTGCCAGCCGCATCAGGCAATGGGCCCCCGCCCTCGGCCCGAGCCGATAGGGGTCGGCATGCCATTCGGGCCCCTGGTCGGTCAGCGGGGTACGGTCTTCCATGCCGATGACGGTCAACACCGGGCCGCGCATCGTCGTCCAATCGAGCTTGAGATAGGGCGCGCGCTTCTTCCATTCGGCGGTGAGGCCCGCGTCGTGGCCGGGCGGCGCGAGCAGTACGGCGGCGCGGATTCCGGGGATTGCGTAGGTCTTGCGCGTATCACTTCCGGGCTCGGCGATCGTCGCGCCCATCGCCAGCGCCGCGGTCTGCCCACCGAACGAATGGCCCACCACCGCGATGCGTTTGGCGTCGATGCGTCCGCGCAACGCGGGCACGAGCGAGGGGATCGCCGCAGGATGATCGGCAAGCCAACGAATCTGCTCGACGCGCGTCCGCCAGACATCATCGGGCTGCGGCGTTGCCGGGGCGAACCCGTCAACCGAGGCGTCGCCGTGATCAGGCTGAACCACGACATAGCCATCGCGAACGAGCGCGGTCACCAAAGGCTGATAATCGCCGCGCGACAGCCGATTGCCGTGCGACAGGATCAGCAACGGCAGCGCACGCCCGGCCGCGGGATAGCTCACCCGCACCGTCATGCCCCGGGCGCTGCCGTCGTGCAGCACCACCGGATCGACCGCGATCGTCTGCGGGAGGGCGTCGCCGCGTGCGGCGGCCGAAGAGCAGGCGAGCGCGAGCGACATCACGCCTGCCGAAATCACCCGTTTCGCCATCGCCTCGCCCTCACCCAGATATCCTCTTGTCACGATAGGTTGCCCAATGATGCCATCAATCCCTAGGTTGCCGGTGACCGACAGGCGAGGAAGCGGGAGTCGGGCCGGAAGGACGGACGTGAAGGAAAACGAGCGCGGTATCCCGATCCGATCGATCAGCCGGGCGATCGCAGTACTCCAGGCGATCAACCGCGGCGGATCGCTGACGATGATGGAGATCGCCCAGGCTTCGGCGGTGCCCTACCCCACCGCATGCCGCATCGTGCAGACCCTGCTCCACGAAGGGCTGATCGAGCGCGAGACGACGCGCAAGCGCTACCAGCCGACTGCGCTGGTCCAGACGCTCGCGCACGGCTTCCAGGGACATGGCGCGCTCGTCCAGGCAACGCACCCGCATATCTCGGCGCTGACCCGGCAGATCGGCTGGCCGATATCGCTGACCACGCATGTCGGCAGCGCGATGGTGCTGCGCGATTCGACGCACGCTCAGACCTCGCTGACCTTCAACGCTTACTTCCCCGGCTACGCGATGCCCATCCTCGGCTGTGCGGCGGGGCTGGTCTATCTGGCGCATGCCGAGGCCGAGGAGCGCGACGGCGTGCTCGACGGCCTCACCTATCTCGCCGACGACGACACCAAATACATGCTCCAGATGGTCCGCGAAGGCGGGCTGCTCGATACGGTCCGCACCGCCGGCTATGCCGCGCGCGGGTTCAATCGCTACACCCAGAACCCGGGAAAGACCTCGTCGATCGCAGTCCCCCTGTTCGAGCATGGCCGGATCGCCGGGGCGCTGACCGTGGCGTTCTTCGCCTCGGCAATCGAAGTCAACGCGGCGATCCGCCAGTTCGCGCCGGGGCTCCAGGCATGTGCCGAAGCGATCACGCGGGATCTGGAAGGCGTGCCCGTGGCGGCTGAATAGCTTTCTACCATCATCCCGGGGCTTCGCCGAGATGACGGCTCCTTACGCGATCTTGGCCTCGTCCTCGAGACTGGTGATCATCGCCTGGCGCAGCAGATAGGCGCGACGTATCTCGGCGTCGGCGATCAGCGCCTCGAGCTTCTGCTCCTGCACGGTCTTCTCGCCGACGCTGCTCGATTCGAGCAGTTCCTTGTTGCTGATCGTCTGTGCCTGGACGAACGACGTGGTGATCGCGCGGCGCTGGCGCTCGTAGCGGTCGAGCAGCGGATCGGCGGACGCGTTTTCAAGAAGGATCTCGAATAGCTTGCCCGTCAGGTTCCACGCGTCATGGATCCCCGAATTCATGCCGAACCCGCCCAGCGGATTGTTGAGATGCGCGGAGTCGCCCGCGAGCAGCACCCGCCCCTTGCGGAAGTTGCGCGCGACGCGCTGGTGCACGCGATAGAGCGTGCGGTGATAGGTCTCGATATCCACGTCCTCGCCGAGCAGCCCGGCGAACACGCGGTTCTTCTTCGCGTCGGCGAGCAGGGTCGCATCGTCCTCGGCGTCGGCGGCGGGGACCAGGATGCGCCACAGCTCGGGCACCTTAAGCAACACGCACCATTCCTCGGCATCGGCGACGTAATTGACCAACGCCAACCCGGGGATGCGGTCCTCGATCGGATAGGCAGTCGAGAGCGTCAGGAAGCGCTCGGGATAGGTGAAGCCGTCGAACTCGATCTCGAGCCATTTCCGCACGGTCGAATTGGCGCCATCGGCAGCGATCACGTAATCGGCGCGGAAGCGCTCGATCGCCATCGGGCTCTCGGCGCTCACCGACACGCCGGTAGCGTCCTGCTCGATCCCGATCACGCGGCGCTGGAAGCGGACCTCGGCATGTGGGTGCCCCGCCAGCCGTTCGGTCAGCATCCGCGCGAGCTTGTACTGCTCGCACTGCAATCGGTACGGATGCGGCGTCGCGTCGGCGATCTCGCCCAAGTCGAGCTCGATCCGGTTGCCGGTGCGACGGTTGCGATACTGATAGACCGGCGCCTTTAGCCCGATCGCCTCGAGCTCGGCAAGCACACCCAGATCAGCCATCATTCCCAGCGTCGGCGCATGGAAGGTCGAGGCGCGCATGTCTTCGGGACAGCCCGCATTGGCTTCGAGCAGCACCACGTCGATCCCGGCCTGCGCCAGGCGATACGCCGCCACCGCACCCACCGGGCCGGCACCCACTACAAGAACGCGCGTTCTGACGGTCATAAGTCTTTCTTCGAATTGGATTGGGAGATCGCGAGCGGCCCCAGCGGGCCGATGCGGTCATTCGATCAGCAGCCGCATCTCGACGTCGGCTGCGCCTTCGCGGTGCACGCTGGCGGCGCAATATTGTTCGGAGGCGATATAGGCGCGGGCGTCGTCGGCGCTCTCGTAGCGCGTGACCACCACGCGCTCGCCGACCGGCGAGCCGCCTTCGAGCACCTCGGCGACCGGTCCCTTTACCACCGCCACGCCGCCGAACTGCTCGCTCAGCCCGGATATGCCCTTGGCATAGGCGGCGAAGCGCTCCGGATCGGAAATGCGTACGGTCGCAACGATATAGGCTGCCATCTTCTTTCCCCGTCTGTTGCAGCCTGCTTGCCACCGCCGGCCCGCCGCCGCCCCCGCCGCTTCACGAAATAACCGACAGGCGATTACGCCGCCCCGCAGCCTTTGCGCGCGCGCCCGCCGCGCCGCAGGTTCGCCATCATCGACAAATGGCAAGGGACAGGTGATGACCGATTCTCTGGGATGGCGGTGCAAGTTCGCAGTGGTTGCGCCGTCCACCAACACCAGCGTCCAGCCCGAATATGACGACATGCGCCCGCGCGGCGTGACCAATCATTTTTCCCGGATCGCGATCCCCGACACCAAGGTGACCGACACCGACAGCTTCATGGAGATGCTGCAGAACATCCGCGACGCGACCTTCGACGCGACCGATGTCGCGATGTCGATGTCGCCCGATTGCGTGATCATGGGGATGTCGGCCGAGACCTTCTGGGATGGCGCCGAGGGCGCCGACCGGCTGCACAAGCGCATGGTCGAGCGCACCGGCGGCGTGCCGGTGATCATGGGCTCGACCGCGGTCGATGCCGCGATCCAGGCCTATGGCGGGATCAAGAAGCTCGGCATCATCACCCCCTATATGCCGGTGGGCGACGACAATGTGCGCCGCTTCTTCACGGACCAGGGCTATGAGGTAGTCCATCTCGTGGGGCTGCAATCGCCCTCGCCGATGCTGATCGCGCATGAGACCCCGCAGCGGTTGAAGCAGGCGGCGATCGAGGTATCCGAGGGCGTCGATGCGATCATCCAGTGCGGCACCAACCTCGCCTTCGCGGCGGTCGCTGCAATGGCCGAATTCTGGCTGGAGAAGCCGGTGATCGCGATCAACACCGCAACCTACTGGCATGCATTGCGCACGATGGGCATCAAGGACCAGATCGACGGCTTAGGCGCGCTACTGCGCGACCATTGAGAAGGATTACCCGACGTGGAGTATGATTACGTCCCCCTGCCCAAACGCCAGCCGCTGACGTGGCCGGGCGGCGCGCGCGTCGCGCTGATCCTGACGTTCAATCTCGAGACCTGGGATCTGACCAAGGACACCGACAAGCCCTATTATGCCGGCGGCCCGGCGATCCTGCCCGACATCCTGCCCGGCCATACCCCCGACTTCCCCAATTATACCTGGCGCGAGTACGGCCAGCGCGTCGGGCTGTGGCGGATGATCGACCTGTTCGACGAGCTCGGCGTGCCGGCATCGTGCACCACCAACGCGGTGACCTTCGAGCGCCGCAAGGAAATGACCGATGCGGTGCTCGAGCGCGGCTGGGAACTGATGGCGCACAATTGGGAGCAGGGCGAACTGCTCAGCAACTTCGCCAACGATCCCGCCAAGGAGCGCGAGATCGTGCTGCGGACGCTCGACCAGTTCGAGAAGTTCACCGGCCGCAAGTCGAAGGGCTGGCTGTCCTCGTCGCTACGCGGGACGTTGCAGACCGCCGACATCCTCGCCGAGCAGGGGTGCACTTTCTACTGCGACATCATGAACGACGATCAGCCCTATCTGCTGCGCACGCCGCACGGGCCGATCGTATCGACGCCCTACTCGAACGAGATCAACGACTTCACCTTCATCACGCGGAAGAACTTCACCACCGATCAGTTCGCCCAGGCGCTGATCGAGGAGCTCGACGTGTTGTACGAGGAAGGCGCGACCAGCGGGCGGATCATGAATGTCGGCCTCCACCCGCACGTCTCGGGCCGCGCGCACCGAATCCGCGCGCTGCGCGAGTTCATCACGCACGCCAAGAGCCTGCCCGGCGTGTGGTGGGCGACGCGCGAGGAGATCGCCGACTGGTATCTCGCCAACCACGAGAGCCATATCCCGGGCCAGCTCGGCTGATGCTGACGCGGCTGCTCGCGCCGGCGCCGGATGGCCGGCGACCGCGCGTGCAGCTTCCCGGCTGCTGGGACGCACTGACCGCGCTGCTGATCGAACGCGCGGGCTTCCCCGCCGCGTTCCTCAGCGGCGGGGCGCTGGCGATGGGGCGGTTCGGACGTCCGGACATCGGGCTCGTCACTGCCACCGAGCTGGTCGACGCCACCGCGCAGATCGCCGACCGAATCGGCATCCCGCTGGTCATCGACGGCGATACCGGCTTCGGCAACACGCTGACCTTGCAGCGGTTGATCCGCCAGCTCGAACGCGCCGGCGCGGCCGCGGTGCAGATCGAGGACCAGAGCTTCCCCAAGCGCTGCGGGCATATGGCGGGCAAGCAGGTCGTGCCGCTGCGCGAGGCGGTGGGGCGCATCTGCGCCGCGGTCGACGCACGCGAGCGGCTCCAGATCGTCGCGCGCACCGACGCGCTGGCGATCGAGGGTGTCGAAGCGGCGGTCGAGCGCGCCGAAGCCTATCTCGAAGCCGGTGCCGACCTGATCTTCATCGAGGGGCCGCGCACGATGGACGAGGCGCAGGCGATCGCCGATCGCTTCGCCACGCGCGTGCCGCTGGTGCATAACCTGGTCGAAGGCGGCGTCACCCCTTCCACCGAGGGCAACGCGTTCTTCGACATGGGATATGCCGTCATGCTCCACCCGTTGCTGCTGATGCACGCGCTGGTGGGCGCCGCGCCGCGGATGCTCGACGTGCTGCGCGAGACCGGATCGACCGACGCACTGCGCGGCGAGATCGCCGACCTCGGCCAGATGAACCACCTCACCGGCGCGCAGGCGCTGCTGGAGCAAGCCGACCATTATGCCTGAACTCGATACCGATTATGCCGCCGCCGGCTTCAACGGCGCGCTGCCCTTCGGCAAGTCGCCCGCGTTGATCATCATCGATGTGGTGATGGCGTATATCGATCCCGCCTCGCCGCTCTATCTCGGCCCGGTCAACGCGCTGCCCGAGCTTCATCGGCTGCGCGCTGCCGCAAAGGCGGCCGGGGTGCCCGTGCTATTCACCAACATCGCCTACGCGCCCGGGGGGCTGGAGGGCGGGATGTTCTACCGGAAGGTGCCCGCGCTCAAGGCGTTTCACGCCGGCTCGCCGCTCGGCGCGTTCCCGCTCGAGCTTCAGCCCGAGGAGGGCGACCATGTCGTCTCCAAATTCTACCCCTCGGCGTTTTTTGGTACTGCGCTGGCGCCGATGCTCCACGCGATGGGCGTCGATACCGTGCTGCTCACTGGCTATTCGACCTCGGGCTGCGTCCGCGCCAGCGCGCTCGATGCGCTGTGCCACGGCTTCGCGCCTTATGTGATCAGCGACGCATGTGCTGACCGCGACACGCGCCCGCACGAGGGCAATCTGTTCGACATGCAGGCCAAGATGGCCGAAGTGATCGATACCGATCGGGCGATCCAATTGCTGGGCGGAGTATAAGTGCCCGCACAGGTGGGTGTGATCAGTCCCGCGATACCCTAGCCGCCCCCTGCCCCGCCAACCGCCCAAGCGTCGTCGCGGTCAGCAAGCCGTTGCCCGCCATATACCCCTCGGCGCCGTCGCCCGAGACGCCGCGCGCCGCGCCGCCGCCGGCGAACAGGTTAGGCATCGGCGTGCCGTCCTCGCGCAGCACCCGCGCCTCGGCGTCGATGCGCAGCCCGCCCTGGGTATGGAACAGCGCGCCTGTCACCCGCGCGGCAAAGTACGGCGCAGCCAGCGGCGGATGCGCGGTGAAGTCGCGGCCGAACGGATCGCCCGCCGCGCCGGCGGCGTAGCCCGCCACCTCGGCGAGCGTCTTCGCCAGCACCTCCAACGGAAGCCGCGTCCGCTCGGCCAGTTCCTCCACATCCTTGGCCTCGACGATCGCCCCGGCGGACAGCGCGTCCTGATAGTCGGCAAAGGCCAGCATCATCTCGTGCCGCTGCTTGTCGAAGATCGACCAGGCGACCTGCCCGGGCTGCGCGTTGACCTTGGCAGCCTGCTCCGAATAGCCGAGTGCCTCGTTCGAAAAGCGCACGCCCTCGCTATTGGCCTGGAACCCGCCGGTCATAATCAGCGGCCACAGGATCGGTATGCCGTGCCCTGCTGCGAGCCCGCCATGCCCCTGATAGGCGGACATGTCGGCGAGCCCAGCCCCCATCGCCTCGCCCCAGCGCACCGCGTCGCCACGATTGCCCGGATGCCCGTGATAGGTCGCCCCCGCCATTTCGGGGATCAGCCGCGCGACCATTTCGGCCGCGCCGCCGAATCCCGAACAGGCGAGCACCAGCGCCGCGCAACCGATATCGTCGGCGCTGCCATCGGGGCGCCGCAGCCGCACCCCGCGCACCGCGCCGTCGCCATCGACGAACAATTGCTCTGCGGTTGCCTCGGTGACGATCGGTATACCCGCCGCGTTCGCCGCGCTTTCGAGCGCCGCCATCAGTTCCTCGCCGCTGCGCTTGGGCGTGCCGTACATCCGCAGCACGCTGTGGCCCGGATAGAGGAACCCGTCGATCAGCTGGAGCGGCACACCGTGAACATCGCGCATCCATGCGATCGTCTTCGCCGACTCACGCGCAATCGCCAGCGCCATGTCACCGTCGGTGCGCCCCTTGGTCTTGGCGAGAATGTCGGCGGCAAAGCGCTCGGGGCTGTCGTCGATTCCCGCCGCGGCCTGTTCCGGCGTTCCCGCGGCGGGGATAAGCCCGGTCGACATTGCGGTCGATCCGAGCAGCGCCTTGTCGCGCTCGACCACGATCACCGAGGCACCCGCATCCGCCGCCGCCAGCGCCGCGCACAGCCCGGTGCCGCCGCCGCCAATCACCAGCACGTCGACCGCGAACTCGAACGCGTCCGGAGCAGGAAGAATGTCGGTCATGCGCGGGGCTCCAGATAGATCCAGGGTCGTTCGGCGCGATCGGCTTCGCGCCAGGCGGCGATGCGGTCGCGATGCTGCAAAGTGAGGTCGATCGCGTCCCAGCCGTTGCGCAGCATCGCCCGGCTGTCTTCCTCAAGCGCGAAGCCGAAGCTGCCCGCGCCCGACGACGCAGTCATCGCGTCAAGATCTACGGTCACCTGTTGCCCCAGCGGATCGGCCCGCGCCGCCTCCCCCAGCAGGCGCACCGAGTCGGCCTCGAGCTGCACCGGCACCACGCCGTTGCGGATGCAATTGCCGCGGAAGATCGGATTGAACGACGGCGCGATCACCGCGCGAAAGCCATATTCGTGCAGCGCCCACACCGCATGCTCGCGGCTCGACCCGCAGCCGACATTGACGCCCGCGATCAGCACGCGCGCGCGATCGAACGGGGGCTGATTCATCAGGAAGTCTGGCGCGGGCTCGCGGTTCCCCACCGCGGTATAGCGCCACCCCGCGAACAGACCGTCGGCGAGCCCGGTCTTGCCGACGCTCTTCATCTCGCGCGAGGGAATGATGATATCGGTGTCGATATTGTCGAACAGCAAGGGCAGCGCGACGGCGGTGACGCGGGAAAATGCTTCCATGGATCAGGCCTCGCGCGGATCGACGATGCGCCCGGCGATCGCCGAGGCGGCAACCAGTTCGGGCGAGGCGATATGCGTACGGGTCTCGGGGCCCTGCCGGCTTTCGAAATTGCGGTTGGTGGTCGAGACCACGCGCTCGCGCAGCCCGAAGCTCTCGCCGCCGGCGAAGAAGCACATCGAGCAGCCCGGCTCGCGCCATTCGAACCCCGCCGCGATCAGCGTGTCGGCGATGCCCTCGGCCTCCGCAGCGCGCTTGACCGCCCCCGACCCCGGCACGCAGATCGCACGGATGCCCTCCGCCACCCTGCGTCCCTGCACCACCGCGGCGGCGCGGCGCAGGTCCGACAAGCGGCTGTTGGTGCATGATCCGATGAATGCAGCGTCGATCCGTAGCCCGGCCAGCGCCTCGCCTGCCTCCAGCCCCATATAGGCGAGTGCGCGCCGGTGATTGGCTTCGGTCTCTGCTTCGCCCCGCGGCACGGTCCCGGTCACCGGGATCGATTGTTGCGGGCTGGTGCCCCAGCTGATCATAGGTGCGACCTCGTCCGCGTCGATCGCGATGTCGCGATCGAACGCCGCGTCCCTGTCGCTGGCGAGCGTGCGCCACGCAGCCACCGCTTGGTCCCACTGCGCACCCGTCGGCGCCAGAGGCGTGCCTTCCAGCGCGGAAATGCTCACGTCGTCCGGCGCGATGATCGCGCAAAAGGCCGACATCTCGGTGGCCATATTGCACAGCGTCTGGCGCTGCTCGATGTCGAGCGCGGCAACGCCGTCGCCGGCGAACTCGACCGCGTGGCCCTGCGCGCCCGCCGAGCCGACCTGCGCGATGATGTGCAACGCAAGGTCCTTGGCGCCCACAGCCGCCGCCAGCCGGCCGCGCACGGTGATGCGCATCGTCCTGGGTTTTCGGACCCGAAGCGTTCCCGTCGCCAGCGCATGCTCGGCCTCACTCGATCCGATCCCCCAGGCGAGCGCACCGAACGCGCCCTGCGTGCCGGTATGGCTGTCGGGGCAGACCAGGGTAACGCCAGGCAGCACGATCCCCTGCTCGGGCGAGATGACGTGGCAGATGCCCTGGCGTGGATCGTCCAGGTCGAACAGCCCGATACCCGCCGCATGCGCCGCCGCGCGCGTGCCGGTGATGAACGCCATGCCTGTCGGCATCTTCGTCGCATCGCTGCGCCCGGGGAGCGTATCGACGATATGGTCCATGACCGCAAAGGCCTGGCCAGGTGCCAGCACCGTCCGCCCCGACTTGGAGAGGCTATCCAGCGCCACACCGCCGGTGCGCTCGTGGAGCATCACGCGATCTATCGCGATCAGCGCGACGCCGTCACCAAGATCGGCGATGCGATGCTGCCGCCATAGCTTCTCGAACAGGGTCGCGGGCATTCTCATTTGTCCTATTTATGGATCAAATACGGTTTCTCGTGCTATCGGGTCAACAACGGGGCCGAAAAAACTCGCAGGCCGGATAGTGTCGCGATAGCCAAGGGGGACCGATGATCGACCGCGATGACGCCACCCCGCTGTACCACCAGCTATTCCTCCAGCTTCGCGACGAGATCGTCCGCGGCCGGCGCGGGCATGGCGAATCGATCCCCACCGAGATCGAGCTGGCGGCGCGCCACGGCGTATCGCGGGTCACCGCACGGCGCGCGCTCGAGGAGTTGTCGCGCGGCGGGCTGGTCGAGCGCCGCCGCCGCACCGGCACGCGAGTCACTTTCCGCCTGCCGACGCAGCCGCTCGAAGCCAATGTCCATCGCGCGGTGGAATCGCTCAAGGCGTTCGGGCGCACCACCTCGGTGCGTGTCATCGACGTCAGCGAGGCCCCCGCAACCAGCGACGTCGCCACCGCGCTCGAAATTCCGGAAGGCACCAGCGTCGTCCACGCCCAGCGGCTGCGCTCGCTCGACGGCCAGCCGCTCGGGCTGGTCAGCAGCTGGATGGCAGCGGATGTGGCGGCGCATGTGCCGCTGTCCGGGCTCGCGACCACGCCGATCCTCGCGCTGCTCGAAGAGGCCGGGCTGAGCATCGGCTCGGCGCGCCAGACGATCGGCGCCGAGCTGGCCGATACCGCGCTCGCCGAATTGCTCGCGATCCCAGCACGCTCGCCCTTGCTGACGATCGAGCGCGTCGTCCGCGGCGACGATCGCCCGATCCTGTTCACCCGTGCCCGCTACCGCGCCGATCGCTACCGGATCACGCTCGATCTCGGCGGCGCGGGCGAGCCGCTGCTCACGGATTGATTGCTCCCCTTCCTGCCAAGGGAGGGGCCGGGGGTGGGTGCGCGCGTCTGCGTGCCCAAAAGACTCTGTCGCCAAGCATCGAAGCGCCGTCGAGGCATCGAGCCTCGCCGCCGCTAAACCCAGCCCTAACGCCCTCCCTATCAAGGAGGGGAAAGTACGTGTCAGTCTAGCCTAGGCTTCAGCCCAGCGCCCCCGCCTCGCGCAGCCGCGCGATCTCTTCAGCCGCGTAGCCGATCTCGGCCAGCACCTCCGCGCCGTGGACGCCCGCAGCAGGCACATCGTGCCGCACCCCCGAGCGCGCGCCGTCGATCTCCAGCGGCAGCCCGGGCAGCCGCGTCGCGCTACCATCGGCAAGCGTAATCGGGACCAGCCCACCGCCTTGGTTGAGATGCGGATCGTCGAACAGATCCCCCGGCTTGGCGATCGGCGCAAACGGAAGCCCCGCGCGTTCGAGCTTCGCGACCAGCTCCGTGCGTGGCGACGCCGCGAATACCGCGCGCACCACCGGCAAGATGCGGTCGCGTGCCAGTACCCGCGCGTTGTTGCGCGCCAGCTCGGGGTCCACGCCGATCTCGCCCAGCTCGAACAGCGAACAGAAGGTCACCCATTGGCTGTCGGTCACCACGCCGACGAAGAGCTGCTCGTCGGCATTGGCGGTCTCGAACACGTCGTAGATCGCCCAGGCGGAGACGCGCACCGGCATCGGTGCGGTAGGTACGCCGGTGACCGCCTGCTGCGCCATATGCTGGCCGACGAGAAACGCCGTGGTCTCGAACAGCGAGCATTTGACTGCCCCGCCTCGCCCGGTGCGATGCCGCCGCTCTAGCGCCGCCAGCACCGCGATCGCTCCGAACATCCCCCCGGTGATGTCGACCACCGAACTGCCCGCGCGCAGCGGCCGTCCCGGCGGCCCGGTCATGTACGCTAGCCCGCCCATCATCTGGGTGACTTCGTCAAGCGCGGTGCGATGGCCATAGGGCCCGGCGAGGAATCCCTTGGCCGAGCAATAGATGAGGCCGGGATTGCTTTGCTCGAAACTCTCCGCCCCAAGCCCCATCCGCTCGAGCGCGCCGGGGCGGAAATTCTCGATCACCACATCGGCGCCGTCGATCAGCCGCCGCGCTGCGAGCACCCCGTCGGCACTCTTGAGGTCGAGGCAGATGCTGCGCTTGTTGCGGTTGAACATCGGGAAATAGCCCGCGCCCGAGCCGAGCAGAGTACGGGTATGGTCGCCGCCGATCGGCTCGACCTTGATCACGTCGGCGCCGAGATCGGCGAGCACCACCCCTGCGGTGGGGCCCATCACCATGTGGGTGAATTCAATCACGCGAATGCCGGCCAGCGGCAGTTCGGTCTCGGGCAACAATGCAGACATCGGAACCACCTCGACAGCAGGGATCAATTGACCTACTTCTAATACAAATACCGTGTGAGGTGGCAATGGCCGATCCGAGTTTTCCCGATCTGACGTCCCCGATCGACATATTGGTCAGCGAAGTCGGGCCGCGCGACGGGCTGCAGAACGTCAAGGCAGTGATGCCGATCGAGGCCCGGAAGGCGTGGATCAGCGCCGAGGCCGCTGCGGGGGTGCGCGAGATCGAAGTCGGCAGCTTCGTGCCCGCCAAGCTGCTGCCCCAGCTCGAAGGCACCGCCGAAGTCGTCGCGCATGCGCGGACCATCCCAGGGCTCACCGTCGCAGTACTCGTCCCCAACGCTCGCGGCGCGCGCGATGCGATCGCCGCGGGCGCCCAGAAGATCACCCTTCCCCTCTCGGTCTCCGAGACGCACAGCCTCCGCAACCTGCGCCGCACCCACGAGCAGGTGATCGCGGAAGCCGCCGAGATCGCCGCCGCAATCGCCGCGCTGCCCGCAGGCGAGCGCCCGCATTTCGAAGGCAGCCTGTCGACCGCGTTCGGCTGCACGCTCGAAGGCGCGATCCCCGACGCGCAGATCCTCCGCCTGGCGGAGGCGCTGATGGCTGCGGGCTGCGACGAAGTCGGGCTTGCAGACACCAGCGGCTATGCCGATCCGGTGTCGGTCCGGCGGCTGATCGGATTGCTGCGCGGCGCCGTCGGCGAGGCCGCGGTGCAGGGTATTCACTTGCACAACACCCGCGGGCTCGGGCTTGCCAACGTCCTCGCCGCGCTCGATGCCGGGCTTACCACGGTCGATTCGTCGCTCGGCGGGCTGGGCGGTTGCCCGTTCGCGCCCGGCGCAAGCGGCAATATCGTCACCGAGGACCTGGTGTTCATGCTCGAGGCGATGGGACTTCGCACCGGGATCGACATCGGGCGTCTATCCGCAGTGCGGTCAATCCTTGCGCAGCATTTGCCCGGCGAACCGCTTTACGGCTTCCTTCCCGATGCCGGCGTCCCGCTTGGATTCCAGCCGGCCGGCGCGCGCAAAACGGAGGCAGCATGACGATCCTCGGCACCCGAATGATCCGCGAGGACAAGACCGCGCGGCAATTGTTCGAGGAAGTCCTCGCCAGCCCCGCCAGGAAGAAGTTCGGCTTCGGCGAGAAGCTGGCAATCGTGAACGTCGACTTCCAGCAGGCCTATACCTCGATCGACAAGTTCAAGACCGCGTATGAGACCGATCCGCGCCAGATCGAGCACGTCAACACGATCTCGCGCCTCGCCCGCGCCCGCCACATGCCGGTGATCTGGTCACGCGTTGCCTACAAGAACGATGCCGGCGACGCGGGCGTCTGGGGGACGCGCACCGACACGCCCGACAGCCTGCAGAACATCCGCTACGAAAGCGAGCGCCACGCCTTCGATCCGCGCTGCGAGATCGAGCCCGACGACCTGCAATACACCAAGCGGATGCCCTCGGCGTTCTTCGAGACCCCGCTCAATTCGTATTTGCGCTGGCACAAGGTCGATACAGTGGTGGTCACCGGCGGCAGCACCTCGGGCTGCGTCCGCGCGACGGCAGTCGATGCGCTCTCTTATGGCTTCCGCACAATCGTCCCGATCGAGACCTGTGCAGACAAGCATGAGAGCTATCATTTCG
Organism: Sphingomonas sp. HF-S4; assembly: GCF_032911445.1. NCBI lineage: Bacteria > Pseudomonadati > Pseudomonadota > Alphaproteobacteria > Sphingomonadales > Sphingomonadaceae > Sphingomonas > Sphingomonas agrestis. The sequence goes on along the minus strand of NZ_JAWJEJ010000001.1, from coordinate 864,636 downwards.
CCAACCTGACCGACCTGCTGATCAAATACGCCGATGTCGAGCCGGTCCAGGCGGTGATCGACTGGCTGGAGGCGCGATAATGCGCGAGGGCGAGGCGGATCCCGGGCTCTACGACTTCCTGCCCTATCGGGGCCGGCCGAAGATCGAATGGCCCGACGGCAAGACCGTCGCCGTCTGGGTGGCGCCCAACCTCGAATATTACGAACTCGATCCGCCCGCCAATCCGATGCGGAAAAGCTGGGCGAAGCCGCACCCCGACGTGGTCGGCTACAGCCACCGCGACCACGCCAATCGTGTCGGCCATTGGCGGATGGCCGAGGCGATGACCCGGCACGGCTTCCCCGGATCGGTCAGCCTCTCGGTCGCCTTGTGCGACCATATCCCGGAGGTGGTCGAGGATGCGCGGCAACGCGGCTGGGAATTCTTCAGCCATGGCATCTACAACACGCGCTACAGCTATGGGATGGACGAGGCGCAGGAGCGCGCGATCATCGAGGACAGCATCGCCACCGTCCAGCGCGCCACCGGCCAGCGCATCCGCGGCTGGCTCGCCCCCGCGCTGACCCACACGCCGCGCACGCTCGACCTGCTCGCCGAATATGGCTTCGACTATACCTGCGACCTCTATCACGACGACCAGCCGACGCAGGTTAACGTCGCCGGTGGTTCGCTCACCGCGATCCCCTACAGCCTCGAGGTCAACGACCATTACGGCTTCTTCGTCTATAATATGAGCCCGCGCGAATACGCCGACACGCTGATCCGCCAGTATGAGCGGCTCGCGGCAGAAGGCGCGCAGTCGGGTACGGTGATGTGCATCCCGCTCCATTCCTACCTGATCGGCCAGCCGCATCGCATCGGCCCGTTCGAGGAAGTGCTGCGCCACATCGTCGCCGATGGCCGCGCCTGGATCGCCCGCGCCGGCGAGATTGTCGACGCCTATCGCGCGCAAGTGCCGGGAGCCGCCGCATGAGCGTCGATCCCAGCTACACCGAGTATCCGCTGCGTCGCCGCGGGATGGACCACGATCTGTACGACTGGTCCAACATGTTCGATCGCCCGCCCGCGCCCTGGACCGGCGTGGCGATTTGGCCGGTGATCAGCCTCGAATGGTTCCCGATCCTGCCCTCCGACGCGCCGTTCCGCGCGCCGGGGCACATGCAGACCGCCTATCCCGACTTCCGCCACTATACCGCGCGCGAATATGGCACGCGCGTCGGCTTCTATCGCCTGCTCGACGCCTTCGAGAAGGTCGGCGCGCGAGTGACGATCGCATGCAACGGCGCGATCGCCGAACGCTATCCCGAACTGATCGCCGATATCGTCCGCGGCGGGCACGAGATCGTCGCGCACTCGACCGACATGAACGGCACGATCGCGAGCACCTTGCCCGAAGCCGATGAGCGCGCACTGATCCATGCCTCGATCGAGGCGATCAAGCACGCCACCGGCAAGCGCCCGCGGGGCTGGCTGTCGATCGCACGCTCGCAGAGCTTCGCGACGCCAAGACTGCTCGCCGAAGCAGGGCTGGCCTATATGTGCGACTGGAGCCATGACGAGTTGCCCGTCGGGTTCCGCACCGAGGCAGGCCAGATCGTAAACCTGCCGCTCAACCACGAGCTTTCCGACCGCCAGATCCTGACCGTGCAGCAGCAATCGGTCGACAGCTATGCCGAGCAGATGCAGGATGCCTATCGCTGGCTCTCGGGCGAGGCACAGAACTATGGCGGCCGGATGCTGCCGCTGCACCTGACGCCCTACATCATGGGCCTGCCCTATCGCATCGATGCGTTCGAGCGGCTGTTGGCCTGGTTCAAGGACCAGCCCGACCATTGGTTCGCCACCGGCAGCGATCTCGTCGACGCGGCATGTCAGTCCTGATTTCGGGGGCAGCACGGCGCGAATTCGCCAAGGGCTGGCCCGCAACACTTGCCGCGGCGCTGGCGATCAGCGTCGGGATGATGGGGATCGGCTTCTATTCGCTCGGGCTGTTCGTGAAGCCGCTCCAGGACGAGTTCGGCTGGAGCCGCGCGGCGGTTTCCGGCGCCGCGACCTTCCAGCAATTCGGCATCTTCGCCTCGGCGCCGCTGGTCGGGCTGCTCGCCGACCGGATCGGGGTGCGCAGCATCGCCATCGCCAGCTACGTCGCCACGCCGCTCGCGCTGGTCGCCCTATCGCAGGCGGGGCCGTCGATCCCGGGCTGGTATGCGCTATGGTTCCTCGTCTCGGTCGCCGGATGCGGCACCACTCCGGCGGTGTGGGCGCGCGTCGTCACCACGCGGTTCGACAGCGCGCGCGGGCTCGCGCTCGGGGTGATGCTGCTCGGCACCGGCACCGCCGCGATCCTTGCCCCCGCGCTGCTCGGCCCGGTATTTGTCACCTATGGCTGGCGGACCGCCGTGTTCGTCATCGCTGCGGTGACCGCGCTGGTCGGGCTGCCGGTGAGCTTGCTGATGCCGCGCGACCGCCCCGCGCGGGTCGTGGGCGCGGCACCGGCGCGGCGCCGCTTCGAGGCCAATCGCCAGACGATCATCCTCCAGGTCGTCGCGATCCTGCTCGGCGCGATCGTCGCGGGGCTGATCATCCACCTTGTCCCCTTGCTCGTCGATCGCGGCATGCCGCTGGCCACCGCCGCGCAGGCTGCCGCGGTGATCGGCATCGCCGTGCTCTTCGCCCGTGTCGTGGTCGGCTATCTGTTCGACCGGTGCCACGCGCCGTACGTCGCCGGGCTGTTCCTGCTCTCGCCGGTGGTCAGCGCGCTGCTATTGTGGCTCGACGGACCGGTGGTCCCGGCCGCGCTGCTGCTTGGTCTCGCCGCGGGCGCCGAAGTCGATATGCTCGCTTATTTCACCAGCCGCTACGCCCGTATCGAGAATTACGGCGCAACCTATGGCGTGACGCTGGGGCTGTTTTGCCTTGGGGCAGGCTGCGGACCGATGCTGTTCGGCTGGTCGGTCGACCACAGCGGAAGCTACGACGCCGCGCTGATCGCCTCGGCCATGCTGCTGCTCGCGGTGGTGACGCTGATCGTGACCCTCGGCCCCTATCGGACCGAAACCAGTCCCGGCTAGCTCGGACTTGCGCCGGTGAGAGCGTGGACACGAAGCCGCGGGAAAACCTCCTCGATCGGCTTGGTGTCGGGCAGGATATACACATACCCACCCTTCTTCTGGAACAGCGGCCGCACGGTCTTGGTATAGAGCGCCACGGGCACGTTGATACACCCGAAGGTAATGCGGTTGTCGTCCGGAGTGGCCGAGAGCATCCGCTGGCGACGGCGCTCCTTGGCGCTGGCATCCTTGGGGATCGGATGGATCGCCACCGAGGTGGCGTAATCGACCCACAGCACTTTCTGCTTGCCTGCGGCCAGCCCGTACTTTGCCAGGAAGCGCCCGGCCGGCGTGGTCTTCTCGGCCGGACCGATCTCTGCGAGCTTCTTGCTGCCGACGCCTGGGCTCGCCTCGTCCCCCGGCGCGATTCCGATCAGCACCGGCGCCTCGCCGAGCGGCTTGCCTTTCCGGTCGAACAGGAACAGCGCGGCGTTGGCCTTGTCGATGATGATATAGGGCAAAGCGCGATTGTCGCCCGAGGCGGCGATCCAGTCCGCCACCTGCCGGGTCGCGGCCGAGGCCTCAGGCTTGGGCTGCGCTGCGGCATGTCCCGCCATCGAAACGGCGACGAGCCCGGCGAGCGCGGGAAGCAGGTTGGTCATCGGTTCACGCGCTCGACAGGCTATGGTGCCCGCGCGTCGACGCGGGCACCTGGGGAATCAGCAATATGGGGAAGCGCAGCCTCAGTGGCGCGGGCGCTTGCCACGCTGCTCGGCCGCCTGGAGCCGCTGCTCGACGCCGTCGACGCGGCCGTTGATCTGGTCGAGCCGCTGGCCGTTCTGCTGCGCCTGGCCGGATGCGGCCTGTGCCTCGGCGAGCGCCGACTTGGCGGTGTTGTCGGTCTCCTGCAGCCGCGTTTCGAGCGCATCGACGCGCTGGCTCACGGGCGCGATCTGCTCGCGCACATAGGATTTGGACGCACAACCTCCCAGGCCGACGGCGCCGACCAGGATTACAACGGGGATAAGCTTACTCGGGATACGCGACATGGTGTTGCCTTCATTAATTAACCAAGCGCAACAACCCAAGCTCAGCCTTGAGGTTCCAACAATCCGGATTGTGTCCGGCTGTGCTTCTTCTCCGGCGAGTGGATGGCTAAAGACCCAGAAAGCCTCTTAGTCTCTGGATTTGCGCCTGGATTCGGGGGCGAAGGGATCCTTGGGAATCCGGTCGGAACGTCGCATTTCGGGCGCGGCGCTACCGACCACGCCGACGCAATTCTTAAGCTCGGCCACGGCCGCACCGCTTCCCGCAAGACCCAATTGCTCGACCGGCACGTCGCCGCGATAAATATGGATCGCCTTCGACGCGGCGAAATGGGCGGGAAACTTGGCGTCGAAGCTGGTGACGAACCCCTTTTTCCCATCCGATGCCATCCCGACGACCGCGTGGTCGGCATAGCCGCCCGAGGAGAGCTTGAAGGTCAGCTTCCACCGCTCCTTCGGCTTGATCGACCAATTGGCGTTGAGCAGCGTGAGATGGTTGCTGCCGTCGCGGTCGAGCCCGAGCAGCAACGTAGTCCCGCCGGCACCAGCATAGGTCCGGGTCAGGAAGCAGCCTTCGCCATCCCGACTCGCCGCCACCGTCCAGCCGCCGACCTCTCGCGCAGAATAGCCCTGGGCAGACGCAGGCACGGCCGCGCACAGGGCGGCGAGAAGCCCGCACGAAAGCAACGTCGGCACTTGGGCTAGTTCACGCATGGCGCATCCAATTCCTTCCCCGCCGCCGATATCCGATCGCGGCGCAATTGGCCACGAACGCAAGGCGACGCAGGATGCTCCCGTTTACGCCTTCGGCCACAGCGCAAGGCTGCTGGTCACCAGCGAGCCCAATTCCTCGGTTGGGGCGCCATTGCCCGATTGCAGCGCCATGCCCTGCAATATCGCCATCAGATAGGTCGTGATCGCGGCCGGCTCGACCTGCTCGGGAAGGTCGCCTTCCTCCCGCGCGCGCTCGAAACGCGCAATCAACGCCGCCTTGATCGCAAGGGTGCGCGCCAATATGTCCGCGCGGATCGGCTCGGCCTCGTCGCCGCACGCGACCGAGTTGATGACGCCCATGCACCCCTTGGGATCGCGCTCGTCGGCCAGCCTGTCGAGCATCCCGTGGAGCAGGTCTTCCGCGACTTCGCGCGCAGTGGGCGCCTCGATCGCACGATCAATGAAGGCCAGTTTCTCGCGCGCATAGCGATCGAGCGCTTTCTTGAAGAGCGCCTCCTTGTTGCCGAACGCCGAATAGAGGCTCGGTCGCGAGACGCCGGTGGCGTCGGTCAGGTCTGTGAGCGTCGTGCCTTCATAGCCCTTGGTCCAGAACACCCGCATCGCCGCGTCGAGCGCGCGTTCCACGTCGAACTCGCGGGGGCGGCCCATTCGGGCGGGACAAAGGGCGATCTTCTTCACGATATTTCTCTGGTCAGGGGTGAACCTTTGCGCGCGTCACGCCGAAAGCGCCTCGATGCGCTGGTCGACGATTGCCGAAACATAGCCGAACAGCGGATCGACCTTGAGGTTCGGATCGAAGGTGCGGCGCATCATGATGCCGAGCCCGAGTGCGAGGATGAAATCCACCAGTGCCTCGCGCTCGCCGCCAACCTCGCTCTCTGGTGCGATCGCAGCCAGCGCGGCGGCGAGGCTGTCGCGGACGCGCAGATCGACCGTGCGGTTCAACTCGGCGATCCGGATGCTGCGGCCCGATTCGGCAACGATCTCGCTCATCAGCCGGCATTGCTCGACGGGCTCGTCGCTGCGCAGGAAGCGATCGAGCCAGTCGCGGACCGCAGGTATGTCCCCGACCTTCACGGCGGCGGCGAGCACCTCTTCCTCCAGCCAGTCGGCGACGTCGCGCTCGCAGATCGAGGCGATGATCTCCTCCTTGCTCGCGAAATCGCGGTAGATCTGGCCCATCTTGATGCCCGACGCGGCTGAGATCTGCGCCATGCCGGTCTGATGAAAACCGTGGGTGATGAACAGCGCACGAGCCACTTCGAGCAGGTGCTCGCGGCGCATTTCCGCGCGGCTCGGCAGCAGCTGCTGGTCATCCATTATTAACGTTCCTTTGCGGTTGCCAAGTCCGATCGCGAAGCATATAGGCCCGCCCTCCATATGTGTGTGAATGCTCACTCACAGTCAATATACCCCTGGTGAAGTGCATGAAAAAACTGACGTCGGCGCTTGGCGCGGCCCTGATTCTCTCCGGCTGCGGCGGTGGCGGGGACGCCCAGCAACAGGCTGCGGCCGCCGCCGCGGCGGCAGGCCCGGCGACGGTGCGCTACGTCACGATCCGCGAGGAGCCGGTGGCGCTGAGCACTGAGTTGCCCGGGCGGACCAGCGCCTATGAAACCTCGGACGTGCGTCCCCAGGTCAACGGCATCATCCAGGCACGGCTGTTCGAGGAAGGCGACATGGTGCGGAAAGGCCAGCCGCTCTACCGGATCGACCCCGCGCCCTATCAGGCGCAGGTCGCCAGCGCCCGCGCGGCGCTGGCCCGCGCGCGCGCCGCGATCGGCTCGACCGGCTCGCTCGCCCGGCGCTATGACGAGCTGGCGCGGATCAACGCGATCTCGCGCCAGGATGCCGAGAACGCCACTGCCGGCGCGCAGCAGGCCCGCGCCGACGTCGCCGCGCAGGAAGCCGCGCTCCGCGCCGCGCAGATCGACCTCGATCGCACCACGATCCGCGCGCCGATCTCGGGCCGGATCGGCCGATCGACCTTCACCACCGGCGCCCTTGTCTCGGCCTCGCAGGCCGATCCGCTGACCACGATCCAGCGGCTCGATCCGATCTATGTCGACATCCAGCAGTCGAGCGCCGAAGTGCTCAACCTGCGCCAGCAGATGATGCAGGGCGAAGTCACCCGCGCCGGCGGCGCCGCACGCGTGCGACTGAAGCTCGAGAACGGATCGACCTATGGCCAAGAGGGCACGCTCAAGTTCACCGACGTGACCGTCGATCCCGCGACGGGCAGCCAGGTGATCCGCGCGGTCTTCGCCAATCCCAACGGCCTGCTCCTCCCCGGCATGTTCGCGCGCGCGGAGATGAGCGAGGGCACCCAGGCACGCGGGATGCTGGTGCCGCAGCGCGCGGTGTCGCGCAACGAGAAGGGCGAGGCAGTCGCGATGGTGATCGGCGCCGACGGCAAGCTCCAGCCGCGCGTGATCGCCGCGCCGCGGACGATCGGCACCAACTGGCTGGTCACCACCGGGCTCAAGCCGGGCGACAAGGTCGTCGTCGAAGGCGCGCAGAACCTCCAGCCGGGCACGCCGGTGAAGGGCGAGCCGTACCAGGCCGACAAGCCGGCAGCGCCTGCCCAGCAGCCCGCAGCGGCACAGAAGGCGCAGTAACCCGTCATGGCACGCTATTTCATCGATCGGCCCATCTTCGCATGGGTCATCGCGATCATCCTGATGCTCGCGGGCCTGCTCGCGATCCGCAGCCTGCCGATCGCGCAGTTCCCCGAAATCGCGCCGCCCACCGTGACGGTGAGCGCCAATTATCCCGGCGCCGATGCCGAAACGCTCGAGCGCACGACGACGCAGATCATCGAGCAGCAGCTCAAGGGCATCGACAATCTGCGCTATTTCTCGTCCTCGTCCTCGTCGGCGGGCACGGTAGGTATCACGCTCACGTTCGAGCAGGGCACCGATCCGGACATCGCCCAGGTCCAGGTGCAGAACAAGCTGGCGGCGGCGACCTCGCTGCTGCCGCAGGAAGTCCAGCGCCAGGGCGTCCAGGTCGCCAAGTCGGCGGCAAGCTTCCTGGTGATCGTCGGCCTCTATTCCGAGGACGGCTCGCACTCGAATGTCGATCTTTCCGACATGGTCGTGTCGCGGCTCCAGGACCCGGTCAGCCGCGTCAACGGCGTCGGCGAGCTGATGGTGTTCGGCGGGCAATATGCGATGCGCATCTGGCTCGATCCGATCAAGCTGCAGAATTACGGGCTCGCCATTTCCGACGTGACGGCGGCGGTCCAGGCCCAGAACGCGCAGGTTTCGGCGGGCCAGATCGGCGCGCTGCCGGCCTCCAAGGAGCAGGAGCTCAACGCCACCGTCTCCGTCCAGTCGCGGCTGCAGACGCCCGAGCAGTTCGGCAACATCCGCCTGAAGACCGCCGCCAGCGGCGCGATCGTGCGGCTGCGCGATGTCGCGCGCCTCGAACTGGGCGCAGAGACCTATGGCTTCGACGTCAAGTATAACGGCAAGCCTGCCTCGGGCTTCGGCGTGCGCCTTGCCGCAGGGCAGAATGCGCTCGACACCGTCGACGCGGTCAAGGCGCGGGTGAGCGAGATCGCCAAGACGCTGCCCGCCGACGTCAAGGTAATTTACCCCTATGATTCGACGCCGTTCGTCCGCCTGTCGGTCGAGCAGGTGATCCACACGCTGATCGAGGCGGTGGTGCTCGTCTTCCTCGTCATGTTCCTGTTCCTGCAGAACTGGCGCGCGACGTTGATCCCGACGATCGCGGTTCCGGTCGTATTGCTCGGCACCTTCGCGGTGATGGCGGTCGCGGGCTATTCGATCAACACGCTGACCCTGTTCGGCATGGTGCTGGCGATCGGCCTGCTCGTCGATGACGCGATCGTCGTGGTCGAGAATGTCGAACGCCTGATCCAGACCGAGGGGCTGAGCCCCAAAGAAGCGGCGCGCAAATCGATGGACGAGATCAGCGGCGCGCTGATCGGCATCGGGCTGGTGCTCTCGGCGGTGTTCCTGCCGATGGCGTTCTTCGGCGGATCGACCGGCGTGATCTATCGCCAGTTCTCGATCACGATCGTCTCGGCGATGGTGCTATCGGTGCTGGTCGCGCTGATCCTGACGCCCGCGCTGTGCGCGACGATCCTCAAGCCGCACGATCCCACCAAGCATGAAGGCAACGGCCCGCTCGCGCGCTTCTTCCGTTGGTTCAACGACAAGTTCGATCGCGGCACCGACAAGTATCAGCACGGCGTCCAGCGCGTCTCGCGCAGCTGGAAGCGCTCGGCCCTGGTCTATCTGCTGATCGTCGCGGTGATGGCGATCGCGTTCGTCCGGCTCCCCGCGGGCTTCCTGCCCGACGAGGACCAGGGCACGGTGATCGCGCTGACCCAGGGGCCGGCGGGTGCAGCATTGCCCCGCACCGAAAAGGCGCTGGCAGTGGTTCGCGACCACTTCCTCGAGACCGAGAAGGACAGCGTTGCCGGGGTGTTCACGATCAGTGGCTTCTCGTTCGCGGGCCAGGGCCAGAATGCCGGCCTCGCCTTCGTCCAGTTGAAGCCGTGGGCCGACCGTTCGGGCGCCGAGCACAAGGCGCAGGCGATCGCCGCGCGCGCGATGGGGCCGTTCTCGCAATACAAGGATGCGATGATCTTTGCGCTGGTGCCCCCGGCGGTGCAGGAACTCGGCAACGCCACCGGCTTCGATTTGTGGCTGGTCGACAGCGCCAATGCCGGGCCGGAGAAGCTGCTCCAGACGCGCAACATGATGCTGGGCGCAGCGATGCAGGAGAAGCGCGTCGCGCAGGTGCGACCGCTGAGCCTGGAGGACGCGCCGCAGCTCAAGATCGATATCGACCAGGACAAGGCCGCGGCATTGGGTCTCGACATCGCGACGATCAACAATGCGATCTCGAGCGCCTGGGGCAGCGCGTACGTCAACGACTTCATCGATCGCGGCCGCGTCAAGCGCGTCTATCTCCAGGCCGACGAGGGCTATCGCAGCTCGCCCGACGACCTCGCCAACTTCTATGTCCGCGGCGCCAATGGTGCGATGGCGCCGTTCTCGGCCTTCTCGACGATCAGCTGGGTCAAGGCGCCGGTGCAGCTGACGCGCTATAACGGCCAGTCGGCGATGCAGCTCCAGGGCGCGCCTGCGCCGGGCGTGAGCACCGGCGACGCGATGGCGGCGATGGCCGAGATCCACGCCAAGCTGCCGCCGGGGACCTCGCTGGAATGGACCGGACTGTCCTATGAGGAGCGGCTGTCGGGGGGCCAGGCGCCTTCGCTCTACGCATTGTCGCTGCTGATCGTATTCCTCTGCCTTGCCGCGCTCTATGAGAGCTGGTCGGTGCCGATCGCGGTGCTGCTGGTGGTGCCGCTGGGCGTACTCGGCGCGCTGCTCGCCGCGCGGTTTACCGGGCTCAACAACGACATCTATCTGCAGGTGGGCCTGATCACCACGATCGGCGTCTCGGCCAAGAACGCGATCCTGATCGTCGAGTTCGCCGAGGAGCGCGTGCGCGAGGGCATGCATGCCTTCGACGCGGCGGTGGAGGCGGCCAAGCTCCGGCTCCGACCGATCCTGATGACCTCGCTCGCCTTCATCTTCGGCGTGATGCCGCTGGCGATCTCCACCGGTGCGGGTGCCGGCGGCCAGAACGCGATCGGCCGCGCCGTGGTCGGGGGCATGTTCTCCGCGACCGTCCTCGCGATCTTCTTCGTGCCGATGTTCTTCGTCGTCGTCAGCCGCCTGTTCGGCCACGGCCAGACCGCGCGCGACGATGCCCATTCTCCCCAGGAATCCTGATATGACTAAGCCGCTTCTCGTGCTCCTGGCGAGCGCGACGATCCTCTCCGGGTGCAATCTGGCGCCCGACCATGTTCGCCCCGAAGGCGCCGTACCCGCAGCGCTTCCGCAGGGCGGGATCTATCCGAGCGCCGCGACCGACGCGCCCGATGTCAGCGCGATCGGCTGGCGCGACTTCTTCCTCGACGCCCGGCTGCGCCAGGTGATCGAGACGGGACTCGCCAACAATCGCGACCTGCGCATCGCCGCGGGCAACGTGCTCCAGGCGCGCGCGCAATTGCGCACTCAGCGCTCGGATCTCTTCCCGAGCGTTACGGCGAACGGCTCCGCGACCTATACCAACAACATGGCCGGCGCTGCCGGCGGTGCCGGAGCCGTGCCCGGTGCCGGTGCGGGAGGCACTTCGAGCGATCTCGACATCTACCAGCTCAATGCCGGCTTCTCGAACTACGAACTCGACCTGTTCGGGCGCATCCGCAACCTCAGCCGCGCCGCGCAGGAGCAGGTCTTCGCCAGCGAGGAGGCCCAGCGCTCGGCCCGGATCAGCCTGATCGCCGAGATCGCCACTGCCTGGCTGACGATGGCGTCGGACCAGGAACAACTCCGCCTCTCGCGCGAGACCTTGAAAGCATTCGAGCAGACGCTCACCCTCACCCGCGAGCAATTCCGCGTCGGCGTCGGCTCCGAACTCGAAGTGCGCCAGGCCGAGACGAATTACCAGGGCGCGCGCAACGACATCGCCGCGCTCGAGACCCAGGTCGCGCGCGACCAGAATGCGCTCAACCTGCTCGCCGGGACCACCGTGCCAGCCGGGCAGCTCCCGACCAGCCTCGGCACCGATCCGGTAACGCTCGACGCGCTGCCGGCCAATCTCTCGTCCGAAGTGCTGCTGCGCCGCCCCGACGTGCTGCGCGCCGAGCATCTGCTGATCGCCGAGAGCGCCAATATCGGCGCCGCCCGCGCCGCCTTCTTCCCCAGCATCTCGCTGACCGGGCTGCTCGGCACGTTCAGCCTGGGGCTGTCGAACCTGTTCGGCAGCGGCAGCTACACCTACACCGCCTCGCCCGCTGTCTCGCTGCCGATCTTCGACGGCGGCCGCCGCTCGGGCAATCTGGCCTATGCCAAGGCGTCGCAGCAGGTCGCCGTCGCCACGTACGAGAAAGCGGTTCAAACCGCATTCCGCGAAGTCGCCGACGCGCTCGCCCAGCGCGGCCGGATCGGCGAGCAGGTCAGCGCCCAGTCGGCGCGGTCCGAGGCGGCGCAGGTCGCGGCGCGGCTGTCCGACGCCCGCTTCCGCGCGGGCGTGGATTCGTTCCTGACCACGCTAGACGCCCAGCGCGCCGCCTATGCCGCGCAGCAGCAGCTCGTGGGCATCCGTCTCACCCGAGCCAGCAACCTGATCGAACTCTACCGCACGCTCGGCGGCGGGCTGAACGAGACGAGCCCGACGCCCTAGCCGGCCCCGTCAGGGCGCCGGCGCAGACCCCGTCTCGGGGTCGTAGCGCGGGTGGGCCGGGCTCTGCGGGGCGACGGGGTCGCCTGCGCCCGGCCTGGCGCTCTCCTTCCAGGCGCGCGTGAGCAGGTCGCGCAGCATCGCGGCACCGGCAGCGGCGCGGCTGTACACGAAATCGCGCCCCTCGCGGCTGGCGGAGTCGGCAAAGACGCCGCGCTTCTCGAGCGCGAAGATCGTCTCGACCTCGCGGTTGCTGTCGCTCAGGAATTGCAGCACCGCGCCGAACAGGTCGCCCTGCTGGTGCTGCGGCGCGCCGATCCGGCCGAGAAAGTCGGTCGGCTGGAGGTTGATCGCATCGGCATAGCCGATCTCGAACTGGCCGTGGATCGCGCCGCTGGTTGCATACCCGTTGGGATTGAGGCCGACCCAGCCCTCGCAATGCACGCTGGCATGGTGTGGATTGGCACCATCGGCGATATAGTGCGACATCCACGCGACGTAGAAGGCGATCGTCTGCTCGATATTGGTGGTTGGCTCGCCCCGCGACTGTTTCGAGCGCAGGCTGCGCATCCCTGCGACGATCCGGCCATAGCCCTCCATCACCGCATAGGGCATCGTGCCCGTCCAGCGGACATTGAGCCGCTCGGCGGCCTTGGCATCGGTCCTCGCGACGCGCAGATGCTCGCGATACAGCGCCAGCACGAAGGCGTAGCGCGAGCGCGGCGGCATCGGCCCCAGAAAGCCGAGCCGCTCGACGAACCAGGTGTGGTTGGGATCCTCGTCGATCTTGGAGAAGGGCTCACCCAAACCGCGCCAGGTATCGGGGGCGCCGGCCTCCTCGGCGATGAACTCGGCGTAATTCTGAAGGAACACCGGCCCGTCCGCCGGGAGGGCGGCGAGCGCCGCCTGATCGATCACGGCATGGCCGCGCCCGCCCCAGGCATAAGCGGAGGTGGGCGCCAGGGCGGCCGCCAGCGACAGGCCGAGCAAGGCGAATTTACGCATCGAGGCGCTCCGTAAAGAGTCCGGCCGGCAAGCGCGCGCGCTGCCGGCCGGGTGGGGGTCAGAAATTATAGGAAACGCCGACATAGGCGCGGCGGCCGGTATAGCTGCCGTAGGAGAAGCGATCTTTGGTGTCGTTGCCGACGTGCCGGCGCTCCTCGGACTTGGTGAGGTTGATCACCGAGGCGGTGAGCATCAGCCCCTCCTTCAGCTCGTACGAGGCGTTGAGGTCAATCTGGCTATAGGGCCGGGTATAGACGTTCATCCCCGATTCCAGACCACCGACCATCTCGCCGCGCCGATTGTACGATGCGCGCAGCAGCATGCGGTCGTTCTCGTAGAAGAGCGAGGCGTTGACCTGGGTCTTGGCGCTGCCGACCAGCGCCGACGTGCCGACCTTCTGCCCATCAAGCGTGATCGTCGCGGTCGACGTGTCGTTATAGGTGAAGTTCACCTGCGCGCCGAGACCGAAGGGCAGCGTATGCTGGGCATAGAGCTCGACACCCTGCGATCGCGCGTCCGAACCGTTTGCCACCGTCGAATAGGGCTGGATCAACACCGTCTCGCCGGCCACGACGCGGTTCACGTCGAGGATCAGCGGCACGATGAAGTCCGACACGTCCTTGCGGAACAGCGTCGCGCCGATCACCGATCCGCGCTGGATATACCATTCTAGGCCGACATCGTACTGCCACGCCGAGAACGGATTGAGCTGGCTGTTGCCGCCGCTGCCCGACCAGCCTTCGAACTCGCCGAACTGGTCGCGATCGAAGGCGTACGCCGCCGAACGATAGGTCAGCGAGCGCGCGCCGCCCAGATCGGCGATCGACGGCCGCGCCATCACCTTCGCCACCGCGCCGCGCACCAGCAGGTTGGGCGTGAGCTCGTACGACGCGTTCAGGCTAGGCAGCCAGTTGGTATAGTTCTTCGGTTCGTTGATCCGGACGTTGACGATCGTCTCGCGCTCGCTGAGCGGGCGGATCTGGCAATTGCCGTCGGGGCCAAGCGGTCGGTTGGGATCGAGCGGTCCGCCTGGGCCGTCGACGCAATAGTCGTTGAGATATTGCAGCCGGTCCGACGTCACGCCCGACTGTCTGGTGTTGACGAGGCGCAGCCCGAGATTGCCGCGAAACGCGCCGCTCTCGAAGTTGAGCTGGGCGTAGCCCGCCACCACGCGCTCGGTGATGTCGTAGACATTGTTCGGCTCGGGAACGCGCACCGAGGGGCCGTAGGTGCTCTCGATATAATCGAGATAGCGCTCGAAATCGATGCCGGGGAACAGGTTGGCGTCGAACCCGCCGGTGATGTTGTGCATCGGTTGGTCGTAGAAGAATTCGGGTCGCGCGACGGCGCCGGCCGGCGTGTCCTGATAGCGGCGCTTGATCGCGGCATCGGCATACCATTCGTTGCGGCCGGTCTCGCGATGGACGTTGAGTTCGCGCCACTTGCCGCCGAACTGGACCGACTTGAGGAAGCTGCCGTCGAAGTCCCGCTTCAGGTCGAGCTGGGCGTAGCGCTGGCCGATCTCGCTGTTGATGAAGCTCGAATTGGTGCCGCCGACGTCGATCTGGGCGATGCCATTCTTGATATTGTCCTGCAGCTCGGGCGAGAATTCGACGCGCAGCCCGTCGCCGGTGAAGTCCCATTCGCTCAGGAAATTGCCGTTGCGCTCCTGGCCGGTGACGGTCAGGCGCGGCTTGGCGGCAACGTTGAACCGCATCGACGGGCCGCCGACGGCTTTGGTCTTGCCGATCTTGAGCACTGCCTCGAACCGGCCCTGCGCATAGCGCGCCTCGGTCTCGAAGGTGGTGGAACGCTGCTTCTCGCGGCTGTACTGGCCGGTGATCCGCGGCGTCTCCATCGTGCAGGGCGGAGTCAGCGCCAGGCAGCCGGTACCGGCCGTCGGCACGGTGAAGGTCGCCGAGCGCATCACCGTGCCGCTCTCGTCGAAGATCGCGTCGCTGAAGAACTTGCCATAACCCCATTCGGGGATGGTCAGCTGGTTGTGGATGAAGTCGCTGCGATATTCGAAGCGGAAGAAATTGGCCGTGACGGTCAAATTGTCGAACGGCCGCATCTGCGCAGTCGCCTGGATGCCGTAGCGCTGGCGCTCCTGGTCGAAGATCTCGGCACGCACCGATTGCGGCGCCCAATAGCCCGAATAATGAGTGCCATCGAGCGTGCTCTGCCCGCCCCCGGTCCAATAGGACACCGCCGCATCGTTGGCATACGTATTGCCGTTGACGTCGGTCGCGCGAGTGACGACCTGGCCCGCGGCATTGCGGTCACTCCACCAACGCCAGGTGCCCGCGGTCGAGCGCATCTCGCGGTTGGTCCGCTTCTGGTAGACCCCGCCCACGAGGAAGCCGAGCGTCTCGTCGGCGTTCTTCCACGAATATTGCGCGCCGAACTGGGGCTCGGCCTTCTCGGTGGTGTCCGAATAGGTCGCCTCGGCCGAGATGAAGCCCGATCCCGACTGCACGTCGAACGGCCGGCGAGTGTTGAGGATGATCGTGCCGCCGACGCCGCCTTCCTCGTGCCGCGCCTCAGACGACTTGTATACCTCGGTGCTGGCGATGAAGTTCGCGGGCAGCATCACATAGTTGAACGAGCGCTGGGGATCGCCGCTGTCGGCGCCGGCGAGGAAATTGCCGTTGAGCAGCGTCTGGGTGAGCCCGGGCTGGAGGCCGCGGATGCTGACGCGCGAGCCTTCGCCGCCGTCGCGCGTGATGATCACCCCGGGCACGCGCTGGAGCGCGTCGGCGACGTTCTTGTCGGGGAACTTGCCGATATCCTCGGCCGTGATCACGTCGACGAACGCATTCGCCTCGCGCTTCTGCGCGACGCTCTCCTCGATCGAGCGGCGATAGCCGCTGACGACAATCTCGGGCTCGGTGACTTCGGGCTCTTCCTGCGGCGCCGGTGCGGGCGCAGCAGCCACAGTCCGAGTAGCAACCGGCCGCAGCGTCGCCGCGGCAGGACGCACCACCACGGTCGAACCCATGATGCGCGCGCTGACTCCGGCGCCGCGCACCAGCGCGCTCAGCGCCTGGGCCGGCGTCAGTTGCCCGCTCACCCCCGGGCTGCGCTGGCCGCGCAGCGCCTCGGGCGAGGCGGAGAGCTGCAAGCCCGTGGTGCGCGAGAATTCGGCAAGCGCGCCGGCGAGGTCCTGCGCACGCACCGCGAAGCGATACGAATTCTGCGCGGCGCTCGCGGGTGCGGCGGCGGCGATCGCCGGCGCGACGGCAAGCGTAATCGCCAGCGCCGACGCGCAGCCCATCAGTCGATTGTACATGGAAACAGTCCCCCGTTCGAAAATCGAAATCGGACGGAAGACGGGGCAGCGGCGCTGAACCCGACAAAAGATTTTTGTTACTTTTCAACTCACTGATTGTTACTTTTATGTTTCATTCGCGCAGCCTCGCCGAGTACATACCCCTGCCCCTCTTCGCGCCAGCGCAGGTCGTGCGTCGCGGCGAGCGCATCGAGCACCATCTGCGTCTCCGATATCCGGAACCGGCCGCTGACCGGAATGTCGCCGATCCGCGGGTCTGCCAGCTTCACCGGCTTGGCCGAGAAGCGGCTGAGCTGCGCGACGAGCAGCCGCATCGGCATGCCCTCGGTCTCGTACCAGCCCTCGAGCCAGTCTGGCCCGTCGCCGCGCGGCCCGGCGAGCTGCTTGCCGGTCTCGCCAGTGACGCGGATCGCCGTGCCTGCACGTGCGCGCCAGGCCGCCTCGCCGCTCTCGATCCCGACCAGCCCGCGATAGACCCGAACGCTTACTACATCCGGCGCCTCGCGATCGACCTCGAAGGCCGTGCCGAGCACGTCGATGCTGGTCCTGCCGCTGGTGATCGCGAAGCGACGGAACCGTTCGTGCGCGACATCGAAGAACGCCTGGCCTTGCGCAAGCGTCGCGCGCCGCGACCAGGGCGCCATCCGCACGTCGAGCCGGCTGCCGCCGCTCAGCACGATCCGCGTCCCGTCGGCCAGCGCGATCCGCTTCGCCGGACCGGGCGCGACGCTGAAGCTCTGCGTGGTGATCGATTGCAGCGCGAGCAGCCCGGCGATGACCAAGCAGGCAAAAGCCCCGGCGACCGGCAGGGCCAGCGGCCGCGTCAGCCAGCCGAGCAGCGTCCGCAACAGATCGGGCCGCGGGCGCTGCCACGCGGCGCGGCCCAGCGCCTGAACGAAGGCCTCGGACTCCCACAGCGTCTGCATGCGTCCGAAGCGCTCGGCATGATCGGGGTCGGCCGCGATCCACGCGTCGAACGACCGCGCGACATCGGGCGCGGGCGTCGGCACGCTCATGCGCTCGACCCATTGCGCCGCCTCGCGGTCCCCATCCTTGGCGATGCTCACTCTCCCAGCGACTCCGGCGCGAGCCCCGCCTTATCGAAGGCGGTCTTCAAATCGACCAGCCCGCGCGTAATGTGCTTCTCCACGGCCTTGGGGGTCAATTCCAGTTCCTCGGCGATCACCGCGCAGCTCTGGCGGCGCAGGCGGCGGCGCAGGATAACTTCGCGGCGCAGCGGCGGCATGCGCTGCAAGGTCCGGCTGAGGATCGCGACTGCGTGTCGAGAATCGACGACGCGATCGAGCGATGGCGCAGTGCATTCGAAACGCTCGTCGACTTCGCCCGAGGCGCGCGCCTCGCGGCGATGGATGTCGATCACCAGATTGTCGGCGATACGGAATCCGAGCGCGAACAGACTGCCGACCGTGTCCTGCTCCTGCAGCGCGATCAGCCGCGCGAGCGTTTCCTGCGCAACATCCTCGGCAAGGTCCAGCCGGCCGGTGCGGCCGCGAATATAGCGCACCAGCGCAGAGCGCACCGCCGTCCAATCGTGATCCTGCCCGGACGGCGATGCGCGGCGAGTCAACAACACGACCGGCATTCCTGAAGTAGCGAACTGGCGCGGCGCCTAACCGGCCTCGATGACGGTTTGACGACGGCTTTCCTGTCGACGCTGCACTGCAACAATGTCGCAACCAAAAAAATCACAACCGTAACAAACTTGCCGCGTGCGCTTCACATCCCGTGTCCAGCAGCCCCGTCACCAACTCGGGGAACAAACATGAAAAATCGTATCGCGTTCGCGGCGCTGCTCGCCACCACTGCCTTCATCGCCACGCCGGCCCTCGCCCAGAGCGCCGTCGAGGACAATGCCACCCCGCGCGACGAGAACGACATCGTCGTTACCGCGCAGAAGATCGAGCAACGCGCGGTCGATGTGCCGATCACCATCTCGGCGCTGACCGGCGAGCGGATGGCAGAGATCGGCGTGAGCGACCTCGACGAGCTGTCGAACTACATCCCCGGGCTCAACATCCAGGAGCAGAGCGCCAACAATCCCGGCATCGTGATCCGCGGCATCACGTCGGACTCCGGGTCCGCCCAGCAGGGCCCGCGCGTCACTCTTTATTATAACGGCGTCGACATCTCGCGCTCGCGCGGCTCGTACCAGGCGGTCTACGATCTCGAGCGCGTCGAAGTGATCAAGGGCCCGCAGGCTACCCTTTTCGGCACGGCTTCCGCAGTCGGCGCGATCAGCATGACCTCGGCCCGTCCACGCGAAGGCTATTCGGGCGAATTGACCGGCGGCTACGGCAATTACAACACCACCCTGCTCTCGGGCTATGTCAACGCCGGCACGGACGTGCTCGCCGGCCGCCTTGCCTTCGAATGGAAGACCCGCGACGGCTATGTCGAGAATTTGTCGCGCAACCAGCGCAAGGATCTCTACGCGCAAGACCAGCTCGGCATCCGCGCCTCGGTGCGCTACGCACCGATCGACGCGCTCACCGTAGATCTGATCGGCACCTATGACCGCCAGCGCAACGGCGGCACGCCGTTCATCTCGCGCGCGCTGCCGACCCAGGCAGGTCCGGGCAATCCGTTCGGCAAGGCCAATCTCGGCGGCTCGCCTGTCTCGCAGGCAGCGCTCGGCGAGGACCAGCTCGGGCTCTACCGCGACGTCTATGACATCAACCTGACCGCAGCTTGGGAATTCGCGCCGAACTTCACCTTCACGACGGTCAACGGCTATCGCAATTTCGATAGCCTGGAGATCTTCGACGCCGACGGCTCGGCCGCTTGGTATCTCGAATTCGGCGAATATTCGAAGGGCTGGCAGGCGAGCCACGAGGGCCGCTTCGCCTATGCCAGCGATACGCTGCGCGCATCGGCGGGCTGGAACTTCTTCGTCGAGGACAATTTCCAGAACGTGCCCTTCTCGTCCGAGGAAGGCACGTTTCTCCAGTGCGCGGCGCGCGCGATCCCGGGCCTGCCCTGCATCGATGCCAGCGGCGTCGTGCGCGCGGCACAGGCTACGTCGATCCTCACCGGCGGGCGCGCGACTGCGATCCCCTACACCTCGGAATTCGAGAATCAGGGGCGCAACGCCAGCTATTCGGTATTCGCGGACGCGACCTGGATCCCAACCCCTGCGCTCGAGCTGACCGCGGGCGTCCGCTTCCTGCTCGAGGACCGCAAGTCGGGTTATTTCGCCCGCGTGCCGCGCCCGGTGCTCAATCCCACTGCGACGTCGCTGATCTCGGGCCAGATCGATACCGGTGGTCAGACCTTCACTGCCAAGGATCATTTCTCGGCAGTGCTGCCGCGCTTCAACATCCTCTATCGCCTCAGCGACGATGTGAACGTATTCGCCACGGTGTCGAAGGGCCGCCGCTCGCCGGTCGTCCAGCTCAACGCGCGATTGGCCAATGGCGCCCCCGCCGCCAACCTCCAGCTCGTGCCCGAGGAAGTGGTGTGGAACTACGAAGCCGGCCTGAAGGCCAGCCTGGGCCCGATATCGGGTTCGCTCGGCGTCTATTACCAGAAATATGACGGCTTCCAGGTGAGCGTGGTCCAGCCCAACGGCACCTCGCTGACGCAGAGCGCCGGCGCCGCGAGCAATCTTGGCGTCGAGGCTGAAGTCGCTATCCGCCCGACCAAATGGCTCAATGTCTTCGGCAACGTCGGCTATATCGACGGCGGCATAGACGAGAATAACAGCTTCGCGCCGGCCTTCTCGGGTGCGCGCTTCCGCCTCCAGCCCGAATGGCAGGCGGCGGCGGGCTTCACGATCAGCGCACCGCTGCGCGGCGGTACGCGCCTGTTCGCCACGCCGAGCGTCACGCATCGCAGCCGCATCTTCTTCGAAGTGCCCAACAACATCGCGATCTCGCAGGGGCCGGTGACCTTGGTCAACGCGCGCGCCGGCGTGAGCTTTATGGAAGAGAAGTTCGAGATCGCGGCCTATGTCCGCAATGCCACCAACGAGCGCTATCTGCTCGACGCGGGCAACACCGGCGGCGGCTTCGGCATCCCGACGTTCATCCCGGCCGAACCGCGCTTCTACGGCGCGCAGTTCACCATGCGCTTCTGAGGGACCGGAAATGACTCTCAATCGACGCAGCGCGCTCGCGCTGATCGGCGGCAGCGCGGCACTCGGGGTTCCGGGTGCCGCGCAGGCTGCGGCCACGGGCAGCTTCGCACATGGGGTCGCCAGCGGCGACCCCGCAAAGGACGGCGCGGTGCTCTGGACCCGCATCACTACCGAGGGTGGCGACGTGCCGGTTACCTGGCACGTCGCGGAGTCGCAGGACGGCAAGCCGCTCGCCAGCGGCAAGGCCACCGCCCGCGCCGCCGCCGACCACACCGTCAAGGTCGAGGTCACTCGGCTCAAGCCCGGCCGCGACTATTGGTACTGGTTCGCGCTCGGCGACCAGCGCTCGCCCGTCGGCCGCTTCCGCACCTTGCCGGTCGGCGCGGTCGACCAGCTCGTCCTCGCGGTCGCCTCGTGCCAGCTCTATCCGGGCGGGCTGTTCAATGCCTATGCCGACATGGCGGCGCTGCCCCGGCTCGACGCGGTGCTCCACCTCGGCGATTACATCTACGAATATGGCGCGGACGAATATGGCGCCGATATCGGCCGCAAGCTGGGACGCCTGCCCGATCCGCCGCACGAGATCGTCAAGCTCGACGATTATCGCCGTCGCCACGCCCAGGTGAAGGCCGATCCCGACATGCAGGCGGCGCACGCCCGCGCGGCGTTCCTCTGCGTGTGGGACGATCACGAAGTCGCCAATGACGGCTGGATCGGCGGCGCCGAAAACCACGACCCCGCCAAGGAAGGCGACTGGAAGGCCCGCAAGGCCGCAGCGATGCAGGCCTATTTCGAATGGATGCCGATCCGCGATCCCAAGCCGGGCAAGCCCTGGGAAGCGATCAATCGCAGCTTCGAATTCGGCAATCTCGCGACGCTGGCGATGGTCGAGACGCGGCTGCTCGCGCGCTCGCAGCAGGCCGAAGTCAAGGGCGGCACGCCGGGCCCGGCCGAATATCAGGCTGTGATGGCCGAACGCGCGCGTCCTGAGCGCGAACTGCTCGGCGCCGAGCAGCAGCGCTGGCTCGAGAACGTCCTCGCGTCCTCGGTTCGCGCCGACAAGCCGTGGCAGTTGCTCGGCAACCAGGTGGTGATGGCGCGCGTCGCCGGTCCGGACCTGAGCGGTTTCGCCGCGCGGATCGCCCAATTGCCCGAAGGCTATCGCGGGCGACTGCAGGCGGCGGATGCCGGCTACAAGGCCGGCCTGCCGTTCAACTTCGACGCATGGGACGGCTATCCCCCGGCGCGCGAGCGGCTCTACGCCGCCTTCAAGCGCGCCGGCGCGAAGCCGATCGTGCTCGCGGGCGACAGCCATGCCGCCTGGGCGAACGACCTGTACGACGATGCCGGCACGCTGGTGGCGTCGGAGTTCGGCGCTACCGCGATCACCAGCCCGTCCTACGGCTCGCTGCTCCCGGGCCTGGGCACGGCCCTCGCCGAAGCGAACCGGGAGGTCGCCTACTGCGACCAGGACAGCAAGGGCTATACGCTGCTGACGCTGACCCCCACCGCAGCAACCGCGGAGTTCGTCACGGTCTCGACCATCCTCAAGAAGCCGTTCATCCGCTCGGTGGCCGCGACCTACCGCGCCGCCCCGGCCGGAAAGCGCACGCCGCTAGAACGCGTCTAGGTGATGCAGAATACTCCCCTCCCTGCTTGCAGGGAGGGGCTGGGGGTGGGTGCGCGCGTCTGCGCGCTCAAAAGACTCAATCCGCATCTCGCCAAAAACAGAAACGGCCGGGGCATCGAGCCCCGACCGCTTCTAAACCACCCCTCCCTTGCAGGGAGGGGGACTTGGGCACTCCCTAAAACCGGAACCGCGCGCCAATCGCATAGGTCCGCCCGATACGATCGTAGAATACCGATGACGCATAGCTCGGCGCGGTCACGGCGTTCGGGGTCAGCGGCGGCGCGGCGTTGAACACATTGTCGACCGTACCATAGAGTTCGATCGCCTTGGTCAGCTTCACCCTGGCGTTGAGATCGACATACGTCCGCGAAGGCACGTCATTGTCGGCGATATCGACGCCCTCAACATAGGTCACGTTGAGCTTGCCGCCATCGACGTAGCGGACCAGCGCCCCAAGCGAGAAGCCGTCCTGCGCATAGTCCGCCGACAGCGATCCGCGCCATTTGGGGATCCCGCCTGCCGGCCCCAGCGTACCGGTGCTGCCCACCGTCCCGGCGAAATCGGTGGTGACGCCATTGCTGGTGATCGTGAGTTCGCTCACATGGGTGGCGAGCCCGCGCAGCGACATCC
Organism: Sphingomonas sp. HF-S4; assembly: GCF_032911445.1. NCBI lineage: Bacteria > Pseudomonadati > Pseudomonadota > Alphaproteobacteria > Sphingomonadales > Sphingomonadaceae > Sphingomonas > Sphingomonas agrestis. The sequence goes on along the minus strand of NZ_JAWJEJ010000001.1, from coordinate 841,925 downwards.
TGCCACCGCCGAGCGCGAAGCCATAGGCGGCTTCGATGTCGAACCCCTTCGCCGTGGATTGCGCGGCGTTGATCAGCGTCGCCTCGACGCGCGTGATGACGTTGCCGTCGAAGGTGACCGCACGGCACAAATCGGTCTGCTGCAGGCGAAGACACCCGTCGACGATCTGCTGGCCGGTCAGCGACGCGATCGCATCCTCGATCTTGAACGAGAAATAGTCGAACGACAGTCGGAAGCCCGGTATGCCGCCCGGCTGGAACACCACCCCGCCGGTAAAGGCGCGGCTCTGCTCGGGCCGCAGCCCGGGATTGCCGCCCGTGAGCTGCAAGGTCGAGAGCGCGACATTGGTCACCGGATTGGTGATCGTGTTGATGAACTGGTTCTGGCCCGAGAACAGCTCGTTGATATTGGCGGCGCGGATGTCGCGCGACAGCGTCGCGCGCAGCCGGATCGCATCGATCGGCTGATAGTTGGCGCCGAGCTTCCACGTCTTGACCGTGCCGCTGGTCGAATAGTCGGTGATCCGCCCCGCCAAATTGACGTCGAGCGACTGGCCGAATCCGGAATCGCGCATCAGCGGCACGACCAGCTCGGCATAGGCCTCCTTGACGTTCAGGTCGCCGGCAAACGCCTGTGGATTGACCGTCTTCCACGCCGAGCGCTTCGAGCGTTCGTCGTTGGTGGCCACAACCTTCTCGCGGCGATATTCGGCGCCGACCGCGATCGAGACGTCGCCGGCCCAAGTCGCGAAGGGCGAGCCCTCCACATTGGCGGCATAGACATCCTGTTCCTGGTGGGAGTCCAGCACCGCGGTGCCGCCGATATAGTCGAGCGCGGCCTGCGAGACCGATCCCGCGCCGAACAGGTTGATCGGCACGCAGCTTCGGATGTCGCCATAGGGATCCTGCGCCGCGCTGGGGTTGGGATTGTTCCGCAGCGCACGGCAGATCGGCTGGCCCGTCGCCGGATTGATCACCGAATCGACACCCAGGTTGAAGCGGTTGTTGTCGCGGTTGTTGCCGTCCTCGCGATAATAGCGGACGCGGCTGAACTGCGCCGAGACGTCCCAGCGCCAGCCACCGCCGATCGTGCCCTTCGCGCCCAGGCCATAGCGCTGGACGGTATTGTCCACGGTGTTGAAGAATGCCCCCTCCTCCGCGCCGACCCGGCCGATGCGGAAGCTGGTCTGCGCGTTCGCGGTCAGGATGTCGCGGATCTGCGTCGGCAGAAACGCATTGTCGCGCTGGATCACGATCGTGCCGTTGTCGGTCGCAGTCGTGCCGTCGGAATAGATGTCGGCGCGCGAATAGAGCGCATCGGCATAGAAGCTGAGCGTATCGCTCGCATCATAAGTGAGCCGCGCGAACCCGGTGGCACGCTCGATGACGGGGGAGATGTTCGAAGTCGCCGACAGGGTCGCTCCGTCGCCGCCCGACATGAAGGTGCCGCCGACATAGCTGCCGCGGGCAAAGGGCAGCACGGTGCCGCCCGGTCCGAATTGCAGGTTGCGCAGCGGCGCGATGCTGTTCGACGCGGTTACCCCGCCCAGGGTCATCTGCGAGAAGCGCGCATCGGGTGCGATGACCAGCCGCGTCTGCCCCGCCGTGCCCGGATAGCCGGGGTTGGTCAGCGTGGCGTAGTTGCCCCGCGCCCAGGGTCGCGAGGCCTGGGAAAGCTCGCCCGAATCCCGGAAATAGTCGCCCGCGGCGACGAGATGGAACCCGCCGAACGCCTTGCCGAACGCGAGCGACGCCGCGGGCTTGTAGTGGTCGCCATAGGTCGACTGGCTATATTGCGCCGATCCCTTCACCCCCTCGAAGCGGTCGTCGAGGAAGACGTTGATCACCCCCGATACCGCGTCCGAGCCATAGGCCGCCGAGGCGCCACCGGTGACGATCTCGAGCCGCTTGATCAACGCGGCGGGGATGACGTTCGCGTCGATCCCGCCCGTCGGGTCGGTCGCCGGGAAGCGGCGCCCGTCGAGGAGGACCAGCGTACGGTTGGGGCCGAGACCGCGCAGGTCGAAATTGCTCGCGCCGATCGGCTGGCTCGATTGGCCCGTATTCTGCGCGGGCTTGAGCGCGGGCGTGTCGAACATGATGTCGGAAAGGTTGCGGACGGCCCGGCTCTCGAGCTCCTCCTGGCCGATCGCGGTGACCGGCGTCGGCGCCGTGAAGCCGCTGACTCGCGTGCCGGTGACGAGGATCTCGGGCTCACTCGCCGGCGCCTCGGCCTCCTCGAGGACCGGAGCCGGTTCCTCGCTTTGCGCCGATGCGGCACTGGCCATCGTCAACGCGACCAGCACCGCGGCTGCGCGCAGTCCAGGACGCGCATGGCGGATACGAATTTTCCGATCGTACGAAGTACGCATTGCGACCCTCCCCTCCAAGCTGCCGGCCTCTCGAAGGGCGTGGCTAGAGCGTGACAATCGCACGACGGGGCAAGGGCGCGTCCAATCGTTTATCGCAGCCGAAACGATACCCGACCGGCATTATACCGGATGCAATTATACATATACAAATAACAGGAAAGGAGGGATAGCCTATGCCGCGAATCCGAAGCGCCCTGTCCGCGCTGGCAGCCACCTTGTTGCTATCGTGCGCACCGAAGATGGCTGCTCCCGCACGCGCGCCCGCGGTGCCGCTCAAGATCGTCGGCCGTCCCGACGTGATGGAAGTCGGTCCGGTGCTGTATGCGGTGCGCCAGGCCGGACCGGCGGTGGCGACCTACGCCAGCGGCAGCGTCGACAATCTGTTCAAGGCGGAGGGCGAGGCACCCGCCGGCGGCTTCGATCACGCGCCGGGCCGCGCCGACCTCGCCGCCCAGGCCGAGACGCAGGCGCTGCGCGCGTCGCTCGCCAATCCGGACCTGCGGATCATCCTGACGATCACCGAGGGGCTCTATCGGATCGTCGCCCGCCGCTCGGCAGGCATCGCGCGGATCGAGGATCTTCGTGGCAAGCGCATCGCCGTGTTCGAACGCACCTCCGCCGCCTATTTCGCCGATCGGATGCTGGCCAAGGCAGGCATCGCTACTGGCGAGGTCGTGCTGGTGCCGATGCGTCCGCGCGAGATGGCGCCGGCGCTGACCGCACACAAGATCGATGCGATCGCGATGTGGGAACCCGAGAGCGAACGCGCGCTGGTCGCACTGGGCGATGACGCGGTCACCTTCTCCGACCCCGAATCGTATCGGGAACTCTACAATCTGAACACGACTGCGCAGGCCCTCGCCGATCCCACACGCCGCGCCCAGATCGTCGCCTTCGTCCGCCGCCTGATCGCCGCCTCGCGCACCGCCACGCACGAACCCGCCAAGATCTGGCCACTGCTCTCCACGACGAGCGGCTATCCGGTCGCGCTGATCGGCGCCTCCTGGCACCACCACCGTTTCCCCGCCGCCCTGCCAGACGACATGCTGGACGTGCTGGTCGAAGAAGAGAAATGGCTGGCGGCGCAGGCAGGCCGAGCAGCCCGGTCGCGCGCGAAGCTCGCGCCGCTGATCGATCGCTCGGTGCTGGAGGAAGCGTTGCGCGGCAGATAGCCTGCGTCTTTGCTTCCACGGCGCGAAGCGTGTGAAGCGTAACGCGATGGGCACCCGGCAGCGGTGAATCAGGTCGAGCGGTTCGGCGACGCACCAGCTTTAGGTTGGCAGGTGATTCCTCGACGGCGTACCGACGCGCGATGGACCGCAGCGAAGCGGTCACCTGGCCTTCACGACTGGTCGCGATCTGATCGCGACAGCCAAACCGCCCGAAGTCGATTCCAAGAATTCGAATGCGGTTCATTTTGACAATAGAGACTCGCGGTTTTCCGACCATTTTGATTTTCCCAGTAAATACCAGGGAATACAAAGCATCCATGCGGCGTTGACTGTAGATGCCGCAAGAATAGCCTCCCGATGTCTGACGCAATTTGCGCAGGCATAGCAGTGGAGAAGATCATGGATACGACCACCGAGTTCGACCTCGACGATCTCGACCTCGACGCCATCGAAGTCGTTGCCACCAGCGGCTATATGGCGATCCCGGAGACGGGTGCATCGTGCTGCCACAATGGCTCGTCCTGCAGCGGCTCGACCCAGACGGAAATCACTCCGGGCTGATCGTTCCCGAATCATGGCGACGCGTCGGATCACCGCATGAGGTGTAGGCCTCGTGTCGCGTCCGGCGCGTTGTTGCCACTGCAATCGCTTCAGTTCGCCGAGGGGGAACAGGTGGACGATCCATCCTGCGTTATGGCGGGGACGCAACCGATCCAGGCGCCCGCCATCGACATCGAACCGGCCGAGCACGCGCGCGGCGATTTCGACGCGCGCGTGCGGTGGCATCCCCATTTCGTCCTTCGCATCGGCGGCGAGCCCGTCGCCGCAGCGCGTGCGCTGCGCTCGGGTCTGACGGCCGCCGCGCACGATCGGCTGGGCCAGGCGCGCGCGCAGGCCCGCAAGGACGCCGCAGCCGCCTGCGCGCTGATCGAAGCAGCCGTCGCGCAGACCGACGAGCGAACGCGGATCCGGAACCTCCTCCAGCTAAAGCGCGACCTCTTCAACCTTCGCCTGCCGCAGCCGTCGCTACTCACCTCGCTGGGCCCATATATCGACGAAATCACGCGCGGCCCCATCGAGGCGGTCACGGAGCTCGCGGCGTTGGAAGATGCCCGCACATGCGCCTATCAAGGCGATCTCGACGTCGAGGCAGCGGTGCTCCGCGGGGCCGCCGTGCTGCCCAATCTACGCGCGGCGCTGCGGGCGAGCAGCCCGCCGCTCGACCAGGCCATCCGCAAGCTCGAAGCCGGCGAAACGCCCCGCCGCAAGGATATGGCGAACCTCTATCTGGGCCTATCCAGCTTCCTTACCCGTGCGACGCTCAAGACCAGCCCCAAATCATCGCTGACTTTAGTGGCGCTCGGCACCTGGGACCAGCAAGGCGGTGCCGACACGCTTGCCCTGGCGCTGAACGATATCGCCGTGCGCCGTGATGTTCGCCTGCGCGAAAGCGTGATCGAGCGCGCGTTGCGCCCGCTGCTCGCAAGCGCCTCGCGGCTGGCGTCCCACACGATCGTTACCGCTAACCCGACCATCCTGATCGTGGGCGAACTGGCCGAGTGGCAGCGCATCGCCTGGTCCGAGACGCCCGAGTCCGAGACCTTCGGAATCGCTGCGACCACCAACCGCGTCCGGCTCGCGCCCGGCTTGCTCGGCATCGTTCGAGACCTCGCTTCGGCACCCATGCCGCGGACGCTCGTCGACTATGCGGGCCATCTGCGCACTCATTTTGATATAGGCGAGGCCGAACGGATCGATGCGCTGATCGAGCGGCTAGTGTCACTCGACCTGCTCGTCCTGCGCAATGAAAATCCGCAGCAGGGCGAGATACTCGACCGCGCCCGATCGGTCGCAGCATCCCTCCGCCGCCCGCTTGCCGACGAGATCGCGAAAAGGCTGGACGAGCTTGCCGCCGCTCGGCCGGCGATGGTCGAACCCGTACTGGACGAGCTGCTGTCGGAGGCTGGCGCCTCTGTACGCGCCGCGCAGATGCGCCCGATCCTTCACGAAGATTGTGTCATCGAATCCCCTGCGATCCGGCTCCATCGCAACGCGGTCGGCGACCTCCGGACAGACCTGGCCGATCTGCTGATGCTACTCCCGCTGCTCCGCGGCTATAGCTGGGCAAGCGCCTGGGTGACCCGTCACTTCGTGGCGCAGTTCGGCACGGGCGGACAATGCCGCGACCCCATTGCATTCCTTACGGCCACTGCCGAACTGATGGCCGCACCTAGCGAAGATCCTTCGGCAGCGCCGCCTTGGCACTCGGACACCGTGCCCGACGATCCCGACGCGCTGGCACTCGACACGGTCTCGTCCGACTTCGCCGATGCGCTGCGCGATCGCAACGCCGGCACCGAGGATTGGACGATCCCGGGACACCTCGTCCGCCGCTTCTTCGAGCGTATTCCCGCAAGCTATCGGCGGCGGGCACGGTCGCACTGCATCAACGGCCAGTTCCTCATGCAGGCCGGCGCCCGGCACTTCCTGGTCAACGCCGTCTATCCCGGCAATGCCCGCATGACCTCGCGCTTCCTCGATCACGGCGACGCGGTGTCGGCATATCTCGACGACCTGGCACCTGGACGCACCATCGCAATCCCCGGCGTGTTCGGCTTCAACGCCAATCGCCATCCCCGATTATGCGATTCCGAAATCTCGATCCCGCTCTACCCCGCCGACTTCGCCGGCACCGATCACGTTCCGGTCCACGCCTGCCGCCTGCGCCACGATCCTCGGCGTAACCAACTCGTGCTCGAAGGCCCGGCCGGCGAACGCCTAAACCCCTATTATTTCGGCATCCTCAATTCCTGGGCGCTGCCGCCGGTGCACCGGCTGCTTGACTGGACCAACGGCGCCACCGACCTGCCCTTCTCGATCGGGAGCGGCGTTTTTGCGCGCGAGCGCGGCCCGGCAAGGCAGCAGATCCAGACCCGACCACGACTGCGCCTGGGCAAGCTGGTGCTGGCGCGGCGCACGCACCGGATCGCGATCGAGGCGCTGCCCGATCCGACGATGTCCGACTTGGCCTTTTACGTCGCACTGCGCGACACGTGGCGCACGCACGACCTGCCCCCGAAGGCGTTCTTCCATGCGTCGAACACCCAGTCCTCCCGCCCGGACGGCGATCCTCGCCCCGTCAAGGCACGCAAGCCGATGTATCTGGACATCGACAGCGTATGGCTGGTCAAGGCATTCCAGCGTGCGCTCCGCAACATGCGCGGACACGTCAGCATCACCGAAGTGCTGCCCGAGCCGGGAGACACGCCGGTCTCGATCAGCGGCGAGCCCCATACGGCGGAGATCACGATCGAGCTCGGCGTGAGGGAAGCCGATGTTTGAGCGCGCGATCCGCACCGCCTGGTTCGAGCCCGACGCTTCGCCGCTCGTTGCGGCGGCGTGCCCGATCCTGCTCGACGTGCGAAGCGCTATGGGAACCCGCGGCTTTCTTCGCATCCACTGGGCGCGCGGACCGCATCTCGACTGCGTGATCGAGGAGGATGCTGCCGATCTGCGCGACGCCGTGCATGCGCTCGCAGCCTGGGTCGAGCGGCATCCTTCGACCACGCCGCTGCCTTCCGACTTCGCCGAACGATCGCAGCGGATGGCCGATGCCGAGCAATGGTCCGGCCCGCTGGAGCCGCTACTCGACAACAATTCGGTCGCACTGATCGCCAACGAGCGCGCCACCTTGTGGGGGTCGGAACCCCTCTGGCAGGCCGCCGCCGGGTTCCATTGCGAAATCCTGCCCGATATCGCGGCACTCGTCGCGGTGAAGCAGCGCGCGCGCGGCACGTTCCTGATTGCGGTGGCACGCCGCCTCGCCGCGATCGGCAGCATCGCCGAGAGCTGCGAATATGCCTTTTGGCCGACTTCCTTCTCCGCGCACGCGCGCCTGTTCCTCACCGCGCACCCGACGATGCGCCCAAGTTTCGAGGAGGCCTGGAACCGGCTGCGGGCACCGGCTGTCCGCGCGATCGGCGAAATCGTCTCGGGAGACGCCCCCGATCTGGCCGGCTGGCTCGGCGCCGCGGCGAGCCTCGACGCATGGCTGAAGGTGCTCCAGGCCCAGCCGGGAGCGCCCATCGCGCCGATCGAAGTCAACAATCCGCTCCATATTCAGGACACGCTCGGCTCCGCGGCGCAAGTGTCGCAGCACCTGCATGCGATGTTCGACACCGAACGGCTGGCGGCCGTCTTTGCCTCGCCGCTGCACCACCGGTTCCGGATCGTCGTCAACGTCGCCTATGAAGCCTTGGCATGCGCGACGATCACCCCGGTCGAACGCGCGCTTGCCTGCTATCTGCTGTCGCGCGCCGTAGTGGAGGATTTCCCCGCTGTAGCCGCGCAGGCCACCGAACGCGTCCGGGTGCTCGCCGGAGCGCCGATATGATCGAAGGCCACCTGTTCCCGCGCGTACGCGCCGGCGTCCATGTCGATGCGGTGCCGCCGTGCCGCGTGATGCTCGGGGACACCGACCTGCGATTCAAGGGTGTTCCCGACGCACTGGTCCGCAACATCATCGCGCGCTTCGACGGCCGCCTGTCGCTCGACGAACTGCGCGCCGATTATGGCCGCGCCGCACCTGTAGTGGCGCTTATCGCGACCGAGATGCGAAAGCGCCGGATGCTGCTCCTCGCCGAGGCGAGCCGCGACACGTGGGAAACGGCGTCCGAACTAATCGCTACCCCGAGCCGCGCCTACATCGAGGACCGCGCTGCCGATCCCGCGACCGCGGCGGCGCGCTGGCGCAGCGATCCGATCCTCGTCAGCGGACAGGGCCCCAGCTTCGTGATGGCAGTGTCGGCGCTGGCCGATGCAGGGGCCGGCGAACTGATGATCGGCGCGAACGATGCCGACGAGCGTGCCGAGATCGAACATCTGCTGGCAGGAACGCATTGCCGCCACCGCTTCGTTGATGCCGCCAAGAGGTCCGCTGCTACACTACACGTCCGCGTTATCGACGGCGACGTGTACGAGGACGCGGTCGCGCGCGACGCTGGGGGACCGCGGATCCTGGCGGGCATCGTACGGGGTGCCGGTGTGGTCGCGCGCGCCAGGGCGGGCGAGGTGCCGGTCCGGCCGCTGCTTCCCGTCGGGTCGGCGGAGGCAGTGAGCGGCTATGCGCGGACCGTTATCGGCAATCTGGCGGCCTTCCAGGCGCTCGACGCAATCATCGCTGGCGAAGTGCCGCTGGCCGGCGTCATGGTCGTTCGTGCCGATGGCGGGCTCTATGCCGCCGATCCCGGCCCCGGTGCCGCACCTTCGCTCGACGATCGGATCCGCTCGCCGTTCCAGTCCGAACGCGAACAATGGGTGGCAATCGCGCGGCCGTTCCTCGCCGCCCCTGCCCCGCTCCTCGGATGGGCGGACGAGGCGGCCCTGCCGTCCTTCCCGATCGCGCATCGCGGGCTTCGCATCCTGCCGGAAGGCGCCCTGGTCACGGCATGGGCGGCCTCGCCGAGCGAAGTCACCACGCGAGCGATCCGCGCCGCGCTGGAAGCGCTGGCCGACCGGCTGACCGGTTCGGCGGGGCATGCCGCCGGGCGCTCGCAGGAGGAATGGGCGGAGCGCGCTTATATCGCCTGGGCCGAGCGGCAGGCTCCGGTGGCGGCCGATCCTCCCGCGTCCCGGCGGCTACGCTACGACGATGACGATGACATCGCGTTCCGTACGCTGGTCCGCCTCACCAGCCTGTACCTGGGGGAGCAGCCGGCGATCGCAATCGGCATCGACCCGGGCTCGGGACTGCCCCGCGCGGATGTAGCCGCGGGCGGTTTCCGGCGGTTCGCGCTCGGCCGCAGCGCACTGCACGCCGCTATCGAAGCGCTGGGCCGGATCCTCAGCGCGCTCCAGCTGGACCAGCCGTCGACCCTGCCTGCATCGTCCAGCCTGGCGATCCTTCCCTGCGATCTCGACCTTCGCCAGGAGGTAGCGCTCCGTCCCGAGCAGTGCGGCCTCGTCCCGGAAATGCTCGACGAGCTGGGTGGGCTACCAGTCGACGGCTTCGTCCTCGGCAGGTTCGTCGCGTGACGAGACCGCGCCCCCGTTTCGCCGGCCCGGCGACTCCGTTTGCCACCGCGCTTCGGGGCGCACTCGACCGGCAGCCCGTCCTCCCGTCCGACATGCTGATCGCAACGTTTCCGTTTCACGAGGCGGAGACGGCGCTCCACCACGAAGCCGCCGCGCATGCCGATGGCCGCACGGTCTGCCACCTCGGCTATGACCGGACGCGCGTGGTGATCGGCCCGATCGTCGCTCCGGGAGGTGCGCCGTGCCTGCGATGCGCGCGGCTTTGGGCGCCCGTGCTCGGTCTGGACGAGAGAGACCCGCAAGCAGCGCCGCCGATGGCTGCCGCCCTGATCGCGGCGTTGCTCGCCCGCTTCGCCGAAACCGAACGCCCGGATCCGCAGCCGTGGCGCCGCATGCTGTGGTTCGACCTAGAAACCTTGCTTCCCGCCGAGCATCGGCTGATGCCACATCCCGACTGCCCGCGCTGCGCGGCCGTCCCGCCCCCGTCCACCCTTGGCCTGCGCGAGGACGCGCCGGCGTCCGCCGAAAGCTGGCGTGAGCGCGACAAGCCCAGCCTCGCCGCGCTGACCGAGCGGCTGGCCGACCCACGCTTCGGGCTGGTGCGGCATTTCGAGCGCGAGACCGAGGCGAAGGCGCATTCGATGACCTTCGCCGCCTTTGCCGGCCGCAACGACCCACGGCAACTGGAGATCGGCGTCGGTCGCACCGGCTGCCAGGCCGACGACCGCGCCGTCGCGATGCTGGAGGCACTCGAGCGTTTCTCAGGCTTCCGGCCGCGTGGCGCCACTCCGAAGATCACTGCACGCTTCGCCGACCTCGCCGAGCATGCAGTCGACCCGCGTCACTTCATCCTGCCCAAGGCCTCGCAGCAGCAAGAACCCGGCTATCGGCTCGAACCATTCGATCCGGATCGGAAGTATAAATGGATCAAAGCCTTCTCGCTTCGCCGCGGCGCAGAGATATATTTGCCGTTGCAGCTCGCTTACTACGACCTTCCACAGAATAGCGCCGACAGGGAGCCTCTATTTGTCTCCGAAACCTCCAACGGATGCGCGCTTGGCGCAAGCTTCGAAGAGGCGGCACTTTTCGGCTTGTTCGAGGTGATCGAGCGAGATGCCTATTTCTCCACTTGGTACGGACGCGTGGTGCCACTGCCGATATCACTCGACGAACGGGACGACCTGTACGCTCGAGGCATGGTCGCCCGTATCGAGGAAGCGGGGTTCGAGGTGTCGATCCTCGATATCGGCGTCGGGTTGCCGCTACCCGCGATCGCAGTGCTCGCGATCGACTCGCGTCCCGAGGCGCCCGTCGCCAGCATCGTCTCGACGGGCGCGCATCCGAACGCCGTGCAGGCGCTCCGCGGCGCGCTGGTGGAAGTCTGCACGCGCCTCCAGCACCGCGCACCCGGCGAGATCGCGGCCCTGCGCGCCCAGGGTGCGGCGATGCTGGCCGATTCCTCGCGGGTTCGAAGCATGGACGACCATGCGACGCTCTACAGCCATCCCGACAGCCTCGCGCGCCTGCAATTCCTGCGGGGCGGTAAAGACGGCCGTTCGCTCCGCGAGACCTCCGCCGCTTCCGTCCTGCACGGGACGGCGAACCTGACGCGCAGGCTCCGCGCGCTTTCGGAAGCGGTGCTGGGGGTGGCGGAGGATGTGCTGCTCGTGGACATGTCGAATTCGCTGACGGCGTCGGTCGGGCTGCGCTGCGTCAAGGTGCTGGCGCCGGGACTGCTGCCGGTGACCTTTGGGCATCAATATCGCCGCATCGACCGGGCGCGGCTCGCCAGGATCGATCCGGCGCTGCGCCGCGACACCCAGGGACATGCCCCGTGGCTACCGCACAACTTCCAGTAACCGAGCCCGGACATCGCGATCCGATGCGCGACCATCTGCTGGGCACGACCCACCGGAAGGACGCGCTGCGCGGCGAGCTCTGGGATCGGCTGCGCGGCCAGCTCTACGCACGCCCCGCCGAGACGTCCCCGGCGCCGCGGCCAGCATTCCGCACCGTCGCTACGGCCGGGCCCGACCTCGAAGCCACGCCGTCCCTCTCGTCGCTGCTGCGCCACGCGCTCGGCATCCTGCGCTGGGAGCCGCTCAACCCCAATGCCGAGCATCGCGCGCACGCCTCGCCAGGAAGCCGGTTCACCGTCGATGCGATGCTGTCGGTGCGCGGCGCGGGAGAGACCGTCACCTATCGCTACATGCCGCGCGACCACGCGCTGGTGCGGGTCCTCGACCGCCAGCGACCGGTATCCGAAGGCAGCGTCGCGATCACGCTCTCGTGCGACTTGGCGCGTTGCGCCACGCCCTATGGCGAGCTGGCTTATTGCCTCGGCGTGCTCGAGCTCGGCTCGGTCCTTGCCCAGCTCGCACTGGTAGCCGGCAGTTTGGGCTTGCCGCTCGATCGAGTCATCCTCGACGGCGAAGGCCCACGCGTGACTGCAATGCTCGGCGCGCCCGAGATCGCCATTTGGCTGCGCGACGCCGCGGACCACCCGCGCACTGTTTTGACACAGGACTATCCCCCCCTCGCGCTCGGCGAGATGCCCCTGCTCGCCGCAACCCTGCGAACGCATTTCCCTGCGATGACGGTCGAGCATCTGACGGCGTGCTGGCCCGCCAATGCGCCCTGCACGCTGTTCGACGCCACGCGGCGCCGCTCCTCCGGCCTTCGCCTCGATGGCGGCGCGTCCGCAACGCCCGACAGCACCCGGCTCGCCCGATGGCGCGACCTTGCCACGGCAACGGTCGAATCGTTCGCCGGACTGGAGCGCCATAGCGTGTGCGTCGACATCCTGATGCCGCCGGATGCGCAGGCGCGCGCCTGGGGATATGCCGCACCGCCCGGCGCAGCGGTTGTCACGCTGAGCGCAGACCTTGACCACTATCTGCGCAGGTTCGGCGACGGCGCGGTCTTCCACATGCATCTTGCCGTCGGGATCGCGAGCCAGGCGATCGCGTTGGCGAGCGCGGCGATGGGGTTCGCCTGCCGCCCGATGCGCTCGTTCGATCATGCCGCGGCCGACGCGATGCTGCCGATCGAGCATTGGTCGGTATTGCAGCTCGTCGTCTGGCAGGACGCGGCAGTCAATCCGGGCTTTGCCACCGCATGACCGCGGTGCTGAGCCCCATACAGACGATCTGGTCGGCCGATCATGTTTTCATATCGCCGGGGGCGATGAGCGATGCCTTCCTGGTCGACGTCGCCGCACCTTTCCTCAAGCAGCTCGACGGCGCCGGCGACTGGTTCTTCATCCGCTATGGAGAGGGCGGACCGCATCTGCGCATCCGCGTGCGCGTCGAGCATGAGGACGTCGCCGCGCGGATACATCGCCGCTGGTGCGAGGCCGCCCCGGCCTATGTCGATTCGGGCGACGTTATGGGAGGCGTCCGCCGCATCGCCTACCAACCCGAGATCGCGCGGTACGGCGGTCCGCAGGCAATGCCGCTCAGCGAGAGGGCATTCTGCCGATCGACCGCGCTGTCGCTCGGGATCATCGCGGCCACCTCGGGAGATATGGAGCGGCGAATCGGCCAGGCGATCGGGATCATGATCGCGTCGCTGCGCAGCCTGACCGACGATCAGGCTGAGATCGGCCGCATCCTGCGCGATCATGCCGCGGGCTGGGAGCGATGGTTCGCCGCGGTCGGCTGGCCGGTCACCGACGAAGCAGCACCGGTAGCATTGCGCGATCCCGCGACGGTCGAAGCCGCGCTGCACGGCCCCGCCGGCCCGCCACGCAGCTATGGCGCAGCGTGGCAGGCCTGCCTCGCCGCGCTACTCGACGCGCTGCAACCGCCAGCGCCAGGCGTGGCCGGGCCGGAGGATATCGTCCGCTCGCACCTTCACATGTTCTGCAACCGATTGGGCGTGTCCCCGGCCACCGAATATCACTTGGCCCGGGCAGTCGGCGGCTTCATCCAGCAACGACGATAAGGGGAACCCCATGCGACACTTCGCCGCCACCGCCATCGCTCACGAAACGCTCGGCCCGATCGTCGCGGTTAGCAATGTCACCAAGCACTACGGCCAGCGCGTCGCGCTCGACGGCATCAGCTTCCGCGTCGATCGCGGCGAGATGGTCGGGATATTGGGACCCAACGGCGCGGGCAAATCGACTCTGCTGCGCCTGCTGCTGCGCCTTAGCACCCCGACCAGTGGCGAGATCGAAGTCGCCGGGCATGGCCGCCACGCGCGCACCGCCGACGTCGCACGCTCGACCGGCTATGTCGCGCAGGACAGCATGTTCGACTATCGCGCCACGCCGCGCAGCGAACTCACCTTCCAGGGCCGCCTGTTCGGCCTGCCGAAGAAGCAGGCGCAGCTGCGCGCCGAGGAACTCCTCGCCAATGTCGGCCTCGACGCCACCGGCGACGTCCGGATCGTCACGCTCTCGGGAGGCAACCGCCGCCGGCTCGACATGGCGATGGCGCAGCTCCATTCGCCCGAACTCATCATCCTCGACGAGCCGACCCAGGGCCTCGACGTCGAGAGCCGAGCGCAGATGTGGGATACGCTCGAGCATCTCGGCGCGAGCGGCGTCACCATCCTGTTCTCGACGCACGACATGGCCGAGGCGGAGAAGCACGCCCGGCGATTGCTGATCGTCAAGAACGGCAAGATCCTGGCCGACGACACCACCGCGGCGATCTGCGCCGCGCACCGATCCGACATGCTGATCCTGACGATCGAGGACACCGCCACACCCGGCCTCATCGAAACGGCGCGGCGCTTCTCGACGGACGAACCGTGGATTGCCGAGCGCCACTTGTTCGTGCCGATGGCAAATGCCCAGAAGGATGGATTGCTGGTCGCGGAGTCGCTGCGCGCCGCAGGGGCCTCGATCGTCGAGTTCGAGATCAAGCGGCAATCGCTCGAGGCCGCCTATCTCGCGATCGCCAAGACGCGGTTCGACAAGCCGCAGCCCCGCCCGCGCGGTCGCTGATCCCCCTCCCTGCCTTCCAGGAGACGATGATGCAGTCCGCAGCCCTGATCACCGGTCGAGCGCTCAAATTCTCGATCCAGTCACCCTTCTACCTGATCTTCTCGCTGGCCCAGCCGCTGATCTGGCTGCTGCTGTTCGGCAGCCTGTTCGCGCCGGCGATGGCGAGCCTCTCCGGCGAGCAGGGCACCGGCTATATCGCCTATATCGCGCCGGGGATCGCAGTGATGTCCGCCGCGATGGGCGCCAGCTTCGCAGGCATTCAGGTCCTGTCCGATCTCCAGCGCGGGGCGATGAACCGATTGTTCTTCTCCCCTGCCTCGGACATCGCGATCGTGTGCGCGCCGCTGCTGCACGCGGGCATCGTTTCGGGCGTGCAGGCGGCGGTGCTCATCACGGTCGGGCTCGTCGCCGGCGGCACGGGGGTATCGCTGCCTGCCATCGCCGCGACGACGGTGATCGGCTTTCTGCTCGGCGTCGGCTTTTCCGGGCTGTCGGTGGCGGTCGCGCTGCATTTCCGCCAGATCCAGGCGATCATCGGGACGATGAACTTCCTTACCTTGCCGCTGACCTTCCTGTCGAGCGTGCTGATTTCGCACGCGACGATGCCCGGCTGGATGGCGATCGTCGCCTATGCCAATCCTATCGACTGGGGCGCCTCGCTCGCCCGCTTCGCCAATGGCAGTCCGCTCTCCGAACTGGCGCTGGCCCGCAACAGCGTGTTCCTGTTCCTGTTCGCGCTCGCGGCCTGCGCGCTCAGCGTGTTCACGCTGCGCCGCTATCGCCAATCCTTCTAGAAATTGAGCGAGAGGCCGAAAGTGACGACGCGTCCGGCAAAGCGCCGGTAGCGGGTGGAGCCATCCGCGGTGAGGATCTGCGAGGCGGCGTTGCGGCGGTCGAGCAGGTCGCTCACCGACACGAAGCCCAGCGGGCGCAGGTTGCGAGACAGCGCGATCGGCCGGGCGGCGCTCGCATCGAGGCTGAAATAGCGCGGCAGCCGCGCCGCATTCACCGGGTCGACCAGCGGTACCGCCTCGCCGTCGGGCCCAGTCTCGATCGATCGCACGCGCGTGAACGGTGCGTGGTCGCGCGCGGTGGCGGCAAGGTTCAGTCCCCAGACGCCCGCCTGGTAGCGCGCCGAAGCGCGGGCGATATAGCCGAAATCGTTGCTCCCGGTGACGCGCTCCCCTGCCAGGTGCAGCCGCTGGTGCACCCGCGCGAACGACAGCTTGGTCTCCAGCCGGTCGATCGGAGAGGCGTTGGCATAGGCCTCGACTCCGGTGGTCACGGTGCGCCTGCCGATGCCGGTCAGGCTGTCCCCGAAGACATAGAACCGCCCCTCGCGCAGCGCCGAGCGGGTGGCGTCGCTCGTCTCGTCGCTATGATAGGCCGACAGCCCCAGGCGCAGCCGCGGGACGGTGAAGCTGTAATTCGCCTCGGCCTGCCGGCTGACCGACCGCGCGAGCCCGCCGAAATAGGCGAATTGCGGCATCTCTACGCCGGCATAGTGCCCCAGCGACACGATCAGCTTGTGTCGGCGATCGGCACTCGACACCGTCCCGCTTGCCTGGAGCGCGTACCCGCCGCCAAGACTGCTCGACAGGATGTGTCGCCCGCCGAGGCTGACCAAGGCCGCCGGGCCCAGCCGATAGGAGGCGAAGGCGTAACCGGACACGTCGCCATTGCGGTTGCGCGAACGCGGCGGAGCATTGTCCGCGATCGGGATGCGCGAGCCGGCGACGGCCTGCGCGCTCGCCTGGTGGACGTGATCGCGGTCGATGCCGGCGCGCACGGTCAGTTTGCCGTCGAGCGCGTCGGCGGCAAGATCGAGCGAAGTGAAGAAATAGCGATTGCTGCTCACCGACGACCAGCCGGCAAAGGCCTGCCGCGTCCGCGTCCAGGTGTACGCGGCGTTGAGCGTCAGCGCGGCGGGTCCTACGCCTGCGGCATAGGAGGCGAGCAGGCGAAGGCGACGCGCGGCCTGGACGAATGCCTCGGTCGAGCTCAGCACGGTGTCGGGATAGCGCCCCTCTTCGCTCTCCGCCTGGGCGAAGACGCTGAGCGCGGAGGACGGGCCCACCGTCGCCCGGCCAACCAGCGCGGCGCTGCGCAGATGCAACCGCGAGACGAGGTCGGAAAGGCTGGGATTGACCGAAAGCTGCGGCTCGAAATCGGAATAGAGCCCGGACAGCGTGGCGAACGAGCCACCGTCCGGCGAGACGAAGCTGTTGGTCAGCCCGATCGCTGCGCTGTTGACCGACAGATTGCCGCCGGCGCTCGCCGCGCTGGGCGGTAGCGCCCGCAGCGCACCGCCGGTCGAGCCGGCCAGATAGGCGGGCGGATTGCCGGGATAGACCTCTACATCCTTAGTGTTGGCGAGGTTGAAGATCGAACCGCCCTGCGTCGTGCTGTCCAGGCTGCCGCCGCGCACGAACTCGAACACCGGGATGTCGCCAAGGTAGAGCCGGCTGATCGACGCGCGCGTCGCGCGCAGGTTGAGCGTCGCGTTGGGCGCCGCATTGGTGCTCGACGGCAAGTCGTTGGCGGCGAGCACCGGATCGGCATTGGCGCGAGCATCGGTCACGATGTCGAGCAGCGAAAGCATGTGCGGGCTGAACGGCCGCGACACGCGGCGCGCGATCACGACGATGCTGCCCTCTTCGCGCACAGGCTCGAGGCGAACCACCTGGTCGCGCGGGCTAGCGGGGTCGATGCGGACGCTCGCATCGCGATAGCCGATCGCCGAGATGCGCGCATTCACCGTCCCCCAACGCTCGATCAGCGCCTGGTCGATCGAGGCGCGGCCGTCACCGTCCGAAAGGAGCGCGATCGGCGCTTCACCGGGGACAGGCGCGACGAGAAGTATCTCGGCAGCGTCGATCGGCAGGTCGTCCGCGCCGGTCACGCGCAGCACCATGCCCTGCTGCGCCGACGCGATGCTCGGGCAGGAGAGCGCGCAGAGCAGGACCGCTGCGCGCATCGGCGCTATTTCGCCATCGCCCGCAGCGGCGCACTTTCGGGATATTCGGCAAGCGATCGCGAGAGCAGCGTCGCGGCCTCGCTTTCGCGGTCGCCCGCACGCAGCACCCGAACGAGGAGCGCAGCGCAATCGTCGCGCCCCCAGCTCGGCCGCAGCGCGCGCGGCGGCTCGGGCGGCTGGTCGAGCGCAGTGCGCAGGAATTTCTCCGCCGCCCTGCTGCCGCCATATTCCTTGGGCGTGGTATAGTCCGCAAGCGCGCGGGCGTAGAGCACCCGGATATTCGCCGGGCCAGCCTCGATTGCGCGCTCGAGCGCGTCGCGCGCCTGCCCGATCGCCTCGCCCATTTGCTCGGGACTCGCGGCGACGATCCGCGACCCGGCGACGAGGCTGAGCAGCGCATGACTCTCGGCGTCGGGCGAGGGGATTCCTGCCAGCCGGTCATACGCTTCGCGCAGTACCGCAGCGGCCTCGGCCTTGTGCCCCGCGCGCAGCAGCGCATTGGCGTGCAGATACTCGGCATAAGCCAGCCAATAGGGGAGGTAATAAGCGCGCTGCCCGGTCCGGGCCGGCGCGGCGGCCCGCAGGTCGGCGGCGATTGCGGCCAGCGCCGCCGGGTCGCCGCTGGTGACGCTGGCGAGCCGCGCCTGCTGGATGCGCTTCTGGATGTCGGTCAGGTCCGCCGCGGGGGCCGCCTGTGCCTGCGATGCCCCTACCTGGCTGGCGACTGCGGCCCAGGACCCCGATGCGAATAGTATAATTCCAATCATCGCTGCGTTAGATGCGAGGCGATTCACGATTTTTTCTTGGTATTTAATATCGAGCATCTCGAACAGTTCCCGAATCATCTCGTAACTCTATGAATAAAAGCATCGCTATCTTTACATCGCACCACTAATGCCGATCGTCCTTCGCCTCAAAAGCTCCACGAGTAGGTGCTGCGGCAGCGCGCCCGTCCAGGCCTTCGAGCAGCCGGATCATCGTGCGCTGGGTATCCTCAGAGAGGCTGAGATAGGTTCGCCGCCGGTTACCCGGATCAGAGGTGCGCTCGACGATCCCCCTAGTGGTCAGCATCTTGAGCCGGCGCAGCGCCGTCGCGGTGGGCACCGCCGCGGCGGCGCATACGCTGGTGACGGTGACTCGCTTGCCCTCGAGTTGCGCGACCATCAGGTCGAGCATCATGTCCCAGGCCGGATCGGCGAACAGGTCGTCGCCGAAATAGCGTTCTCGCAGGCGACGCAGGCGGATGATCTGGCGAACGCGCGTGGCGGGCGGAACCGGGGCAAGCCTGCGAGGAATTGCCGCGGTCACCGGCATCCCGCATCGCCGGTAGGTCCGTTGTTCTCTTCGCACGCCATGCCGGGCACCCGCTCCCCCTTTCGGCAGCGCAGGCAGACAGCACGACCGCACCTTCACAGCGGGCAATTCGGATCATGCTATGGCCGGAACGCTGAACAACACACGGGAAGCTGGGCGAGGATCATCCGGCGCCTACCGTATGACAACGGCAACTCGCCCCGAAATGGCGGCTTCAGCGTCGAACTTGGATCAAGCCGGACCGGTCCCAGGCGGGTCAGGCCCGGCCGAGCGTCTCGCGCACCCGTTCGGCGAGCGCGGCGAAGGTGAACGGCTTCGAGATCAGGTCGACGCCGGCTTCGAGCCGGTCGTCGCGCATGATCGCGTCGCGCGTATAGCCCGAGGCGAACAGCACCTTGAGCTGCGGGTGCATCGCGCGGGCACGCTCGGCAAGTTCGTCGCCGGACATCTGCGGCATCACCACATCAGTCAGCAGCAGGTCGATCGAGAAGTCCTCGCGCTCGAGCAGGCGGATCGCCGACACGCCATCATGCGCCTCGACCACGCGGTATCCCAGCTCGCGGAGGATGCCGACTGTATAGGCGCGAACCTCGTCGTCGTCCTCGACGACCAATACGGTTTCGGAACCGCCACTGGCCTCAGCGGGGGTATTCTCCCCTTCCAAGAAAGCCCCGGCATCCTCGGACTTGCGACCGAGCAGCAGCCGTACCGTAGTCCCCTCGCCTTCCGTGGACTCGATCTCGATATGCCCGCCCGATTGCTTGGCGAAGCCATAGACCATCGACAGTCCGAGCCCGGTCCCCTTGCCGACTTCCTTGGTGGTGAAGAACGGATCGAACACCTTGGCCACGGTATCGGAAGACATGCCGATGCCACAGTCGGCGACCGAGATCGCAACATAGGAACCCGGCTGGACGCCATCGGCGGTCGCGGCGGCGCCCAGTTCGACGTTGCGTGCACTGATCGTCAGCGAACCGCCGTCGGGCATGGCATCGCGCGCGTTGACCGCAAGGTTGAGGATCGCGTTCTCGAGCTGGTGCGGGTCCGCCTCGACCGGCCAGAGATGGGGATCGGTGACGATCTGGATCGCGATCGATTCGGAAATCGACCGTGTCAGCAGGTCGGACATCCCCGCGAGCAGCCGCGCCACGTCGATCGTCTTGGGGGCGAGCGGCTGGCGTCGCGAAAAGGCGAGCAGCCGCTGAGTCAGCGAGGCAGCTCGCTCCGCACCCTTTAGCGCGCTCTCGAGCGCGCGCCGGGCGCGCGGATCGGTGCCGGTGTCGAAGCGCCGCAACACGGTATCGATATTGCCGATGATGATCGTCAGCAGATTGTTGAAGTCGTGCGCAATGCCGCCGGTAAGCTGGCCCACCGCTTCCATCTTCTGTGCCTGGCGCAGCGCTTCCTCGGCTTCGCGGCGCTCGGCGACTTCCTGCTCGACACGGGTCTCGAGCGTGTCGTTCCACTCGCGTAGCCGGGCTTCCTGCTCCTTGGAAGCCGTGACGTCATAAACCACGCCGACAAGCCGATAGCCGACGCCTTCGCGGACGATCTCGCCGCGCCGGGCAATCCACCGCGTGCTGCCATCGTCGCTGCGCCGGATGCGGAATTCGCCGTCGAGCGTCTCGGGTATGTTGCCATGGCCGGGTTGCGGGATCAGCTGCGGCCCATCGAACTGGACGACGTTGTTGATCGTCCGCACCGGCAACACCGAAGCCGGATGCAGCCCGAGCAGCGCGCAGAATTCAGGCGAGACCGTCGCGGTGGCGAAGCCGTCGGCATATTCGAACGTGCCGATCCCGCCCGCCGACTGGGCGATGCGCAGCCGCTCCTCGGTACGCTTGCGCTCGGTGACCTCGACCAGCAATCCGGTGAAGCGCACCGGCACGTCCTCGGCGTCCAGATGGCTTTGCCCGCGACCATGCATCCACAGCATCGCCCCGTCGGGGCCCAGGACACGGAATTCCTTCGAGAATATCTCGGCGCCGGCGAGCATCCCGGCAACCGCGATACGGATCCGCGGGCGATCCTCGGGATGGATCGCCTTGAAGAACAGATCGGTGCGGATGCCGGCGTGCGCGGCGTCTGGATCGAGCCCGTAGAGCTCGGCAAAGCGCGCGTCGACGTACAGCCGGTCCGCGGCGATGTCCCAGTCCCAGGTGCCGCTGGTCCCAGCCGCCGCGAGGTTTGCACGCATGCCCGCACCCTCGTCGCTGATGCTGGATTCAGCCATCGGTCCCGACGACGCGAGCGATGAACTCGTCGAGCAACTCCTTGAGCACCTCGAGCGAGGGGATGTCCATGATCATCGCGATATAGCCGCGAATGTCGCGATTGCGGACGGCGAAGTCGATATAGAGGAAGAGGACGAGCCCGTCGGCAGCGCTCGCGTCATCGATCTCGAACAAGGTTGCGCCATTGCCGCGCAGCACCTCGGGAATCGTCATGGTCAGCGATCGCTTGAGCATGTTGGCCATCGTCGCGAGGCACGAATTGAGGATGACGTTACCGGTCTCGGTCAACGCCTCTTGCTCCATATCGACGACTTCCTGGGCGTTGAGCGCATCGCCGGTCACCGCGCGGACCAGCTCGAGACTGTTGCTCTCCGGGAAGATCAGCAGCGCTCGCCCCGAGAACGGCCCGGCAAAGTCCTGGCGCACCGCCACCAACTCGGCGACTTCGCGCTCGCTGATCAGCCGGGCAGCGCGGCGCTGGCTGACCACATCGATCGCCGGGACCGACAAGGTCACCTGGTCGCCGATCATTTTCCGAAGGTTCGACGCAGCGCGGCTGACGCCGATATTGACGATCTCGGTCAGCGCATCGCGTTCGAGCTCGGCGAGCGCCACGCTCTCGGGGATCATGCTCCGGCCGATCGCAGCCGCAGCGCCGCGCCCGAGAGGAACCCTTCGAGGCTGTCGGCGGTGACCGGCTTGGCGACGAACGCCGCGCCGATCTCGCGGGCGCGGGCGACGATCTCGTCCTGGATATTGGCAGTGATGATGGCGAGTGGCATTTCAGGTCGGAGAGCGCGCAGCTCGGCGGCGAGTTCCAGCCCGTCCTTCTCGGTCATGTTGAAATCGATCAGCGCGACGTCGACCTCGCGCGCGCCGACCACCTCGAGCGCCTCGGCAGCGCTGCCCGCCTCGACCTTCTGCCATTCGGGCTGGAGCTCGGCGAGCGCCTTGCCCGCGACGATCCGTGCCAGCTTGCTGTCGTCGACGATCAGGACGGTAACGGGCATTCGGATCTCCAGGGCACTGCGCGGGCCGTACTGTCGGCATAGCGCCCAGGTACAGCAATGTCATTGCAGTAGGTTAACGAAATATCGTGCGAGAAATGCATTGGTGGGACTGCCCTGAACAGTCGGACGCACTGCGAGCAGGACCTGCGCGACCGCTAGATGCATCCGCTGCACCTCGGCGAGATCGACGATCCGCGCCGCGCTCTCCTGCAACGCCACGAGCAGCGCCTCGGCATCTTCCGCCTGGCAGCGTCCCACAAGGAGAATTACCTCGCCTTCGACCCGGACGCTCATGCCGCAAGCGCCGGAAGATCGAGAACGAGCAGCACACCGCCGTCGCCGAGCAGCGCCGATCCGGTGACACCCGGGACGCTGGAAAGGATGCCACCCGGCGGGCGCACCAGCGCGTCGATCCGCTCGGCGAACCCGTCGACCTTGAGCGCGACACGCTCGCCCGCGGCGCGCGTGACAAGCAGCTTGGCGGTGGCCGAGGGGGTATCGGAACCTCCGAGCAGCGCAGCGAGACTCAGCACCGGCACGGTGTGCCCGCGCAGCACACAGGCAGCGCCGGATCCCACCGGCATCAGCGCGGCGGCATCGACACGAAATGTCTCGACGATCTGGTCGAGCGCGACGCCGTAGCGGTCGCCTCCCGCCTCGACGACGAGCAGCCGGGTGGTGAGGGCATTGGCGGGCAGGCGCAACGCGAAGCGGGTGCCCCTGCCCGGCTCGCCGGCGAGATCGATCGTACCGCGCAGCCGCTCCACCGCGGCCTGGACCGCATCCATGCCGACGCCGCGACCCGAGACTGCAGTGACCTCAGGCGCGGTCGAGAAACCCGGCGCGAAGATCAGCCGCAGCGCCGCTGGGTCGGAGAGCTTGGCAGCCGCCTCCTCGCCGATCACGCCACGCGACACGGCAGCGGTGCGGATCCGTGCGGGATCGATCCCGGCGCCGTCGTCGTCGAGGGTGATGCGGATCGCGTCGCCCTCGCGGGCCACCGCCAACGTGACCCGCCCCTCGACAGGCTTGCCCGCCGCCGCCCGCGCGTCCGGGGTCTCGATGCCGTGGTCGATCGCGTTGCGGATAAGGTGCAGCAGCGGCTCGAACAGCCCGTCGGCGATCTGCTTATCGACTTCCAGACCCTCGCTCGAGATGATGAAGTCGACTTGCTTGCCGAGCGCCGCTGCGATCTCGCGCGCGACGCGCGGCAGGCGGCGCAAGGTCGGGGCGAGCGGCACCAACCGTACCGCGCTGACACTCCGGTGCAACTCGCCCGCCACGCGCTCGATATCGGCCTGCACCGTGCGGATGCCGGCGGCGAGCGTACGATCGATGGCCTCGGCGCGCTCGGCCAGGGCGGCGAAGCCGTTGACCGCGACGACGAGTTCGCCGAGCCCGTCGGCCAGCGCATCGACGCGCGCGGCATCGACCCGCAGCATCGCATTGGTGCGTCCTGCGGCTTCAGCAGGCGCGGTATCGGCAGTGGCGGGGTCGATGCGATGCAGCGCTATCCGATCGGGAACCATCCGGAACGCTGCGCGCATCGCGTCGATCGGCGCCGCACTCAGCCCTTCGAGGACCGACACGCACGCAAAGGGCTCGATCGCTTCGAGCGACGGCCATGCTCCCTCCGCAGGCAGGATAGCGAGCGTCAGCAGCTCTGGCACCTCCGCCGCGATCGCCAGCGGATCCTCGCCACGGAAGAAACAGGCGGGATCGGGGGCATAGCGAAACGCGGTCAGCGGCCGATCAGCGGCTTCGATCGCCTGCCATTCGCGCTCCGCAAGCGGACCGAGCCAATCGGGTGGCGCAGTATCCGTCTCCGCAGCATCCGGCGCCGCTGCGGTGCCTGGCAGCCGGGCGAGCGCCTTTGCGGCAATCTGCTCGGCATCGGCCCCAATCGCGCCGCGCTCGATCTCGTCGATCCAGCGATCGACGGCATCGAGGCACGCGACCAGACCGGCTACCGCGCCGGCATCGAGCGCCCCCTTCCCCTTGCGCGCGCGTTCGAGCGCATCCTCGGCTGCGTGGAGCACGCGCTCGGCCGGTCCCATCGGAAAGATGCACACCGAGCCCTTGAGCGTGTGGATCGCCCGGAACGCACTGTCGATCGTCCCGGCGTCACCGGGATCGCGCGCGAGCACGTCGAAGTCGGACGCCGCCTGTGCGACGAGATCGCGCCCTTCGATCAGGAATTGCTCGAGCAGCTCGTCCATCACGGCTTACGATAGACGATTGCGTCTTCAAGGCGAGCCATGACGAACCGGTCGCTGATCCGCGTCATCGATTCGCTATGGCCGAGGCAAAGATAGCCGCCGGGCGCCAGGCTCTCGAACAGGTTTTCCGCAGCCTTGGCGCGCGAGGCTTCGTCGAAATAGATGAGCAGGTTCCTACATAGGATCACGTCGAACGTGCCGAGCGGCGCCAGCGTCGCACGATCGACGATGTTGGCCGGCGCGAAGCGCACCGATTCGCGCAAATCGTCGATGATTTTCCGCCGATGTCCGCGTTCGGGCTCGAAATAGCTCTCGATCACCTTGGGCGGCAGCTTGGCCAGCGCGCGTGCGGCGTAACCCCCGGCGCGGGCCTGGTCGAGCACATGGGTGTCGAGGTCCGACCCGACGATCTCGATATTGTATGCGTCGACCAGCGGCCAGTTCTCCAGCAGCCAGATCGCGATCGAATAGGCTTCCTCGCCGGTCGAGCACGGCATCGACCAGATCCGCACGAGGTCGCCCGGGCGGCGCGTGCGGACCAGCTCGGGCAATATTTCGCGGCTCAGCGCGGCGAGCTGGTGGTCCTCGCGGTAGAAATAGGTCTCGTTGATGGTGAAGGCATTGATCAGTGCCTCGCGCTCGGCAGGGTCCGAGGCGGCGCGCGCGAAATAGCTGCGCGCATCGGCGATCCCCGTCTTCGTCATCCGCGCCCCGACCCGGCGCTCGATATAATAAAGCTTGTTCGCGCCGAAGATCATCCCGCTCCAGCGATAGAGCAGTTCGGTGACCCGCATGATCTCATCCTGCGAGAGCGTGGGTGGTGCATTTTCGGGTGGAGGGCCGGCGTCGCTCACCGCGCGAACAATGTCGTCAACTCGCCGGCAATCCGGTCGAGCGGCACAACGAATGACGCGCCGTCTGCACCGACCAGCGCGCCGGGCATGCCCCATACCACCGCGGTATCCGCCGCTTCGGCGATGGTGACGCCGCCGCGCGCCTTCAGTTCGGTCATCGCGCGGGCGCCATCGGTGCCCATCCCGGTCATCAGCACCCCAATCAAGTTGGAAGGATCGAGCTGTGTCATCGCGCTCTCAACGACCCGATCGACGCTGGGGTGCCAAAACAGCGCGGGATCGCTCGGCGCGGCGATCGCCGTCAGCGCGCCCGCGCGCCGCGTGACGAGAATATCGGCGTCGCCGCGTGCAATGTAGATATTGCCGGCGAGCAGCGGCGCCGAGCGGACGACCTCGCTGACCGGGAGCGCGCAGAGCCGATCGAGCCGTCGCGCGAGCGGGCCGGTGAAGCTCGCCGGCATGTGCTGCGCGACGAGGATCGGCCAGGGGAAATCGGAGGGAAGCCGGCCGAGCAAGGCATCGAGCGCCGCCGGCCCGCCGGTCGAGCAGCCGACCAGGACAAGGCCCTCGGCGGGCAGGCCGGCGCGGCGCGGGCTAGAGGCAAGTGGCGTGGGTGCCGGTGTTGGGGTGGGCGTGCCCAGAGCGCGAACTCGCTCGCGGAGCCGGGTCGCGCGCGAAATGCGGGCGCCCGCCGCGGCGCGCACCTTGGCGACGAGTTCGGGGACGACCGCATCGATCTCGAGCGAGACCGCACCGCGCGGCTTGGCGATGAAATCGACTGCGCCCAGCGCCATCGCCTCGAGCGTCTCGTCGGCGCCCTCGGCAGTGAGCGACGAGACCATCACCACCGGGCAGGGTCGGATCAGCATGATCTGGTCGAGGCAGGCCAGCCCGTCCATGCCGGGCATATGGATGTCGAGCGTCACCACGTCGGGCGCGAAATCGGTCAGCCGCGCCAATGCTTCAGCACCGGAGCGCGCCACCTCCACCTCGAAATCGCCGGCGGCGGTGAAGATATCGGTGAGCAGCCGCCGCATCAGCGGCGAATCGTCGACGACCATCAGCTTTGTCACGGTGTCGACACGGCGCCTTTCGCTGATATGCCGCGCAGCAGGTCCTGCTCGGCGCGGTCGAGGAGTTCGCGCGGGGAAACGATCAGCACGATCCGCTGTTCCTCGGGGAGGTTGACGATCCGATCGAACACGCGCGTCTCGGCATTGCCCAGATCGGGTGCCGGACGCAGTGCGTCGGCTTCGACGCGAAGAACGTCGGACACCGCATCGACGACGAAGCCGGCACTGAGGTCGCCGATGCGCACGACTACCACGCGGCGCTTGCGGCCCGCCGCTGCCTCGGCCCCGAAGCGACGCGCCTGGTCGATCACCGGGATCACCTGGCCGCGCAGGTTCATCACGCCCTGGACGAAGGCCGGCGCCCTGGGCAGCCGGGTGAGCTTGGCGGGCAGCATCGCCACTTCCTCGACCGCACCGATCGGCAGGCCGAATTCGTCGTCGCCGACGCGGAACAGCAGAAACTGCTCGTGTGGCTGCGTTTCGCGTACGGTCTCGTCCATGTCGTGCCGCTCTGCCCCCTGGAACAAGCGCGCGGTGATGTCGTCGCGCAGCAATTGATCGGCTGCGAGCACCGAGACGAGCCGGTTGCCGCCATCGAGCCGGCAGATCGCCTGGATCCGCGCCTCGGCCCCGCCGCGCGCGAGTACTTGCGGCACCGGATCGATATCGTCCTCGGCGACGCGCAGTATCGAGCGCATCGCATCGACGACCAGACCGACGCGGTGCACGCCGATCCGCACTACGAGCACCCGCCCCTTGCCGTCGGTGCCCGGCAGCGCGAGCAGGGTGCGAAGCGACAGGATCGGGAGCAAGGCGCCGTCCAGCGTGGTGCTGCCGACCACGGCGGGATCGGCGAGCGGCATCCGGGTGATGTGTTCGGGCAGGGAGAGGACATGCTCGACTATGGCGATGGGAACGGCGAATTCCTGGTCGCCGATCGCGAAGACCAGCAATGGCAGGGTTTCGGCGGTGAGTTCGGGTTGCAGTTCCCCCTCGGACATGCCCGAGCCGACCGAATGGCGGACCCCGGTAGCGGGGATAGAATTTGATATTAACTCCGCAATATCAATGGCTTGTAAATCACTCGCGTCGAGCTGGGTGGAGACCTGGTCGACCGCCAGGCCGATCGGTTCGCCCTGATCGACGATGACGACGCGGCGCTCGCCTCCCGAAGGACGCTCGACCAACGTGGCGAGCGAAAGGACGGGGACCACGGCCCCGCGGATATTGGCAAGCCCCATCAGCGCGGGGGGCGCATGGGGCACGCGGGCGAGGCGTGGCATCCGCGCGACTTCACGAACGATTCCAGAGGGCAAGCCGAAGCTCTTGTCACCGACTTCGAGTGCCAGCAACCGGTCGCCCGCCACGCTCAGCCTTCCCGCGCGGCGAGCACGGTGGCGATCGACGCGATCTCCTCGATCGCCGCGGCGAGCGCCTCGGCTCCCTGGGCCTGCTGCCGCGCGGCCGCCCCCGCCTCGCGCACCGCATCGACCGCGATCTCGGCCGCCTCGGCGATCTGGTCGGTGCCGCCGCGGACCTCGCGGACCGAGCGGAGAATGTCCTCGGCACCCGCCAGGATCGCCGTATTGGCCGATTGCGCGGCCACAAGATCCTCTCCAACGGCCGAAAAACGGTCCAACATGGCGCGGTTTCGGCCGATTTCGGCCTCTGCCGCGCCCGAAACCTGCTCAAGATCGCGCCGAACCAGCGCAACCTGGTCCTGAATCCGGCGAACCACGTCGCGCGCATGATCGGTGCCGAGCGCCGCGTCGCGCGAAAGCTTGCGGATGTCGCCCGCGACGGTCGCGAAGCCGCGCCCCGCCTCGCCCGCGCGCGTCGCCTCGACCGATCCGCTGACCGCGAGCATCTTGGTCTGCACCGAGACGAGCGCGAGATTGTCGGTGATCTTCTCGATCCGCCGCCCGGTCTCGCTCAATGTCGTGAGCAGCCCGATCACTGCGCGGACCTCGTCCAGCGACGACTCCACGCCGCTCGCCAGCCGCTCGACCGCACTGCGCCCCTCGTCGACGCTCGCCACGATCGCGCCGATCCGCTCGGCGGCGGCGGCGGCGCGCACCTGCGACACTTCGGCCGACTTCTCGATCTGGCTCATCGCCGCATTGGCCTGCTGCGTCGCCGCGCCCTGGAGCTGGGCACCGCGGGCGATCTGCTCGAGCGCGACCTGGATCTGGCTCGACGACCCCGACATCTCCTGCACCGTCGCGGACAATTGCTCGGCCGCGGCGGCGACCTGCTCGACCGCGACCTGATCGGTTTGATCGTCGACCAGCGCCTGGACCATCGCGCCCAGCGCCTCGGCGGTCTGCTGGCTCTCCTCGAGCGAGGCGCTCTGCTGCTCGATCGCCTGCTGCGCCTCGGCGGCGGCGGCAGACTGTTCCTCCGCGGCTGCGGCAACCTGCTCGGCGCCCTTCTCGGCTTCGCGCGCGGCGATCTCGGCTTCGTTCGACGCCTGGACGATCGCCTGCGCGCCCTGGCCGAGCGCGACCAGTTCCCCGCGCGCCGCCTTGAGACTCACCACCACGTCGCGGCCCAGCCCGGCCTCGCGCGTCGCCAGTTCGGAGGCGGCACGGACGCGCTCGGCGATCGTCTTGACCTCCGCGGAAACGCGCTCGGCGAGCTGCTGGATGTCGCTCGCGCTCGCTTCGGAGCTTTCCGCCAGCGCGCGGACCTCGTCGGCGACCACGGCGAAGCCGGTCCCGGCATCGCCCGCGCGCGCCGCCTCGATCGTCGCGTTGAGCGCGAGCAGGCTGGTCTGGTCGGAGACGTCGGCGACGCCCTGGCCGATCTCTCCGATCCCGCTCGCCACCGCCTCGAGCGAATTCATCACCTCTGCGGTCGCGAGCTGCCGCTGCGCGTTGAGATCGATCGCCGCGACCGAAACCTCGATCTGGATGCCGATCTCGGAAAAAGCGTCCTGGGCGGCGCCGGCCTGGCGAAGCGCCGCTTCGGCGCCTTCGCGCGCATCGCGGAAATTGACGGTGAGCGCGCCGATCAGGCCCAGCGATTCCTGCGAAGCGCCCGCAGCTTCCTCGGCGCTGCTCGAAATGCTGTCGACCGCGCGCTGCAATTCGCCGGCCGCCGCCGCCGCTTCGCCGATACCGCTGGCCAGCTCCTGGGTCGCCTGGTCCATCCGCTCGAGCGCGTTCGCCGGACGCCTGGCCTTGCGCGGCGCGGCGGCGCGGACGCTCGGCGGCGCTTCGGGTGGCTCGCTCGACGCTGCGGGTTTCGCTCGCGAACCGAGCGTCGACTTCTTCACAAGCGCCATGCGGGAGGGGTCTCGAATTGGTTGTGGAGCCGATACGTTAGGCCAAGCGCCCGCCCGAGACCAGCGGCGTCTAGAGCGGCAGCTCGAGCGTCGACTTGATCTCGGAGAGCGCTACCGTCGAAGTGATCTCCTGGATTCCGGGCAACTTGCTCAGCTTGTCGAAGAAGAATTTCTCATAGGCTTCGATGTCGGGGGCGACGATGCGCAGCATGAAGTCGGTCTGGCCCATCAAAACATAGGCATCGAGCACCTCGGGGAAGCCGCGGATCGCCGCGCTGAACTCGTCGAGGTTCGAGCGGCCATGCGCGTTGAGCCGCACCTGCGCGAAGATATGCGCATTGAGCCCGACTTTCCGGCGATCGATCACCGCCACCCGGCCCCGGATCACGCCCTCGCGCTCGAGCCGGTCGACGCGGCGCCAGCAGGGCGAGGCCGAGAGGCCGACCTTGGCAGCGAGTTCGGCAGTTGTCTGGCTCGCATCGCGCTGGAGCTCGCGGAGGATTCGTTTTTCGAAGGGGTCTAAATCGGTCATGTTGACCCGCATATCGCGATATCCGGGATAGATCATCCAATAATCTGCGCCAGTCATACGAAACGAGGTCAGTTTGTCCCCGTTCGATCGGCGATACAGTCGCGTCCAGTAAGGAGTCCGACGTGGCATTCGAGATAGACCGACAGCTCTCGCCCGAGAGCGTGCATGTGTTCCGCGACGAAGCGAGCGGACTCGACGCGGTGATCGCGCTGCATTCGACTGCACTCGGCCCCGCCGCGGGCGGATGCCGGCTATGGCAGTATGCAAGCGGCGAGGATGCCGCTGCCGATGCCTGCCGGCTGGCCGAGGGAATGAGCTACAAGAACGCGCTGGCCGGGCTGCCGCTCGGCGGCGGCAAGGCAGTGCTGCGGCGCCCCGAAGGCACCTACGACCGCCGGAAGCTGTTCGCCGCGTTCGGACAGGCGGTGCGCGAACTGGGCGGGCGCTACGTCACCGCCGAGGATGTCGGGACGAGCGTGGCCGATATGGAGACGGTGCGCGACGAGACGCGGCACGTCGCCGGGCTGCCGGCCAGGGGCGCGGCGCCGGGCGGCGATCCGTCGCCCTGGACGGCGCGTGGCGTCTTCCTGGCGATGCAGGCCGCGGCGGCGCGACGGCTCGACCGCGGGCTCGGCGAATGCACCGTCGCGATCCAGGGCGTCGGCCATGTCGGGTCCGCGCTGGCGGGGATGCTCCACGCGGCGGGGGCGAAGCTGATCGTCGCCGATATGGATGCAGCAGCCGTCGCGCGCGTCTCCGTGGCGACCGGCGCGCAGACTGCGAGCCTGAGCGGCATCCTGACCGCGAATGCGGATATCTTCGCGCCCTGCGCGCTGGGCGGCGTGCTCAACCATGCCAGCATCGCCCGCCTTTCGGCGAAAGTCGTGTGCGGCGCGGCGAACAACCAGCTCGCCGAGCCCGAGGACGGTACGCGGCTCGCCGATCGCGGCGTGCTCTATGCCCCCGATTACGTCGTCAACGCCGGCGGGATCATCAACGTCGCCGCCGAGTATCTGGGCTGGTCGCAGGCGGAGGCGGCAGCGCGGGTCGAGGCGACGCCGGCGCGGCTGCTGGCGGTGCTCGACCAGGCACGCGCGCGCGGTGTCGCGAGCAATGTTGCCGCCGACCAGCTGGCGCGCGCGGCGATCGCCGCGGGCGGCATGGCGCGGCGCGCGGCCTGAGGTTCGGGATGCGGACGCGGTTTCGGATCGTCGGGGCGGAATCAGGCGAACTGCTGCTGCGGGTGGTGAACCTGTTCGTGCAGCAGGGGCTGACGGTGGAGACACTGTCGGCAGTGGCGGCGGATGGCGGATACAACGTCGAAGTCGAGGTGCTGGACGGGTCGCCGGCGCGGGTCGAGCTGGTGACCGAGAAGCTGCGGGCTTTGGTGCTGGTGCGGGCGGTAGAGGCGGTGGCGGATTTGCCTGAGCGAGTGGCGGCTTGAGTAACGGAACCAGAAATCGAACGGCCGATTTTGGGTGGAGAGCCGTCACTCGGCGCGGCGGACACCGGGTATAAAGCGCACGAACATGATCACTCCGACTATTGCCCAGATTGCGGAAAATTGCTTTCCATGGCCTCCGAGTAGCCGCCACTCGAAGTAGTTGTTGGCGAACGCTGCCAGCAGTATCGCCACATACACCCCAACGAAAATTCGCTGGAGCGTAGTGGGCGGTGCGTCGTTCCATTCGTAGCTGCTCATCTCCACTCTATGGCCGTCGCTCTGAATGTCCGCAATTGGGGCGTTTCCGGACAGTCCATTTGTGGATCGAATCCCTTCCTAAACCCCTCCCTTTCAGGGAGGGGAATGAGAAAGCCGTTATGCCAGCCGCACCGCCTCTTCGGCCAAGTCGCAGAGCGTAACCGCTTCCGATCGGTCGCCGAGCTTCGCGTCGATGAAGAAGCTCGCGGCGTCGTCGCCGTTCATGCCCGGGCGGCGATGCACCGCCGAGCGCGACAGGGTCTCTAGCTTGTCGACGACGAGGCCGTTGAAGCCGCCGTCCTTCTCGACCACCAGCACCACCGCGTCGGGACGATCCCCCCCCATGCCGTTCCCGGCAAGGTCGAGCAGCGGCAGCGGTGCGCCGTTGTAGCTGGCGATGCCCTGCAGCCCCGAGCCTTCACGGTTGAGCCCGGTGCGGGCCTCGGGGAACGGGATGATCTGCTTGACCGAGGCGAGCGCGGCGGCGCGGCGGCGGTCGCCGGCGACGAAGACGAGATAGGGCTGGCGATCCTCGGCCGTGGCAGGCCCGGCAACCGCCCCGCGCGCGGGCGCGGCGGCTTCGCGGCTGAGCGCGCCGATCATGCGCAGCGGATCGCTGTTGGTCAGCGCGTCGCCGTCGAGCAGCAGGTTCTGCCGGCCCTCATGATCGACGATCGCGCCGCGGAACAACGTGAGTTGCTCGGCGAGCGCCTGGGGCAGCGGGCGGATCGAGCGCTCGGTGATCGGCAAGATGCGCTGCACCCGATCGATCTTGAGCCCGAGCAGCCGCTTGGCGTCGAGGCGAAGGATGATCACCGCACCGCCGGGAAGGTCCGAGGCGCGGCCCGACAGGCCGAACAGCGCGAGATCGTCGACCACCGGCACTTCCTGGCCGAGATATTCGACGACACTCACCCATTTGCTCGACGGCGCCGGGCTGGGGCGCAGCAGCGCGTTGGGGACAGTGGCGACCACCAACGCTGCATCGAGCGCGATATTGGCGCCGGCGACGGTGACCAGCACTACCGCGCTGCGACCGCCGGCGCCCGCGGCCTCGGGCGCGGCGCGCTGCTCGGCGGCATGCGGCACGCCGGGGAGCGCGAGCACCGCGGCGGGATCGATCAGCCCGACCAGCGCGTCGCCGTGCGGGAACGTGCTCGACACGATGCGGTGGTCGCCGGCCGTGTTGACTGCGAAGGGCTGAATCGACTCGCGCGCGATCCGGGCGAGCCCCGACACCGAATCCATGACGATGCCGATCAGCGCCTGGGCGTGGCGCAGGATCAGCACGACCCCGCCCCCGCCTTCGCGCGCGCCGAAGCCGAGCTGGCCGGCGATGTCGAGCACCGGGATCACCCGGCCACGGATCACGATCGATCCGGGCGAGATGTCGGCGCCCGAGAAGCTGGGTTGCAGCTTTGCCGGGAGCGGCACGACTTCGCGGACGCTCTCGGCCGGGACCGCAAGCTCGCGGCCGCACAGCTGGACCAGCCCGACATCGATCTGGCCGGGCTCGGCCTCGACCAGGCTGGCCTGGGCATCGTCGATCGGCGTGGCGTCATCGTCCGTGACGAGCGCGCGCAAGGCCTCGACGGCGCCGGGCGGCGGGAGCGCAGCCGCCGCGCCGAGCACGGCGAGCGCGTTCATCCGTGTGCCTGGGTCGAAGAGGCGAGCTCGCCGATCATGTCGACGACCTTCAAGGTGACTTCTTCCTGGCTGTCGGCCGAGTTGGCGATCTGGCTGATCGAGCGCGCCGTTTTCTCGACGCTCTGGACGATGCCTTCGAAGGCATTGCGCGCGCTCTGCGAACGCTCGGTGCCATGCGCGACGCGCTCGCTCGATTCCTCGATCAGGCGCGAGATCTCGGTCGCCGCCTCTGCACTGCGCTCGGCGAGCTTCCGGACTTCCTCGGCGACGACCGAGAAGCCGACGCCGTGCTCGCCGGCACGCGCCGCCTCGATCGCGGCGTTGAACGCGAGCAGATTGGTCTGGCTGGCGAGCTCGCCAATCACGCCGACGATCTTGGCGATCTGGCTCGACGACTTGCTGATCAGCTCGATCGATTCAATCGCGTTGTTGATCGCGGCGCTGCCCTGGGTGGCGGCGCTCTCGGTCTCGCCGGCCAGCACCGTCGCGCCCTGCGCGCCTTCGGAGATGCTGGTGATCGACTTGGTCAGCCGCGCGACCATGCCCTGCATTTCCTGGCTCTTGGTGGCGATCTTAGTCTCGAGCTCGACCTGGGCCGAGATGTCGTAGGCGTGCTTGATGACGCGGACCGGCTTGCCCGACAGATCGTAGACCGGGCTGTAGCTCGCCTGGATATGGACGTCGCGGCCGTACTTGCCGAGGCGGTGGAAGCGGCCGGTATGCGTCTCGCCGCTGTTCAGGCGACGCCAGAAATCGCCATATTCCTTCGACTTGAGATACTCCGGCATGCAGAACATGCTGTGGTGCTGGCCGACGATCTCGCGCAGCGAATAGCCCATCACCGCGAGGAAATTGCCGTTGGCGGTGAGCACGTTGCCGTCGAGGTCGAACTCGATCGTCGCCTGGCTGCGCTCGATCGCGTCGAGGCGGTTCTCGACTTCGATCGAGCGGAGCTTGTCCTCGGTGACGTCCATCGCATAGGTGACGAGCTTGTAGGGCTTGCCGCAGGTATCGAAGATCGGGTTGACCGTCGCGCGGATCCAGACCTCGCGCCCGCCCTTGGCGATGCGCTTGAACTCGCCCGACAGGAACTCGCCGTGCGAGACGCCCTCGGCGCGCTGGCGATAATCCTCGCTCGCCGCGACTTCGGGCTCGAGCAGCATGCGCTGGTCCTTGCCGCGCAGTTCCTCGATCGAATAGCCGACCATCTTGAGGAAATTCTCGTTGGCGTAGAGCACGGTGCCATCGAGCGTGGTCTCGAGCACGCATTCGGCGCGGCTGATCGCATCGACCTTGCCCTGGAACTCGAGCGCCTTGAGCTTGGTGTCGGTCATGTCGGTGGAATATTCGACGACCTTCCACGGCTTGCCGTCAAGATCGAGGATCGGATTGAAGCTCGAGAATACCCAGATCTCGCGGCCGTCCTTGGTGACGCGGCGGAAATCGGCGGCCTCGGGCTCGCCGCGGCCCATCTTGTACCAGAACTGGCGATAATCCTGGTGGATGTGACAGCCCGGATGGGTGGTTTCCTCGTGGTGGAGCCCTTCGAGCTCTTCGCGGCGATAGCCGAAAATGCCGCAGAACATCTCGTTGGCGGCGAGCAGCTTGCCCGACAGATCGTATTCGGCGACGCCATGCTGGCGGCCGACGGCTTCCACCTTGCCCTCGGCCTCGGCCGCGGCGAGGCGCTGGGCCGTGACGTCCATCGCGTATTTCACGATCTTCACCGGGCGGCCGCGCAAGTCGAGGATCGGGTTGTAGGTCGCCTGGATCCAGATCTCCTTGCCGCCCTTGGCGAGCCGCTTGAACGCGCCCGAATGATATTCGCCGCGAGCGAGCTTCTCCCAGAACTGGGCATATTCGGCCGAGCGCGCCTGCTCGGCGGTGCAGAACATGCGGTGGTGCTGACCCTCGATTTCGCCCAGCTTGTAGCCGGTGACCTTGAGGAAGTTCTCGTTGGCGGTGAGCACGTTGCCGCCGAGATCGAACTCGATCACGGCCTGGGCACGGCTGATCGCCGAGAGCAGGCCCTCGTGCAGGATGCTTTCCTGCTTGGTGTCGGTGACGTCCATCGCGATCTTGATGATGCGCACGACGGTGTCGTCTTCGAGCACCGGATAATATTTGGCGCGGATCCACACTTCGCGGCCGCCCTTGGCGACGCGCTTGAACTCGCCGTCCTTGGCAGTGCCGCTGCGCAGGCCGAGCCAGAACAGCTCATAGTCCGAGCTGCCGGCGAACGCGGTGTCGCAGAACAGGCTGTGATGCTGGCCGATCACTTCCTCGGGCGCATAGCCCATGAAGCTCAGGAACAGATCGTTGGCGCGCAGCACGGTGCCGTCGGGCGAGAATTCGATCACCGCCTGCGATTGATCGAGCATCATGCCCAGTTGTCGAAGCATCGCCTCGGGCGACTGGGCGGTGGGCTTGTCGACTGCCTTGTGCGCGTTTGCGGTCATCGGTTGCCTTGATCCTGTGAGCGCGGTCAGGATCGGCGCCTCGAACGATTTCGAGTAATCGCAAGTATCCGGACCGGCCCACATATTATAGGCGACCAAAAGACCCGGCCTCGTCCCTAGGTAAAGCTACGGATATCCCGCGATTAACCAGACGGGTCAGACGAGTGCAGGCAGCCGATCGAGGAACTTGTCGAGCGTGACCGGATAGTCGCGCACGCGCACGCCGGTGGCGTTGTATACCGCGTTGGCAACCGCCGCGCCGACGCCGCAGATGCCAAGCTCGCCCACACCCTTGGCCTTCATCGGCGAGGACATCGGATCGGTCTCGTCGAGGAAGATGACTTCCTGATGCGGAATGTCGGCATGGACCGGAACTTCGTAGCCAGCGAGGTCGTGATTGACGAAGAAGCCGAAGCGCTTGTCGATCGCCAGCTCTTCCATCAGCGCCGCGCCCGCGCCCATCGTCATCGCGCCAATCACCTGGCTGCGCGCCGACTTGGGGTTGAGGATGCGCCCCGCGGCGCACACCGCGAGCATCCGGCGGATGCGGATCTCCCCGGTCCAGGCATCGACCGCGGCTTCGACGAAGTGGCCGGCGAAGGTGGATTGCTGATATTTCTTGTCGAGGTCGCCATATTCCATGATGTCTTCGGCGACGATCTCGCCGCCGGAAGCGGCTTGGGCGAGCGGCGCGCTGCGGTTACCGGAGCGAACCTTTCCGTCGGCGAATGCAGAATCGGCAGAATTGAAGCCGAGTTTCGCGGCGACTGCCTCGCGCAGCTTGACGCACGCGGCATAGACGCCGGCGGTGGCGCTGTTGGCGCCCCATTGCCCACCCGAGCCGGCGGAGACGGGGAAGCTCGAATCGCCGAGCTTCACATCGACGCGATCGAGCGGAAG
Organism: Sphingomonas sp. HF-S4; assembly: GCF_032911445.1. Classification (NCBI taxonomy): domain Bacteria; kingdom Pseudomonadati; phylum Pseudomonadota; class Alphaproteobacteria; order Sphingomonadales; family Sphingomonadaceae; genus Sphingomonas; species Sphingomonas agrestis. Next base: position 805,188 of record NZ_JAWJEJ010000001.1, on the reverse strand, counting down.
CCCCATCATCTCGGCGGCGGTTTGCGCGACGATCGTGTAGGTGCCGGTGCCGATATCGGTCATGTCGGTCTCGACCACGACGCGACCGTTCGGCGTCAGCCGGACGCGTGCCGCCGACTTCATCACCAGATTGTTGCGAAACCCGGCGGCGACGCCCATCCCGACAAGCCAGCGGCCGTCACGTATCGAGCCAGGCTTGGCATTGCGTTTCTGCCAGCCGAAGCGATCGGCACCCATGCGCAGGCATTCGATCAGCTGGCGTTGCGAGAAGGGCCGCTCGGGCTTTTCCGGATCGACCTGGGTATCGTTTGCAATGCGGAACGCGATCGGATCCATGCCGAGCTTCTCGGCGATCTCGTCGATCGCGATCTCAAGCGCCATCAGGCCCGGTGCCTCGCCCGGCGCGCGCATCGCATTGCCTTCGGGCAAGTCGAGCACCGCGAGCCGCAACCCGGTCATCCGATTGGCGCCGGCATAGAGCAGCCGCGTCTGCTGCGTCGCGGTCTCGGGGCCGCCGCCCGGCAAGTCGCCCGACCAGCTCTCATGCCCGATCGCCGTGATCTTGCCGTCCTGCGTCGTGCTGATGCGGATGCGCTGGATCGTCGCCGGGCGGTGCGTGGTGTTGTTGAACATCAGCGGCCGTTGCAGCGCCACCTTGACCGGGCGCTTGGCCGCGCGTGCGCCCAGCGCGGCGAGGATCGCATCGGCGCGGACGAACAGCTTCCCGCCGAACCCGCCGCCGATATAGGGCGAGATCAGGCGGACCTTTTCCTTGGGAATGCCGAGCGTCTTGGCGACATCGCCCTTGCTCCACGCGATCATCTGGTTCGAGGTCCACAGCGTCAGGCTGTCACCCTCCCAGGCGGCGATCGATGCGTGCGGCTCCATCATCGCATGGGCATGATCGGGCGTGGTGTAGGTCGCGTCGAGCTGGACCGGGGCGGCAGCGAAAGCGCCGGCAAAGTCGCCGACCTTGACGTCGGGCTGGCCCTTGGGCGGCTCGGCACCGTCCCTGGCCGCGGCGAGATCGAACTTGCCCTTCGCCCGGGTGTAGTCGACCCGCACCAGCGCCGCCGCCGCGCGTGCCTGCTCGAAGCTCTCGGCGACGACCAGCGCAACGGCCTGGTGATAATGCTCGATCTCGGGGCCGCCGAGCAGCCTGGCGGTGTTGTTGCTGCCCAGGCCGAGCTTGCCGGCATTGTCGGCCGTGACGATCGCGATCACCCCCGGCGCGGCCTTGGCATCGGTCAAGTCGATCGAAGCGATCCGTCCCTTTGCGATCGCCGCGCCGACGACATGACCATAAGCCGGATTGGCAACGACGTCGTGGCGCTCATACGCGTAGGGCGCGCGGCCGGTGGTCTTGAGCGGACCGTCGATCCGATCGGTGGATTTGCCGACCAGCTTGAGCTGGTCGATCGGATTGGTGCCTGCGGGCGTATCGAACTTCATGGCTCAGCCCTTCGCCTGCGCCAGCACCGCGCCGAGCGTGCGCTCGACCAGCGTCAGCTTGAAAGCATTGTCGTGCGTGGTCTTGGCGCCCGCCAGCAGCGCCGCGGAAACCGCCTTGGCGCCGCGCTTCATTTCGGTCTCGGCAGCCTCGACCCGCCAGGGCTTGTGCGCGATACCGCCGACCGCGACGCGCCCGCTGCCGTCGCGCTGGACGATCGCGCCGACCGAGATCAGCGCGAAGGCGTACGACGCGCGGTCACGGACCTTTTGATAGATGTGGATGCCGCCGACCGGCTTGGGCAGGCTTACCGCGGTGATGAATTCGCCGGGTTCGAGCACGGTCTCGATATGCGGCGTATCGCCGGGCAATCTGTGGAAGTCGGCGATCGGGATCGCGCGGGTCGCGCCATCGGGCTTGACCGTTTCGACGCGCGCGTCGAGCGCGCGCATCGCCACGGCCATGTCGCTGGGGTGCGTCGCGATGCAGGCATCGCTCACGCCCACCACGCCCAATTGCCGGCTATACCCGCCGATCGCCGCGCAGCCGGTGCCGGGCTTGCGCTTGTTGCACGGCTGGTCGGTGTCGTAGAAATAGGGGCAGCGGGTCCGCTGGAGCAGGTTGCCCGCGGTCGTCGCCTTGTTGCGCAACTGGCCCGAGGCGCCGGCGAGCAGCGCGCGGCTGAGCAGTGCATAGTCTTTCCGCACGCGCTTGTCGGCGGCGAGATCGGTGTTGCGGACCAGCGCACCGATGCGGAGGCCGCCCTCCGATGTCTTCTCGATCGTGTCGAGCCCAACGCCGTTGACGTCGACCAAGTGCGTCGGCGCTTCGATCTGGAGCTTCATCAGGTCGAGCAGGTTGGTCCCGCCCGCGATGAACTTGGCGCCCTGGACGCGGGTAGCGGCAGCTGCGGCCTCGGCGGGCGTGGTCACGCGCTCATAGGTGAAGGGTTTCATGCGCGTTTCCCCGCAACTTCGGTGATCGCATCGACGATGTTCGAATAGGCCCCGCAGCGGCAGATGTTGCCGCTCATCCGCTCGCGCAGTTCAGCCCCCGTCACGCGGGGCTTGGCGTTGAGGTCGGCGCTGACATGGCTGGGGATGCCGGCCTTGATCTCGTCGAGCACCGCCACCGCCGAGCACACCTGCCCCGGCGTGCAATAGCCGCATTGATAGCCGTCATGGACGACGAATGCCTTCTGCATCGGGTGCATCTTCTCGGGGGTGCCAAGGCCCTCGATCGTGGTGATCTTGTCGCCTTCGTGCATCACCGCGAGGCTGAGGCACGAATTGATCCGACGCCCGTCGACGATCACCGTGCATGCGCCGCACTGGCCGTGATCGCAGCCCTTCTTGGTGCCGGTGAGATGGAGATGCTCGCGCAGCGCGTCGAGCAGGGTCGTGCGGGTATCGACCTCCAGCTCGCGCCTCGCACCGTTGACCGTCATCGCGACTTTCATGGCAGTGGGGTTCGCCTCCGGCAAAGGGGTTTGCGCGCGCACGGGCGGAACCGCCGCGATCGCGATCGAGCTGCCCCCGCCCACCAGCACGCCGCGTCGCGTAACGCCATTGTCTTCGCTCATCTCGTCCTCCCGTCCTGCCGGTCAACGTGCAGCGCGGCCCGCCGGTTCAATACCCCGGCAGAATTAGGCAGCCGTGGCGCGAGCATATCGCGGAACACACGCCCGCTCCATCGCTTTGACGGGCACCCAGGGCGTATCGACATTCAAGCCTTGAAGTTGATCGAGCATTCAAATCCTCCCCCGGGAGGGGGAGGTGGCAGCCGTAGGCTGACGTAGGGGTAGTCTCCACGGGCGATGTCGCTTGTGGAGACTACCCCTCCACCGCTTCGCGGTCCCCCTCCCCCTCCGGGGGGATCTGCCGTCGTAGTACTTGCTGAATGGCGATACGCCCTATGCGGTCCGCGCGTCGACCACGCGCTCGAGCACGGTCAGCGGCATCGCGCCATCGAGCAACACGTCATGGAAAGCGCGCGGATCGAAGGCCGCGCCCTGCCTGGCCTTCACCTGATCGCGCAGCCGCACCCACATCGTATGCCCGATCTTGTAGCTGCACGCCTGGCCCGGCCAGACGGTGTAGCGGTCGATCTCGTTCTGGCTGCGGCCGCGCGCGATGCCGGTGGTGGCGATGAAGTAATCGGTCGCCTTCTCGCGCGACCAGCGCTTGTGGTGCAGCCCCGAGTCAACCACCAGCCGCGTCGCACGGAACAACAGCGACTGGAGATAGCCAACCTGGCCGAGCGGATCGCCGTCGAACATCCCCATCTCTTCGGCCAATTGCTCCGAATAGAGCGCCCAGCCCTCGGTATAGGCGTTGAAGTCGGCGCGGCGGCGGATCAGCGGGATGTTCGGCGATTCGAGCGCGAGCGTGACCTGGAGGTGGTGCCCGGGGACCGCCTCGTGGTGGGTCAGCGTCGCGAGGCCGAACTTGGGTCGATCGAAGGTGTCGCGCAAATTGATGAAGTAGATCGCCGGCCGCGAGCCATCGAGCGAGGCGTTCTGGTAGTAGCCGCCCGGCGAGCCGGCCTGGATCGACTCGGGCACGCGGCGGACCTCGACCGGCGCCTTGGGCAGCGATCGGAACTGCTCGCCGAGGCGCTTCTGCATTGCGACGACCTGCGCTCGCAGCGCTTCGAGCAGCGCTTCGCGGCCGGGATCGGCGTTGGGGAAGAGCTGGTCCGGGCGCTTGTTGAGCGCGACCAACCGCTCACCGACGCTCCCCTGCGCCATGCCCTGCGCCTTGAGGATCGTGTCGATCCGCGCGCCGATCTCGGCGACCTGGTCGAGCCCGAGCTGGTGGATCTCGGCGCCCGTCAGGCTGGTGGTGGTCGCGGCCTGCGCAGCCGCGCTGTAATAAGCGTCGCCATCGGGCAGGCGCCATACGCCGGCGTCGTGCGTCGCATTGGCGCGCAGCCCGGTGACGAGCGCGCGCTGGCGGTCGATCGCGGGGAAAATGCGCTCGGCGACGATGCACTCGGCCTTGGCGACTCGGTCGGCGGGCAGCCTGGCGGCGGCGAGCTTGGCCTTGAGCGCGTCGACCATCACCGTCTCGCCGGCCGGCTGGTCGCGCATCGCGGCGATCTGCTTGAGCGTGGTATCGAGGATATAGTCGGGGGCGAACACGCCGCGCGCCGCATCGGCGCGCTGGCGGGTGGTGTCGTTGTCGATCGCCTTCGGAAACGCTTCGAGCCGCGCCAGATAGGCGTCGGCATCGGCGGCGTTTTCGACGCGATGCTGCGAATCGAGAAAGTCCGGTATGTCGCGATAGGCGCCGCCCAGCTGGCTCAGCACATAGGGCGAGAAACCATCGCTGTTGGTACCATATCGAAAGCGCGCTGCTGCGGCGATATTGCGTTCGAGCTGGTAGGCGACGACTTCCTGGTCGAGCTTCGCCGCGGGCGACAGCCCGGCGGGGGCAATCGCGCGCAGCTCGGCAAGCTCGCGCTTCGATCGCGCGGTCGCCCTGGCGAAACCCGCCGCCGAATTGTCGCTGAGCTTCGCCCGCAGCCCCGCCCGCCCGCCGGTGTCGAGCCCGAGCTGCGTAGCCGCCTCCGGAGAGTCGGCCAGCCGATCGTAGAAGAAGCGGTCGAGCAGCGCCGAAAGCTTCTTGTCGGCCACGGCCTGGCTGCGCGGCGCCGCGGCGGCGGGCCATGCAGCGGCAAGCGACGCCGCGCTGGCTCCGGCGAGGAATTGACGACGGTCCATCTTGTGCTCCTCCGGCCTCAACGGCCTGCGGTTTCCCACCAATACGCGCCCCGCTTGGCATCGCCCGTCGCAACTTCGTCGAGCGTCGCCGCGTCATAGAGCCGGCCGCCGAGCATCACGCGCGACACCTTGTCGCTGTTGCGGATATCGGCCGTCGGATCGGCGTCGAGCACCACCAGATCGGCGAGCTTGCCCGGTTCGAGCGAGCCGATGTCGCGCGCCATGCCGAGCGACTGGGCCGAGGCGATCGTGCCCGCCCGGAGCGCCTCCACCGGCGTCATCCCGCCGCGGACAAACGACCATAGCTCCCAATGCGCGCCGATGCCGGCCTGCTGGCCGTGTGCGCCGATCGAGACGAGCACGCCGCGCTTGGCGAGCTTGTTGGCCTCGCGGGCATTGTCGTCGTCGACGAAATTGTCCTCGGGCGCCTTGATGCGGCGGGCATTGTCGGCGAGCAACGTCGCGGGCGGGGTATACGCGCGCAGCAGCGGATGCGCGTAGACGTCGGTCGCCTGGCGCCAATAGGGATCGCCGGCGAGGCCGCCATAGGTCACCACCAGCGTCGGCGTGTAGTTGGTCCTGGTCGCCGAGAAGAACTGGAGCACGTCGTCGTAGAAGGTCTCGAGCGGGACGTTGTGCTCGAGCGTCGAATTGCCGTCGGCGACGATCGTCATGTCCATCCCGAACAGCGATCCGCCCTCGGCGACGACCTGCATGTTCTCGCGCCGGGCTGCCTCGACCACCTGCTGGCGCTGTTCGCGGCGCGGCTGGTTGTAGTTCTTGACGCTGTGCGCGCCCTGCGCCTTGAGGCGACGGACATGCGCGAGCGCATCGTCGAGGCTGTCGATCTGCGCGTACACGTCGGCGGCCTTGGCGCCGTAGACGATCTCGCCGGTCGAGAAGATGCGGGGGCCGAGGATCAGCCCGGCGCGCTGCATCTCGGACGCGGCGAAGATCTCGCTCGACCGGTTCGACGGGTCGTGGATCGTCGTGGTGCCGAGCGCGAGGTTCTGGTGCATCGACCAGTTGCTCTGCGGGATCAGCTCGTCGCTGCCCGCGGGACCGTGGGCATGGGCGTCGACCAGCCCGGGAATGATCGTCTTGCCGGCGACATCGACCTGCTTCGCGCCGGCAGGGATCGGCGTCGAGGCGCGCGGGCCGACCGCGACGATGCGGTCGCCGCGGATCACCACCACGCCGTCGTCGATGATTCCTCCATCGGCACCCGCCATCGTCACCAGGCGCGCGCCGGTGAGCGCCACCGTGCCGCTCGGCTTGGCGGCGGTGACTTCGCGGGCGAGCGAGACGCCGCTGGCGGGGGGCACGAACTTGGGCGCGTCCTCCCCGCGCGGCGCGCCGGCGAAGAACTGCGCGGTATCGGCGGTGTAGAGCGTCGGGCCGAGGCTCCAGTGGAGCCGGGTGCCGTCATTCGACCAATGGATATAGTCCGCACCGCCCGCGCTCACCCGCGTGACCGGCATCGCCTTGGCGTCGCTCGCCAGCGCGACCGACTGGTTGCCCGGCATCAGGGGGGCGACGAAGGCGGCGTAGTTCTGGCGGAAGGCGACATATTCGCCGGTGGGCGAGACGACGTAATCGGTGACCAGCTCGCCGCTGGCGTGGACGCGCTTGTCCTGGCCGCGCAGATCGGTGCTGACCAGCTCGCGCGCGCCCTTCTCGCCCTCGCCGATCATGTAGATGCGATCACTGGACGTGCCGAACTGTGGTGCGGCCATGCCCTTGGCGACGCGGACCGTCTCGCCGCCCGAGCTGGCGACGCGGTACACGCCGGGGTCCTGCGACCAATTGGGACTGGTGAGCCCGCCCGCCGAAACACGCTCGAACACGATCATCTTGCCGTCGGGCGAGAAGCGCGGGCGGGCATAATGGCCGGGCTGGCTGGTGACGTCGCGCGCGGCGCCGCCGCTCGCCGCCACGGTGCGGATGCGGCCGAGCCCGGCATCGGTCCAGCCAACGAAGACCACGCTGCGCCCGTCGCGCGACCAGCTCGGGAACAGCTCGAAGCCGTCGCCGTCGGTGGTGAGGCGCTTGGCGGCGCCGCCGCCCGCCGGCTTGATCCAGAGCTTGCCGAGACTTTCGAACACCACGCGATCGCCGGCGGGGGATACCGCGGCGAAGCGCGGCATCGTCGTCGTGAAGCGATCGGGCGCGACGGCGATCTGCGGGTGCGGCGCATCGATCACCCCGCGCGTGTCGTCGATCGCGAAGGGGATCTCGCGCGCGTTCGATCCATCGGCGTCGATGCGGCGGATCTTGCCCTTGGCCCAGAACAGCAGCGACTTGCCGTCGGGTGTCCAGGCCATGTTCGGATAGACGCCAGTGACCGCCCAGGTCTCCTGCACGTCCTGGTCGAGATCGCCGTAGATCTTGCGCTCCTCGCCCGAGGCTAGATCCTTGACGTAGAGCTTGGAGCGCGTCGCCTCGCGGCGGACGAAGGCGATCTTCCTGCCGTCGGGCGAGGGCGTCGGGCGCACCGATCCGCCTGCCCCCGTCACCGCCTTGCTGGTCTCGCCGGTGTCGAGGTCGTAGCGCTCGATGTCGAACAGCCCGGTGTTCGAATCCTGGGCATATTCGAAGATCGGGCCCGGCGTGACATTGCGCGTGAAGAAGATCGACTTGCCGTCACGCGCGTAGATCGGCTCGCCGAGCTCCTTTTGGTGCGTCTCGTTGGGGCGCTTGACCAGCATCACCCCGCCGCCACCCGAGACGTGGTATAGCCACACCTCGCCGGTGCCGAGCGAGCGGCCGGTGGTGAAATGCTTCTTGGCGGCGATGTAGCGGCCATCGGGACTCCAGCTCGGCTGGTTGAGCAGGCGGAACTCCTCCTTGGTGACTTGGCGCTTGTCGCCGCCATCGCGATTCATCACCCAGATATTGTCGCCGCCGCCGCGGTCCGACGTGAAGGCGATACGGCGCCCATCGGGCGAGAAGCGCGGCTGGACCTCCCAGGCAAGCCCCTCGGCGATCCGCGTCGGCGTGCCGCCCGCGATCGGCATCGTGTAGATGTCGCCGAGCAGCGCGAAGGCAATCGTCTGCCCGTCTGGGCTGACGTCGAGATCGATCCAGCTCCCCTCTGAAGTGCGGATCGGCACCTGGCGGATGACCGCGCCGACGGGCGCGTTGACGTCCCATTTAGCGGGCTTGTCGTCTTTGGCCGGCGCTGCGGCCGGTGCCGGCGCGCCGACGGGCGCGGGCCGGGGCGCCTGCTGCTCGGCCGGGCGGACGATTTGGTCCTCAGGGGCCTGGGTCTCCTGCACCGGCTTCTGCTGGCTGGGCGGCGCCACCTGCGCCGCCGCCTGGTGAGCGGCGAGGGCCAGGAGCGAGACGAGCGCGACCGCGTAAGGCTTCATGATATCCCCTTTATCGAATAGCCGCAGTATCGGCGGGGAAGCGCCGCGGCGCAATCCGCCCGCGAGCGACGAGCGGTTCGTCGCATCCGGCAGGTTCCGGGCCTTTCGCCGCGCCGGATCGTTCCTACCTTCCGGGCAAGGGAGTGAGGGAAATGACGCTACGGCTACCGACGATCGCACCCGAGGTGATCGAGTGCATCGCCGAGGGCAGGTCCCCGAGCATCGATGAACTCCACCGCGTCGCCGATCACATCTGGATCGACATCCAGGGCGACCGCTCCGCCTTCGCCTGGGGCGACCTAACTGCCGACAGCTCCGACCGGCGCCTGACCCTCAAGGCTGCGCAAGCTGCGCTGAGTGGGGAAACCCCGAAGGGCTAGAACCGCCGGCGTACCGCGAACTGCACCTGGCGGGGCTCCATCGGATAACCGATCGTTCCGACGCTGCCGGTGTTGAAGCGATTGTCGGTGAGGTTGGTCGCGGAAAGCGTGAACGACCAATCGTCCAGGTCGTAGCCGATCTGGGCGTTCGCCATCGTCGCGTCGGTCACGCGGTGCTGCGGCTCGTTGCACAGCGCGATGTTGTAGGACGAGGCGCCGCTGACATCGCCGCCGAGGTGCAGCCGCCCCTGCCCCATGCGCTGCTCAAGCCGCCCGCGGAGCTGATAGCGGAAAGCGGGGGTGAAGCGGAGGTCCAGGTTGCGTTCGTCGCGTACGAATGCCGTGCAGCCCGGGCTCGACTTCAATCGCGTGAACCGATCGTCGAGCGTGGCGACCCAGCCGCCGACCTCGATACCGCTGAGCGGCCGGAGGCTCCACTCGGCCTCGAGCCCCTGGATTCGCGCATCGCCGACATTCTGGCGGAAGATCTCGGGAGGCGAGGAATTGGCGCGCGCCGCCGAGAAGGCGATATCGGTATAGTCGTTGACGAAATAGGCGAGGTTGATCGTCAGGCGCCGACCCCACCAGTCGGACTTGATCCCGCCTTCGTAGCTCCACACGCTTTCGGGGGCGATCGCGCCTTGGCGATTGAGGACGAAATCGATGTTACGCGCGCGCCCGTCGAAGCTGCCGCTGCGGAAGCCCTTGGCCGCCGAGGCATAGACCAGCGCCTGCCACCCCTGCCCTTCGAGCCGGTAATCGGCAGCGAGCCGCGGCGACAGATCGTTCCAGCGCTTGGACAACAGTCGCTCGGCGCGGCGCCCGTCGGGCAGCACCAGCACCGTATCGGGCGTGGTGAGGAAGCGGACGTCGTAGCGCTTGCGCTCGTCGGTGTAGCGCAGACCGGCGGTGACGCTGGCGTGCGCGCCGATCCGGGCAGTCGCCGAGGCGAAGGCCGAGACGCTGTCGGTATCGAGCATCGGACGATAGGGCGACCAATTGCCGGTGGGCGAGGCGCCGCGCGAGGGCGCGACGAAGAAGTCGTCGGTGACGAACCGTCCCGAGGTACCCGCCGGGCTGGCGAAGCTCACCGCGGTAAGCTGCGCGTTGTGCTCGTTGAAATAGAAGAGCCCGGCGAGCAGGTCGACACGGCCCGAAAAGGCGCTGCCGGCGAGCTGGAGCTCTTGACTGATGCTGTGCTGCTTTTGGTCCTGCAGCAGAATGACGTTGCTGCCGACGCCGGGGGCATTGGCGGTCTGGTCGAACCCGATCCGTGAGCGCAGCGACCGATAGCCGGTGATCGACGACAGCGTGGCGCCACCCAGCGCGAGATCGGCGCGGAGCATCGCGCCGCCGGTGTCGGTCTTGTTGAGCGGATCGGTGTCGGCCGAGCGGAAATGGTCGATATCGCCGCCAGGCGTGGCGAAATCATTGGTGAAACGGCCCGGAGCGGCCGGATCGGCAAGAAATTGCTGGGGAAATCGCGGAGTCGAGCGCTCGATGCTCTTGTCGGCGGTGGCGAAGATGCTCAGCGTCGCGCTGGGCTCCCACAGCAAGGCGATACGCCCGCCGTGCAGGCTCTGGCCATTGACGACCGCATTGTCGGTAAGGTTACGGCCCCACCCGCGCTGGTTGCGCGAGATGCCCGATACGCGCACTGCGAGATCGCTCGCCAGCGGCAGGTTGAGCGTCGCGCGCGCGTCGACTCGGCGATAGGTGCCGAGCGTGAGGTCGGCGACGCCGCCGACGCGGTCGAAACTCGGCCGGCGGGTGACGACTTTCAACGCGCCGCCACTGGTGTTGCGGCCGTAAAGCGTGCCCTGCGGCCCGCGCAGTACCTCGAGCCGCTCGACATCGATCAGGTCGAGCAGCGCCCCGGTCGCGCGCGGCAGGATCACGTCGTCGACATAGACGCCGACCGGCGGATCGTTGGTGAAGATCGAATCGCCCTCGCCCACGCCACGCAGGAAGACCAGCGCACCCGACGTGGTGCCGAAATTGCGCGCCAGATAGAGATTGGGGACATAGGCGCCGATCCGGTCAAGGCTGCGGATGTCGGCATCGTCGATCTCCGCCGCGACGAGCGCGGTGACTGCGGCCGGAACCTCCTGAAGCTTTTGCTCGCGGCGCTGGGCAGTGACCACGATATCGCCGGGAACCTCCGGCGCAGCTTCCTGCGCGTGGGCGGCGGGAACGACGAAAGCCGTAGCGGCAATTGCGAACGCGGAGCGGCTGCGCCGAACGGACGGATTCACTTCGGTCTCCCTCAAGGTGGCGGGCGCTTGCAGCCTGTTGCGGGCATTTGGCAAGGGCGGCGGGCACGAGACCTGCGGACACGCCGGGCGGCGATGTGACGGACCGCGCCCGCACAGTAGGTTACGGGTTCATCGCGTCCCTCCTCATGGTATGAAGAAAGATAAAGAAGGGGCCGAGGAGTCGTACGATGCACATGGGCGCGCGATGCGAGACGCGAACGGATCGCCGATGACCACCACCGTTTCGCCCCGAGTCGAAGCCGACGAACTGGCCGCGGACTATTCGCCGGAGGCGACGGACAAATCCGATTCGCCGATCGCCCGGCTCACCCCGGCGCAGCTCGCCTGCCTGCGGCTGCTGCCTTCGCACGGCACGTTCAAGTGCATCGCGCAGCAACTCCAGATCTCCCCCGGCACGGTGGCGCAGCATATCACCGAGGCGCGGCGCAGGCTGGGTGACGTCTCGCGCTTCGAGGCGGCCTCGATGGTCGCCGAGTGGGACGCAGGGCATCCCCCCAAATCATATATACGATCGCCAGCCATTGATCCGGACCCCGATTCGGCGATTTTGGATGTGCCGCTGCCAAAAGCAGAGGCGCCGTGGCCGGCCCGATCGTTGAGGGAAGCGACCATCTCCTTTCGACCCGGGGATGGTATCGAGACGCTAGGGTCGGCCCGGCTATTTTTTCGATTGTGGATCAAGAGCCTGGTCGATGATCTGACGGGACCGGACCGGACCCGGGGGACGTTCAGGCTGGCGCTGGTGATTGCGATCATCACGCTGGCGCTGGTCGCCGTCGGCAATACCGTGCAGGTCACGCTTCAGACCTACGCCAACTCCTGACCCGCGCATCCTGAAACACCGCAAGGTCGCACGCTTGGCGGGCGCGGAGAAAACGCATGTCCAAAATCCTGTTGCAGTCAGCCGACGCGCTTTCGCAGAGCTTCGTGCCCGCGGAACGCACGCAATCCGAAGCCGCAATCGGTGCGGCGAAGAGCCTGGTCCTGGCACTCGAACTCCGGCAGATGCCGGCGTTTCAGACGGGCATCGGCGATCCGGCGCTTCAGGCGCTGTCGCGCGGCGTGGACCTGTCGGTCCAGGCCGATGTCGCACTGCGCGAAGCGCATCGCCTGTTCGCCCGCATGCTGCCGCGCAGCGTGCTGGCCAGCCTGGACTGGGGTTGCACCGACACCAAGTGCCCGGAGATTCCCAACGGAGCATCGGTCCATCCACTGCGCTCGGCCGCTTGAGCGCTTGACGAAGGAGCGCCGCGATGCTTCGCGAGCAGCGTGGCGTTCTATCTCTTTCTAGCCTTCGCGCTTCTGGTTGGCATCGCGCTTGGATTCGCATGGTGGAAGGGTGGCATGCCGGAGCGGATCGCTTCTGGCATGTTCTTGATCGCGTGGCTGGTATCGATGGCCACCGACTCGCCCTACGCCATCCGCTACCACGAAGTGCAGCTCAATTATCTGCTGATCGACTTCACGCTGCTGGTAGGCCTGCTGCTGCTCACGCGCGCCACGCGCCGCCGCTGGACCGTGCTGGCCGCCAGCCTGCAGAGCCTGATCGTGCTCGCGCATCTCGCGCGCGCGATCAGTCCGCATCAATGGGCGCTGGTCTATATGATCATGACGACGATCTGGCCCTATCTTCAGCTGCTCGTACTGATCGGCGGCACGGTGACGCACTGGCGGCGGACCGCAGTGCTGGAGAGCGCGCGCTCCTGATCGCGCTGCTGCGCGGGGGGCCCAGGATCGATCCGAGCGCCAGTGCCGAGCGGCTGCTCGACCGGTTCGGATCGCTCGGCGCCATCTTCGACGCCGATGGCCGGGCGCTGTTGGCCGGCGGCGCAACGCTCGGCGCTGCGCAGCGCATCGAGGCGGCCGCAGCCTGCGCGCGCCATATCCTCGAATACCGGCTGCACGAGCGCCCGATCCTCGACAGCATGCGCAGCCTGCTCGACTATCTGGCGCTGACCCTGTCGTTCAAGAGCCTGGAGCAGGTGCGGGTATTGTTCCTCGACGCCAAGCTTCATCTGATCCGCGACGAGACGGTGAGCCTGGGGTGCATAGCCGAGGCGCCGATCTTCGTCCGCCCCATCCTGAAGCGCGCGCTCGAGGTCGGCGCCAGTTCGATCCTGGTGGCGCACAACCACCCGTCGGGCGATCCGCGACCCAGCGACGCCGATGTCGAATCGACCCAGGCACTCGAGCGCGGCGCCGACGCGATCGGCGTCCGGCTGATCGACCATCTCGTGCTCGCCTGCGGGAGCTGGCGGAGCTTCCGCCAGCAGGGGCTGCTCTAGCGCCTCAATGCACCGGCCGTGGCGCATGGCCGACGGGCAAATGGTGCATCACTGCATAGATGTCGCGGCGGTCGACCGCCTGGTCGCACATCGGGCAGACCTCGAAGTGCACGAGTTCGTCTTCGCACGCGGCCTTGCTCCGGCGCGCGGTGGAACCGCTGAAATCGAAAATCGCCGCCTCAATCATCGCACTGCCTCTGCGTTAGCATCTTCTTCACCATTATAGGCGATGATCGGATGTCCGGGTGCGCATGCGCGAGATTCTTTTCGGAAAATCCTTAGTTGTAGCGGCGAGCGCGCTTTCAGGCGGGTTCGGCCTGGCCCTCGAGCGCGGCGGCGTCGAGGATAGTGACGGCGCGGGTGCCCGAGAGGCGGATCACGCCGGCGGTCTTCAGGCGGGTGAGCTGGCGGCTGACCGTCTCGATCGTCAGCCCCAGCACATCGGCGATCTGGCCGCGGGTGAGCGGCAAGTCGAAAGTCACCGGGCCTCCGGGCGTCGCACGGCACGAATTGGAGCCGGCGCGCGCTGCCATGTCGCGGACGAAGCCGGCGACCTTCTCCGGTGCTGACTTGCGCGCGAGGGTGAGCATCTGCGCGCGCGCGTCGCGTAGCGCCTGGAGCGTGCGCTGGAGCAGCAGCTTTTCCATCCGCCCGTGATCCTCGAGCACCCGCTCGAACGGCGCGCGGGGGAAGACGCACAGCTCGGCGTCGGTCACCGCGGTGATCGTGAAATCGGCTTCGCCCTCATAGGGCTGGCCGACGAAGTCCGCCGGATAGAGCAGCCCAACGATCTGCTCGCGGCCGTCGGAGGTGGAGGCGACGAGCTTGAGCACGCCTGAAAGCAGGTTGGCGCAGATCACGCTCTCCTCACCCGCCCAGATGATGCTCTCGCCGCGGACGACGCGGCGGCGCTGGCCGAGCCGGTTGAGCGCGATCAATTCCCGGTCGTCGAGGCTACCGCACAAGGCCTGGTCGCGGACGGCGCAGTCGGAGCAGATGTCCTGGTGAATCATGCCTTCCCTATTAGGAAGGTGGAAGCGGTTTGTCTCGCATCTGCCAACGATTCGAGACGAGCGGTGCTCACACCGCACTGCTGAAGCGATGCCCTTCCTGGCGATAGGCGTCGAGCGTCGCGGCGATCGCGCGGGCATAGGGCAGCGCCGCTCCGGCAAGCGTCACCCGCCTGCCCTGCCAATCCAGCAGCCCTTCGTCCTCGAACGGGGCGAGGCGCGCACGGATGCCTTCGAAGCCCGGGATATCGGACAGGTCGGCGGCGCCCGACGTGAGGATCGAGGTGATCGCACTGCCGCGGACGCGATCCTCGGCGGTGCGCAGCAGCCCGCGCGAGGTGGCGAAGCGGCCGGCGCCGATCGCTAGATGGTAGCGTCCGGTATTCTTCTCGTTCTGGAGCAGCCGGTCTGGAAAGGCGCTGATCGAGCTGGCGCCGAGGCCGATCAGCACTTCGGCCGGGTCTTCGGTGAAGCCTTGGAAATTGCGGCGGAGCGTGCCGTCATCCACCGCCTGCGCGATGGCATCGCCGGGTCTGGCGAAGTGATCGAAGCCGATCGCGCGATAGCCGGCGCCGGTCAGCGTCTCGTGCGCCTGCGCAGCCTGGGCGAAGCGCGCGGCGGCGTCGGGCAGCGCCGAGGCGTCGATCCGGCGCTGGCGAGGGATCATGTGCGGGACATGGGCATAGCCGAACACCGCAAGCCGATCGGGGGCTATCGCCAGCGCTGTCTCCAGCGTCGCGGCGAGGCTTACCTCGTCCTGTCCGGGGAGGCCATACATCAGGTCGAAGTTGATCGAGCTGACCCCGGCGCGGCGGAGCAGTTCGACGGTGCGCTCGATATCCTCGCCCGGCTGGACGCGGCCGATCCCGGCCTGGATCGCCGGATCGAAGGTCTGGACGCCGAGGCTGACGCGCGTCGTGCCGGTCGCTTCGAGCACCGCAGCCCATTCGGCGTCGAACCCGCGCGGATCGATCTCCACCGAAAGCACCGGATCGCCGCAGCGCAGCCGCGTCACCACGCGCTCGACCAGCGAAGCGAACGCAGTGGTGGGAATGGCGTTGGGGCTGCCGCCGCCGAACGCGATCCGCCCGACCCGCCCGCGCCCGCCAAGCCGATCGACAAGCAGGTCGATCTCCTCGTCGAGCCTATCCAGATAGGCGGCGAGCCGGCCGGTGCGGTTGGCGGCGCCGGTGTTGCACCCGCAATACCAGCAGATCTCGCGGCAATAGGGGATGTGGATATAGAGCGAGACGCGCTCCTCCGCGCCGATCGCGTCGAGCGCGATCGCCATGTCGGCATGGCCGACGCTGTCGCCGAACTCGGCGGCGGTGGGATAGCTCGTATAGCGCGGGACCGGGCGTGCGAGCAGCGCGGGATGATAGTTCCACATGGGTTTCCCCTGACCCAAGGCCCCTCGCTGCTCTTTGACCTTCGTCAAATTCAAGTTTGCGCGCGATCAAGGTTTCCTCGCCCCACGGGCCTAGGCGCTTGCTCCAGACAGTGAGGAGCAAGAAGATGAATACTATCCGCATCGCAGGCATGCTCGGCGTGATGCTAGCGGCCACGCCGGCGCTGGCGCAGGACGACACCGGAATCAAGGCCGGCGACGTGCTGCTGCGCGCCCGCGCGATCGTGGTGACGCCCAACGAGCGTTCGGGCGATATCCTCCCCGCTTTTCCGGGCGAGAGGGTCAGCATCAGCGACAGCGTGATGCCCGAAGTCGACATCACCTGGATGGCGACCGACAATATCGGCTTCGAGCTGATCGCGTCGACCACCAAGCACAAGGCCGATGGCCGCACCGGCACCACCGGATCGATCGGCGAGCTCGCCTCGACCTGGGTGCTGCCGCCGACGCTGACCGCGCAATACCACTTCAACCCGCGCGGCACGGTGCGCCCCTATGTGGGCGCGGGGGTCAACTATACGATCTTCTGGGACGAGAAGGCATCGACCGGGCTGACCGGCGCGGTGGGCCCGACCAAGGTCCATATGAAGGACAGCTTCGGCTGGGCGGCGCAGGCCGGGATCGACATCGACCTGTCGAAGAAGTTCTTCCTCAACCTCGACGTCAAGTACATCGACATCGACACCACCGCGCGGCTCGACACCACCGCGGCCGGCCGCCAGTCGGTCAAGCTCAACATCGACCCGCTGGTGTTCGGCATCGGCTTCGGCGTCCGACTCTGACGCTCGAGATCCGCCGCGGCCGGCCCCCACACTCGGCCGCGGCGGGATTCTTCCAACCTTTCGGGCGAGCCGCTGTAGGATCTGCAGCGGCTAACTTCGCATGTTGCGCGTAGAAACGTAATTCCGTTGCGCGGGCGCGTAATTTCCTGTCGCGGGGCTCGGCGGGATTTTCCTATCGGTCAAAGAGCGGGCCAGGCATGCCGGGCCGGCGATCAGGCAAGCAGACGAAGTCCTACATTGCAAGCGGTGGGCGAGTTCTGAGGCTCTAAGCCCCTCCCCTGAAGGGGAGGGGTTGGGTGGGGCGTGTCAGTCTCACCGAGCCCATCGCCCGCGGACAGGCCCCACCCCCAACCCCCCCCTGAAGGGGAGGGGCTTTTAGCGCCGCCCGCTTTTGCGGTCGCAGCCCAGGATTGCGTGGCAAGGCAGCGGGTTCGGATCGCCGCGCGCCGGCGCGGCCGGGCCCGAGCCGCACCAGCGGCCGATGCTTGCTTCCGCCATGGGGATTTGGCCGACGACCAGCCCAAGCGGATAGAGCAATGCGATGAGCAGGCGAGCGCGCATCACTCGTCGTCATCGAGCAGGATGCGCATCGCGGCGCCGTCGATATCGTCATACTGGCCCGCGCGGACCGACCAGAAGAAGGCGCCGAGCCCGATCAGGCCGAAGGACAGTGCGATCGGGATGAGCAAGGCGAGACCGGTCATCGGGCGGCACTCCGGAGGCGCAGGGCGTTGGCCACCACTATCACCGATGACCCCGACATCGCCAGCGCGGCGATCAGCGGCGTGACATAGCCCGCCATCGCCAGCGGCACGGCCAGGACGTTGTAGCCGATTGCCAAAGTGAAGTTCTGCCGAACGACGCGCAGGGTGCGGCGGGCCGCCGCGACCGCGACGGGGATCGCCGACAGGTCGTCGCCGAGGAAGAGCAGGTCGGCGGCGGTCTGGCCGACATCGCTTGCCGAGGCGGGGGCGATCGAGACGTGCGCGGCCTTGAGCGCGGGGCCGTCGTTGAGGCCGTCGCCGACCATCAGCACCTTCCGCCCCTGCCCGGCCAACCCCTCGATCCTGCCAAACTTGCCCTGCGGGCTGAGGTCGGCATCGCCCTCGATATCAAGCTGGCCGGCGACCGCGGCGACGACTTCGCGGCGGTCGCCCGATAGAATGCGCGCGGGCAGATCGAGGGCGCGCAACCGATCGACCGTGGCGCGCGCATCGGGGCGGAGCGCGTCGCTGAATTCGAGGATTTGGAGCGTGTCGGGCGCGAGCGCGAACGCCGTCGCCATCGCCGCACCGGGCGATTGCGCGCCGACCCAGTCGGGGCGGCCCAGCCGGGCGAGGCGGCCCTGGTAGAAGCCCTCGACCCCCTGCCCCGCGACTTCGCGGATGTCCGCGACTTCGACGGGCGCGATGCCGGCATGGTCGATCTCGCGCGCGAGCGCGACGGCGAGCGGGTGGCGGCTAGCGCTCGCCAGCGCGAGGGCGACGGCGCGCTCCTCAGTCGAAAGCGGCAGCGTGCCGACCAGCGCGGGCCGGCCGCAAGTGAGCGTGCCGGTCTTGTCGAAAAACACGATATCGGCCTCGGCGAGGCGCTCGAGCGCCGAGCCATCCTTGATCAGGATGCCGCGGCGCATCAGCGCGCCCGAGGCGACGACCTGCGCCACCGGCACCGCGAGCCCAAGCGCGCAGGGACAGGTGATGATCAGCACCGCCACCGCGATCGTCACCGCCTGGTGGACGCCGGCGCCGGTCAGCAGCCAGAAAAGGAAGGTAGCCGCTGCGAGGCTGTGGACCGCGGGGGCATAGATGCGCGCGGCGCGATCGGCGATGCGGAGGTAGCGCGACTTGGCGCCGCCCGCGGCCTCCATCAGCCGGGCGATGTCGGCAATCGCGGTGTTCTCGCCCGCGGCAGTGACCTTGACCGTCAGCGGGGCATCCAAGTTGATCGTGCCGGCGAGCACCGCGCTCCCCACCGTCACCTGGTCGGGGACGCTCTCGCCGGTGACCAGCGAGCGATCGACGCTGCTCGTGCCGACCTCGACCGTGCCGTCGGCCGCCAGCCGCTCGCCCGCGGCGACGAGCAGGCGCATGCCGGGCGCCAGTTCCTCCGCGGCGCGCCAGCGGCGGCTGCCCTCGGGGCCGAGGACGAAGCCGCCCGGCGGAGTCTGGCGAAGCAGCGCCGCGACGCCATCCTGGGCCCGGGCGCGCATCACGCTGTCGAGCACGCGGCCAGCGAGCAGGAAGAACAGCAGCATCACCGCGCCGTCGAAATAGGCGTGCGGCCCCCAGGTGAGGACTTCGTAGAGGCTCGACACGCAGATCACCGCAATGCCTATTGCGATCGGCACGTCCATGTTGGTGCGGCCGTGGCGAATCGCGCCCCACGCGCTGCGGAAGAAGGGCCGGCCGGCATAGGCGATCGTGGGGAAGGCGATCAGCGCCGAGAGCCAGTGGAAGAGTTGCCGCGTCGCGCCCTCGGCCCCCGACCATACCGAGACCGAGAGCAGCATCACGTTCATCGATGCGAAGCCTGCGACGGCGAGGCATTTGACCAGATCGCGGCTTTCGCGATTGGCCTCGCCCTCGACTTCGCCGAGGAACGGGTGCGCGACGAAGCCGATGCGTTCGAGCTCGTGGCGCAGCGCCTCGGCCTCGACGCCCTCGACATGCGAGACGCGGACGCGCTTCGAGGTGAAGTTGACCCGCGCCTCGAGCACCCCCTCGGTGCGGCCGAGTTCGCGTTCGATCTTCGAGATGCAGCCGGCGCAGTGGATGCCGGGGACGCTCAGCGTGGTGACCGCGTTCATCTGAGCTCGTCCTCGAAGCGTGCGCTATGCGCCCCGTCGCGCAACTCGATGCGCAGCTGCCAGCGGCCCGCGGGAAGCGGGGTTGCCGAGATGAAGCGCGCGCCGTGGCGGGTGAAGGCCAGCGCTTGATCGGGGGCACGGCCGAGCGGGTGGTGGATCGTCGCGGCGCCGGTGACGCCTGCAGGGGCATTGGTGGCGATGACCACGCGGCGTTGCGCGTCGAGACTCGGCGATGCGGTCCAGCCGAGCGCCCGCTGTGCGCGAGCCTGTGCGAGGTAGCGGTTATATTGCTGGCCGGCGACATAGCTGTTGTCGACCACGGTGCCGCCGAAGGTGCGGATCGCCGAGCGCGCCATCACGAAGTTGACCGCGACGATCGTGCCGAACATCGCGAAGAGGATCGCGAACATGTGCCAGCCGGTGAAGTTCCTGGTCATCGGCCGGTCTCCGGGCGTTCGAAATGGATCTGGTGGGTGTCCTCGCCCCCCTCGGCGTCGAGCGCGCGGACGCGGAAGGTCAGGTCGCTGCGCGACGGGCCGTCGCTGGGCGCCGCGACGAACAGGCGGAGCTTGGTGACCTTGTCGGCGGGGACGTTGAGGCGGATGCTCCGCTCCGCGCCTTGGCGGGCGGCGGTTTCGGACCATAGTGCGCCGCCTGGGAGCCCTTCGATCGATATTTCGACTTCGCGGGGGCGGCTCTGCATGTTGCGGACCTTGAGCGTGAAATTGTTGCGGATGCTGCCGTCGGAGAGGCGGACATAGACCGGGTTGCGGTTCTGGCTGACCGAGAGGTCGAGCCGGCTGCGCGTGCCGAGCGCGAACAGCATCGCGAGGCCGATCGAGGCCCAGATCAGGAAATAGGCGATCGCGCGGGGGCGGAGGAGCCGCTTCATCGGATGCTCGGGCGCCTTGCCATCGCCCGCCGCCTGCTCGTCGGCGATCGTCGAATAGCCGATCAGCCGGCGCGGGCGATCGAGCCGGTCCATGACTTCGTCGCACGCGTCGATGCAGAGGCCGCAGGTGATGCAGCCGATCTGCGAACCCTCGCGGATATCGATGCCGGTGGGGCAGACGGCGACGCAGGCGTTGCAATCGATGCAGTCGCCGATGCGCGGTGCCAGCTCCGGATTGGCGGCGAGCGCGACCAGCGAGAGGACGCGCTCCGGCGCAGCGCGCTTGAGGCCATGGGTGCGAGGCTCGCCGCGCCAATATTTGTAGGTGACGAGCAGCGACTTCTCGTCGAGCATCGCGCCCTGGATGCGCGGCCAGGGACACGCATAGATGCAGAACTGCTCGCGCATCAGCCCGCCGAGTACATAGGTGGTCGCGGTGAGAAGCGCGATCGTGGCGTAGGCGACATACGGCCCCTGCCCGGTCACGATCTCGCGCGCCAGGGTCGGCGCGTCGGCGAAATAGAAGACCCAGGCGCCGCCGGTCAGCACCGAGATCACCAGCCAGATGCCGTGCTTGGTCACGCGCTTGGCGATCTTCGAGGGGCCGAGCCGCGCCTTTTGCAGGCGAATCTGGGCGTTGCGGTCGCCGTCGATCGCGCGCTCGACATGGAGGAACAGGTCGGTCCACACCGTCTGCGGGCAGGCATAGCCGCACCAGGCGCGCCCCACCGACGAAGTGACGAGGAACAGCCCGATCGCCGCCATGATCAGCAGCCCGGCGACATAATAGAATTCGTGCGGCCAGATCTCGATCGCGAACATGAAGAAGCGGCGATTGGCGATGTCGACCAGCACTGCCTGGTCCGGGGCATAGGGGCCCCGGTCCCAGCGCAGCCAGGGGGTGACGTAGTAGATCGCGAGCGTCACCGCCATGATCGCCCATTTAAGGTTGCGATAGGAACCGCGAACCGCCTTGGGGAAGATCTTGCGCCGCGCCTCGAAATAGCGCGGCGGCCTGGGGGCGATCAGGTCTTCAGGGCTTGCCATTGGCTGACGGGGCCGGAGCCGCCTCCGTGGGGCTCGGCGCCGGCTGAGCAGGGTTGGGCGTCGGTGACGCCGGGGGCACGATCGCCTCGCCGCCGCCGAGCGAATGGACATAGGCCGCTAGCATCTTGATCGTCACCGGATCGAGCCGCGTTCCCCAGGCGGGCATCACCCCGCCGCGTGAATTGGCGATCGTCTGGACGATCGACTCGCGGTCGCCGCCATAGAGCCAGATCCCGTCGGTGAGGTTGGGCGCGCCAAGCTCGCGGCTGCCCTTGGCGTCGGTGCCGTGGCAGACTGCGCAGTTGGTGGCGAAGAGGGCCGCACCGCGCTGCGCAGATGCGCTCGGCTTTTCCTGCGCCGAGAGTACGCGGACATGGCTGGCGATGTCCTCGATCTCCTCAGGCTTGAGCAGCTGGTCGCGGCCGAAGGCGGGCATCAGCGACATATGAGTCTGGTCATTGCCGGGCTGGCGGATGCCGTTGGTGATCGTCGCGACGAGCATCTTGAGGTCCCCGCCCCACAGCCAGTCGTCGTCGTTGAGGTTGGGATAGCCCTTCGATCCTGCCGCGCCCGAGCCGTGGCACTGGACGCAATGGACCTTGAATGCCGAGGCGCCGCCGGCGACCGCGGCCTCGAACAGCTTCGAATTCTCGGGCAGCCGCTCGATCGGGATGCGGGCAAGTTCCTCGCGCACTGCGCTGCGGCGGACGCCCTCGGCGGCGACTTCCCTGGCGTATTCGCCGCGGCTCGACCAGCCGAGCACGCCGCGCGTGGCGTCGTGCACCAGCGGCCAGGCCGGATAGGCGACGACATAGCCCAGCGCGAAGATGATGGTGGCGTAGAAGGTGTAGAGCCACCAGCGCGGCATCGGGGTGTCGAGCTCCTCGATGCCGTCCCATTCGTGGCCGACCGTACGGGTGCCGGTCTTTTCGTCGATGCGCTGCTCAGCCATCGATGCGCTCCTCGTCGAAGATCATGCGGGCGGCGGCGTCGTGATGCTTGCGCGCGCCGCGGCGGAAGGCCCAGCCGGTCAGGGTGAGGAAGGTCACCGTCATGAAGACGAGCCCCCAGCTGTCGGCGAAGTGCCGCAGGGTTTCGTAGCTCATCGCGGCGTCTCCTGCGGCGCCGCGGCGCGATGATCGACCAGGGTGCCGAGCATCTGGAGATAGGCGACCAGCGCATCCATCTCGGTCACCTTGCTGGGATCGCCGTCGAAGTCGCGCGACTGCGCCTTGGGATAGCGCCTGGCGAGATCCTCGGTATCGGCGCCGGGCGTGGCCTGGTCGAGCATGTCCCTGGCCGCCTTCTCGATATCCACCTTGCTGTAGGGGACGCCGAGGCGCGAGAGCGCGGTGAGGCGCTGGGCCGCGTCGCGCGTGTCGAGCTCGCGGTTGGCCAGGAAGCCATAGGCCGGCATGATCGACTCGCCGACCACCGAGCGCGGCTCCTTGAGGTGCTGGACGTGCCACTCGTCGGAATAGCGCCCGCCGACACGCGCCAAATCGGGTCCGGTGCGCTTCGAGCCCCATTGGAAGGGGTGATCGTACATGCTCTCGGCCGCCAGGCTGTAATGCCCGTAGCGCTCGACCTCGTCGCGGAACGGACGGATCATCTGGCTGTGGCAGTTATAACACCCCTCGCGGACATAGATGTCGCGGCCGGTCTGCTCGAGCGGGGTGTAGGGCCGCATGCCCTCGACCTTCTCGATGGTCGAGTCGATCCAGAACAAGGGCGCGATCTCGACGATCCCGCCGATCGCCACGGTGACCAGCGCGAGCGCGCCGAGCAGGGTGACGTTGCGTTCGATCTTCTTGTGATCGATGAGCGAAGCCATTTCGAGGTTCCTTATTCCGCCGCGGCCGGCACGAGGGGACGATCCTTGGCGGGGTCGTAGGGAGCGCTGGACAGCGGCGCCTCGTCGCGGAGCTTGCCGCGGATGGTCATCCAGATGTTCCAGACCATGACGAGCGAGCCGGCGAGGTAGAACAGCCCGCCGAGCACGCGGATCAGGTAATAGGGCTTCATCGCGGCGACGACTTCGGCGAAGGCGTAGACGAGGTAGCCGTCCTCGCCGTACTCGCGCCACATCAGCCCCTGGGTGATCCCGGCCACCCACAGCGCCGAGGCGTAGAGGACGATCCCCAGCGTCGCGAGCCAGAAGTGCCAGTTGACCATGCGCAGCGAATAGAGCCGCTCGCGGCCCCAGAGCCGCGGCGCCATGTAGTAGAGCGCGCCGAAGGTGATCATCCCGTTCCAGCCGAGCGCGCCGCTATGGACGTGGCCGACGGTCCACTCGGTATAGTGGCTGAGCGAATTGACGCTCTTGATCGACATCATCGGGCCTTCGAAGGTTGCCATGCCGTAGAAGGCGAGCGCGAAGACCATCATGCGGATGATCGGATCGGTGCGGATCTTGTCCCACGCGCCGTTGAGCGTCATCAGCCCGTTGATCATGCCGCCCCAGCTCGGCATCCACAGCATCACCGAGAACACCATGCCGAGCGTCTGCGCCCAATCGGGCAGCGCGGTGTAGTGGAGGTGGTGCGGGCCGGCCCAGATGTAGAGGAAGATCAGCGACCAGAAGTGGAGGATCGACAGCCGATAGCTGTAGATTGGCCGCTCGGCCTGCTTGGGGACGAAGTAATACATCATCGCCAGGAAGCCGGCGGTGAGGAAGAAGCCGACGGCATTGTGGCCGTACCACCATTGCGTCAGCGCATCCTGGACGCCGGCGAAGGCGGGATAGGAACGCGAGCTCAACAGCCCGACCGGCATCGCCAGGTTGTTGACGATGTGCAGCATCGCGATCGTCAGGATGAAGGCGAGGAAGAACCAGTTGGCGACGTAGATATGTGGTTCTGCGCGACGCACGATCGTCGCGACGAACACGACGAGATACGCGACCCACACGACGGTCAGCCACAGGTCGATATACCATTCGGGCTCGGCATATTCCTTCGACTGGGTGATGCCGAGGACATAGCCGGTCGCCGCCAGCACGATGAACAGCTGGTATCCCCAGAACACGAACTTGGCGACGCCGGGGAACGCCAGCCGGACGCGGCAGGTGCGCTGGACGATGTAGAAGCTCGTGCAGATCAGCGCGTTGCCGCCGAAAGCGAAGATCACTGCCGAGGTGTGCAGCGGGCGGATCCGGCCGAAATTGAGATATTCGCCGAGGTTGAGATCGGGGAAGACGAGCTGCGACGCGATCACTACCCCGACGAGGAAGCCGACCACGCCCCAGAACAGGGTGGCGATCACGCCCCAGCGGATCACGTCGTCGTCATAGCGCGAGGCGACCGCGCGCTTGGCGACGGTGCCGGTCACCGGATCGCGGGCGACCCCACGCATCGTGATGAAGCCCGCGGCGATCCCCGCAAGCGCGAAGATGCCCATGTGGATGGCAAAGCCGGTATCGGCGGTTGCGGCTGCCGCGAAGAGCGCGACGATGCCGAGCAGCAACCAGCCCCCGGCGCCGGTGACGGCGTTATCCATGGATCAAATGCCCCAGAGAAGAAGTGAAGTGCGCGGTCATGGCCGCTGGACGGTGGGATCGTTCGCGGTCCAGTCCGACGCGATCGCCCCGCTGACATACAGCGCGAGGAAAGTGCCGAGCCCGATGCAGGAGGCACCGAACAATGCGGCGGCCGTCCAGAGGCCGGTGCGCGAGGTCCGCCGCGACGGCGGACGCGTGCGCCCCGGCACGATTTCGTTATCGGGCGTATCGGCCTCGCGCGCGATGGCGTTGGCGCGCAGCAGGAGCCAATATCCGGACGCGAAAGTGGTCAGGATCAGAAAAGCGAAGATCGCAGCGAATGCGCCGATCGGCATGGGTCACCCCGCGCTTCTGACCGCACGAGATTGCCCGGCCAGCTTGGCACTGCCCATTGCACTTCGCGAACCGGCTGAATTTGTCCGCGATCAAAGAAGCAGCGTTTGCGACGCGCGATGAAGGGGCATGACATCGCCAACGGGCCTCTTCTTCGAGGGACTGCCGCAGGAGCTGCTCACGCAGCTGCTCGAGGGCGGCGGACGCCGCAGCCATGCTCCGGGGGAGGCGCTGATCCGCGAAGGGGATGCGGCATCGCAGTTCCTGGTGATCCTGGGAGGACAGGTCCGCGTCTGGCGTACCTCTCCGCGCGGCACCGCGATGACGGTCCACCTGCTCGGGCCCGGCGACCTGCCCGGGGTCGCCGCGGTGGTGCAACACACGCCCTACCCCGCCACCGCCTCGGCCGTGACGCCGGTCAAGACGCTGAGCTGGCCGGCCGAGCGCGCGCTGTCGATGCTGTACGACCATCCGGCGCTGGCGGCCAACACGATGCGCTTCATCTCGCTGCGCAACGAGGAGATGCTCCAGAGGCTGCACGAGGTCTCGACCCAGCCGGTCGAGCAGCGGCTCGCGCGCGCAGTGCTGCGGCTGACCGACAACGACGCGAAATCGGTCGACATCTCGCGGCAGGAGCTCGCCGAGCTGACTGCGACGACGTTGCACACGGTGAGCCGGATCGTCAGCCGGTGGGAGAGCGAAGGGGTGATCGATGCGGCGCGGCGGCGGATTACGCTGTTGCAGAGCGGGGCGCTGGGAGACCGGGCCGGGGTTAGCGTGCGGGAGTAGATGGACCACCAAATCCCCCTCCCTGAAAGGGAGGGGTTAGGGGTGGGTTTCAGCTTCGGCCAGGGCTCGATGCCCTGGCCGAAGCTTCGATGCTTGGCGATAGATTCTTTGGGCGCGCAGACGCGCGCACCCACCCCCGGCCCCTCCCTTTCAGGGAGGGGAGATTTGCTTAGCGCGCAACCGGAAGCGTGACGACGAGGCGGGTGCCGCTCGCCTCGGGATCGAGCGCCAGCCCCCCTCCCCCTGCGCGCAGCAGCGACATCGAGATCGCCAGCCCCAGCCCGGTGCCGCCTGCGGCGCGGCGGGTGGTGAAAAACGGCTCGAAGATGCGCTCGGCATCGGCAGGGGCGATGCCGCGGCCATTGTCGGTCACGGCGATCTCCAGCGCATCGCCCTTTCGCTCCAGGTCGATCTTGGCTTCGCTGGCCCCGGCCTGGCGGGCGTTTTCGAGCAGCGTGGTGACCACGGCCTCGACCGTCGAAGCCTGGACCGCCACGGTCGCCGCGTCGCTCGCTCCCAATATCACCCGGAAGTCCGCCGCACTTTGTGCGTCGGTAACCTGGCGGATTACCGCGAGTGCATCGACCGCGACATCGGGGTCGGGCTGCGCCATGTCGGCACGGGCGAGGTCGAGCAGCCGGGTGACGAGCTGCGACAACCGCGCGGCATCGGCCTTGATGTTGCCGAGGAAGCGTTCGCGCTCCTCGGGCGTCATCGTTGCGCCATGGTCCTCGAACAACTCGATCGCGCCCGAGATGCCGGCGAGCGGGGTCTTGAACTCGTGACTGACCGAGGCGGCGAAGTCGCGGAGATAATGCGAGCGACGGTCGATCGTCGCGGCCATCGCGCGGAAATCCTCGAACAGCGCGCGGATCTCGATCGCAGCGGTGGCCGGGGTTTGCGGTACCGTCCCGGTGCCGCTCGCCACGCGCCGGGTCGCGTCGCCCAGCGCCTCGATCGGGCGGGCAATGCCGCGCGAGAGCAGCCCGGTCAGGCCCAGCAAGGTGCCGAAGATCAGCGCGATGCCGAGCAGGATCTTGCCGCGATCCTCGTAGAGTCCGCGAAACAGCGCCCGCGGCGAGCGCGAGAGCAACAACGCGCCGACCACGCGCCCGTCGACCACGATCGGCCGGACATGGTGGATGCGCAGCGACGAGGCGCGGCTGAGCCATTCGAAGGCGTAGCGCTGGGAATAGGCGCCATTGGTGCGCAGCACGGTGCCGACCCTGCCCTGGAGCGCCGCCGCCACTTCGGGCAATCTGGAATAGGAACGGCCGGCCTGGTAGCCGAGTATGATCGTCCCGCGGGCATCGACCAATTGGACCGACGCGAGCGTGGTGCGCGCGGTCGCGGCGACGATCGGTTGCAGCCGCCGCGCCATGTCGATCGCCGCCGGATCGGGTATCGTGGCGGCCTCCGATGCGCGCGGGCGTTCGTCGAGCACGCGCGTGGTGCGCAAGTCGATCGTCGAGCCTTCGGGGCGATAGGGGCGCGGATCAAGGGTGCCGGGCGCCGCCCCCGGCCACAACGCCTGCGCGGCGCCGGTCAGGGCGGCACCCTGCGCGATCAGCTCGGCCTCGGTCTGGCGGACCAGCGTGTTCTCGTAGACGCGCAGGAACAGCGCGCCGACGCCGGGCAGTGCCGCGGTGAACAGCAGCGTGCCGAACAGGATCGTGCGCAGCCGGAGCGCGGGCCAATGCCGCTTCAGGAACGCCTTGGCGCGTCCGATCACGCCGGCGCGCCCGCGCAGCTCCCGATGCGGTAGCCGACGCCCGCGCGTGTCTCGATGATGTCGGTGCCGCCGATCTGGGCGAACTTGGCGCGCAGGTTGCGGATATGGCTGTCGATCGTGCGGTCGGTCACTGCGAAGCCGGGGCCATGGAGGCGATCGATGATCGCGTCGCGGCTGAACACCTTGCCCGGCATCACCGCGAGGGTGCGCAGGATCGAGAATTCGGTGACGGTCAGCGCGATCTCGGTTCCCGCCCAGGTCGCGCGCCAGCCGTCCACGTCGAGCGCGAGGCGGCCGTGGTCGATCCGGCGGCCGTCATCGGCCGCGACGGGCTTGGCGCCAGTGCGGCGCAGGATCGCCATCGAACGCGCGACGACTTCGCGGGGGCTGAACGGCTTGACGACATAATCGTCGGCACCCAGCTCGATCCCGAGCACGCGATCGATCTCGTCGTCGCGCGAGGAGAGGAACAGGATCGGCAGGTCGCCGGCGGTGCGCAGCCGCCGGCACGTCTCGAGCCCGTCCATCCGCGGCATGTTGATGTCGAGCACGACGAGATCAACGTGCCGGCTTTCGACGAGGCTCAGGACTGCCACACCATCATCGGCTTCCAGCGTGTCGAGCCCGGCCTTGGCGAAGGCGAAGGCGAGCAGCTGGCGGATGTGCGGATCGTCGTCGGCGATCAGGATGGTGCGCGGCATGGGGCATAGGATCATCGCACGGCCTCGTTCGTCAATGGTGTGGGCGTGGGCATCCGGTTCGGCAGCGGCGATGCGCTTAGGGCCGGCGCCGGTTCGGGAGTGAACGGGGTGCCGTCGCAATGGCGTCCGGCCGGGCCGTCGCCGGGGCTGGCGCGAAGCTTGCGGCCGGCGAGCATCGCCGCGACCTGGCGGAGGCGGCGGTCGTTGCGCCGGATCCACTCGCCGCCGCGCTGACGCTCGATCGTGTCGGTCAGCACGCGATGCCGGACCCAGGCGATGCGCTCGGCGAAGCCGGGATCGAGGTCGTTCTCCAGCTCGAGCGCGACGAGCGACCTCAGCGCCGAGGGCCCCTGCCAGGCGAGATAGCAGAGGTCGAGGCCCGCCCCCTTGCCACCGATTTCGCGGGCGTGGCGGACGTTCCACGCGGCGGAGACCGCACCGAAATCGACCATCGTGCAGGCGGCCAGGACCAGCAGCGCGGCACCGGCATTGGCGTTGATGAGCCAGGCCGCGCTTCGCCCGCGCAACATCCGCCACAGGATCAGCACCAGCCCGAGCGCGACCAACGCCATCCACAGCAAGGCGGCGATACGCAGTTCGGTGAGCGAATAGACTTCGACATAGTCGATCGTGCGGAGGATGCTCGACGCGACGAGGAAGACGTTCTGCGCGACCCACAGGACCACCAGCCGACGGATCGCGGGAACTTTGGCAGTCTCCGACCCCGGCCGCAGCGCGACGAGGACGAACAGCCCGGCGAGCAGCGCGGTGGCGATCAGCGGGTAGGCGCCGCGATGGGCATATTCGGCAAGGCTCACGCCCGCAGGCAGCGGCGCGCCGCTCCACAGGAAGGCGATGTCGAGCCCGTTCTGCAGCGCGAACAGCGCGTTGAAGGTGAGCAAGGCGAGCAGCACCGAGCCGGTGGTCACGCCGGGCAGCGCCTGGGGCATGGTCGCTTCCGGCAGGTTCGAGACGAGGCGCAGCCGGCGCGGGCGCAGCGTTGTCCAGACCGCGGTGAGGATCACGCCCCAAAAGAGCATGCGCCCGATCGTCGCATCCTCGAACCGCGGGGTGCCGAGCGCGACCAGCGCGTCGCCGATCACTGGATTGGCGTTGGCGAAGAGCGCGAGGAACACCACGCCGCCGAACAGCGGCAAGGGCAGCAGCGGCAGGATGCGCTGGCGGGGCAGGCCCCGGCTGAACGGCTTGCGGAGCCGGATCAGGTCGCGCCACGGACCGATCAGGCTGACCACGCCCTGGAGGAGCAACCGCAGAACCCAGCTGCCGGCATGGCCGAACCGCGTCATGCGGGGCAGCAGCACCGCCGTCGCCAGGCAGGTGCCGAACAGCAGGAAGGCGATCGGTCCGGGACTGTCGAGCAGAGGCAATGTGAGCAGCAGTGCGCCTGCCGCGGCGATCCAGCTACGCCGGTCGCGCCAGGCCGCAGGGCTCAGCGCCAGCGTCGCCAGCGCCCAGGCGAGCGCGAAGATGCCGAGATTGGAGCCGATCCCCTCCCCCGCCCAGAACAGCCGGTCGGCGAGCAGGACGAGCCCGCCCGCGGCGGCGACCTTGGCGAGGAAGCTGGAAGATAGTCGCAAGCGCATGTGAAACTCCCGATGTTCGGGGAGTTTCATCGCGCGGCGATGTGCCGACCGACCGGTGGCCGGCGTCAGCGCATCATGGTGATGTCGTGCAGATCCGGTTCAGGCCGCGCCGCCGGAGGGGGCGGCCTGCCGGGTTCAGCCGATCAGAGCTCGCGCTCGATCCACTGCTTGATCGCGCTCTTGGGCAGCGCGCCGACCTGGGTCGCGGCCTGTTGGCCATTCTTGAACAGGATCATCGTCGGGATGCCGCGCACGCCGTATTTGGTCGGCGCTTCGGGATTGGCGTCGATGTCGATCTTGACGATCTGGACCTTGTCGCCGAGCTCGGTGGCGAGCTCTTCGAGCGCCGGGGCGATCATCCGGCAGGGGCCGCACCATTCGGCCCAGAAGTCCACGAGCACAGGCTTGTCGGCCTGGAGGACATCGGCGTCGAAGCTGGCATCGGTGGTAGCCTGAGTGGCCATGAAACGTCTCCTGAGTGAGTCTTGTGCGTTATCTATGTGCGCCGGGGTTCCGGCTCAAGCGCGCGAAGCCAAGCTTTGCTCCGCCGCGACCAAGTCGGCCTTGTGCGCCGCGAGCAGATCGGGCGGCAGCAGGTGGAGCGTCGGCCCCGCGGTGTAGAGCAAGGCCGGCTCGATCCGCTTGCCCGGGAAGATCACTGCCAGCGCCGCGGCATAGGCGGCCATCTGGCGAAGATGGTAGGGCGGGATCGCGTCGAGCGTCGCGGGCGCGCGCCGCCCGGTCTTGAAATCGACGATGCGCACCACGTCGCCCGCGACGACCAGCCGGTCGACCGTGCCCGAGACGACCAGCCCGCTCTCGACCACTGCGGCGATCGGTGCCTCGGCGAGCGCATCTGGAGTGAACAGGGTCGAGAAGCGCGGATCCTCGATCACCGCCAGCGCGGCGCCGGCGATCTCGCGGCGCGCCTCGGCATCGGTGACGCCGCCGGGGCCTGCGAGCCAGCGCTCGGCGGCGGCGGCGCGGGTCTCGGGCGCCAGGGCGGGGAGCCGCTCGAACAATGCGTGGAGCAGCCGGCCGCGCTCGGCGGCGCGGCGCGTCGCGGGCGTCGGCGGCGGATCGGCGACGCTGTCGTCGCCGAGCGACGAGGGGGCGAGCGGGCGTGGCGGGCGGGCTTCCTGCGGCGCCGGGCGGGCGAGCCAGTCAGGGAGCGCGGGGGGCGATGATTCGGCTTTGGATTCGCCCCGAAGCGCGGCGACCGGAGCAGCAGGGTTCCGCCCGCGATACTCGCGAACCGCTCCCTCGGGTACGCCGAGCGTATCGAGGGCGCGGGCGCTGGCGGCGTACCAGCTGGCGACGGGCGGTTCGCCCTTGGCCTGGGGACCGAGCGCGCCGGCGATGACCAGCCGCTCCTCGGCGCGCGTCGCCGCGACGTAGAACAGGCGCCAATGTTCCTGGAGTTCGCGCGAATCGGCGCGATCGAGCACGCTATCGAGCGGTCCGCCACGCTCCGCGGCGCGCGGGCGGAAGATCGGGAACGGCGCGGCGTCGTGGTCCTCGGGCGCCCAGAGCAGGAAATCGCGCGGGGACCGCGTCGGATCGACCGTGGCGTCGGCGAGGATCACCAGCGGCGCCTGGAGCCCCTTGGCGCCGTGCGCGGTCATCACCCGCACCGCGCCGGCGGGCTGGGCGGCGTCGCGGACGATCTCGACATCGCCGCGATCGAACCAGTCGAGGAAGCGCTGGAGCGATGGCGTCGCGACATTCTCGAAATTGAGCGCGGCGTTGAGCAGTTCCTCGATCGGATCGCGCGCTTCCTCGCCGAGACGGAGCAGCAGTTTCCGCCGCCCGTCGAGCGCGCCCGAGAGGATTTCCTCGAGGAAGCGATAGGGCGTGGTGAAGTCGGCGCGGTTGAGCAGCGCTTCGAGCGGGCCGATCCGGTCCCTGGCGACGGCGCGCAGGTGCGACCAGAGCGACGCGCCCTTCGGCCGTAGCGCGACCTGCATCAGATCCTCCTGGCTCCAGCCGATCAGCGGCGAGACGAGCAGCGACGCGAGTGACAGGTCGTCCTCGGGCTGGAGCACGAAGCGTATCGCGGCGAGCAGATCCTGCACCGCGAGCGGCGCATTGAGCCGCAGCCGATCGACCCCGGCCACCGGCACCCCCTCGGCATAGAGCCGGGCGACGATCAGCGACGCGAGCTCGCCGCGGCGCTTGACGAGGATCATCACGTCCTCGGGGCGCAGCGGACGGCCCTTGCTCTCGAGCATCAGCCCTTGCGCCAGCCAGTCGCGAATCGCCCGCGCGATGTCGCCGGCGAGTTTCCGCGTGGTGTCGCCGACCCATTCCTCCTCGTCGGCTTCGGTGCCGCCCTCGACCGTCGCCGGCCACAGCGTCACTGTCCCCGGCCCGGGGACTTCGCTGGCATGTGGCTCGGCGTCGCTGAGGTCGCCCATCCCCGGTTCGGGCAATCCGCCGAGCGCGGCATCGACGAACTCCAGCACCGGACGCGTCGAGCGGAAGCTGTGGGTAAGCGACAGCGACTCCAGCTCGGCCGCCTCGACATCGAACTCGGCCTGGACGCGCGAGCGCTGCCAGAAGCGCTCGAACGCGGCGCGGAAATAGATCGGGTCGGTGCCCTGGAAGCCGAAGATCGCCTGCTTGTAGTCGCCGACGGTGAACAGCGTGCGCACTGCCTCCCCCCGCGCGCCCTGCCCGGCGAAGAACTCGTCGGCGATCGCGCTGACGATCGCCCATTGCTGGGGATTGGTATCCTGCGCCTCGTCGATCAGCACGTGCTCGGTGACCTGATCGAGCTTGTAGCGCACCCACTCGCCCATGCCGGGCTCGCCGAGCAAGGCGACGGTCTTGCGGATCAGATCGTTGAAATCGACCGCGCCGACGCGGCGCTTGGCGCGCGCGTAGGTGTCGGCATAGGCGCGGCCCGCCTCGAGCCCGCGCGCGAGCAGGTCGGCGAACTCGGCCTGAACCTTCATGCCGAGCAGCGCGGCGCACCGCCCGTGGAGCCGCATCGCCAGATCGGCATAGCCCGGCTCCTGCGGCGCCTGGCCCTTGCCGAACGAGCGCGGCTCGCCCTTGGCGGTGGCCCAGACCGAATGGAGATCGGCGAGCCGCAGTGCGCGCCGCGCAGGCGGCAGCGTCAGCCACATCGCGATTTCCTCGGCGCGTCCGAGGCCCGACTTGGTGCCCCAGGCGGCGTTCATTGCGGCGACTTCGCGCAGGCTCCCGAGATCGAAGGCGTCGTCGCCGCAGCTTCGCTCGATCTCGGCGGCGATGTCGCCGCTCGGCAAGTCGAGCGCGCGGCGCAGGAAGGGCTGGATGCCGCTGGGCAGCGCCGCCATTGCCTCGCCGTTCGATGCGCAAAGCTTGAGAAATGCCTCGGCCTTGCCCTCGCCGAGCCGAAGGCTGAGCGCGCCGACCGCGTCGATCATCGCAGTGCGCCCTTCGCGAGACGCATCGACAAGCATCTCGGCCAGCGCCTCGCGCGCGAGCACGGCCTCCTCGCGCTGGTCGAGCGGGCGAAAGCCGGGGACGAGTCCTGCCTCGACCGGGAAGGCCGAGAGCAAGGACTGGCAGAAGCTGTGGATCGTCTGGATGCGGATGCCGCCGCCCGGCGCGTCGAGCACCTTGGCGAAGAGCGTGCGGGCACGGGCGCGGCCTTCGGGGGCGATGCTTTCGCCCAGAGCCTCGAGATCGGCGACCAGCTCGGCATCGCTCGCGCGGACCCAGCGCGCGAGGCGGCTGGTGATCCGTTCGGACATTTCCGCGGCGCCGGCCTTGGTGAAGGTCAGGCACAGGATCGCGCCGGGATCGGTGCCGGCGAGGAGCAGCCGCCAGACGCGCGCGGCGAGCACCTGGGTCTTGCCAGTGCCCGCCGAAGCGGAGAGCCAGATGTGGCGCGCGGGATCGCTGGCGCGGCGCTGGTTGCCCTTCAGGGGGTGGAGGGGGCGGACGCTCACCAGGCTCCCCTCTCTGAAAGGGAAGGATGATCGGGTGGCGCGCGCAGCGAGCCTCCCTCGGCTGGCGTCAAGCGCGACCCTGCGGGCCGCGCACCCACCCCCAGCCCCTCCCTTTCAGAGAGGGGAGCAAGAAGAGGGACCTCAATCACGGCCATACCACTCGTCCCGCCGCATCAGCTGGTCGTATTCCGCATACGGCGCATAATCGGGGTGGAGCTTGGCCGTGAACGGCGCGTCGCCGGTCAGCCATTCGCGCGCCGCGCCCTCGAACTGCGCCACCGCCCGATCGACGAATTCGTCGGCCGGCAGATACTCGCGCCGCCGCGGATCGCACGGGCTTTCGACATAGCCGAACGCCCCCCGGCTGTTCTTCGACAGCGACCAATATTCGAACTGCTTGGCCCGCCCCTCGATGCCATCGAACCCGCCGCGTTCGGCGATCAGCCCGAGCAGCCCCAATTGCAGGCTGAACCCCTCGCGCACCGCGGCGAGGCTCGGCGGCTTGCCGGTCTTGTAGTCGACGATCGCCAGACTGCCGTCGGCCATCCGGTCGATCCGGTCGAACGTGCCGCTGAGTTCCACCCCGCCGAACGGGATCACCCCGCGTTTCTCGACCGCGATTACCTTCCGGGAGGGATCGGCGGCGATCTGCGTCGCGATCCAGTCGATCGCCTCCATCAGCCGCGGCGCCCAGAGCGCGCGCATCATCGGGTGGGTGCGCTCGTCGGCGAGCATCGCCTCGGCACGATCGCGCAGCCGCTCGGGCGCGCAATCGTCGTGCTCGAACCATTTCTGAAGAACCTCGTGTACCGCGGTGCCGCGCCACGCCGCGCTGGGATCGGCATCGACCGGATCGAGCGGCATCAGCCGCAGCATCCGGCGGGCGTAAAAGGCGTAGGGGTCTGCTTTGAGGCGATCGACTTCGGTGACCGACAGCGCCTTGGGGCGCTGTTCGACCGGTGGCTGCGGGGCGGGACGCTCGGCGGGTTCGTGACGGCCCGGCGCGTCGATCGCGCGCAGCCAGGCCTCGATCGCGTCGGCGCGTTCGAGACCGCCCGACAGCGCTTCGAGCCGCAGCCAGAACCTTGACGCAATCGTCGGCGCGCTGGCATCGCGCCGGGCGCGGGTGAGCAGCACTTCGGGGGCGCCGAGGGCTCCCGCCAGGTCGTGCGCCGAGAGGCCGATGCGGCGTTCGAGACCCGGCAGCCCCAGTTCGGCGCGGATGCGCGGGGCGAGCCAGGGGTCGGGCGCGGGCAGGCCCGGCCACACGCCTTCGTTCAACCCGCCGAGGATCATCAGGTCGGCGGTCTGCAGCCGCGCCTCGATCAGGCCGAGGATCGCGAGCCGCGGATGCCCTCCCTGGGGCGGGCGCACCGCAACCTCCTCCATCAGCGTGCGCAGCAGCGGCGCCAGCGCCTCTGGCTCGGCACGCGGGGGGCCGAACGCTGCCTCGCGCTCGGCAGCGTCGAGCAGGCTCGCCGCTTCGCGCCCTTCGGCACGTGCCCAGAGCGCATCGCCACCCAGCGCCTGCGCAGTCTCGCGCAGTGCGGCGAGCAAGGCCGGCACCGGCTGCGGCCCGCCGGCGAACACTGCCTCCAGCGGTTCGAGCAGCGCGCGCGCCTCAGGCCACCAGCGCAGTGCCGCGCGGCGGAGATGGCCGTCCCGGCCCTCCTGCTCGGCAAGGTGGCGGTCGATCCCGGCGAGCCCCGGCGCGGGGCGCGGGCCGCGCAGCGCGCGATCGAGCAGGCGGGCACCTTCGAGCCACTCGGCGCGCCGCTCCGCCATCACCAGCGGGTGCTTGAGCAGGGTCAGCAAAGGCAGCGGCGCGAAGCCCTGCGCGGCGGCATCGGCGAGCGCGAGCAGCAGCGTGCCGGGCGGCAGGATCGATAGCGGCTGGCCGGCGGAATCGTCCACCGCGATCCCCCAGCGTGCGCAATGCGCCGCCACCCGCCGGGCAAGCGCACGATCGGGGGTGACCAAGGCGGCAGTGCGCTCGGGCGTCTCCAGCACCTCGCGCAGCGCCAGCGCGATTCCCTGCGCCTCCTCGGCCGGCGTCGCGACGTCGAGCGCGCGCACGCCGTCGAGCCGCCGCTCGGCAGCGGGCAGCGATGTCCAGCCATGCGTCAGCTCGGGCGGCGCCATCGCCGAGGCGATCGCCTTGCTGCGCGCGGGCGGCGCATCGTGATCGCTGGCAACACGCCACGGATCGAACTCGCTGCGATGCACGCCCATCCGATCGAGCAGCAGCTTGAGGTGGAATTGCGGATGGCTTTCGAGGCTGCGCCGCCGCCGGCCAGTGACGGGATCGGGCTTGTGCGGGCCGAGCGCGTCCCATTCCATGTCGCCGAGCGCAGTGGCGAGGCCGGGCAGCACGACCATCCCGTGCGGCATCCCGGCAACGCTGCGCAGCAGGCGCGCGAACACGGGGGCCGGCGCGGCGACGCCGGCGGCGCAGACGAAGCCCTCGGGCGGGGCAGTGCGCCAGCGCTTTGCCACCTTGTCGATCAGCCGGCGGCGGCGCTCGGCCAAGTCGATCCGGCCGAGCCGCGCAAGCTCCCTCGGCCAGCGCGTCAGCACCACTTCGAACAGTGCCAGCGAGCGCTCCCAATGCGCCGACAGTTCCTGGCTGAGTTCGATTTCCCTGAGCGCGCGGGGGGCAACTTCCTCGATCAGCAACTGGTCGAGCGTAGTGGCGAGATCGCCGGCCAGCCGCACCGCTTCCGCGGCATCGACCGGCGATCCCGCCTCCTGGATCAGCCGGGCGAGGATCATCCGCCGCTGGAGCGGCTCGACCGCGGGGGGGATCGGATCGTCGTCGCCGGCGGTGTCGAACACCGCTTCGTCGAGCTCCGGATCGCCGACCGCGACCAGCCGCGGGAGCAGCAGCCCCTTGTCGCTCGCGCGGACGAAGGCGTCCTGGATCGCGCGCTTGGCGCGGTTGTTGGGCAGCAGCACCAGCCCGCGCGCGAGCCTGAGCGGATCGCTGCCGAACCGCCGGATCAGCCCGATCGCCAGCGCATCGGCGAAGGCGCGGTGCGGCGGGATGGTGTAGAGATGGAGGCGGTCAGGCATTAGCACTCTTAAAGCCCCTCCCCTTTCAGGGGAGGGGTTGGGGGTGGGGCTGTGTCTCACAGAGACTGGTGCTTGGGAAGTCTGCCCCACCCCAACCCCTCCCCTGAAAGGGGAGGGGCTATCGATCACATCTCCGCCAGCACGGCCTCCGCAGCGCCCACTGCGGCCGGCGTGCCGACGTCGAACCACAGCCCCTGGTGGACCACGCCCCACAGCCGCCCCGCCTCAAGTGCGCGGGTGAAGAACAAATTGGTCGAGAACGGCCCCTCGGGCCAGTCGCGGATCAGCCGGGGCGAGAGGATCGACACGCCGATGAACACGAACGGCGCGAGCCGGCCGGGCTTCCGCCGCTCGGTGATCCGGCCCATCGCGTCGAGGCGGAAATCGCCCTGCCCCTTGTGGCAGTTCGCGCGTGCCAGCGGGACGAGCAGCAGCAGCGCGTCCATCTTTGCCTCGTCCCATTGCGCGGCGAGCGCGCGGATCGCGTCGACCGGGCCGTCGACCCACAGATTGTCGCTGTTGACGCAGAGGAACGGCTTGTCGCCGATCAGCGCGCGCGCCTGGACGATGCCGCCGCCGGTCTCCATCAGCTGCCGGCGCTCGTCGGAGATGACGAGGTCCACGTCCTTCACGCGAGCCTTGAGATGGGCCTCCATCTGGTCGGCAAGATAGTGGACGTTGACGATCGCGCGCTTGACGCCCGCGCTGCGAAGGTGATCGAAGGTGTGGTCGATCAGCGTCTTGCCGGCGACTTCGACCAGCGGCTTGGGACGAGTCGCGGTGAGCGGGCGCATCCGCTTGCCGAGCCCGGCGGCCATCACCATCGCAGTCTCGGGCACGGCCGCATCGGGTTGCGGCCGCAGCGAATAGATCGCGGTCATTCGCCGACGATCGCCAGCGGGTCGCCGCGCATTTCCGCCGGCACGTTGGCGTCGAACCAGTCGGCGACGGGCTTGAGCGCGGGATGCCTGAGGTCGCGTTCGAGATAGCCCCAGACGCGCGGGCACAGCCCGGGATAGCGCGGCTTGCCGTCGCGCTTCCACAGCCGGGTGAAGATCCCGACGATCTTGGCGTTCCGCTGCGCGCCGAGGACGTGATAGGCCACGTCGAAGGCGTCGCCCGCGCCGGTGATGCGCTTGTAGCGATCGAGCATCGCGGTCTCGAGCTCGGCGGGCACGTCGCGGCGGGCATCCTGGAGCAGCGAGACGAGATCGTAGGCCGGGTGGCCAGCGAGCGCGTCCTGGAAATCGAGCAGGCCGAGCGTCTCGCTGCCCTCGATCAGCATGATGTTCTCGGCATGATAGTCGCGCAGCACGGTGACCGGGGTGTGGTCGGCCAGCAGGGGGGCGAGCACCTGGTCCCAGGCGTCGGTATAGCCGGGCATATCGACTTCGAGGCCGAGCGCAGGCGTGTACCATTCGGGGAGCAAAGCCGCCTCGCGCTGATACTCGGCAAGGTCGTAGGGGCGGATGTCGGCGGCATCGTGCTGGCCGAGGCGGACGAGCAGCTCGACCGCTTCCTCGTAGAGCCGCAACTCGCTCTCGGGCGCGGCGTCGACGGTCTCGCGCAGCCGGGCGTCGCCGAAATCCTGGAGGAGGACGAGGCCTTCGCCCAGGTCCTCGGCGAGGATCTCAGGAGCCGCGAAGCCGCGCTCGGTGAGCCAGCGCGCGATCGAGATGAACGGGCGCGGATCCTCGTGCGGCGGCGGCGCGTCCATCAGGATCGCGCTGCGATCGTGGTGGACGACGCGGAAATAGCGGCGGAACGAGGCGTCGCCGGCGAGCGGGCGGATCTCGGCCCCTTCCCATCCGGCAGCAATCAGGAAATCGGGCGCCGCGGCGGGCGGGTTCATATCAGGGGCCATCGATCCTCCCATGCCGAGGGCACCTTCGCTGTCAAGCCGCGCGCGCCGTCCGGCTTCACTTCCAGGCTCAGCCACAGCGCATCGTGCCAGGTGGATGCGTCGAACCGCTCGGGCCATTCGACGATCAGCAGCGAATCGTAGCGGGCGTCGTCGAGGCCGAGTTCCTCGGCTTCGCCTGGGTCCTCGATCCGGTAGAGGTCGACATGGAGCACCGGGAAACGAACTTCGGGCGGGGCGTAGGGCTGGACGATCGCAAAGCTTGGGGACGGCGCTTCTTCCTCCAGCCCGAGCGCGGCGAGCAAACCGCGCGCGATGCTGGTCTTGCCCGCGCCGAGCGGGCCGGACAGTGCGATAACGTCGCCGGGGCGGACCAGCGCGGCGAGCTTCGCGCCGAGCGCGAGCGAGTCTTGGGCAGAAGCGAGCCCCCTCACCGCGGCAGCTCCACCGTCACCAGCGTCCCCTCGCCCGGCTCGGAGATCAGTTCGATCCGGCCGCCATGCGCCTCGACGAACTGCTTCGCCAGCGGCATGCCGAGGCCGAGCGCGCGCTCACCGCTGCGCGAGATGCCATGCGTCGCGAAGCTGTCGAACGCCCGCGCGACCGCGTCCTTGCTCATCCCCGGCCCATTGTCCGACACGATCACGCGCGCGACCTTGGCGTTGCCGTCGAGGTGGAGCAGCACGCGGCCTTCTTCCTGCGTGCAGGCCACCGCGTGACGCAGCAGATGCTCGACGACCTGGCGGAGCCGCTTGAGA
Organism: Sphingomonas sp. HF-S4; assembly: GCF_032911445.1. Lineage (NCBI taxonomy): Bacteria > Pseudomonadati > Pseudomonadota > Alphaproteobacteria > Sphingomonadales > Sphingomonadaceae > Sphingomonas > Sphingomonas agrestis. Next base: position 765,467 of record NZ_JAWJEJ010000001.1, on the reverse strand, counting down.
TCGCCGGTCACGCTGCCCGCAGTTCCGGCATCCTCGACCACCAGCTCGATCTTCTTGGCCTTGGCGAGCGGCGCGATCGCCTCGGCCGCCGTGTGCGCGGCGAGCTCGAGGTCGACCGGCAGCTTCTCCAGCGGTGCGCCCTCGCTCTGGGTCAGATCGAGCACGTCGTCGACCAGCGCGCTGAGGCGATCGACCGAGGTCAGGATCGCCTCGGTATATTCGACGGCGCTCTTGGTCAGCTTGCCCGCAAAGCCGCCGTGGAGCATCTCGCTGAACCCCTTGATCGAGGTGAGCGGCGTGCGCAGCTCGTAGCTCATATTGGCGACGAACGCGGTCTTGACCCGGTCGGCCGCGACCAGCGCCTCGTTGCGGTCGCGCAGCGCGCGCTCGGCGCGGTGGTGATCGGTGGTGTCGAGCATCGTCACCAGCGCGTTACCGTCGGGCAGCGGGACGGCGGTGATGTCGAAATGCCGGCCATCGGCAAAGGCGATCGTGCTGCCGCGCGTCTGGCGGTCCTTTGCAGCGAGCCGGATCAGGTCGCCGATCACCTCGGCGCGGGCGGGGTTGGCGAGCCTGCGCTCGACGGCCTTGACCAATTGGCCGATCTGGGGATGCCCGTCGAGGAAGGCGTCCTCGAAATCCCAGACCTGGCGGAACTTCCGGTTCCACAGCTGGAGCCGTCCCTTGCCGAACACCCCGACGGCCTCGGCGAGGCTCTCGAGCGTCGCGGTGCGGACCTGCTGCATCTCGCCATGCTCGCGCTGGAGCTCGAACTGCTGGGTGCGGTCCTCGAAGATCAGCAGCAGCCCGCCCTCGGGCAAGGGCTGGGCGACGACGCGCAGATGCGTCCCCGAAACGCTCCAAATCTCCTCTACCGCGTCGGGCGCGGTGAACCATTCACGGCGCTCGGCCTTCCACGCGGGGTAGTCGCGCACCTCGGGCAGCCGGCTGGTCTCGCGCATCCGATCGAGCACGCGATCGAATTCGGGCCGGTCGGCAAGCCACTCCATCTTTATAGCGAACATGCGCCGGAACGGCTGGTTGCAGAAAGCGAGGCTGCGATCGGGCGCGAACTGCGCGACGCCTGCCGAGAGCCGGTCGAGCATCGCGCGCTGCGCCTCGCCGAAGCGCTTGAGGCCGCCGCGAAGCTGCTCATATTCCTCAATATCGATCGCGAAGCCCGCCACCCCCCCGGTGGGCAGCGGCACGTCATGGAGCCGCAGCATCCGCCGCGCGCCGCCGATCGTCGCGGGCATCGTGCCGGTCTGCGGCTGGCCGGTGTCGCGCGCGATCGCGGCGTTGGCGAGCGGCCCGCCCAGCCCGGCACCCTCGACCAGCTCGACGCCGCGCGCCACCACTTCCTCGCTGTCGCCGCCCTCGACCGCTCGGACATAGGCCGAATTGACCATCAGCAGCCGCAAATCGGGCCCGCGATACCACATCGGCATCGGCGCCGCCTCGATCAGCGCGGTGAGCGCGTCGAACGCCGCGCGCAGCCGGCTTGCCTCGATCTGGAGCCGCTCGATCTCGCTCTCGGTCTCGGTCGCGTCCAGGAACCAGAGGACGACGCCGCTCCGCGCGGCATCGGTCAGCCGCTCGCCGACGACCAGCAGCGCGCGCTCGGAACCCTGTGCCTGCACCGGCAAGGTGAAGGGCTGCCCGGCCTTTTGCGCGGCGAGGACATGCCCCTCTAGTGCAGTCGCATCCGCCGGGTACAGTCCGTTGTCGATCCCGGCCAAGTCGGCCAGTTCGCGCGGCAGGTGATCGAGCCCGAGCCAGTCGGCGAGCCGCCGCGGCGCCTCGATGCGCCCATCGGGGCGGACCAGCATCGCCTGGGCGGGCGAGCGCGCGACCATCTCGGCCAGCACCGCATTGCGCTCGGTCGCCTCGCGCCCCTCGGCTCGAGCACGTAGCCCGGCAAACAGGATCCACGTGGCGCCGAACAGCAGCAGCGCGAGCACCGCGCCTACCCCTATCGCCGCCGACTGCGGAATCTCGATCAAGCCGTCTCTCCGCGGCTTCGTTGCGCCATCATGAAACGATCCTTAGGCAAAGCGCCGCGGATCGGAAAGCGACTTGCGTATGTCTATGCCCGCATATCGCCATCCTGCCGGCCCAGCAGCCGCCGGAGCAGCGGCCTGCGCGCGGAGAGGCCGGCGGCATCGTCGGGCAGCGGGGCGGCATTGGCCAGCGGCTCGATCGAGAGGTGCAGCATCAGCCGCCGCGTCTCGTCCTCGAGCGCATCCTCGTCTGGAGGGCCCAGGGCCGTACGCAGGATCTCGGCGATCCGATCGCGCGCGTGCCCGGCATCGGGATTCGCTTCGCTATTCTTCACAACTCAGGGTTCGAACGAAGCGAGCATCTCCTCGGCTGCACCCTCGGCCCCGGTTGCGCGATGGTCCGACCCAAATCCCGGATCGGCGGACTCGACCACCACTGTCTGCGCAGGAAGCTCGGCTTGCCAAGCACTTGCCGATGCCTGGCGATAGAATTCGAACGAGCCGGAAGTGGTGTAGTTGGCCAGGCCTATCCCGGCCACGCCGCCGCAAGCACAGACCGCCAGGCCTCCCAGAATCAGCTTTGCGAAGGTTTCGCCCCGCATCATCGTCTCCCTGTCGGGAGCAGAACGTGGCGGCGCAGGCGGCGTTCCGCGCGGGCTATGCGGGCCGCGGTCCCCACAGGATGATCGCTGCACCGGCGAGGCAGATCGCGGTGCCGATGAGGTCCCAGCGATCGGGCCGCATCCCTTCCGCGAGCCACAGCCACGCCACCGCCGAGGCTATATAGACCCCGCCATAGGCAGCATAGGTCCGTCCGGCATGCTCGGCATCGACCAGGGTGAGCAGATAGGCGAACAGGCAGAGCGAGGCGATGCCCGGCACCAGCCACCACACCGATCGATCGAGCCGCAGCCACGCCCAGAAGGCGAAGCAGCCGGCGATCTCCGCCAGCGCGGCGCCCAGATATGCGAAGGCAGTCATGCGGATGCTTGTCGCAGTGCGGCCGGGCAAAGCAAAGGGGCCCGGCAAGTGCCGAGCCCCTTCCCTTTTCCGACCCGCGCTGCATAATCAAGCGCTGCGCGCTGTGTCAGAACAGCTTGGCCTTGACGCCCATGAAGAACGCCCGCCCGGTCGCGCTGATCGGATAGCCGACGCCGCCGACATCCGGCTTGTAGTCGAACAGGTTGTTGACGCCGCCATAGAGGTTGAAGTTCTCGTCGACGTCGTAGCTGAAGTAGAGCTCGTGGTCCCACTTCTCCTTGTACCAGAAATAGCCCGGCTCGATGTAATCCGGGTTGGCTGCCTGCTGCTCGCGAGTGACCCGGCGAGTCTTGGTCTGCCAGTTGATACCGTAGTTGATCGACAGCGGCCCCTTGATCCAGGTCAGGTCGAACATCGCGCTATACTTGGGCGCTGGATAGACCGACGAATCGAGCTCGTTCTCGGGGTCCGCGCCTGCGGTCGGAACGAACTCGAGCTTGTCGAGGTAATTGCCCTGGAACGAGACTGCGAAGGTGCCGAGATTGTCGAACGGCTCGAACCGGTAGTTCAGCGTCACGTCCAGGCCTGCGGTCTGGAACGACGCCACGTTCTCCGGAATGATCGTGAAGAACGAGATGTAGCCGTTGGTCGCGCTGCGATTGATCACGTCGCAATAGATGTTGTCGAGGTTCGGCTGATCGACGCACAGGTCGACGACGTCCTGCGCGGTCGAATACTGGATCGCCTGCTTCAGGCGGATGTCGTACCAGTCGGCGGTGATGCTCAGACCGGGCACGAAGCTCGGACGGAGCACGACGCCCGCCGTCCAGGTCTTGGCAGTTTCCTCGCTGAGCGTGCGGTTGCCGCCCTGGAAGCCGAGCAGGCTGCTGTTCTGCGGCGAAGTGAAGTCGTTCGACGGATCGAACGTAGCGGGGTTGACGCCCAGCGCCGTCAGCGCGGCGGTGCAGTTGGCGGCGCGATACTGCGTGCCCTCCGCCACGCGGTCGACGCCGCAAGGATCGACGATGAACTGATAGGTGCCGCTGCCGCCGGCGAACAATTCGGTGATGTTCGGTGCGCGCACCGCCTCCGAATAGGTGCCGCGGAAGGTGATGTCGCGGATCGGCGAATAGCTGCCGTTGACGTTCCACGTCGTGGTGCGGCCCACGGTCGAATAGTCCGACAGGCGGATCGCGCCGCCGACCGACAGATTCTGGAAAAGCGTCACGTCCGCCAGGATCGGCAGATTGATCTCGGCGAAGGCTTCCTTGACGTCGAAGCTGCCGCGATCGATGCGCGCCGGCGCATCGTCCATCAACTGCCCTGCCAGGCTGTATTCCGACGGGATGTAGTTGCTGCTTTCCTTGCGATACTCGCCGCCGATCGCGAAGCCGACCGGGCCGCCGGGCAGGTTGAAGAACGAACCCGTATTGCCCGAGAGTACGCCGGTGACGACGTGCTGCTGGATGCGCGCCCAGGCGCTATGGTCGACGGTGACGAAGTCGAGCGCCGCCTGCGAGGGCGAACCCTGGCCGAGGACGTTGAGCGGCACGCACTGCCCCTTGGTAAAGGTCAGCGGCGCGCCGTTATAGACCGGCTGGCCACCGTAATTGTTGCCCTGAATGGCCGTCTGACCGGGCAGATTGATCCGGCAAGTGATGCCGCCCGCGCCGTCGGAAACTGCATCCAGTGCCGCATAGTAACGGTCGGTGATGCGATCGTTGCGGTTGGTGCTCTCCTGCGTCGACTGGCCGAAGACATAGGAGAAATCGTAGTTGAGGTTCGAGGCGATCTCGCCCTTCGCGCCCACCACCGTGCGGAACAGCTCGCGCTCCATCTCGTAACGGCGAATGCCGAAATCGAAATTGTCGCGGCTGACCAGCGCACCGTTCGCGCCATCGGAGCCGAAGCGCTGGGCGAGATATGCGTTGTCCGGCGCAAGCTCGGTATAGAAGTCGTAGGTCGGCTGCGCGAAGGTATACGCCTTCGAGCGGACATACTTGCCCTCGGCGTAGAGTTCGAACGCCGGACTGAACTCGTACCGAGCCATCACATTGCCGATGTGGCGCCGGGTGTACGGCGTGAAATCGCCATAATAGGTCTCGCGCGGCGTGCTCGAGCCACCGATCGTGAAGGCGGTGCCGGGTAGATAGGTGCCGGGATCGTAAATGCCGCCCTCGCCCGTGCGATCGGGTACGCCATCACCATCGAGGTCGATCGCGCCGCCCGGCGCGCTGTCGGCCCAGCGCAGGTCAGTGTAGAGTACGCGATCCGGTACGTTGGGATCGTCCGGGAAGTCGGCGCGATTGCGCGCAAACGAGTAAGACGGCCCGGTCCGGCCGTAGTTCAGGCGATCGCTCTGGCTGAACCGGTCGGTCTGGTTGTATTCATACGCGAAGGTGACATTGCCCTTGCCATCGGCGAAGTTCTTGCCCGCCGTCGCCGCGATGAAGCGCTCGCCCGCGTCGCCGCGCTGCGAGATGCTGTTCTGGCCGCGGATCCGGAATCCGTCGAAATCCTTCTTGAGGATGAAGTTGACCACGCCCGAGACGCCATCCGCGCCATACACCGCCGAGGCGCCGCCGGTGAGTTGCTCGACGCGCTCGACCAGATCGGTGGGGATGGTGTTGATGTCGACCGCAGCGACGCCGGGCGTGCCGGCGACATGGCGGCGGCCATCCACCAGGGTCAGCGTGCGCGAAGCACCGAGGTTACGCAAGTCAAGCAGGTTGACGCCGACGCTTTGTGCGTTGGCGAGGTTCGAGCCCGCGACGTCGATGTTGCTCTGCGAGCCGATCAGTGCCGGGCTGTTGATCAGGAAGTCGGTCAGGTTGGTCTTGCCCGACTGCTGGATCGTCTCGGCGGTGACGACCTGAACCGGGTTGGGCAGCGACAGCTCCGAGCGCGAGATGCGCGAGCCGGTGACGACGATGTCGCCTTCGGGCTCCGCGGTGGTTTCCTCCACTGTCGCAGCGTCCTGCGCAAACGCAGGCGCGCCCATCGTCAGCGCGAGCAACGACGACGCGATCGCGAGACGGGCGCGGGCCGGCCTGCGCGAGTGGATGACAGAATACGCCATGAGGATTCCCCTTTTAACTAAGCCGCCACGATTCTGAGCGTTACGTTTCTGTCATGTTTCCGATCCCGCTGCAGTGCAACATCGCATGACGGTTCTGCCGCAGGTGTAGCATAACAGCAACACATCCTCGACAACACAAACGAAAAGGGCCGCGCCTCCAGTGGAGACGCGGCCCAATTTCACGGTCGATGCCGAAAAGACTTAGTAGCGATAGTGATCCGGCTTGAACGGACCTTCGACCGGCACGCCGATATAGTCGGCCTGCTTCTGGCTGAGCTTCGACAGCTTGACGCCGAGCTTCTCGAGATGCAGCGCCGCGACCTTCTCGTCGAGGTGCTTCGGGAGCACATAGACTTCGTTCTTGTAGTTCTCACCCTTGGTCCACAGCTCGATCTGGGCGAGCGTCTGGTTGGTGAAGGACGACGACATCACGAACGACGGGTGGCCGGTCGCGCAGCCGAGGTTCACCAGGCGGCCCTTGGCGAGAATGATGATCTGCTTGCCGTCGGGGAACTTCACCAGGTCGGTGCCCGGCTTCACTTCGTCCCACTCATAGTTCGAGAGGGCAGCGATCTGGATCTCGCTGTCGAAGTGGCCGATGTTGCAGACGATCGACATCGGCTTCATCGCGCGCATGTGATCGGCGGTGATCACGTCGGCATTGCCGGTCGCGGTGCAGAAGATGTCGGCGCGCTGGACGGCCTCGTCCATCGTCACGACCTCGAAGCCCTCCATCGCCGCTTGCAGCGCGCAGATCGGGTCGATCTCGGTGACGAGCACGCGTGCGCCGCCGTTGCGGAGCGACTGGGCCGAGCCCTTGCCGACGTCACCGAAGCCGGCGACGCAGGCGACCTTGCCGGCGAGCATCACGTCGGTGGCGCGGCGGATCGCATCGACCAGCGATTCCTTGCAGCCATAAAGGTTATCGAACTTCGACTTGGTGACGCTGTCGTTGACGTTGATCGCCGGGAACGGCAGCTCGCCCTTCTTGGCGATCTCGTACAGGCGGTGGACGCCGGTGGTCGTCTCTTCCGACACGCCCTTCAGGTTCTTGACCGTCTGGGTGAGGTAGCCCGGATACTTGGCGATGAACGCCTTCAATGCGCGCTGGAACTCGACCTCTTCGTCGTTTTCGGGCTCGCCCAGCGTCGCACCGGCTTCGAGCTTGGCGCCCCACAAAGCGAACATCGTCGCGTCGCCGCCGTCGTCGAGGATGATGTTGGCGGTGGTGCCGTCGCCGTCGGCGCCCCAGTTGAAGATGTCGCCGACATAGTCCCAATAGTCGGCCAGGCTCTCGCCCTTCACGGCGAACACCGGGATGCCGGCAGCGGCGATCGCGGCAGCGGCATGGTCCTGGGTCGAGAAGATGTTGCAGGTCGCCCAGCGGACGTCGGCGCCAAGCGCGGTCAGCGTCTCGATCAGCACCGCGGTCTGGATCGTCATGTGGAGCGAGCCAGTGATCCGTGCGCCTTTAAGCGGCTGTGCTGCACCGAATTCCTCGCGCAGGCTCATCAGGCCGGGCATCTCGGTCTCGGCGATCTCGATTTCCTTGCGGCCGAAGGCGGCGAGTTCGATGTCCTTGATGACGTAGTCGTTCTTGTCGAGCACGGTAGCCACGGGCTGATCTCCAGCAGGGATAAAAGGGTAAGCGCCGGACTCGCCGGCCGCGATCCGGGCGCCCTAGCGATTCAGATGGGAAGGCGCAAGTCAGATATAAAGATATCTTTATATGATCTGATCAGACGCCCCAGAGGCGTGCCAGGCCGCTGATCGTGCGCGGATCGCGTACGCCGTCGCACAGACGATCGAGCACTTCGCGGAAGATCGCCTCGGAAGGCGCAACCGCTTCAAATAGCGTTATAGACGACCGGAACTTGAGATCGTCGGGCGAACCGAAGATTTCCGCCCGGCTCCGCCCGCTCGTCAGTGCCGCCGCGGCCGCCTCGCAGAGCCGCGGCCCCAGCACCGGATGCCGCAGATGCGCCTCGGCCTCCTCGCGCGAGTGGATCGCATAGGCTTGCGCGGTCGGGCTTGCGCCGAGCCCGGCGAGCTGTGGGAAAACGAACCACATCCAGTGCGTCCGCTTGTGTCCCGCCCGCAGTTCCGCGAGCGCCGCCGCATATACCGGCGCCTGCGCCGCCACGAAGCGCTCGAGGTCGAAGTTCGCACGCATCGTGCGGACGACGCCTAGAGATAGAAGTCGGTTCCGATCAGCGAGACATTGCCCTGCAGCGCGAAGCCGAAATCGGCGACGCCGTCGCCATTCAGGTCGCCGCTGACGAGCATCTGCCCCGCGGAATATTGCGCACGCAACTGGCCCGCCACGCCGCTGAACCCCGCCCCGCCGATGAAGCTGAACGCCTGGTTGCCGGTAGCGAGGAGGTTGGCGTCGATCGCGGACAGGTTGATCTTGTCGCCGTCGGAGCGCTTGAAATCGACGATGCGGTCGCGATCGTTCGTCAGCGAGTCGCTCGCCGCGGCGAAGCAGAACTGGTCCGCCCCGGTGCCGCCGAACAGGTCGTCGCCGCCCGCCCCGCCCCACAGCATGTCGTTGCCGATCCCGCCGTCGAGATAGTCATCGCCGCCGCCGCCGAAGAGTTGGTCGTTGCCGCCGAACCCATAGATGCCATCGGCCCATTGCGTCGCGTGCGACTGCCCGGCCACGCTGGTGGTTTCGTTGATCAGGTCCGCGCCGGCGGTGCCCTCGATCCGCTGCCCGGTGTCGATGACGTCGGTTACGCTGATCGTCAGCCGCTGCGTGTCGCTGCTCCCCGCAGTCGATTTCGCCGTTACGATCACGTCGTAGCGATTGTCGCGATTGGCATCGGTCGGCGCCTCGAAATCCGGCGCGGCGCGGAAGCGCAATTCGCCGGTCAGGGGATCGATCGTGAAGCGCGTGGCGTCGGTGCCGCCCAGGATTACGAAGTGGTCGAGTGTCTCCACGCCCCCGGCGGTGATCGTCGCTGCGACGCTACTGTTCTCGGCGACCGAGATTGTGGCCGTGCTCCCGCCGCCGTACGAAGTGATCGCGAACTCGTTGATGTCCTCGACCTGGACGCGAACCTGCTGGCTATCGGCATATTGGCTCGTAGATGCCACCACGACGACGTCGTAGATATTGTCGTGGTTCTGGTCGGTCGGATGCTCGTAGTCGGGCGCCGCCACGAAGCTCAGGCTGCCGCTTAGCGCGTCGATGACGAACCGCGACGCGTCAGCACCACCGCCGATCGAGAAGCGCGTATCGGCCGACGGGTCCTCGACCGCGATCGTGGTGACGAGGCTGCCATTCTCCGCGACGCTGACGATCCCGCTCGGATAGGTGTCGCCAAAGAGGATGCGCGGGATGCCGATATCGGCGACACTGATCCGCAGCGTCTGGAAATCATAAGCGAGCACTTCGCCCGCCGCGCTTCGATCGATCGCGGCAACCGTCACTTCATAGATGCCATCGCCGTTCGCATCACCCGGATGCTCATAATCGGGCGCCATGTAGAACCGTAGCTGGCCCTGATAGTCGATCCCGAACAGCGCGGCGTCGGCGCCGTCGAAGATATGGAATTGCGGCGCGCCGGCGCCGTTGGCAGCGGCGAGCGTCGTCACGACGGCGCTGTTCTCCGCAATCGTTACGCTGGCGGTGTCGCCGCCGCCGTTCGAGACGATGCCGAACTCGACCTCCTCGGTGACGTTGATCGTGATCCACTGCGCCTCGACATGCCAATCCGAGTGCGCGAGCACCTGGACGCTGTAGACATTGCTTCCGCCGTCCGCCGGATCGTGGAACTCGGGCGTGACCTTGAAGCGCAGTTCCCCGGTATCGGAATCGAGGGTGAACCACGACGAACTGACATAGTCTGCAAAGCGATAGGTAACGATGCCCTCTTCGCTGTTGGTGGCATGGACCGTCGTGATCAGCGTCGTCCCTTCGACGACATCGACCTCGGCGTCCTCGACTCCGCCATCAGACGTGAATTCTATCTGCCCATAGGGCGTGTTGGTGACCGTGATCGCCATCGCCTGGGTCGTCGTTCCGCTCTGGTCGGTCGCCGCGACGGTGACCTGGTACACGCCGTCGCCGTCTGCATCCCCCGGCGCCTCGAAATCGGCCGCGTGGTTGAAGCGCAGATATCCCCAGCCATCGACCGTGAAGAGCGCCGCATCGGCGCCGCCCGCAATAGCATAGCTGATTTGCTCGCCGTCGATATCGCGCGCCTCGAGCGACACCACGTCGACCTGGTTCTCCTCGACCAAAACCGCGGCAGGAGTGACGAAGGTCGGCGCGTCGAGGACGTTCATCATCCCGTACACCAGCTTCACCATGTCGCTGGACACGCCGTCGCTTGCAGTGACGTCGACATAATAGACCGTCGGCAGCCTGCTTCCACTCGGCGCCTCGGCATCAGGCGCGACCAGGAAGCGAAGCTCGCCGGTCACCTGGTCGATCGTAAACTTGTCGGCGTCATAGCCGCTCAGCGTGAAGTGGATGGGATCGCCTTCGGCACCCACCGCCTGGATCGTATCGACTAGCGTGGTGTTCTCGTAGAAGGAGTGTCCCATATAGCCGCCGGTATTGCCGACGATATGGACGCCTCCGTCAGCCCCCAAAGTCGCATCCTGTACCAGAAACTGCCAAGCCTGCCTGTCGAGCGTCGCCATCCGATCCCCCTCCGCATCCGTAGCGCTTGAGCGGATTTACTTCCGCCATCTTACATTTTTTATGCCGGAAAAGGTTAAGGCTGCTTTTCGCGGGTTTCACACCAAGTAAATTCAAGACACAGCTCCGCTCGCCGCGTCTTACAAAAGGAGACATATCTACTATGTTCCTGTTAGGTTCGCTTGTCTGCAACTCGTTTCCCGGACGCCAACACGAACGGCATGTAGGAAATTTGCTTGCGCGTATGCGCAACGGTATTTCCGATTCCACGGGAAAAGTGCGAAGTTAAACCCCGCAGATCCAACATCCGCGGCGCTCGCGCCTGCCAGCGCCTCAGGCCGTGCCGGTGCTGTTCGCCAGAAGCCGCGGATCGATCCCTGCGGCCTCGAAGCCCCTCGCCCAGCGTCGCTCGGCATCGATATCGTAGAGCAATCTGGTGTCGCCCGCAGTGCTGAACCAGCCGTGGCGAGTCATCTCCTCGTCGAGCTGGCCCTCGCCCCAGCCGGCATAGCCCAGCGCGACCAACCAACGGCTCGGGCCGCTGCCGTCGGCGATCGCCTTGAGCACGTCGATCGTCCCCGACAGCGACCAGCGCCCGCCGACGTCGATCGTGTCCTGTCCGCCCCAGTCGGTCGAATGGAGCACGAAGCCGCGCCGCGGCTCGACCGGGCCGCCGAAATGGACCGGCGCATCGGGCGCGTCGCCGGGATCGATCTCGAACTGGCGGAGCAATTCGTGCAGCCCCAGCCCCTCGATCGTGTCGCCGATCCCGATGCCCAGCGCGCCTTCGTCGTCATGCGCGCACATCGCGATCACCGCGCGCTCGAAGCGGGGATCGCCGATCCCGGGCATCGCAAGGAGGAACTGGCCGGTGAGATAGGGAGTCGAATCCATGCCCGATCAACTTATCGCTTCGGTTTCGGGTCCGTCACGCTTGAAAATGTCCACGGCCGCGCCAATTGGTGCGCTACCCTCAAAAGGAGAGTTTATGACCATCCAGGTTGGCGACCGCATTCCCAGCACCCCGCTCGTCAAGGTGGGCGCGGAAGGCCCCGAGCAGATCGGCTCCGACGAGTATTTCGCCGGCCGCAAGGTCGCCTTGTTCTCGGTGCCCGGCGCATTCACCCCGACCTGTTCGGCCAAGCATCTCCCCGGCTTCGTGGAGAAGGCCGACGAACTGAAGGCCAAGGGTATCGACGAGATCGCCTGCACTGCGGTGAACGACGCGTTCGTGATGGGCGCATGGGGCCAGGCCTCGGGCGTCGATGGTAAGGTGACGATGCTGGCCGACGGCAACGGCACCTTCGCCAAGGCGCTGGGCCTCGAGCTGGACGGCAGCGCCTTCGGTCTTGGCCAGCGCGGCCAGCGCTATTCGGTGGTGGTCAATGACGGCGTGGTCGAGCAGCTTCACGTCGAAGCGCCCGGCGCGTTCGAAGTCAGCTCGGCCGATTATCTGCTCGGCCGGCTGTAACGGACGGGGCCGTAACGGAACTGGCGCGCAGGTGCGGGAGTTGAGTCGAGTGATTTCTGCGAAGGGAAGAACCATGGCCAACACCAGCAACAGCAATTCGGGCAACGACAACACCGCATCGACTTCGGCTTCGACGACCGAGAAGTCGTTCATCGCCAGTGCGCAGGAAGCGATCGGCGACGCCGTCGACGCGACCGTGCAGGCAGTGAAGGAGCATCCGGTCGCCGCCGCCGCGGTCGCTGCGGGTGCCGCCGCTGCAGTGGGCGGCGCGGTCTATGCCGCCACCCAGCTGGGTGGCGAGAAGGACACGCCTTCCAAGAAGTAAGTCTCGCCGGGGTCCGTTCGCGGGCCCCGGCAGTCTTGCCAGAGTCATCTTCGCGCATTAGCGATCCAAGATGACTCAAGCATCCGACATCGTCGCCGAGCTGGACCGCCTCTATCGCGCCTCGGTCGATCGCCTTCAGACCGCCCTCAACCGTTACCTCACCGACGGCACGCCGCCGGCCACGAGCAGCCGAACCGACGGTTCGTTCGCCTATCCCGAGATCCGGCTCACCTATCGCGGCGGCAGCGATCGCCCCGCCCCGCCCCGCTCGTTCGGGCGGCTGATCGATCCGGGCGAGTATCGCATCAGCGTCACCAAGCCGGCGATGTTCTCCGACTATCTGATCGAGCAACTCACCCTGCTGATCGAGGATTACGACGTCGAGGTCGACGCCGCGACCGGGCGCCAGGAAATCCCCTTCGCCTATGTCCTCGATCCCGGCCATGCGCTGCGGCTCGACGAAGTCTCGGCGACAGAGCTGGCGCGCCACTTCCCCGCAACCGAGCTCGCCCATATCGGCGACGAGATCGCCGACGGGCTGTGGATGTCGCATGACGGCACCCGCCCGCTCGCATTGTTCGACGGGCTGCGCACCGATTTCAGCCTCGCGCGGCTCCGCCATTATACCGGCACGCCGACCGAACACGTCCAACAGTATATCCTGTTCACCAACTATCATCGGTATGTCGACGAGTTCGTCCGCTGGGCCTGCGCGCAGCTCGGGCCGGAAAGCCGCTTCACCGGCGTGTCGGGCGCGGGCGGGATCGTGATCGAGGATGCCGCCGACATGGACCGGCTGATCTCGGACAGCGCGTGGCGCCGCCACCAGATGCCCGCCTATCACCTGATGGCGCCAGGCAATACCGGCATCACCCTGGTCAATATCGGCGTCGGCCCGTCCAACGCCAAGACGATCACCGATCACCTCGCGGTGCTGCGCCCCGAGGCATGGCTGATGATCGGGCATTGCGGCGGCCTGCGCCCCAGCCAGCGGATCGGCGACTATGTCCTCGCCCACGCCTATCTGCGCGACGATCACATCATGGACGACGTGCTGCCCCCCGAGATCCCGATTCCGGCGATCGCCGAGGTCCAGCTTGCGCTCGCCCGCGCGGCGGAGACCGTTTCGGGCCAGTCGGGCGACGAGCTCAAGCAGCGGCTGCGCACCGGCACGATCGTAACCACCGACGATCGCAACTGGGAGCTGCGCTATTCGCGCACGGCCTTGCGCTTCTCGCTCAGCCGCGCCGTCGGGGTCGATATGGAGAGCGCCACGCTTGCCGCGCAGGGCTATCGCTTCCGCGTGCCCTATGGGACCTTGCTATGCGTTTCGGACAAGCCGCTCCACGGCGAGCTGAAGCTGCCCGGCCAGGCCAATCGCTTCTACGAGCGCGCGATCAACGAGCATCTCCGCATCGGCATCGAGACGGTGGAAGAACTCCGCCGCGAAGGCGCCAAGCTCCACTCGCGCAAACTGCGCGCGTTCAACGAGCCGCCGTTCCGCTGATCGGAGGCGCATGCGCGCGATTATCCTGCCGCCGCCCCGTTGCCCTACTCCGCGCGGCTTCCTAAGGATGGCGCACCTTCCAGAACGCGGGGCACCATGAAGCCGAAGACCATCCTCCTTGCCGGCGCACTGGCGGTGGGGCTCGCCACCGCCGCCCAGGCGCAGCGCGCACCCGCGCCGATCACCCCCGAGCAGGTCCGCGCGCATGTCGACGTGCTCGCCGGCCCGGCGCTGCGCGGCCGCGGCAGCGCGACGCCCGACGAGGCCGCGGCGGCCGCCTATGTCGCGGCGATGTTCCGCGGTCATGGCCTGGCGATCGCACCGGGCATGGCCGGCTATACCCAGCCGATCGACGTGATCAGCTTCAAGCTCGAAGGCGCCCCAGTCCTCACCGCGAACGGCGCGTCGGTCGATGCGCCGATGCTGTTCTCGTCGAATGGCGATCCGATCCGCGGCAAGCTCACTCTCTTCGCCGGCACCGATCCCAAGGCCGCGCCGGCCGCCGACGTGCTGCTCGTCACCAATCCCGCAGCCAACGGGCTCCAGGTCGCGGGCCAGGTCGACCAGTCGAAGGTTAAGCTCGTCATCATCCGCGCCACCGAAGAGGTGCGCGGCTATTACGATGTCATCGGCGCCCGCCCCCGCCTGCCACGCTATATCAAGGGCGAGACGGCTCGCCCCCGGCGCAACATCCTGGCGCTGAACGACGCCGCCTTCGACAAGCTCGCCGCGCAGGATGGCGCGCAGATCGCGCTCGAACTGCCGGGGCTGGTCCAGCAGCAGCAGGTCACCACCAACGCGATCGGCTACCTCCCCGGCACCGATCCGGCCGCGGGCGTGCTGCTGGTCACGGCGCATCTCGACCATCTCGGCGTCCGCCCCGACGGGCAGGTGATGTACGGCGCCAATGACGACGCCTCGGGCACCGCCGCGGTGATCGAGCTGGCGCGGGTGCTGGCCGGCAAGAAGCACCGCCGCGGCATCCTGTTCGCCGCTTATGGCAGCGAGGAGGCGGGCGGCTTCGGCGCGCACTGGTTCGCCGATCATCCGCCGGTGCCGCTCGCCGACATCGTCGCCAATCTCGAGATCGAGATGATCGGCCAGCAGGATCCCAAGCTCCCCGCGGGGACGATGATGATGACCGGGTTCGAGCGCTCGACCTTCGGCGACACCTTGAAGGCGCATGGCGGGCTGGTCACCACCGATCCCTATCCCGAGCAGAACTTCTTCCAGCGCTCGGACAATTACGCCTTGGCGCTGCGCGGGGTGGTGGCGCACACCGTCTCGGGCTGGGCGACCGTGCCGACCTACCACACGCCCGAGGACACGATCGACAAGCTCGACTTGCCGTTCATGGCGCGGGCGATCCAGTCGCTGGTCAAGCCGCTCGCCAGCCTGGCGAACAGCAAGGCCAAGCCCGAGTGGAAGCCCGGCGGCCGCCCCAGCGAATGACCGCGGGCGACCTCGAGGACGTTCTAGTGAACGCGCTGGTCCGAAAGGCCGGCGGCACCAAGCGCGACTGGCGCGCCGCGCTCGGGCGGGTGCGCGTCTACAGCGCCGAGACGCACCCGCACTGCAACTGGGCGGTCGCTCCCTCAGGTAGCCCCGGCGAGAACGCGATCATCGAGCGCCTGCTCGACGACGTCCGCGGCAAGCACCCGCTGGTGGAAGGCTAAGATGGTTCCCCTCCCTGCAAGGGAGGGATGATCGGGTCGGCCATGCCCCTGGCATGGCCTGAACAGCGCGGGGCGCTGTTCACCCGATCATGGGTGGGTAGCGAGCGCAGCGAGCTCCTTCGCTCGCCGCCGAGCCGCTGTCTTCGCAGCGGCACCCACCCCCAGCCCCTCCCTTTCAGGGAGGGGAGTTGCAGGGTTCACCCCGCCCGCAAGGTCCGCGCCGCCGCGACCATCCCCTCGATCGCTGGCTTCACTTCCGCCCAGTTCCGCGTCTTGAGCCCGCAATCCGGGTTCACCCAAAGCTGCTCAGGCCGTAGATGCGCCTGCGCCAGCCGCATCAGGCTGACCATCTCGGCCTCGCCGGGTACCCGCGGCGCATGGATATCGTACACCCCCGGCCCGATCGCGCCGGGATAGCGATACGCCGCAAACCCCTCGAGCAATTCCATCTGCGACCGCGCGGTTTCGATCGAGATCACATCGGCTTCCATCGCCCCGATCGCCGGCAGGATGTCGTTGAACTCGGAGTAGCACATATGGGTGTGGATCTGGGTGGCATCCCCCACCCCCGCGGCGGACAGCCGGAACGCGGCGACCGCCCAGTCGAGATACCCGGCCCAATCCTTGCGCCGCAGCGTCAACCCTTCCCGCAGCGCCGCCTCGTCGATCTGGATCGCCTTGCACCCGGCGGCTTCCAGGTCGGTCACTTCGTCGCGGATCGCCAGGGCGATCTGCCTGCACGACTCCGCCCGAGGCTGGTCGTCGCGGACGAACGACCAGTTGAGGATCGTCACCGGCCCGGTGAGCATCCCCTTGACCGGCTTTTCCGTGAGGCTCTGCGCATAGCGCCACCACGCGACCGTCATCGGCTTGGGCCGCGAAACGTCGCCGAACAGGATCGGCGGTCGCACGCAGCGCGAGCCATAGGACTGGACCCAGCCATTGATGGTGAAGGCAAACCCCGAAAGCTGCTCGCCGAAATACTGGACCATGTCGTTCCGCTCGAACTCGCCATGGACGAGCATGTCGAGCCCGATTTCCTCCTGCCAGGCGATCGTCCGCTCGGTCTCCTCCCGCAGGAAGGCCTCGTACGCTGCCGCGTCGAGCTCGCCCCGGTTGAACCGCGCCCGGGCATTGCGCACCTCACCGGTCTGCGGAAACGACCCGATTGTCGTCGTCGGAAACGCCGGCAGGCCAAGCACCGCCGCCTGCGCCGCAGTCCGCACGCCAATCTCCGACTGCCGCGCCTCCATCGCCGCCGTCACCCCGGCCACCCGCTCGCGGACCTGCGGGTTGTGCACTTGCGGCGACGCCTTGCGGCTCGCCGCGGCCTGCGAGGCTTCGGCCAGTTCGCCGGCAACGCTGCCGCGCCCGTTGTTGAGCGCCCGCTTGAGCAACGCCAGCTCCTCGATCTTCTGCACCGCAAAGGCGAGCCACTGCGTCACCTCCGGATCGAGCTTCTTCTCCAGCGCCAGATCGACCGGCACGTGGAGCAGCGAGCAGGACGGCGCGAGCACCAGGTCCCGCGTCGCCGCGATCGGCTCGATCCGCGCGAGCAGCGCGTCGAGGTCGGCGAGCCACACGTTGCGCCCGTCGATCACCCCGAGCGACAGCAGCAGCGACTTCGGCGCGGCCTTGAGCACCGCGTCGAGCTGCTCGGGCGCGCGCACCAGGTCGACATGCAGCCCCGCCACCGGCAGCGCCGCCGCAAAGGAGAGATTTTCGCCGAGCCCGCCGAAATAGGTGGTCAGCATCAGCTTGGGACCCGAGCGCGACAGCCTGGCATAGGCGCGGGTCAGCGCGCGACGCTGTTTGTCATCGAGATCGAGCACCAGCACCGGCTCGTCGATCTGCACCCATTCGGCACCGACCTGCGCCAGATGTCCGAGGATTACCGAATAGAGCCCCAGGACTTCATCGAGATAGTCGAAGGGATCGACGCCCCGGCCCTTGGCGAGGCTCAGCCAGGTCACCGGTCCGAGCAGCACTGGGCGCGTTTCATAGCGCTGCGCCTTGGCCTCGCGATATTCGTCGACGATCTTGAGCCGGTTGAGCGCCAGCTTCTGCCCGGCGACCAACTCAGGGACGAGATAATGATAATTGGTGTCGAACCACTTGGTCATCTCGCACGCGGTGACGCTGCCATGGCTGCACGCGCCGTGATCGTCCCCGGTTGTGCCGCGCGCCATGGCGAAATAGGTCGCCAGCCCCGCCTCGCCATCGGCGCTGCGATAGCGCTCGGGGATCGCCCCCAGCATCACGCTGGTGTCGAGCACGTGATCGTAGAGCGAGAAGTCGTTTGAGGGCAGCCAGTCGGCGCCCAGCGCCTTCTGCCGCGCCCAGGCGGCGGTGCGCAGCCCCGATGCGGCGTCGAGCAGCTCGGCCTCGCCGATCTTGCCCGCCCAATGCGCCTCTAGCGCGTGCTTGAGCTCACGGCGCGGGCCGATGCGGGGAAACCCCAAGGTAGCAACGGTAATGGTCATGTTCTTCAACCCCGAAGAATGGGGCGAGAGACGCGAACTAGACGCGCACATGCGCGACCAACGACCCGGCCGGCACGCAAGCGGCCAATCCGGGCACCCCGCCGGTGGACGTTATCGCGTCGAAGGCAGGTCTCCTGGCTCGCGGGTCACAGCCGATGGTCCGTCTTCCCAGGGCACGCCCCAGTGACATTTTGGACCGCAGCTCGCCGCTTACAGTTGCGGGGGCAGCGCCGGCATCGCACCGGCTTCCCGTCTTAGCTCCGACGCAGGGCGAACCCCGGACGAAGAACCTTGACCCGCGCTCAATTGCACCACGGGCAAGTCGCGTCAAGCGTCATATAAAGAATTCTTTATATGACGCTCAATACTGCGCTTGGTCGAGCATCGCGTGCGCCAGCGGGGTGTCGCCCAGCGCATCGACGATCTCGCGGAAGGTCTCGCGATCCTCGTCCTGGCCGAGCTTGAACCGCGCGCTTTGACGGATGACCTGCGCGCGGAACGCGACGACATGCGGCGTGAGGCGGGAATAGCGCTCGCCCATCTGCTCCGGCGTCCAGGGCTGGGGGAAATCCTGCTCGAGCGCATCGACCAGCAAGCGGATCGCGGCATCGCCCTGATCGGGTTCGAGCGCGATCTCGACTTCGAACTGGGCGAGTTGATAGTTCCAGCTCGGCGCCCAGCCCGGCTTCGAAACCGCCGCCGGCCCGATATAGCCGTGCGGCCCGAGGAAGCTGATCAGCGCCTGCGGGTTCGCCTCGACTCGCGCGACGTGCGGGTTGGCCTTGGCGAAATGGCCGATGATCGTATGCACCGCGCCGTCCTCGCCGGTTTCGGCGAGAAGCGGCAGCGGCGTCGAGATATAGCCCTGCGCGTCGTGCGTGACGACGAGACCAAGCATCTCGCTTCGCACGAACCTGGCGACGTCGCCGGGGCGGCGGGGGGCATAGCGGCTCATCGGTTCACTTCGATCGACCGGATCCGGCTCAGCGCGCCACGCTGTCGAGCTTGCCGAACACCGCACGGCCCTGGAATAGCGTCAGCAGCACCTTGGTCTGGTGGATCTGCTGCACCGGGATGCGGAACAGGTCCTTGTCGAGTACGATGATGTCGGCGCTCTTCCCAGCCACGATCGAACCGGTCAGCTTTTCGAGATGGTTCACATAGGCGACGTTAAGCGTGTAGGAGCGCAGCGCCTGTTCGAGGGTCACCGCCTCGGTCGCGATCAAGGGCGCAGACGTGCCGCCCGGTGCGACGCGAGTGAGCGCCACTTCGATTCCTTCGAGCGGATTGGCCGAAGCGACCGACCAGTCGGCGCCATAGGCGACCAGCCCGCCGCCCTTGCGGATGCTGTTGGCGGGATAGATGTACCCTGAGCGCTTGGGCCCGATCCGCTCGATCGTGAGCCGCATATAGGCTTCGTCGCAGGCCCAGAGCGGCTGGAAGATCGCCGCGACGCCAAGCTTGCCGAAGCGCACCTGGTCGGCGGGATCGATCACGTTCATGTGCGACATCATCGGCCGCGTGTCGTGCGCGGCGTTCTGGCCGCGAACCTTCTCGACCGCGTCGAGCGCCTGGCGCACGCCGGCATCGCCGATCGCGTGGAAATGCGACTGCATGCCCTTCGCGTCGAGCGCCGCCACCGCTTGCGCCAGCGTATCGGGCGCGATCTGGGTGGCGCCCTTGACGTCGGTGCCCTCATAGGGTTCGAGCATCGCCGCGGTCTGCTGCGGGATCACGCCGTCGATGAAGAACTTCACGCCATTGGCAGTTAGCCCGATCTCCTTTGCTTTCGCCGAAAGCTTGAGGATGTCGCCGAGCTGGTCCATTCCACGGTCGTTGTTCCAGTGCCAGTCCATCGCGGTGTGGACCGTGAGCGTGCCGCGGGCTTTGGCGGCCTGATACGCGTCGAGCGCCTTGCTGCCGTTCTTGTCCCACTCGACCGAGGCGTCGTGCCACGAGGTGATGCCCAGGCTGTTGAAGAAGCGCGCGGTATACGTGATCGCGCCTTCGAGATCGGCGGGCGTCGGCGCCGGGATCAGCGGCTCGACCAACGCCATCGCCGATTCCTCGAGCGCGCCGATCGGCTCGCCCTTCTCGTCGCGGTCGATCGTGCCGTTCTTGGGGTCCGGCGTGTCGCGGGTGATCTTGGCGAGCTCGAGCGCCTTCGAGTTCACCCACAGCGTGTGGCCATCGGATTCGAAGATCAGCGGCCGATCCTTCGACACCGCATCGAGGAACGACTTGTTGGGAATGCCCTTGGGCGGGAACAGCGTCTGGTTCCAGCCCGATCCGAAGATCGTTCCGGTGCCCGGGGTCTTGTCGACGCACGCCTTGATCAGGCGCTGATAGTCCTCGATCGTATTGCCCGAATGGAGCGAGCAGCGCGCATGGCTCATGCCGCCGAAGATCGGGTGCGCATGCGCGTCGCCGAACGCGGGCATGACGAACTTGCCGCCCATATCGACCACCTTGGTCGCCGCGCCCTTGCGCGCCGCGATCTGCTTCGCCGATCCGACCGCGAGGATCTTGCCATCCTTGATCGCCACCGCCTCGGCCCAGGGCTGGCCCTCTTCGACGGTATAGACGCGCGCATTGGTGAGGATCAGGTCGGCGGTCGGGCCCTTGGGCGCCGGGCCGGCGCCGATCGCGAGCAGCGCGGCGCCCCCGAGCAGCAGGCGGAGGACAGGCGAGGTGGCGGTGCGGTGCATGCGATGATCCCGATATTCATGTTGCAAGACGGAGCCGCGCATCGTTGCGCGGCTCCGGTCGTCAGGTCGATCCGTCAGAAGCGACGGCGCAACGTGCCGAGGACCGTGCGGTCCTTGCCGAGGTAGCAATAGCCCTCGTTGACCGGCGCGCCACCATAGCTGCAATTGGTGTAGACGCGCTCGTTGAAGATGTTCGAGCCGTTCACCGAGAGCGACCATTTGCCGTAGCTCAGCTCGGCCATCGCGTCGGCCAGCGTCACCGGATCGACGCGGTAGAGCTGGTCGAAGCTGACCTTGTCGCTCTGGTAGCGCACGCCGGCGCCGAGCTTGAGGGCGAGGTCGCCGCCCAGATCGAACCGCTTCGACGCCCAGGCCGACGCCTGATGCTCGGGCAGGTTCTCGCGACGGTCGCCGCGCAGCCGGCCATCGGCCACCAGATACTCCGCGCGGGTGTAGCTGTACGACGCAGTCAGATCGAGATTGCCGGGCAGCTTCACATTGGCTTCCGCCTCGATGCCGCGCGAGCGAGTCGATCCGCCCTGGATGAAGTTCTGCAGCTCGTTCGGATCAGCGATCAGGACATTCTGTTCCTCGATGTCGTACGCCGCGACGGTGAACAGCATCCGCGAGGTCGGCTGGAACTTGATGCCCGCCTCATATTGGCGACCGCTCCGGGGCACATAGGCCACGCCGAAGAAGTTGGATCCGAACACCGGCAGGAACGATTCGGAATAGTTGAAGTACGGCGACACGCCCTTGACCACGTCGGCGATGATCCCGGCGCGGAAGGTCCACGCCTTGTTGCCTTCGAGCTGCACGTTGTTGACGTTCGACTTCACATCGTCGTGCCGCGCGCCGAACACCAGCGAGACGCGGTCCCAGGCGCGGATCTGATCCTGGAAGTAGAATCCGGTCTGCGAGTTCTTGGTGTCGGTCATCCAGCCCACGCCCGATGCGAACGGCACGCCATAGACCGGGTTGTACAGGTTGAGCCCCGGCGCCTGGCCGAATCCCTCCTCCTTGTCCTCGCGGAACTCGGTATAATCGAACCCGCCGAGGATCTGGTGCTCGAGCGGGCCGGTGCCGAAGGTCAGCACCAGATTGTTGTCGCTGTTGAGCCCGGTGTACTTGGCGCGGTTCAGATACCAGGCTCGGTTGGCGATCGTGCGGCCGGCATCGGCATAGGCGCCGCCGAAGCCGGTATAGCCGAACACTTCCTGGTAATCCGTGTCCTGCTCGAACGCGCGGTTGCGGCTGTTGAACGCGAGGTTGTCGCTGAAGCGATGCGAGACCAGCAGCGAGAACGCATAGTGGCTCGAATGCGTGTGATTATAGTCCGGCTCGCCGAGGTAGAAATCGTCGGAGATCTTGGTCGCGCCGCTGCCGTCGACGGTCTTGCTGGTCGGCAGATAGGTCTGGCTGCCCAGCTTGTCGCGCTGGTACAGGCCGATGAAAGTCACTTCGGTGTCCGGACCGGGACGCAGCGTGACCGACGGCATCACGACGATGCGATCGTTCTTCTGCCCCTTCTGCTGCAAGTCCGCATCGCGAACCATGCCGACCAGGCGCGCCGAGACGCCGTCGACCAGCGGGCCGGTGACGTCGATCTGCGCCTGCTTGTAGTCGTCGGTGCCATAGATGATCCCCATCTCGCCGCCGAACGTCTCCTGCGGACGCTTGCTGATCGAATTGAGGATGCCGCCCGCGCCGCCGCCGCCGTACAGCGTCGACGAAGGCCCGCGCAGCAGCTCGGCGCGCTCGATGGTGAAGATCTCGAGCCGGCCGCCATAGATGAAGCCTGGCATGCGGTTGAGGCCGTCGAGATACTGCTCGGCGCCGGTGCCGCGCACCGCGAGGAAGTCGCCGCGGGTATCGACGCCGTTGAGCTCGGGAGTGGCGCCCGCGCTGTAGCGGATGACGTCCTGGAGGTTGACCGCCGCACGATCGGTGAAGTCCTCGGCGGTGATCACGCTCACCGACTGGGGGATCTCGGTGACCGGGGTGTCGGTCTTCGTGCCCGAAAGCGCGCGCTCGCCGGTGACGATGATGTCCTCATCGGGCTCGCCGGCCTCCTGCGCCATCGCCGTGCCCGACCATGCGACCAGCGCGCAGGCCGTCAGCAGCCCCCGCCTGAGCTGCCGCGTCCTCGAAATTCCCGAAACCAGTCGCTGTGCCATGTGCAAACCCCCGCTCTGTCCAAAAGACGCTCTCCAGCCTCGGGCTATTTGCCTCTAGGTGGCTTGGCGCCGGAAAATGGTTCCAAAATCCTGCACCCCATTGAACATGGCAGGAGCGGAAAGCGTCACGCGCTTTTCAGGGTAAGGCCTGGGCAAAAGTGGGTAAGGCGCCGGCGCGCCGCCGGGCAAGCGGCGCCGATCAGGCTGCCGGCGCCGGGTCCGCCGCGGCGATCAGGCCGCGTTCGTGCGAGACGCGCACCGCATCGCGCCGTTTCGTGACACCAATCTTACGAAACACCGATTTGAGGCGATATTTCACCGTATCGGGCGACATGCCGATCAGCCGGGCGATTTCCTTGTTCGAATACCCCTGGCTCAGATGGAGCAGGATCGCCGCTTCCGCATCGCTCAAGCTGTCCGGCGCGGCCGGCACCGCGGCGGGGCGGCGGCTGGCCAGCGCCCGTGCGAGGTTCTTGAGGAACTGCGCGCGGAAGCGATCGACGCGCGGCGCCGCGGCCAGCGCCTCCTCCAGTCCCTGCCGGACGAAGCGCTGCGCATCGACGAACGGCCGGACGATGTCCTGGAACATCGCCGTGCCCACCGCCTCGTCGAAATAGGCCTGTGCCTTGGCCAAGTCGCCAGCCGCGCGGCTGCCAAAGCCCTGGAGCAAATTGAGTTCGATCAGCAGCCGCCCTGCCCCGTGCTCGCGCGCCCATCGCTCGGTCGCCGCGAGCTCGGCAAGCGCCTCGCCGTGCCGCCCGTCGATCAGCGCAAGCCGGACCCGGCACAAGGTCGCGGCGACCGCGACCGGGCGGTAGAGTGGCGATTCCTCCGACATCGCGTCCGCCAGCGCGTCGAGCCCGATCCGCGCGGCAAGTGCCTGCGCAGCCTCGAGGTCGCTATCGTAGGCCAGCAGCAATTCGAGCTCGCAGAGGTCGGCGAGCAATTCGAGCTGGCGCAATCGACGCTTGCGCGCGACGTCGCCCGCACGCGCCAGCAATCCCCGCGCCTCCTCGAGCGCGCCTGCCCCCGCCGCAGAACGTGCCGCCGTGAAATAGGCGGCGGCATAGACGTCCACCCAGCCGTCGAACTGCTCCATGTGCGGCAGCGCCCATTCGAGCAGCGCCCCCGCCTCGCCCGCGCGATCCTGATCGTAGAGCAGCTCCGCCTCGAACGCCGCGCAATTGGCGGCGAGGTCCGAGCGATCGCCGAAATTGCGCTCGATCTCGCCGCGCGCCGCGGCGAGCACCGTCACCGCTTCCTTCAACCGGCCTTGGGCATAGCGGATGCGCGCCTCGTGGAAGCGCGTGAACATGTCGCTATAGGGCGAACCGAGCGCCTGGTAATGCTCCCGCGCCTTGAGCGTCGGCTCCATCGCGCGTTCGAGCCAGCCGCCCTCATAATATTTGGCACCAAGCGATTCGCTGACATTGGCGAGCGCGAGATGGTCGTCCGCCGGCAGCGTGCGCAGCAGCCCCTCGCGCCCGAGCAGATCTTCGAACGTCATCGGCACGTTCTCATACTCGACGAGCACGTCGCCGACGACGCGGATCTCGGTGAGCAGGTCGGGCGGCGTCTCCACCGCCTCCGCACGCTCGACCAGTTGGTCATATTCGGCGCGCGCCGCCTCCATCCGCCCGAACTTGACGTCGAGATAGAGCCGCGCAAGCACCAGCAACGGCCGCGCATCGACGGTGGCCGCAGGCAGCTTGGCCAGCGCACGCTCAATCAACCCCTGCTCGCCCTGCGGGATCAGCCGCCAGCCGCCTGCATTCTCGACGATTCCGGCAAGCATCGCATCGTCATCGGCCTGGATCGCGTGGCTGACCGCCTCGCCCGCCTCGCCGCGCCCGGCGAACCATTCCGCCAGCCGCCGGTGGAGCATGCGCGCCTCACCAGCGTCGCGCCGCGCCAGCCGCTCGCGCAGATAGCCCGCAAAGAGCTGATGATAGCGATACGCCTCGCGCTCGGGCGAGAGCGGCGTGAGCAGCACGCCCTGATGCTCGAGCCTCTCCAGGATCAGCCAGCCATCTTGCCTGTCGCACAGCAGGTTCACTGCCTCGCCGGTCACCCGATCGAGCAAGGCGGTGCGGATCACAATCTCCTGCGTGTCCTCGGGCAGCGACATCAGCACCTGTTCGGACAGATAGCGCGCAAGCTCGGTGCTCGACCCGCTGAACCCATCGACGAAGCGGCGGCGATCCATCCCGCGCTTCAGCGACAGGAAGGTCAATTGCAGCGCGATCGGCCAGCCTTCGCTGCGCTCGATCAGGCTGCGGACATCGTCGCCGCCAAGCGGCGCGCCGTCAGGCCGGGCGAGCATCGCCTCGGCCTCGGTCATCGAGAACTTCAAATCCTCGGCGGTGAATTCGAGCAATTGCTCCTCGGCGGCGAGCACCGACTGGCCGAGCCAGGGATAGTCGCGCGAGGCGATGATGAAGTGGCAGTTGCGCGGCGCATGGCGGATCAGCGACTGGAGGAAATCGGTCACCCCGGCGCTTTCGGCGGAGTGCAGATCGTCGAGGATCAGCACCACCGGGCGCTTCTCGCGCGCGATGCGGTTGATGATGACCGACAAGGCGGCACGGGAGGGCACCCCTGCAGCGATCCGGTCGCCCTCGTCCATCGCCTCCCCGGGCTCTACGCCGCTCAGCGCCAGCGCGATATATTGGGCAAGCCGGTCAGGATCCGAATCGTCGCGCTCGAGCGACAGCCACGCAACCAGCAGCGCGTCCTCGTCGAACCGTGCGCGCCACTGCGCGAGCAGGCTGGTCTTGCCGTACCCGGCCGGCGCATGGATCAGCGTGAGGCGGCGGGCGAGCGCCTCGTCGAGCCGCGCGAGCAACGCGTCGCGGCGAATCTGGTCGCCCATCCAGATTGGTGGCGCAATCTTGGTCGGGATCAGTTCGTCCAAACGAAATTGCCCTTCACTCGAACCTGCTTTCCGGTCCCGTTACCCTGCCTGGTACAGGCTATACGGATCGCGTGCGGGTGTCTCAACCTTACCCGTCCCTTGGCGCAACTTACCCGTTCGGCAGGTTGCGCCGCCGGGCTTCCGGTCCTTAGCTCGTGACATTCAGGGGGCATCCTAAGGGGCTGAGTTCGTGCGGATTGGTGTCGATGTCGGGGGGACGAACACCGATGCCGTCCTGATGGACGGCGGAACGGTGGTCGCCTGGACAAAGCAGCCGACCACCGCCGATGTCGGCTCGGGCGTCGCCGCGGCGATTGGCGAAGTCCTCTCGCAGGCGGATGTCCCGGCTGGCGCAGTCGCTTCCGTGATGGTCGGCACCACGCATTTCACCAATGCGCTGGTCGAGCGCAACAAGCTCGACACTGTCGGCATCCTTCGCCTCGCCAGCCCCTCGGGCGAGGCGCTGCCGCCGATGACCGGCTGGCCTGCCGACCTCGCCGATCGCATCGGCAGCCAT
This sequence comes from Sphingomonas sp. HF-S4, assembly GCF_032911445.1. Taxonomy (NCBI): domain Bacteria; kingdom Pseudomonadati; phylum Pseudomonadota; class Alphaproteobacteria; order Sphingomonadales; family Sphingomonadaceae; genus Sphingomonas; species Sphingomonas agrestis. The sequence continues at coordinate 738,978 of NZ_JAWJEJ010000001.1, read as the reverse complement.
GTCTACCTCCTCCCGGGCGGCTACGAAGTCGACGGCCGCGAGATCGCCCCGCTCGACGAAACCAGGGTTCGCGCCGCAGTCCGGGAACTGCGCGCAGCGGGTGTAAACGCAATCGCGATCACCAGCGTCTTCGCGCCGGTCAATTCGGGCATGGAGGCCCGCGCCGCCGAGCTGGTGCACGAAGAGCACCCCGAAGCCGCAATCACGCTGTCGCATGCGATCGGCCGGATCGGCTTCATCGAGCGCGAGAATGCCGCGATCCTCAACGCCGCGCTCGGCAGCCTCGCGGCGCGCGTCGTCTCTGCGTTCGAGCGGGCCTTGGTCGAGATCGGCGTGCAGGCGCCGCTCTACATCTCGCAGAATGACGGCACGCTGATCTCGGCGCACCAGGCCGCGGCCTATCCGGTGCTCACGATCGGCTCGGGGCCGACCAACAGCATGCGTGGCGCCGCATTCCTCACCGGGGTGCGCGACGCGATCGTGCTCGACGTGGGCGGCACCACCACCGATGTCGGCGTGCTGGCCAACGGCTTTCCGCGCGAATCCTCGGTCTCGGTCGATATCGGCGGCGCGCGCACCAATTTCCGGATGCCCGACATCCTCGCGATCGGGCTAGGCGGGGGCACGCGCATCCATCTCGATCCCGCGCACTACGAAGCGGAGACCCTCGCCGACGACAGCTTCCGCGTGGGCCCGGACTCGGTCGGCTTCCGCATCGTCGAGCAGGCCCGGCTGTTCGGCGGCGGCACGCTGACCGCGAGCGACATCGCCGTCGCCGCGGGTCGCGCGCAGTTCGGCGACCCTTCCAAGCTCCCCGCCCTCTCGCAGCCGGTGATCGACGCGGTGTGGGCGCGCGGACAGGCGATGATCGAGGAAGCGATCGACCGGATGAAGACGAGCCGCGGTGACGCGGTGCTGCTTGCGGTGGGGGGAGGCAACTTCCTGATTCCCGATACGGTTCGGGGTGCGGCGCAGGTGATCCGGCCGCCCCATGCTGCAGTTGCGAACGCGGTCGGTGCGGCGATCGCGCAGGTGGGGGCGCAGATCGAGCAGGTGGTTTCCTACGACCGCGAGCCGCGCGAGGCGGCGCTCGACCGGCTGCGCGGGCAGGCGAGCGAGCAGGTCATCGCGGCGGGCGGCGTGCCCGACAGCGTTGAGATCGTCGAGCTCGAAGAGGTCTTTTTGAGCTATCTGCCGGGACGTTCGGCACAAGTTCGCGTGCGAATTGTCGCCGATCTGGCCGAAAATGCGCATGTTTTCGACGAAAAACTCACGGAATCCTATGCAACCCAATCGCATTGATCGCGAGGCTCTGATCGACCTCGCCACCGGCGCCGCGTTCCTCGGCTCGGGCGGCGGCGGCGATCCCTATTATGCGCGGCTGCTCGGCGAGGCCGAGATCGCCCGACGCGGCGCCTTCGGTCTCGTTTCGCTCGACAGCCTTGCCGACGACGCGCTCGTCGTCCCCTGCGGCTGGATCGGCGCGCCGACCGTCTCGGTGGAGAAGCTGCCCAATGGGCGCGAGGCACTCAACGGCCTGCGCAAGCTCGCCGAGATCATGGGCAAGCCGATCGACGCAGTGATGCCGATCGAGATCGGCGGCGGCAACGGCCTGGCCCCGCTGCTCGCCGCCGCCGAGCTCGGCATCCCGGTGGTCGACGCCGACGGCATGGGCCGCGCCTTTCCCGAATCGCAGATGGCGATCTTCAACATCGAAGGGCTCTCGGCCTGCCCGTCGGTGGTCACCTCGTCGTGCGGATCGCTTTCGGTGATCGAGACCGACGACAATCTCGAGCACGAACGCCAGGCCAGGAAGCTCTCGGTCGAGCTCGGCGGCACTGCGCACATGGTCGAATATCCGCTGAGCGGCGCCGACGCCAAGGCTCATGCGATCGGCGGCAGCATCACTGCGGCGATCGCGATCGGCAGAGCCGTGCGCGAGGCGCGCGCCGCGGGCGCCGATCCCTTCGCCGCGCTCTACGCCGCCTTGGTCGACACCGGGCTCTACCCGCATTCCGGCGCGCTGTTCGACGGCAAGATCGTCGATCTCGAGCGCGAGACCCGCGGCGGCTTCTCGGTCGGCCGCGTGATCATCGAGGGGTTCAACGGCCAGGGCCGGATGGAGATGGAGTTCCAGAACGAGAACCTCATCGCCACCGTAGACGGCGTCGTCCGCGCGATGGTGCCCGATCTGATCACCGTGATGGACCGCGAGACCGCCGACAGCATCACCACCGAGCGGCTGCGCTTCGGCCAGCGCGTCAAGGTGGTCGGCGCCGCCGCACCCGACAAGCTGCGCACCGAAAGAGCGCTCGCGATCGTCGGCCCCGGCGCTTTCGGGCTTGCCGACGCCTATCGGCCGATCGAAACACTCAACGACTGGGGGAATGGGTGAGCAGCAGCGAAGCGCATGACGAATACGCCCACTCCCCGGTACCGGACGGGATCACCATCCCCGGCTGGCGCGTCGGACTGATCGTCGCGAGCTTCTCGATCGGGCTGCCCGATTTCCTCAACGGCGCGCACAACGCGCTCGCGCTGGGCTTCACCAAGGCAGTGCTCGCCGCGCTCTGCGCCGGCCTCCTGCTTTGCGCCGCCGGATCGCTCACCGCGGTGACCAGCGTCCGCACCCGGCTTTCGACCTATCTGCTGGTCCGCCGCTCGTTCGGCACCGGCGGCGCGGCGGGGATCAATACGGTGATCGCACTGATCCATTTCTGCTGGTTCGGGGTCAATGCATCTTTCTTCGGCGAAGCGCTGGTCGAAGCGGCCGCGGCCAACGGCCTTGCCGGCAACTTCACGGCGTTCGTCATCCTGGGCGCGGTGCTGATGACGGGCTCCACGATCATCGGTTTCCGCGCGCTCGACCGGCTGGCGCTGGTCGCCGTGCCGGTGCTCGGCGCGATCCTGATCGCAGTGGTGGTTGCGGCAATCAACGCACGCGGCTTCGTCACTGCGCCGCCCGCCACTGCCGCCGAGCCGATGCATTTCGGCATCGCGCTCTCGGCGTTGCTCGGCGCCTATATGCTCGCGGTGGCAACAATGCCTGACCTCTCGCGCTTCACCAGCACGCCGCGCGGCGCGGTGGCAAGCATGGCGCTCTCCTTCCCAGTGGCGATCCCGCTGATGATGGCGGCCGCGGCGATCCCGGCGCTGGCGATGCAGGAAACCAGCATCATGAAGCTGATCGTCCAGTTCGGCTTCGGCACGCCGGTGCTGTTCCTGCTGGTGCTGCCGACCTGGACGGTCAACGCGCTCAACCTCTATTCGTCGAGCCTGTCGCTCAGCTCCACCTTCCCGCGCGTGCGCCAATGGGTGTTCACCGTGGTCGGCGGGGTACTCGGCACGATCTTCGCGCTGATGGGCATCCTCGACGCGTTCATTCCATTCGTGCTGTTCCTTGGGCTCATCATCCCGCCGATCGCCGCGATTTATGTGATCGACAGCTGGACGCGCTTTCGCCGCGCAGATCCCGCGGAATCGCTGCTGGCGCTGCCGAGCTTCCGCTGGGAGGCCCTGGGAACCTGGGCGGCGTCGATCGGCGTGGGCGCGCTGGGCGCGTACAAGGATTTGACATTGACGAGCGTGCCGGCGCTCGACGCGACCTTGTTCGCCGCTGCGGTCTATGCCGGGCTGCGCGCCTTCCCGATCAGGGCCAGGTAAAGGCGAAGCGCAGCGTCGAGGTCACCGCACGGCTCGGCACGGTGATGTGGACTTCGTCGTCATAGGCTTCGTGGCGCGTGCGGAGACCATAAGCCGAGAGCGGGTCCATCCGCCGGACGAACGCCTCGGCATCCCAGCGCTCGAGGATGGTCTCCTCACGCTCGCCCCAGACGACCATCAGCCGGCCGACCCTGTCGATCTTGCCCGACTGGAGCCGCGCCGCAAACTCGCGCTCCTCCTTCTGCATCAGCCGATCATGCCAGAACAGCGACGGGCTGGCGGCAATAACGGTGTGGAACGCGTCGGGCCGCGTGAACAGGCTGTGGATCGCGAACAGGCCGCCCAGCGAATGGCCGAACAGCGACTGGCGGCCGCGATGGATCGTGTAGCGGCGATCGAGTTCGGACCGCAGCGGGCCGGTGAGGAAATTGAGGAACTTGTCCCAGCCGCCGGTGGGCGCCTTGCCGAGATCGACATCCCAGGGCGGCGGAGTCGGGCCGCCGGTAAGATCGTAGAGGCGGCGGATGTCATAGGCCTTGTCGGTCTTGTAGCCCACGCCGACCACGATCGTCTTGCCGGGGTCGGCTTTCATGTAATCGTGCATCCGCCGCGTTTCGGCGAAGCCGGCGAACATCGCATTGCCGTCGAGGACATACAGGACCGGCCAGCCGCCTGCGGGCGCCGGCCCCGCGGGCTTGGAGACGAAGATCTGATAGGGATACCCGTCCGCGCCCTTGAGTTCCCAGGTCTCGGTATCGGGCAGGACGTAGCCGGACGCGGCGGGCGGGTTCTGGGCGAACGCGGGCGAGGCGCCCAGCAAGACGAGCGCAAGCGCGCTGATGGCGAGCAATCTGGACATGATGTCCTCCCCCTATTGGTCCGGGGCGGATTGAAACGCTTGGCAAGGCAGGCCGCTAGAGGAGCAATTGGGTAAGGCAAAGCGAAATTGGGTAGTCCACAGCCGATAGACACTCCAATTTTCCATTCGTTAATACTGAGACTTCGCCCAAACTCGCATTTAGTCACGGCATCACGAGGCGTAGAATGAAGACCAAGCTTGCGATGACAGGTCGCATCGCAGATTCGGCCCATGGTGGAAACCTTGGGATACTTCGGGGACGATCAGCGTGCAGGATATAACGGGACTGCATGAACTCACCCCTTTCCTAGCACGCCGCCTTAGCGATTATGATCTGCACTTAATGCCGCAAATACGAACCAACGATACCGTCTTGCACACCATCATAGCAGCGGAGCTTCGACGCCGAGAGAACGGTACCGCTCGCTGGGCACTCACGATATCAATTCTCTCGCTTATTGTTGCGACCGCAGCCGTAGCACTAAATCGGGGCTAAGCATGTGGCGCCTACTCGCTCCACTCCGCGGTTCAGTGCTCTGGTCCGGAACTCCGCAGCTCAACTCGCGATCACACCCGCCGCGATAAGCGCATCGATTGCCGCGTTGTCATAGCCGCAGTCAGCAAGCACCGCTCGATTGTCCGCGCCGAGCGCGTGCGGCGGCAGGTCGCCGGTCGTCGCGATGCCAGGAAATTGCACCGGCTGGGGCAGCGCGCGGCGCACGCCTTCCGGGAAACCATCGGGCACATCGAAGAAACCTATCTCGGCCAGATGCGGGTCGGTCAGCAGGTCGGCGGGCATCGCGATGCGCGAACACGGGACGTCGATTGCTTCCAGTGCAGCGATCCACGCATCGGTGGTGCGTGCGGTCAGGCTCTGGGCGAGGATCGCGTAAAGCTCACCGACATGCGCCTGGCGGGTTTGCGGCGCAGCGAACCAGGGTTGCATCACTACGTCGCTGCGCCCGATTTCTTCGACGAAACGCCGCCACTGCGCCTCGGTATAGGGCAGCACCGCGATCCAGCCATCGGCGGTGCGGAACGGGCGGCGATCGGGCGAAAGCAGCCGGGGATAGCCCGGCGCGCCCTCTTCGGCGAAGGTTGCGGCGGACAGGTGCTCGTTCATCAGGAAGGCGACCATCGCCTCGAACATGGGGACTTCGACGCGGAACGGTCCCTCCCCGCCCCGCTCGCGCGACACGAGGGCCGCCAGGATCCCGTAGACCGCATGGAGCGCCGCGACCTTGTCGGCGACGATCGTCGGGACGAACTGCGGCGTCCCGGCCTGGAGCGCGCCGAGCCCGGCGAGCCCGCTCGCGGCCTGGATGATGTCGTCGAATGCCGGGCGGTCACGATAGCGCCCGCCGCGGCCGAACCCGGTCGCCGAGCAATGGATGATCCGCGGATTGATCGCCGCCACCGCATCCGGCCCGAGGCCTAGCCGCTCGGCTGCGTCGAGCCGCATATTGTGGAACAGGACGTCAGCCGTGCCGAGCAGCTTCGCCAGCGCCGCCTGCCCTTCGGGACGCTTGAGGTCGATCGCGAGCATCCGCTTGTTGCGGTTGTTGTTGACGAACAGCGCGCCGCCGCCAGCCCCCTGGGGATGCGCATGGCGGGCGATGTCCCCCTCCAGTGGCTCGACCTTGATTACCTCGGCGCCGAGATCGGCGAGGATCTGCCCGGCATAGGGCCCGAGCACCACCGCGCCCACTTCCACGACACGGATACCCTTCAACAGCGGCAGCACGGCGACCCTCCCGATTTTCGTTGACACTGATTTCCATATGAGGACAGTTATGTCCACAAATAGAAATCGGAGAGTGTGCGTGGAGTATCGTTTCGACCGGCTGTTCATCGGCGGCGAATGGGTTGCGCCGATCGACGGCGGCGTCCGCCCGAGCATCGACCCCGCGACGGGCAAGCCCTGGGGCGACGTGGCCTATGGCGGGCCCAGGGACATCGACCGCGCGGTGGCCGCGGCGCGCGAGGCGTTCGAGGGACGCTGGGGCCGGATGGCGCCGTGGGAACGCGCCGCGCTGATCCGGAAGTTCGCCGATCTCTACGCGACGCAGGTCGATGCGCTCGCGCGGATCGAGACGCAGGACAATGGCCGGGCCATCCGCGAATCGCGCGGCGATATCGGCATGCACGCGCAATATTATCACTGGTTCGCCTCGCTCGCCGACAAGCAAGGCGGGCACACGATCCCGATGGACGACAGCGTCCATGCCTTCACCACGCGCTCGGCGGTGGGCGTGGTGGGGACGATCACCCCGTGGAACGTGCCGCTGATGGCGGCGGCGTGGAAGCTCGGCCCTGCGCTGGCGGCAGGGTGCACCGTGGTGCTCAAGCCCGCCGAGCAGACTCCGGCCTCGTCGCTGGCGTTGGGCCGGCTGTTCGAGGAAGCCGGGTTCCCGCCGGGCGTGATCAACATCGTGCCGGGTGACGGAGTCACGGCGGGGGCGCACTTGGTGGCGCATCCAGGGGTGAATAAAGTGGCCTTCACCGGCGAGGGCGAGACTGCCAAGACGATCCTCAAGACCGGTGCCGACACGCTCAAGAAGTTCAGCTTCGAGCTTGGCGGCAAGGCGCCGCACATCCTTTTCGCCGATGCCGATATCGAGAACGCGCTCAACGCCGCGACCGGATCGGCCTGGGCGCTGTGCGGGCAGAGCTGCGCGCTGGGCTCGCGCATCCTGGTCGAACGGCCGATCTACGACCAGGTGGTCGAGGGCTTCCGCCGCAATGCCGGGCGCGTCCGGGTGGGCAATCCGATGGATCCGGCGACGCATATGGGGCCGCAGGCGCACCAGCAGCAGCTCGACAAGACGCTGTCCTATATCGCGATCGGCCGCGACGAAGGCGCCGAGCTGGTCACCGGCGGGACGCAGCTGGCGGGCGACGGCTATTTCGTCGAGCCCACCGTGTTCGCGGGCGTCGGCGCGGACATGCGGATCGCGCAGGAAGAGATTTTCGGGCCGGTCGCGGCGATCATTCCGTTCGACGGCGAGGACGAGGCAGTCGCGATCGCCAACGGCACGCCCTATGGCCTCGCCGCCGGCCTGTGGACCGGCGATGTCGGCCGCGCGCACCGCGTCGCGGCGCGGATCGAGGCCGGCATGGTCTGGGTCAACACCTATCGCTACATCCGCTGGTCCACCCCCTATGGCGGGGTGAAGTCGAGCGGCTGGGGCCGCGAGAACGGCGTGGATGCGCTCGACGACTATCTCGAGACCAAGACCACGATCGTCTCGACCACCGGCAAATTCGCCGATCCCTTCGCGAACTGAGGACCAGAATCATGCGCCTGCAGGGCAAGCTCGCCATCGTCACCGCCGCCGCTTCGGGGATGGGACGCGCCGGCGTCGAACGCTTCGTGCGCGAAGGCGCGCAGGTGGCGGCGATCGACATCGATCCGGCAGCGTTGAAGGCGTTGGCCGCGGAATTCGAAGGCGTCCACACGATCGCCGCCGATCTCGCGACCGAGCAGGGCGCGCTGGACAGCATCGACCAGGGCGTGGCGGCGCTGGGCGGCGCAGACATCCTGTGGGCGCATGCCGGGATGCCGGGTCCCGCGTCGGTCGAGGATCTCGACATGACGGCCTATCGCAAGGCGATCGACCTCAACATCACGTCCGCGGCCTTGGGTGCTGGCCGGGTCGCGCCGCACATGCGCAAGCGCGGCGGCGGATCGATCATCTTCACGTCGTCGATCTCGGGGCTGGTCGGATCGATGATGAGCCCGATCTATTCGGCGGCAAAGTTCGGCGTGGTCGGCCTGGGCAAGTCGCTGGCGCTGGCGCTGGCGGCGGACGGCATCCGCGTCAACGTGGTGTGTCCGGGCCTCGCCGACACGCCGATGAAGCTCGGCTTCACCGGCCGCAGCGGCGACCCCGCCGAGGCCGCAGCGAACGAGGCCAAGGTGGTCGGCGCGGTGCCGATGGGGCGGCTGGTCAAGCCAGGCGAAGTCGCCGACGCGGCATTGTGGCTGGCCTCGGACGAAGCGAGCTTCGTCACCGGCGTGGCGCTGCCGGTCGATGGCGGCTTCACCGCGCGCTGAGCATGGCCTAGATGGGCGATGACCAACCCGATCGTTCGGCAGGCGGCGAATGCGCTGCAGATCCTCGAATATTTCGCCGAGCGGCAACGCCCCGCGACTGCGGCGGAGATCGCGGACGATCTCGGCTGGCCGCGATCGAGCGCGTTCAAGCTGGTCGGCACGCTGGCGAGCCTGGGCTATCTCTACGAGCCCCATGCGAGAGGGGGACACTATCCGAGCCCGCGCTGGCTCGAGCTGGCCGAGAAGGTCGCGCATGGCGATCCGCTCCCGGCCGAGCTGCAACGCCTGCTCCGCGACGTGGCGGCGGAGACCGGCGAGACCGTGGCGATCTCGGCGCCCGCGGGCATCCATGCGATGTTCGTCGCGGTGCGGGAATCGCGCCAGCCGGTGCGCTATTTCGCGCAGGTCGGCGACCGGGTGCCGATCCACGCGAGCTCGGCCGGACGCGCGTTGCTCGCGCAGATGCCCGCCGAGGAGCGGCAGAACCTCTACCGGAAGATCGACTTCACCGCCTATTCGGCGACCACGCCGATGGACCCCGAGCGGATCGAGGCCGATCTCGCCGAGGCGGCCGCGCGCGGCTTCCACCAGAGCAATTCGGAATACACCCCCGATCTCGCCGGCGTGGCGCTGCCCCTGCACCTGCCCGCCCGGCGGCTGTCGATCGTCGTGGTCGGCCCGGTCTCGCGCTGCCTCGAGCAGCGCCCTGCCCTCGCCGCGATCGTCGCGCGGCATGTGAGCGCGCGCAAACCCTGATACCCAAAATGCCCGGCCCATGCAGGCACGGGCGCCCCCTCCGGAGAGGAATGACATGACCGAGCAAACCGACGTGCGCGCGGCGCTCGCCGCGCAGCCGATGCATTGGGCGCAGATCGCCGTGGTCGCGATGTGCATCGCGCTCAACGCGCTCGACGGGTTCGATGTGCTGGCGATCAGCTTCGCCGCCCCCGGCATCGCCGCCGAATGGAAGATCGACAAGGCGATGCTCGGCGTCGTGCTGTCGATGGAATTGTTCGGGATGGCCGCGGGATCGGTGCTGATCGGCAACGTCGCCGATCGAATCGGGCGGCGCCCGACGATCCTCGCCTGCCTGTGCGTGATGGCAGTCGGCATGCTAGCCGCGTCGCAGGCGACCGGGGTGGCGATGCTGTCGGGCGTGCGGCTGCTCACCGGCCTCGGGATCGGCGGGATGCTCTCGGCGACCAGCGCGATGGTCGCCGAATTCTCGAACGATCGCCGCCGCGGGCTCAACGTCGTGCTCAACATTGCCGGCTATTCGACCGGCGCGATCCTGGGCGGGCTGGTCGCCTCGGAACTGCTCGCGGGCAGCGGCGACTGGCGCTCGGTATTCCTGTTCGGCGGCGCGATGACCGTGGTCGCGCTGCCGCTCGCCTGGTTCCTGCTGCCCGAATCGATCGACTCGCTGATCGCCCGCCGGCCGGCAAACGCGCTGGCAGGGGTGAACCGCACGCTCGCCCGGTTGGGCCGCGCGCCGATCGCCGACCTCCCCGCGCCGCCGCCGGTCCAGGCCAAGCCCTCGATCCTCGCGCTGTTCTCGGGCGACTATCGCACCCCGACGATCCTGCTGACGCTCGCCTATTTCGCGCAGATCACCTTGTTCTACTACATCCAGAAATGGGTGCCCAAGATCGTCGTCGACATGGGGTTCGACGCGGCGCAGGCGGGGCATGTGCTGGTCGCCGCCAATGTCGGCAATCTGCTCGGCGCGCTGGCGATCGGCCTCGCCAGCCAGCGCGTGCCGATCCGGCCGCTGGTCGGCGGGGCGATGCTGGTGGGGTTCGCCGCGATCGGGGTGTTTGGGCTGGGGATGCGCGACCTGACCGCGATGTCGCTGGCGGTCGCGTGCGCGGGGTTCTTCGTCAACGCCGGCGTGGTGGGCATGTACCCGCTGCTGGCCCAGACCTATCCCGCAGCCCTGCGCGCGAGCGGGACCGGCTTCGTCATCGGCATCGGCCGCGGCGGATCGGCGGCGGGACCGCTGGTCGCCGGGGCGCTGTTCGCGAGCGGCAGCGGGCTGCTTACCGTGTCGCTGGTGATGGGGATCGGCGGGCTGATCGCCGCGGCGATGATCGTGCTGTTGCCGCGGGCCGCGAAGTAGCGCCCACGCGCCCAGAACCTCCCCTCCCTGCAAGGGAGGGGCTGGGGGTGGGTGCGCGCGTCTGCGCGCCAAAAGATTCATCGCCAAGTACCAAAGCGCCGGTCAGGGCATCGAGCCCTGTCCGACGCTAAACCCACCCTTGCCCCTCCCTTCCAGGGAGGGGAATTAGGTAAGGTTAGCCTAGCATCATCAGGCTGGCATTGCCGCCGGCCGCAGTGGTATTGATCGAGATCGATACCTCCTCGATCAGCAAGGCGAGGCTGTAGGCATCGGGCCGCGCCAGTGCCTCGCTCGAAGCCGACTGGACCGACACCACCGCGCCCGGCCGCGCGGCTAGCTTCGCGAGCAGCGTCTTGACCTGCTCGCCTTCGCCTTCGGCCAATGCGCCGGAGAGATGGCCGGCATCTTTTCCAATCCGCGCACGCACGCTGGCCGGCGCATCGGCGAGTGCCGAGGCGTCGCCTTCGATCAGCACGTCGTTGCCGGTCGCCAGCGCCGCGGCGAGTTGGTGGAACAGCCCGGCGTTGGTCACCGACGCGAGCAGGATCGTGCCGCGCGGATGCAGCGCATAGAGGTTGCGCTCGCCCACCGGCCCGGGAAGCTCGACTTCGCGGCCAAGCGGCGAAGCGGCATCGAGCTGGAGCGCGAGCATCGCCGCCGCCTTGTCGCCCTTCCCCTCGAGCCAGGCGGCGAAGTCGGCGAGCGCCGAATCCACCTCGGCATCGCCCTGCATGGTCGGGGCGGCGTCGCGCACCAGCCTCGGCAGATACAGCGGCCCGCCTGCCTTGGGCCCGGTCCCCGAAAGCCCGCGCCCGCCGAACGGCTGGACGCCGACGATCGCGCCGATGACGTTGCGGTTGATGTAGAGGTTGCCCGCCTTGATCCGGCCAGTGACCTCGGCGATCGTTTCGTCGAGCCGGGTGTGTAGCCCGAAGGTCAGCCCATAGCCGGTGGCGTTGATCGCATCGATCAGCGCATCGAGCCCGTCGCGCTTGTAGCGGATGACGTGGAGTACCGGGCCGAATACTTCGCGCTCGAGATCGGAAAGGTCGTTCATCTCGATAATCGTCGGCGGCACGAAAGTGCCGTGCGCAGTCTCGGGGAGCAGCGCCTGCTGCTCGACGCGGTGGCCGCGCGCGCGCATCGCCGCGATGTGCTTGTCGATATTGGCCTTGGCCTCGGCAGTGATCACCGGGCCGATATCGACCGCGAGCCGCTCGGTATTGCCGACACGCAGCTCCTCCAGCGCACCCTTGAGCATCGCCAGCGTGCGCTCGGCGACTTCCTCCTGGAGGCAGAGGATGCGCAGTGCCGAGCAGCGCTGGCCCGCACTGTCGAACGCCGAGGCGATCACGTCGCCCACAACCTGTTCGGCGAGCGCCGAGGAATCGACGATCATCGCATTCTGCCCGCCGGTTTCGGCGATCAGCGGGATCGGCTTGCCCTCGGCCGAGAGGCGTTCGGAAAGCTGCTTCTGGATCAGCCGCGCGACTTCGGTCGAGCCGGTGAACATCACCCCGGCGGTTTCGGCCGCGCCGACCAAGGCAGCGCCGATCGCGCCATCACCTGGGACGAGCTGGAGCGCATCGGCGGGGACACCGGCGTCATGGAGCAGGCGCACGGCCGCGGCGGCGATCAGCGGCGTTTCCTCGGCAGGCTTGGCGAGCACCGGATTGCCCGCGACCAAGGCCGCAGCGACCTGGCCCGTGAAGATCGCCAGCGGGAAGTTCCACGGGCTGATGCACACCACCGGGCCGAGCGGCTGCCGATCGCCGAGCGTCCGCGCCTGGACTGCGTAATAGCGCAGGAAGTCCACGGCCTCGCGCACCTCGGCGATCGCATTCGCGGCGGACTTGCCCGCCTCGCGGATCGTCAGGCCGATCAGCACCGGCATCCGCGCCTCCATCGCATCGGCGGCGCGCTCGAGCATCGCCGCGCGGTCCTCGACCGGCACCGAAGCCCAGCCCGAAATCGCGGCACGGGCCACCGCGGCAGTGGCAGCCGCAGGGGCCAGCTCCACCACCTTGCCGACGACATCGCGATGATCGGCCGGGTTACGCACCTGGCGCTCGGTGCCCTCGCCCGCCTCGGCACGCCACTTCACTTCCGCACTCTCCTTGAGTGCGTCGCTCAGCGCCGAGAGCGCGCTCTCGTTCGACAGGTCGATGCCCTTTGAGTTGCGGCGATCGGGATAGAGATCGGCGGGCAGCGCGATCGCGTCGTGCTTGGCGCCGGGCTGCGGCATCGCGCGCACCGCCTCGACCGGATCGACCACGAGCTCGTCGATCGACACGTCCGGATCGGCGACGCGGTTGACGAAGGACGAGTTCGCCCCGTTCTCGAGCAGCCGGCGGACCAGATAGGCGAGTAATCTCTCGTGCGTCCCCACCGGCGCATAGATGCGGCACGGCCGGCCGAGCCCGTCGGCGCCGACGACCTGGCGATAGAGTGGCTCGCCCATCCCGTGGAGGCACTGGAACTCATAGTCGCCGATTGCGAAGTCGGGCCCTGCAATTTGGTAGATCGTCGCCAGCGTCAGCGCGTTGTGCGTCGCGAATTGCGGGAAGATCGCATCCTTCGCCGCGAGCAGCTTCCGCGCGCAGGCGATGTACGCCACGTCTGTGTGGACCTTCCGCGTATAGACCGGGAAGTCGGCGAGCCCGTCGACCTGGGCGCGCTTGATCTCGGCGTCCCAATAGGCGCCCTTGACCAGCCGCACCATGATCCGCCGCCCGGCGCGCTTGGCAAGGTCGACGATCCAGTCGATCACGAACGGACAGCGCTTGCCGTAAGCCTGGACGACGAAGCCGAGCCCGTTCCACCCGGCAAGCGCCGGATCGAGCGCGAGCGATTCGAGCAGGTCAAGCGAGAGTTCGAGCCGGTCCGCCTCCTCGGCATCGATATTGAAGCCGATGTCATAGGATTTGGCGAGGACGGCCAGCGCCTGGACGCGTGGCAGCAGTTCGCCGATCACCCGGTCCGCCTGCGCACGCGAATAGCGCGGGTGCAGCGCCGAGAGCTTGATCGAGATGCCAGGGCCGTCGTAGATCCCGCGCTTGTTCGCCGCCTTGCCGATCGCGTGGATCGCCTGGGTGTAGTCGTCGAAATAGCTCGCCGCGTCCTTCGCGGTCGCCGCGGCCTCGCCGAGCATGTCGTAGCTATAGCCGAAGCCTCGCGCCTCTTCCTTGCGCGCGCGCTTGAGCGCCTCCGCGATCGTCTCGCCGGTGATGAACTGCTCGCCCATCATCCGCATCGCCAGATCGACGCCGCGGCGGATCACCGGCTCGCCGGCACGCGCGATCAGCCGGGTGAGCGCAGCGCCCAGCCCCTTGTCGTCGGCGCTGTCGACCAGCTTGCCGGTGACCACCAGCCCCCAGGTCGCGGCGTTGACGAACAGCGAACGGCTGCCGCCCAGATGGGCGCGCCAGTCGCCATCGGCAATCTTGTCGCGGATCAGCGCGTCGCGCGTCGCGTCATCGGGGATTCGCAGCAGCGCCTCAGCGAGGCACATCAGCGCCACGCCTTCCTCGCTGGAGAGGCTGTATTCCTGGACAAGCGCCTCGACGCCGCTCTTGGTGCCTTCCTTGCGCAGTGCGGCGATCAGATCACGCGCGGTCTGCTCCGCCGCGGCACGGATCGGCACGGGCAGCGTCGCGGCCTCGATCAGCGGCGTCAGGCATTCGGGCTCGGCGCGGCGATAGGCCTGAGTGATCGTCTCGCGCAGCGGCGTGCGGGAACGGATCGGGGGGGCGAAGGCAGTGAAGCTCGGGGGATTGGGCATGAATCCGCCATAGCAGATTGCCGCAAGTCGATCTGTCTTAGTTTGGCGAGGGTTGATACACAGTCGATCGATATTACGCGCGCTGAAAGTCGAAACGCATGGAAAATGCCGCCAATCCAGTCGATCTGGACGAGTATGACCGCAAAATCCTCCAGGTGTTGCGCGAGGACGGGCGGATCACCGTCACCGAGCTCGCCCAGCGCATCGGCCTGTCCAAGACGCCGTGCCAGCAGCGGCTGCGGCGGCTGATCGACCATCGCGTGATCCTGGGCTTCACGGCACTGATCGACCCCGCCAAGCTGGCGCTCGACCATGTCGCGTTCACCGAAGTGAAGCTCTCGGACACGCGCGAAAAGGCACTGGAGGAGTTCAACGCCGCGGTGCGCCGCATTCCCGAGGTCGAGGAATGCCATATGATCGCGAGCAATTTCGATTATCTGCTCAAGGTCCGCACCGCCGACATCCGCAAATACCGGATCGTGCTGGGCGAGCGCATCTCGAGCCTGCCGCACGTCGCGAGCACCTCGACCTACATCTCGATGGAGACGATCCGCGAGACGGTGCGCGGTTGAGGCCCGGCGCCTTGAAGCGGAAGTGGCGGAGAGGGTGCCCGCCAAACCACGCCCGTAACCCTTGAATATCAGGCATAAGGGGGCTCCGTCTGGATCAGGCACCCTACAGGGGACAACCATCGTTTTCGCGCTCGAATACTTCCAATTTCGCGAGCCTGTGCGCAGTGCCAATTCTAGGGATCAACGTGGAGGATGGTCATATCAGTTCCACGCCCAACAGCAGCCGAGTTCGAAGCGCTCAGTTCGATCAGAGTACGCTATATTCAGGGCTTCTATTTCGCCAAGCCGGCATTTGAGGCACTGCCGCCCGTCGCTCTGGAAACGCCGGGCGGCTTGCTTCGCCACCGCGCCTGACACGGGATCGCCCCCTTGGTTCAGACGGACGCAAAGTTGGCGAGGTCTCGAACCGGCTTTTCCCAGCATTGCCGAGCGGCATTCGTCTGTGTGGGTGGTCGACTACTGTACAATCAGACAGTTGACACCTCGCTACGGCGAACGGGATGCGGAAACATCTTTATCCCAATGCGGGGTCAGCTTCGCTTCCAGCCGGCGAAGCTCCTCGTCGAGCAGTGCCACCATGGCATCATCCCGCTCGGCGATCGCGAAGCGTATGCGTGTGGAAATCTCAGCAATCGCATACTGGGCATGAGCCACTGCGTTGGGCTCGCGATCGATGACGGCGCAAGCGTCGTTTGCGAGAGAGGTCAGCAACCTGAGTGTTCCGGGATCCACGGTTCGCGGCCTCTGGTCCAGAAGACACAGCGTCCCGAGCGCGAACCCGTCGCTGGTGACCAGGGGCGCCGCGTAATAGGCGCGCACGTTCATCTCGATTACCGCGGGTGCAAACTTGAAGCGTGGTTCAAGCCATGCGTCCGACACGCATAACGGCGTAAATCCGGGAACCTGGATGGCCGCGTCGCAAAAGCTGTCCGGTCGCGTGAATTCCCTGGGATCGAAGCCATAGGCGACCGCAAGCCAAAGTCGAGATTGATCTACAATGGATACCGCCGCGTAAGGAAAGCGCGCCGCTCTGGCGGCTTCCTCAACGATCTGGGAGAGTTCGGCATCGCCCCGCATCCCGAATACGCCGCTCGTCAACACGCGTACCTGACGGCGCGCTTCGGCAAATCTTTCCAGATCAACATCCCGGTTCATGTGCATGAGTTCACCGACTAGGATAATATGATGAAACCACCTCGCCGCGCAAGGAACGTCAGACCATCTAGCCTGGGCCGTTTCTCCGCATTGACGAAAATCAAGGTGAGGACGACCATCTCATCTGATTTGGAAATCAACGGAGAAAGCATTGTCTATAGCGACATATCTTTACAGGTTCTGGCCTGATCTACCTGAAAGCAACGCATTTAGCCTAGGCAATGGCGGTCGCGACTGCGCGTGGCGGAGGATGCCAAAGGCGAAGCCGAGGTGAGATGTAGCAACTGACAACCAGCGCAGGCCGATGTCAGCTATTTGGGGCGATAGCTGCCGTTCGCCATCGAGCTGAACGTACGTCCGCTTTCGGGCGCCGCTGCGGACCCTGAATGACAGACGTTGGGCGCATAACCGACATGAACGGCGCGACTTCACTGAAGCCGAAGTCGCGCCGTTCATGGATCCGCGACGATTCAGAGCGTGCCATCTACGAGCAGCTCGCGGGTGCGCTTCAGCGTCGATAGCAGCGCGGCCTTATACCCATTTTCGCTGTCGAACTGTGTTTGCTCGGCCTGCTCTTCAGGGCCGTTCGGTTTCTTGCCGCGCAGGCCGAGATAGCAATAGAAGCGCAGCTGAAGCCCGCCGGCCCCATCCTCGTAGAGTTCGTTGACGATCGCGCCTTCGCGCAGGCCGGCGGCCTGGAAAAAGGTTATCTTGCGCTCGTGTTCCAGCACTACGATCTCTCGCAGATCGGCGCCGCCGATCGTGGCTTCGCGGACGAAATGAGTCGCGCTTTCCTCCACGACATCGCAACGGGTGCAGAGGCCGGGCGGAAGGAACAGGCGCGCGTCGCGGGCCTTTAGCTCGAGACCGGCCCAGGCTTGCGCACGGGTCAATCTGATCTCGCCCTCGGGGTTCACCGGGACGGTGGCGGTCGAATAGATCATCAGGGATCTCCTTGTCGTGCGTTGCTTCAGGCCGCGATTTCGGCGGCAAATTCGCGGTAGGTGCGCAAGGGACGGCCCAGCAGCGCAGTGAGGCGCTCGACGTCGCCGGCGGCGGGGATCATCCCCTCGGTCTGGAAGCGCTCGGCCATCAGGCGCATGTCGTACGCCATCCAATGGGGCGCGAACTGCCGCAGATTCTGCTCGAAGCCAACGGTATCGGCGCCCGGGTAAGCGATCGGGCGTCCCAGAACATCGGTCCAGATCGCGGCGACGTCCGCACCCGTCAGGGTATCGGGACCGACGAGCGTGATCCGCTCGAGCGGAAGCGGTGTGCTCGCCTGTTCGCGGCGGACGAGTTCGATCGCGGCGATCTCCCCCAAGTCTCGCGCATCGATCATCGCGAGTCCCTTGCCGCCGATGGGCATCGGGTACACGCCGTAACCCGTCACCACGTCCTTGATGGTGAGGTCGTTCTGGATGAAATAGGCGGGGCGCAGGATGGTGGCGTTGAAGCCCATCCGCTCGATCATGCGCTCGACGCCGAATTTGCCCGCGAAGTGCGGGACGTTCACGTAGAGATCGCTGTGGATCACCGACAGATAGACGATCCGCTCGATGCCGGCTTCGCGGGCGAGATTGAGCGCGATGAGCGCCTGCGTGAATTCGTCGGGGGCCACCGCGTTGAGCAGGAACAGCGTCGAAACGCCCGAGAATGCGCCGCGCAGGGAGTCGATGTCGAGCAGGTCGCCCTGAACGACGGCAACGCCCGCCGGGAGGTTCGCCTTCGCCGGATCGCGGACGAGCGCGCGCACATCGGCACCTCGGTGGATGAGTTGCTCGGCGACTTGGCGTCCGACTTGGCCGGTAGCGCCGGTAACGAGAATTGTCATGGGGTCACTCCTGATGAATGCCAAATGGCATTTCCGGAAATTAGCGATCCACACCCGGACCAATAGAGGCTATATCTGGATACAGCGTCTCACTGGTGGAACATATGGACCTGCTTGCTCTCGCCGATTTCAACCTCGTCGCACGCCACGGCGGTTTTGGACGCGCCGCGCGCGCCGCCGGGCGGCCCAAGGCGACATTGTCCCGCCGGGTCTCGGAGCTGGAGGCCGGCCTCGACGTGCGGCTGTTCGAGCGGGGCGCACGCATGCTCAAGCTGACCGAGGAGGGACGCGCGCTCCACGAGAGAACGGGCGCGTTGCTCACCGAGCTAAACGAGACCGCGGCGGCCATCGCTTCGGGTGGACACACGCCCCGCGGGCGATTGCGGATCAGCGCGCCCCTGTTGTTCTCGCAGATCGCGATGGGAAAGCTCGCCGCCGGGTTCGCCGCGCGGTTCCCGGAGGTGCGACTTGAAGTGACGACCGAGGATCGACCGGTCGACATGATCGAGGAAGGCTATGACTTGGTGATCCGCGTAAATCCGGAGCCGGACGAAAGCCTTGTCGGCCGCGCCTTCCTGCACGACCGGCTTGTGGTGGTGGCGAGCCCTTCCGTCGCTCGGCCGACAGACGGTGTGGCGGCGCCTGCGGTTGTTCGCGAATCGCTCGGCCAGACCGCGGTCTGGAAGGTGAAGACGCCGAATGGAGCGTCGCGCATCGCGGTCGAACCGGTTCTCAGCGTGTCATCGATGATCATGAACCGTGACGCGGTCCGAGCGGGGGCTGGCGCCGGACGCCTTCCGATATCGCTGGTCAGCCATGACCTTGCGACAGGCACACTGGTGCACTGGGGCGACATCGATGGGCCAGACATCGCGTTGTGGGCACTCTACCCATCCCGGCGCCTGTTGAGCGCGAGAGTTTCGGCATTTCTCGAATTCCTCAAGTCGGCGTTTCCAACCGGAGATCCGGGGGAACTGGCTGCCTTTATCGGAAAATGAGCGAAGGTCAGGCCTCGGGTACTGCAGATACTGCGCTGAACGACAGCGTTGGGGGCGCAAAGCTGCCTTTCCACACAGCAAAGCCGCCCCCCTGCCCCGCCCCCTTCAGCTGACTAACGCCCGCGCGTTTTTCCTGCACCACCGAAGCCGCTGGGATACACATCCAGAGGCCCTGCTCAGATCCTCGATAGCTGCTATGACCCAGCACTCATTGAAGCCTGTGCCCTGACGGGCAACCGATTGTACATGCTGCCGGTCATCGTCTCGAACTTGCGTTCAAGACCCGTACCCCGCCATGGGTCGGCTGGTCGGACCGTCGCTCCCGGGCGCGAATCGGGGCCCTACAGGGACTACCAATTGCGGCGCGCTTCCTGGTCCTTGAGACGGCTTGAGACGCTATGAGAAAGTGTAGTTGGCGGAGAGGGTGGGATTCGAACCCACGGTACCCGTGAGGGCACGCCGCATTTCGAGTGCGGTACATTCGACCACTCTGCCACCTCTCCGCGAGGTCTTAAGATGCCGAACTTCGGGGCTTCCCGACGCCGGCACCGGTCGATGAGGGCGGGCCATTAGCGCAATGAATCGGAGCCTGCAAGCGCAGTGCTTGTACCTAGCCGCACAAGCATTAGATTATCCGCATGCCGCGTACCCACGTTCCCCCGCTCCCGCTCGAAGCTGCAGTCTCGATGCCGCCGGTCTCCTCCGCGCGCTTCGCGATCGGCGACGTGGTGCGCCATCGCATGTTCGATTTCCGCGGGGTGGTGTTCGACGTCGATCCCGTCTTCGCCAATTCGGACGAATGGTATGATTCGATCCCCGAGGACGTGCGGCCGAGGAAGGACCAGCCCTTCTACCACCTGCTCGCAGAGAACGACGAATCGAGCTACATCGCTTATGTCAGCCAGCAAAATCTGGTGACCGACGACAGCGACGAGCCGGTCGATCATCCCGCGATCACCGGGCTGTTCGAGCATTTCGCCGGTGGCCGCTACAAGCTCAAGGCGACGCATACCCACTAAGTCCCGCGCCGGCACGAAAATGGGGAGCGGACCCGGGCGGTCCGCTCCCCTTTCGTTTGCGCCTCGCGTCAGAAGCTGAACGCGATTCGCGAATAGATGAAGCGCCCGTTGAAGCCGAACGGCGAGAAGGACGAATAGGGCAGGAAATAATTGTTGTTGCCGAACACGCCGCCGGCCGGCGCCTTGGTCGGATAGACGTCGAACACATTGTCCGCACCCACGGCGAGCGAGACGCCCGGCAGCGCCTGCACCCGCACTTCGACGTCGGTGATCCACTTGGGCTCGAGCCAATAGTCCGCCACGCCCTGCCCCGCCGGTATCGCCAGATCGGTCGAGCTGCCGGTCGAGAGCACCCGGCCATAGCGGTTGGTCCGCAGCGTGAAGCCCACCGGTGCCAGATCCCAGTCGAGCGACGCGTTGATCTTGTCACGCGGCTGACCGTCGGTGAGGCGCAGCGATTCGGCGCGGCCGAACACGATCAGTCCGGGCAGCGACGGTAGCGACGCGCGCTCGAGGATCTTGGTCTGGTTATGGTTGTATCCCGCCGACAGCGTGAACTTGCCTGCGCCGAAATCGGGGACCCGGTAGCTGGCGACCACGTCGACGCCCTGCGTGCGCGTATCGACGCCGTTGACGAAGAACCGCGCCGAGGTCGCATTGGTGATCCCCGCCCCGGTAAGCAGCGCCACCACCGCCGCGCCGCTCAGCGATTCGCTGAGCACCACGCGGTCGCGGATCTTGATGTTGTAATAGTCGGCGGTGACGGTGAGCCCCGGCACTGCCGAGAACACCACGCCCGCGCCGAGATTGGTCGACTTCTCGGGCTCGAGCGGCTTGGCGCCGAGCGCCTGCGACACCGGATCGGAGACCGCGAAGGTGCCGGTCTCGATCAGGTTGCCGCCGGTGAACACCGTCGAGGTCGCGGTGAAATATTGCTGCGCCAGGCTCGGCGCGCGGAACCCGGTCGAGGCCGAGCCGCGGATCGCGATACCCTTCACCGGCTCGAGCCGTGCGGCGATTTTGCCGTTCCAGGTGTCGCCGAAGTCGGAATAATGCTCGTAGCGGCCTGCCGCCTGCAGCGAGAAGAAGTCGGTCACATCGGCATCGGCTTCGGCATAGCCCGCCCAGCTGTTCCGCGACACGTCGGTAGCGTTGTTGGGACGGAATCCCGGAAACACCTGCGATCCCCCCGCCGCGTTGAACGGCGCGGCCGAGAATGGACCGTTGATGTAGCTGGCGACGTCGCCCGCGACGATCTTGTAGTTCTCGTTGCGATACTCGCCGCCGAACGCGATGCCGAACGACTGCAGGCCGGCGAAGTCGAACTTGCGGCTGAGATCGAGGTTGACCACGGTCTGGCCCGAGCGCAGGCCGCCCGCATCGAAGGTGCGCGGGCTGTTCGCGCCGCCCAGCGAGACGTTGACGCTGTTGGTCACCCCGTAATTGAGCTCGTTCGAGCCATAGACCACCGAGAGGTCGCCGGTGAACCCGCCGATATCGCCGCGCACGCCCACAGCGCCCGAGACGTCTTCGATCTCCGTGGTGATGTAGGGAAGATAGCCATCGGCATAGAGCGGCACGAACGTCGTGGTCGATGCCGACCAGTCGCGGTTGCGGACGTCGTTGGCGCGGCGATAGAAGCCGCCGCCCGATGCGTCGCGGATACCATAGCTGCCGAACGCATAGAGCTCGAAGCCATTGCCCAGTTCATAGCCGGCATTGGCGAATAGGTTGTAGTCGATCGCCTCGCCGTCGCCGTAGCGGTGCGTGAAGCGGTCGATCGAAAGCTCGCGCGGATCGCCGACGGCGAGATACTGCCGCCGCGGATCGGCGCCCGAGCGATTGGTCGCGTCGCGGTCACGGAACTGGGCGGTGAGGTTGAGATAGCCCCCCGCCCCCACCGGCAGCCCGAAATTGGTCGCCAGGGTCAGCGTGTCGCCGTCGTGCCGCGTCCGCTCGTCGCCGCTGTTGAGCTGGAGGATGTCGTTCGAAACGCCACCCGGAGTCAGCACGGTCGGGATGCCGCCGGTATTGGCGACGCCGGTCACGTCATAGACCCCGTCCATCGACGTGGCATACTTGCCGAAGGTCACGCTGGCACGCGTGCCCTCGCTGCGGCGCAGCTGGAGGTTGATCACGCCGGCGATCGCATCCGATCCGTAAAGCGACGACGCACCGTCGCGAAGGATCTCGACGCGATCGATCGCGATCGCAGGGATCTGGTTGAGGTCGACGGCCGACGAGCCACGGCCCACCGAGCCGTTCAAGTTGAGCAATGCCGACTGGTGCCGCCGTTTGCCGTTGACCAGCACGAGTACCTGATCGGGTGCGAGGCCGCGCAAGGTGGCGGGGCGCTGCGAATCGGTGCCGTCGACCAGCGAGGGCTGCGGGAAGTTGAACGAGGGGACGAGGTCGCGCAGCACCTTGTTGGTCTCAGTCGCGCCCGACTTGGTCAGCGCATCGCCGCCGATCACATCGACCGGCACTGGACTATTGGCGACGCTGCGTTCCGCGACTCGCGAGCCGGTTACGACGATGTCCTCTGCGGCGACCTCTTCGACCGGATCCACCGGATCGGCGGTCTGCGCGGCAGCCGAAGTGGCGAAGGCGACGAGCGAAACGCCGGCGAGGAACGGGGAAATCTTTGCAAACATTGGGCTACTCTCCTGGAGCCTCAGGTACGTCCTACCCTGGAACGCGTACCATGCCGCCGAAACCGTCCGGAACGAATGCGAAACCTCCTCCGGAACGGTATAGATTTTCTTCGCGACCCGGCTCGGCCATGGAGCGGCCGGCGACGTCAGTTTATCGCGGATCGGCGGTTGACTTCCGGCACGTCCTCCCTTAGCTGCGCCCTTCCTCCTGCCGGGGCTTTCCCCAGCGGGCACATGCTTTTGTTAGAGAAGAGACCCATGTTCGCTATCGTGCGCACGGGCGGCAAGCAGTATCGCGTCGCCGCTGGAGACAAGATTGTCGTCGAGAAGCTCGATGGCGAAGCCGGTTCGTCGATCACGCTGGGCGACATCCTGCTCGCCGGCGAAGGCTCGGAGCTGAAGCCGACCGACGGGCTGACCGTTTCGGCCGAGATCATCGCGCAGGCGAAGGGCGAGAAGGTCATCGTCTTCAAGAAGCGCCGCCGGCATAACTATCGCCGCAAGAACGGCCATCGCCAGAACCACACCATTCTGAAGATCACCGCGATCGGTGCGCAGGAAGAAAAGAAGAAGGCCGCGCCCAAGGCAAAGAAGGCCGATGCTGCTCCCGCCACGGCGGAAGCTCCGGCTGCCGAAGCCTGATCGCGAGACACGAGGAGTATAGCAAATGGCACATAAGAAAGCAGGCGGCTCTTCGCGCAACGGTCGCGATTCGGCAGGCCGTCGTCTCGGCGTCAAGAAGTTCGGCAGCGAAGCCGTGATCGCGGGCAACATCATCGTGCGACAGCGCGGCACCAAAATCTATCCGGGCGTGAACGTGGGCATGGGCAAGGACCACACCCTTTTCGCGCTTACCGACGGCCGCGTGTCGTTCAAGGTCGGAAAGCTGGGGCGCAAGTTCTGCTCGGTAGACCTTATTGCGGAAGCGGCCGAATAACATCGGGTAACCGGACGGGTTGCCCACCAGGGTGACCCGGGTCCGGCGAGCGGACCAGCTGAAAAGGGAGACGGGTCACCCCGGCTCCCTTTTTCTTTGCTCCCTCGAAATGTGGTTGCAAACTGGCTGTCACAGTGACGCGTCAGGGGCACCACAAGACCGAGGAGACTGGTCATGTTCGTGCGTACGCAAAGACTGACATTGCGGCCCGGCTGGCCCGAGGACGCAGCCACGCTCACGCGCGCGATCGGGCACGAAGCCGTGGTGCGCAATCTCGCCGTCGTGCCCTGGCCCTATACGATCGAAGCAGCGCAAACCTTCGCGGCAAGCTTCGAATCGTCCACCGAACCCAAGTTCCTGATCTTCGAGCATCAGGGTGGCACGGTGCGGTTGATCGGCGGGATGGCCATCGGCCCGTTCGAAGACGAGGCGCACGAGATCGGCTATTGGATCACGCCCGACGCCTGGGGCCGCGGGTACGCGACCGAAGCGGGCGCCGCGGTGCTACGCGCAGCACGCGCCGCGGGCATCCGGCGCGTTGCGGGCAGGCATTTCCTCGACAATCCGGCGTCGGGACGGGTGCTGCGCAAGCTCGGCTTCCGCCCCACTGGCCGGGTATCCTCGTTCTACTCGCACGGTCGCGGTGAAACCGGCCCTGCGGCGCATTTCGAGATCCACCTCGACGAAGCTGGGAGCGCCGATAACGATTCTCGAGCTCGCATGGCGGCGTGACTCCGGTCGCGCCGCCTACCTGTCTCGCGTCCGGAGAAGGCGCTGCGGATTCGCTGCTTCCGTAGCGGCGAAACCTCCCCTAAGTCGGAGGTTCCAGGGGCGAGAGTAAATTCCGGTCGATGTCATCCAGTGTGCGCAAGCGTCTGTCTCCCGAAGAATCGCGCGATGCCGCGCTGGAAGCCGCCCGCGCGCTGCTGCTCGAATCCGGCCCGCAGGCAGTCACGCTGAAAGCCGTGGCCGCGCGGATCGGGCGCACCCACGCCAATCTCCTCCACCATTTCGGCTCGGCTGCCGGGCTGCAAAAAGCGCTGGTCGCCAGCATCGCCGAGACGGTCACCGCCCAGATCGGCGCGGCGGTGCTGCGGACGCGCGCGGACGAAGACCATGATCCGCGCGAAGTCGTCGACCTGACCTTCGACGCATTCGGCAAGGGCGGCGCAGGCGCGCTGGCGAGCTGGATGATCCTCAACGGCAACGAGGACGCGCTCGACCCGATCCTCGAGGCGATCCACCGGCTGGTCGACGAGATCAGCACCGATGCCGCCGACGCGCTGCTGCTGCGGGAGGAGACGCTCCAGCTCACGCTGATGGCGCTGGGCGACGCACTGCTCGGCGGACCGATGGCGCGCGCGGTCGACCTGCCGCGCGATCGGGCGCGCGAGATTGCGGTGGCGCAATTGCGACACTCGGTGGCGAAGGCGGACTGAAACTCCCCTCCCTGCGTGCAGGGAGGGGGACTGAGCCAGCCTCAAGCCGCCTGTTGCGCCCCGCGCCGTGCCTCCTGATGCACCGCCTCGTCGACCGCGCGAGCGAGTGAGGCCATCGTGAACGGCTTGCGCAGCACCGCGCGTCCGCCGAACAGTTCGGCATCGGCTTCGCCCGCAAACCCGGTAACGAACAGCACCGCGACGCCCTCCAGCCGATCGCCGAGCCCGGCGATCATCTCGGGGCCGGTCTGTCCCGGCATCAGCACGTCGGAAATCACCAGGTCGAGCGCGGGCATCGTGCCGACCGTATCGGGCGCCGCCAGCGGATCCGGGCACGATGTCACGCGATGCCCCAGCTCTTGCAGCGCGCCGACCGTGGCGCCGAGCACGCGCGGATCGTCCTCGACGACCAGGATGTCGAGCGCGCGCGTGGGCAACGGCTCGTCGGCAGCGGCGATCGGCGTCGGCGCCTCGGCTGCCGCGCTTGCCGCCACGCCGATGTGGCGCGGCAGATAGACCTTCACGGTCGTGCCCTTGCCCGGCGCGGTTTCGATCGCGATTTCGCCGCCCGACTGGCGGACGAAACCGAAGATCTGGCTGAGCCCCAGCCCGGTCCCCTTGCCCACCGGCTTGGTCGTGAAAAACGGCTCGAACACGCGATCCGCCACTTCCTGCGACATGCCGCAGCCGGTGTCGGTCACGCCTATCGTGACGTAATCGCCCGCCGGGCATTCGCCGACTTCGTTCTCCGCCAGCGTCGCGCCGCCGGTGGAAATCGTCAGGATTCCACGCCCTTCCATCGCGTCGCGTGCATTGACTGCAAGGTTGAGCAGCGCGTTCTCGAGCTGGTGGCGATCCACCCACACCGCCCAACGCTGCCCGGCGTCCGCAGTCCGCAC
Organism: Sphingomonas sp. HF-S4; assembly: GCF_032911445.1. Taxonomy (NCBI): domain Bacteria; kingdom Pseudomonadati; phylum Pseudomonadota; class Alphaproteobacteria; order Sphingomonadales; family Sphingomonadaceae; genus Sphingomonas; species Sphingomonas agrestis. The sequence continues at coordinate 712,992 of NZ_JAWJEJ010000001.1, read as the reverse complement.
TTCGATCGTGTCGCCCAGCGTGCGATCGAGCAGGTCGGACATGCCACCGATCAGCGTGCCGGCCTCGACCGCCTCGGGAAGCAAAGGCTCGGAACGCGAGAAAGCGAGTAGGCGCCGAGTCAGCGCGGCGGCGCGGTTGGCGCCCTCCATAGCGTTCTCGATATGCTGCTGCGCGTCGGGGCCACGGGTGTGGAGATGGCGCTTGGCGAGCTCGAGCCCGCCCAGAACGACCGCAAGCATGTTGTTGAAATCATGCGCGATGCCGCCGGTGAGCTGGCCCACTGCCTCCATCTTCTGAACCTGGCGCAGCTGCGCCTCCGCCTGGGCGCGGACCTGCGCCTCGGCGCGCAGGTCGGCGGTGGCGGCATCGACCGCGAGCTGGAGCTCGGCGGCGCGTTCGCGTTGCGTGGTCGCTTCGGCGTCGGCGGCGGCGCGCTCGCCCTCGGCAGCGATCGCCAGCCAACCGAGCAGCACCGCGCCGATCACGATCATCACCCCGAAGCCGGTCAGGATACGCGAGGCGAAGCTCGAATTGTCGATCAGCGCAGTCGCGGCGCGCGTCCGGTCGCGCAGCAGCACGCGTTCGGCCTCGACGATGCGAGTCAGCATCGTCTCGACATTCTGCCGCGCGGCGCTCTGGCGCACGCGATAATAGCTGCCCCAGGCATCGTTGTGGCGCTTGAAGGTCGAATAGGATGCCGTCTCGGCAAGTTCCTTGCCGCGTGCCTCGAACGCGCGGCTCAGCTGGGCAATCTGCGCCTGCTGGCGCGAACTGTCGCGGGTGAGCTGCCGGAGCCGGTTGAGCTCGCCCGTCGCACGCGTCCACTGCTCCGAATATTGCTGGCCGAGCGAGAGATCGGCGCTGACGACATACCGCCCGAGCGCCGCCTCCGCCGCCGAGATCGCGCCCGAGAGCTGGTTGGCGCGGATCACGACCTCATAGGTGTGCTGCTGGAGCGCCACTGCGCGGTCACGTTCCTGATCGGTACGCGCCTGGAGGACGATGATCGCGACGAGCACGCCAACGCCGAGCAGCGCCAGCAGCCCAAGTAGCAGCAGGCGCCAGTTCGTCACCCGACGAACGCGCTCCAATGCAATGCCCTGCCCCTCACTCATGATATGAATTTAGGGCGCCGGAGGCTCGGAAGGAAGCTAATCCTTTCGGCTCAGCCTATGACGCCCACGGCCTGGCCCGCGGCACGGAACATTTCGAGGATTCGCTGAACCTGCGCAGGGGTATGCTCGGCGCACAGCGAGCAGCGCAGCAGGAAGGTGCCGGCCGGGGTCGCAGGCGGGCGGGCGAGGTTCACATAGAGCCCGCCGTCGAGCAGCGCCTGCCAGATCGCCGCGCCCTGCGCCTGATCGTCGAGGATCACCGCGATGATCGCGCTGTCGGCCTGCTCGGTGCCCAGCTTGAAGCCCATTTGCTTGAGCCCCGCGTGCAGCGTGCGGACATTCTCCCAGAGATGCTGGCGCTTGTTGTGCGCGAAACGGAGCTTGCGGATCGACGCTGCGGCGGTCGCGACGACACTCGGCGGGAGCGAGGCGGTGAAGATGTACGGGCGGCACGCCAGCCGGATCGCCTCGAACTTGGGGTGGTTCGACACGCAGAAGCCGCCAACCGTACCCACCGACTTCGAGAACGTGCCAACAACGAAGTCTACATCGCCTTCGCATCCCTGCGCCTCGTACACGCCCCGGCCGTTCTCGCCGAAGAACCCCATCGAATGCGCTTCGTCGCTGAGCACCATGGCGCCGTGCTTCTTGGCGACCGCGACCATCTCCTTTAGCGGCGCGATGTCGCCGAGCATCGAATAGACGCCCTCGAGAACGACAAGCTTGCCGGCTTCCTTGGGCAGGCGGCCGAGCCGCTTGTCGAGATCCTCGACCGAATTGTGGCGAAAGCGGACGATCTCGGCATTGCCCTGCTTGCAGCCGTCATAGATCGAGGCGTGGCTGTCGGCGTCGAGGATGACGTATTCGCCCTTGCCGACGAGCGTCGAGATCATGCCCAGATTGGCCATGTAGCCGGTCGAGAAGACGATCGCGCCGCTCGTGCCGTAGAATTCGCGCAGCGCCGCCTCGACGTCCATATGGTCGCGGAAGGTGCCGTTGAGCATGCGGCTGCCGTTGGTGCCCGAACCGAACTGGTCGAGCGCATCCTTGCCCGCCTGGATCACGTCCGGGTCGAACGTCATGCCCATATAGTTGTAGGTGCCGAGCAGGATCGTGTCCTTGCCCTTGATCACCGCCTCGGTGGGCGACTTCACCTGCTCCATGACGACGGCATAGGGATCGGTCACGCCACTGGCGAGCAGGCGCTCGCGCTCGGCGATCAGGCCGTCGAACTTGCTCATCAGGTCGGTTTCGGGGGCGACAGGCGCCGGATCGAGCGGCAGCGCGTCGGCAGTCTGGGGCGCGTCGGTCATGTCAGCCCTTCAGCTTCTGGACCGCATCGACGAGCTGGCCGATATTCTCGATCTCGGCCTGCATGTTCATCGTGATGATGATGTCGAACTCGTCTTCGATCGCGGCAACGAAATCCATCACGGTCAGGCTGTCCCATTCGAGGTCGCCAGCGAAGGTGGTGGTCTCTGTCAGCGCCACGCCCTTCTTGTTGAAGGGCTCGATCTGGGCAGTGACGGTCTCGAGGATGTCGGCGCGGTCGCTCACGGTCGTTCCTTGGCAAGTGAAGCATGTCGCCTGCCAAGCAAATGCGGCGGGCGTGGGGCGCGCCTATAGCAGCCCGCGCGGGCGTTTCCATGCCGCGATCGGGGAATCGCCGCTAAAGGCGGAACAACCCGGCGGGCGCGCCATATTGCTTGGCCCAGCCTTCCCACGCGACATCGCTCGGCCCGATCGCGTTGGCGACGACTTCCCAGCCCGCGCCGCGCTTGCGCAGCAGCGCCGCATAGGTGCGCGAGACGAAGCCTTCGCCCGCCGCCTCGGCGAGCGGCGTGCCGCGATAGTCGAAGGGCTTGCCGTCGGCTTCCTGCATCGTAGCGAGGAGAAACGCCCAGTCGTCCTCGTGGCGCAGCGAATCGACCTTGAACTTGGGCGCCTTGCCCAATTCCTTCGCCGCAGGCGCGCGCGCCGCCTCGATCAGCGCCGTCCGGGCGTCCTGGTCGATCATCGCACCGGGCTCCGATGCCGCGGCCACCGCGACGATAAGGGGAAGGAACATGCTGGCTGCCTCATAGCGTCCCACTCCAACGGCGCGCGGGCCCCTGGGGTTCCGGCGCGCGAAATGGTGACCCGGAGAGGATTCGAACCTCCGACCTCTCGATTAGGAATCGCTTGCTCTATCCTGCTGAGCTACCGGGCCACGCGCCCGCTGGTAGCCAGCGGGGCCAAAGGAATCAATTGCACTGCTCGGGCGGCACCACCGGGACGAGTAGCGGCGCGACGGCCACGCCCTCGTCGACCAGCTCCTGCGCCTGCTCGGGCGTCGCCTGGCCGTGAATTTGCGCGGGCGGCGTTTCGCCGAGGTGCATCGCGCGTGCCTTGTCGGCAAAGCCGGTGCCGACCCATTGCGAGGTCTCGAGCATCTTCGCCTGCGCCGTGGCGATCATTTCCATCGCCGCCTTGATCACTTCGGGCGGTGCAGAGGATGCCGGCGACGCAGGCGCGGATACGGCGCGATTGCCTTTCGCGCCGATATTGGGCGCCATTATTGCCTTGGTAACTTCGCCATCGCCGCACACCGGGCAGGCGACCAGCCCCCCGGCACGCTGCGCCTCATAGGCGGCGCTCGACCCGAACCACGCCTCGAATACATGGCCGCCGCCGCAGCGAAGATCGAAGACGATCACAGCGCTTCCACCGGCGGGATCACGCGGCGATGCGCCAGCACTGGCACGCGGGCACGGGCCGCTTCGGTACGCGCCGAATCGATCTCGGCAAAGCCGAGGCCGGCCCCCTCGCCCATGTCGAGCAGCAACTCGCCCCAGGGATCGGCGACCAGCGAATGGCCATAGGTCGCGCGGCCGTCCTCATGCACTCCGGTCTGCGCCGCCGCGATGACGAAAGCCGCCGCCTCGATCGCGCGGGCGCGGAGCAGGACATGCCAGTGCGCCGCGCCGGTTGGCCGAGTGAACGCCGCAGGCACCGCGAGGATCGTCGCGCCGGCATCGCTCAGCGACCGGAACAGGTCGGGGAAGCGCAGGTCGTAGCAGATTGCGAGGCCGAGCACGCCGAGCGGCGTCGCCACGGTCACCGCGCGCTCGCCCGGCGCGTAACTGTTCGATTCGCGCCAACTCTCGCCACTCGGCAAATCGACATCGAACAGGTGCATCTTGTCGTAGCGTGCGCGGATCGCGCCACTATCGTCGATCACATAGCCGCGATTGGCGAGCCGCCCGTCCTCGCGCAGCACGGCCAGGCTGCCCAGATGGACCCAGATGCCGTGCTTCGCCGCCGCATCGCGCACGCTCGCCAGCACGCGATCCTCGTCTTCATGCACCAGCGACCCCGCCGCGCGATCGCGATCGCGGTCGAGCAGCCCGGACATTTCCGGCGTGAACAGCATCGCCGCCCCGCCCGTCCGGGCCTTCTCGATACCCTCGACCAGCGTGCGCGCATTGGCGGCGGGATCGATCCCGCTGGTCATCTGGAGCAACGCGGCCTTCATGCCGCGAGCAAAGGGTCCAGTCCGCCCTCGCGATCGAGCGCGGCGAGATCGTCCGATCCGCCGATATGCTTGTCGTCGATGAAGACCTGGGGAACCGTGGTACGGCCGTTCGAGCGCTGGATCATCTCGGGACGGCGCGGACCGCCCATCGTGATGTCGATCTCTTCATACTCGACCTGCTTCGAATCGAGCAGCGCCTTGGCGCGGTGGCAATAGGGGCAGAACGCCTTGGTGTAGATTTCGATTTTGGCCATTTGTCCCTCGAATTGTGGGTCGTGGCGGCGCTTGTCAATCGGGCGCCTCGCCTTCCAGAACGCGCGCCCAGCACAGAAGGATCACTTTGCCCGCCCCACCGCGCTTGAGCAGGCGCGCGCACGCGTTCGCGGTCGCGCCGCTGGTATGGACGTCGTCGACCAGGATGACGGTCTTCCCCGCCAGCTTCTGCCTCGCGCCATCCGCCAGGGCGAAGGCACCGGCGACGGCCTTGGCGCGTCCGCGCGGCCCGAGCCCACGCAGCACCGGGGTCGCCTTCACGCGGCGCAGCAGTTCGGCATCGGCGGGCACGCCGCTGGCGCGAGACAGCGCTGCCGCGATCAGCGCCGCCTGGTTGAACCCGCGCGACCAGATCCGCCAGCGGTGGAGCGGCACCGGCACCAGCAACTCGGCATCCGCAGGCATCAGCCGCGCCATGGCGCGTGCCATCGTCTGCGCGCAGGCCAGCCGGCCCGAATATTTGAGCTTTAGCGCGACCTCGCGCGCAACTTCGCCATAGGCGACCGCGGCGCGCACCCCGTCGTGCGGTGGCGGATCGGCCATGCATTCGGCGCAGCGCGCGTCCTCGCCGCGATCATAGTCGAAGGGCAGTTGGCACGCCGCACACCAGGGCGGCCCGAGGAAGCGCAGCCGGCCCCAGCAGCGCGCGCAGAAGCGGTGATCGGCGGGCGTCACCTCGCCGCATCCCGGGCAGCGCGGCGGCAAGGCGAGATCGGCGAGCCGGCCCAAGGATGCGAGCGCCTTCATGGGCTTACTTGTCGTCGGCTCCGCCACGCTGCACAAGCCGCGCGTGTCCGACTCCGAAAACCCGCCTGAAATCTTCCCCCGCGCCACCCGCCGCAGCCGGCGCGACCGCGCCGCGCCCGACTTTGTCGGCTTCGCTTTCCTCCGCGAGCATATGCTCGACGGGCTGCTCGAGCGACTGGACGGGGTGAAGCGCGAATTTCGCGACGTGCTCGACCTGGGCAGCTTCGCCGGCGATCTCCAGCTTCCCGGCGCGCGCATTGCCCGGCTCGACGCCGGTTTCGGCTTCGCCAAGGCCGCGGGCGGGGTCCAGGCCGACGAGGATCGCCTGCCCTTCGCCGATGCATCGTTCGACCTGGTGGTGTCGGTCGGCGTGCTCGACCAGGTCAATGACGTGCCCGGCGCGTTGGCGCTGGCGCGGCGGGTGCTGCGCCCCGACGGGCTGTTCCTTGCCGCCTTTGCCGGCGCGGGCACGCTGGCGACGTTGCGCGCGTGCCTGCGCGAAGCCGAGGCCGATCGCCCGGCGGCGCGGCTCCATCCGCAGATCGACGTGCGCGCAGGCGGCGACCTGCTCACCCGCGCGGGCTTCGCGCTGCCGGTCGCCGATGTCGAGACGCTGATGGTGCGCTATGCCGGGCTGCCCAATCTGCTGCGCGACCTGCGCGGGATGGCGGCGACCAATCTGCTCTCCAACCCCGCGCCGCTTACCCGCGACACGCTGGTCCGCGCCTCGGCCGCCTTCGCCGACCGCGCCGAGCCCGACGGCCGCACGCCCGAGCGTTTCGAGATCGTCTACCTGACCGGCTGGGCTCCCGACGCCTCGCAGCCCCAGCCTGCGCGCCGCGGCAGCGCAACGGCTTCGCTGGCAGATGCGCTGAAGCCGAAACACTAAGTCAGCAGCCGCTCCAGCGCGTCGATCAGCGGCACGTCGGCCGGGGGCATCGCCAGCGTGCGCATCTCGGCCGGGCGCACCCATTGCAGCGCGCTGGCATGATGCGCCTCGGCCTCGCCTTCCCAGTCCCGCGCGACGTAGAGGAGCAGCAGCAGGTGCCGGCCGCCCAGCCCTTCGCTGGCAAAGGCGATCGGCGCGAGCGCGTCGGGCGCCACGGTGACGCCTAGTTCCTCCGAAAGCTCGCGCGCCAGCGCCGCCTCGGGCACTTCGCCGGGCTCGACCTTGCCGCCGGGAAACTCCCACAGCCCGGCCATCGGCTTGCCCGGCGGGCGCTGCTGGACGAGCACGCGCCCGTCCGGACCGACCAGTGCGGCGGCTACGACCAGCAAAAGCCCGGAACTCGGGATCGACATTTCGTTAAGGCTCTTTCGCTATCTGCAAATCTCCTCTGGGGGAGAAGCGGGCGTTATGCGAGCCCTGACGAAGTCGTTCTACCGCCTGATCCGCGATACCAAGGCGGCAACGGTTATCGAATATGGGCTGATCTGCGCACTGATCGTGCTCGCCATCATGGGCGCGCTCGTTTCGGTGGGCACCGTCACGACCGACATGTGGAATAATGTCAGCAACAAGGTGCAGACCGCGAGCTGAACATGGTTAACGGCTGGTAACACAGTGACTTAGCCGTTTCTTTACTTCCCTTCCTTAGGATAGTTGATGCCGAACCGGTTCTCCGGAACGGCCGGGTGAATGAAGCAAGTTCTAGAACGTTGGAGACCGGTTATGCAGAAGATTCGCAACTTCGTTAAGAATTCCAAGGGCGCCACCGCGATCGAGTACGGCCTGATCGCCGCTCTCATCGCCGTCGCCGCCATCGCCGCGATGCAGGGTCTGGGCAACCAGCTCAACAAGACCTTTACGAACGTTTCGTCGAACATGAAGTCGTAATTCTTACGACCGACGTTTGAAAGAAGGGCGGTGGAACTTCGGTTCCGCCGCCCTTTTTCGTCTGCCTGGTCCTGCTCCTCTCCCTGAAAGAAAGGAGAAGTTTGGATTCAGATCCGGCCCATCGCCAGGAACTTGGCGCGACGTGCCTGGCGCAGCCCCTCGGACGAGACGCCGTCGAGATCGTCTAGCGCCGCTTCCACCGCGTCGCCAAGGGCCTGGATCGCGGCGCCGGGATCGCGATGCGCGCCGCCGGTCGGCTCGACGATGATCCCGTCGATCACCTTCAATTCCTTGAGATGCTGTGCGGTGACCTTCATCGCCTCGGCAGCGTCGGCCGCCTTGTCCGCGGTGCGCCACAGGATCGAGGCGCAGCCTTCGGGCGAGATCACCGAATAGACCGCATGCTCCATCATCAACACTTGGTTGCCCGCCGCGAGCGCCACTGCGCCGCCCGAGCCGCCTTCGCCGAGGATCGTCGCGATCAGCGGCACGCCGAGGTTGAGGCATTGCTCGGTCGAACGCGCGATCGCCTCGGCCTGGCCGCGCTCCTCGGCCTGGACGCCGGGGAACGCGCCGGAGGTGTCGACCAGCGTCAGCACCGGCAGCTTGAACTTGTCGGCGAGTTGCATCAGCCGAATCGCCTTGCGGTAGCCCTCGGGCTTGCCCATGCCGAAATTGTGCTTGAGCCGGCTGGCGGTATCGTCGCCCTTCTCATGACCGATCACCATCACCCGGCGGCCGCGGAAGCGTCCCAGCCCACCGATGATCGCATTGTCGTCGGCAAAGGCGCGGTCGCCGCCCAGCGGCATGAAGTCCTCGATCAGCCCGGCGACATAATGCTTGAAGTGCGGGCGCTCGGGATGCCGCGCGACCTGGGTTTTCTGCCACGGCGTCAGCTTGGCATAGGTGTCGACCAGCAGCTTTTCGGCCTTGGCCTGGAGCGGCGCGATCTCCGCGTCGATGTCTACCGATCCGCCCTCGGCGGTGCGGCGCAGTTCGTCGATCCGGCTCTGGAGCTCGGCGATCGGTTTCTCGAAGTCGAGGAAAGTTGCCATCGGGGGCGGTTAGGACGCGTCGGGCTTTGCGTCAACGCGTGGCGCGACTGCGGCCAGCGCCTCGCCCAGCGGATGTCGTTCGTTGACCAGATCGACCAGCCGCTTGCTGTCGACATGAGTGTAGATCTCGGTCGTGGCGATATCGGCATGGCCGAGCATCGCCTGGAGCGCGCGCAGGTCGGCGCCGCCTTCGAGCAGGTGCGTCGCGAAGGCGTGACGCAGGACGTGGGGGCTTACGCGATCGGGCGGGATTCCCGCTTCGCCCGCCAACGCGCGGACGAGCTGGTAGAGCCGCATTCGAGAAAGGTGTCCCTTGCCGGAAGGGAACAGCCAGGGCCGCCCCGCCGCGACATGCGCGCGCCACGCCGCCACCGCAGCCCGCGCGCGGTCGGAGATCGGCACCAGTCGCTCGCGCCCACCCTTGCCCTTGAGGATCAGATAGGGCCGGTCGGGCGCCACTGCGTTGCGCGGCAGCGACACCAGCTCGGTCGCGCGCAGCCCCGACCCGTAGAGCAGCTCGATCAGCGCGGCGAGCCGCAGATCGAGCGGATCTGCCGGCACCCGCGCCTGCCGCGCGGCGATCACCGCGAACATCGCATCGACATCGCCGGTGCTCAGCACTTTCGGAAGCCCACGCGCCGTCCCGGGCCGCGGCAGCGCGGCGCTGGGATCGTCGGCGCGGAACCCTTCGTCGGCGAGGAAGGCGAAGAAGCGCCGCAGCGCCGCCGCCTTGCGCGCCACGGTGGATCGCGCGAGTGCCTGCCACTCGCCGGCGAGCGTCTCGATCTCCGCTGGCCCGGCCTCGCGAAGCCGCCCTTCGAGCAGTTCGGAGGCGAGCCGCAAATCGGTGCCATAGGCCGCAATGGTATTGCCCGCCGCGCCCGCTTCCGCCCGCATCATCTCGAGAAAGCGCTCGATCAGCGCGCGGTCGTCATTCCCCGTCAAGCCGACCGCGTCACCGCCTCGACGGCGACCATCCGCGCATAATTGACCATCCCCGCCGCGCGCATCGCCGCGACGATGTGGAACAGCGCCTCGGGCGAGACTGCGTCCCAGCTGACCGACTGCATGCCGACGCCGGCGAGCAGCGCCACCGTAGCCGCGTCGCCGCGCTGGCCGGCATCGTCGATCGCCTGGGTCCAGCTATTGACCCCGCCGATCTGGACGTCGAGCGACGCTGCCGCGCTCTGCGCCTCGCCTGCGTTCAGCCGGCCCAGCCCCGCGAGCCCGGCGAGCAGCATCTGCGCCTTCCGCCGCGATCCGCCCTCGGCAAAGCCGCTCACGTCGCTCGAAGAAATTAGGCCGTTGCCCGGATCGGCGAGCGCGAGCAGCGCCCACCCCTCGCTCCCGCGCGGCACCACCGGCTTCCATTCGAGCGCGGCCGAATCATATCCCGAAGCGAGCATCGACGCGATCAGCCGGCTCGCCTCCTCGACCTTGTCGCTCGCCGGGATCCACGAAGCCGCGCGCGCGGTGAGGATCATCCGGGCATAGCGCGTGCGCGGCGTGTCCGCGGCGTCCCACAGCGTGCGGATCGCTTTCAGCCGGTTACCGACATCGCCGTCGCTATAGGCCGTGCGCAAGTCGCGTGCGACGGTCTCGCCCGGCCCGCCGCCACCCGCGGTCTCGATCTCCGAATAGAGGTCGACCAGTCCGGCGGTGGAGAATACCCCCGCCGTCGCGGCAAGCTCGGCCGCGGGTGCGCGCGCCGCCGGATCGATATTGGGCGACAGCGCCTGCCAGTAGCGGACCTGCGGCCCGGCGGTCTGGTAGAGATCGGCGGGCACTTCGACACCGGTCGCGGTCGCCAGCCCCCAGCGCCATGCGGTGAGCTGGCCCACGGGATTCCACTCGATCGTCACCGCGCGGCGGCCTTGCGCGCCGGTGCCGAGCACCTTTTCGGCGAGCAGGTTGTCGATGTCCGACGGGCTCGAACCAGAACGCGCGCGATCAAAGAGCTGCCCCGCCTCGTTGGGCTTGCCGGCGAGCCCCGCGCACATCGCGCGGGCGAAGGCCCAGCCGCGCTGCTGAATCGTCGCGGCACCCCGATCGGCGAGCGGGCACAGCGCCGCCGGATCGCCGGTCGCGAGCGCGGTCTGCATCGCCACCTGATAGAGCCAGGTCGTGTAATTATCGGCATCGACGTCGTTGATTACCGCCCGCGCGGCATTGGCCTCGCCCATCCGCAGCAGCGTCCAGGCGCGGTCGGCGGCGAAATCGGCACCGTCGATCCCGGCCGGCGTGTCGAGCGGCGACATCAGCGCGCGGCGCAGCACGATCGACACCCAGCGTGACGCCACCGGCGCCTTCATCCGCCGCATCAGTATCTGGAGATAGCGCCCGTCGGTCGCACCGAACGAATCGGCGGCGAACTCGGCATTGCCCGCGGCGCGAACGCCGACCATGGCCAGCGAATGCCGCGCGAATTCGGGCAGCTCGTATTTCGACAGGTCGATCTGCGCGGCCTGCGCCTCGGCCTGCTCGGCGAAATTGCCCAGCGCCTCGTCGGCCGGAAGCGTCACGCCCTCGGGCGCGGACAGCGGCGCCGCGGTTAGCGTCGGCGAAGGCGCCGGCGCAGCGGTTGGACGGGGCGCGGGAGCCGGTGCCGGCGCGGGATCGTCAAACCCCGGCGGCAGCAGCGATTCGGGCGTGTCCTGACCCAGCGCGGGCATCCCCACGCCTGCCAGCAGCAGCGCCGCAAACCCGATCCGCGAACGCTTAGTTCGTGAGGTTATCAAGCGAGACCGCCTTTTCCATGCGCACCGGTTCCTGCTCGGTGCTGCGGGTCGAAAGGAAGACGATTCCCCCGATCAGCACGAGGAGGATGACGAGGATCACGACGATAAAGCGGGACATGGAACGGTCCGTAAACAAGAGAAACGCGCGGGCCTTTTGCCCGAGACCCTCCCCCGCTGTATAGCCCCCCGACGATGTTGCAAGCGCATGCCCAAGACTGGCCCTGGAAGGGCAAGCCGATCGTGCTCGTCGGGCTGATGGGCGCCGGCAAGACCACGGTCGGCCGTCGACTCGCCCAGCGGCTCCGCCTGCCCTTCGTCGATGCCGACCACGAGATCGAGGCGGCGGCGGGGATGAGCATCTCCGACATCTTCGAGAAATTCGGCGAACCCTATTTCCGCGACGGCGAGCGCCGGGTGATCGCCCGGCTGGTCGACGGCACGCCCAAGGTGATCGCCACCGGCGGCGGCGCCTTCCTCCAGGAAGAGACCCGCCACCTCATCCTCGATCAGTCGATCGCGATCTGGCTCGATGCCGAACCCGCCGTCCTCGCCGATCGCGTCCGCCGCCGCGACACGCGCCCCTTGCTGCGCGGCCGCGATCCCGAGGAAATCCTCACCGAATTGGCGGCGGTAAGAAATCCTTTCTATGCGCTCGCGCCGATCCGCGTGCAGAGCGTCGCGGCTCCGCACGACTTCACCGTCGACGAAATCCTGAAGGCGATCCGCACTTGAACACCGTTCCCGTCGCTCTGGGCGACCGCAGCTACGACGTCCGCATCGAAGCCGGGTTGCTCGCCCGCGCCGGCGAGGCGCTCGCGCGCTTCGACAAGGGCCGTCGCTTCGTCGTCATCACCGACGAAAATGTCGGCGCGCACCTCGCCACGCTCCAGGCGAGCCTGGGTGGTCCCAGCGAGGCGATCGTCCTTCCACCGGGCGAATCGACCAAGAGCTGGGCGCAGCTCGAATCGCTCACCGATCGGCTGCTCGAACTCGGCGTCGAGCGCAGCGATCATGTCATCGCCTTGGGCGGGGGCGTGATCGGCGACCTGGTCGGCTTCGCCGCCTCGATCCTCAAGCGCGGTTGCAACTTCGTGCAGATCCCCACCACGCTGCTCGCACAGGTCGACAGCTCGGTCGGCGGCAAGACCGCGATCAACAGCCGCGCTGGCAAGAACCTGGTCGGCGCATTCCACCAGCCGAGCATCGTCCTGATCGACCCGCAGGTGCTCGACACCCTTCCCGCGCGCCAGCTCCGTGCCGGCTATGCCGAGGTAGTGAAATACGGGCTGATCGACGATTTCGCGTTCTTCGAATGGTGCGAAGCCAATGCCGCCGCGTTGCTCGCCGGCGACACCCAGGCACGCGAATACGCCATCGCCCATTCGGTCGCCGCCAAGGCGCGCATCGTTGGCGAGGACGAGCGCGAAACCACCGGCAAGCGCGCGCTGCTCAACCTCGGCCACACCTTCGGCCACGCGCTAGAGGCCGAGACCGGCTTCTCTGACAAACTCCTTCACGGCGAAGGCGTCGCTGCGGGCATGGCACTGGCCTTCGCCTATTCGGCGCGCCGCGGCCTCTGCTCCGCACAGGATGCCGACCGCGTCGCCGCGCACCTCCGCGCGGTCGGCCTGCCCGACGGGCTCACCGCGGCGGGGATTACCGCCAGCGGGGCGCGGCTGGTCGAGCATATGCTCCACGACAAGAAGATGGCGGCGGGCACCCTGCCCTTCCTGCTCGCGCGGGGCATCGGCCAGACCTTCCTCGACAAGACCGTGGACCTGAACGACGTCGAAGCCTTCCTCGACGAACAGCCGCGCTAAAAATCTCCTCCCTCGCGCAACGGGGGAGGAAACAAACCACATGCCGCCCGGAGCCTCGACTCAGTTGCCGTTCAGCCGCGATCGGCATAGCAGCGCTGCATGCGCATTCTTTCCACCGCTCTCGCCGCCGTCTCGCTGATGGCGCTCGCCGCTCCGGCCGATGCCCAGAAGATCACCAAGCCCGCGCCGATCCTCACCACGCCCGAGGCCAGGGACGTCTGGACCCACGCCCGCCCTGAGATCGCGCGCGTCACGCATGTCAGCCTCGACCTCACCGCAGATTTCGCCGCGCAGACGATGCGCGGCACCGCGACGCTCGACGTGCTCGCCGCCAAGGGCGCCAAGGAAGTCGTCCTCGACATCGATGACCTGCCGATGTCGATCACAGCGGTCACCGACGAGCGTGGTCGCAAGCTCCCCTTCGCGATCGGCAAGCGCGACGCCGAGATCGGCTCGGCACTGACCGTCCAGCTGAACGGCGCCAAGCGCATCACCATCGCTTATGCCAGCGGCGCCGGCGCCAGCGCGATGCAATGGCTCGCCCCGGCGCTCACCGCCGGCAAGAAGAAGCCGTATCTGTTCAGCCAGGGCCAGCCGATCAATAACCGTAGCTGGATCCCCACCCAGGACAGCCCCGGCATCCGCCAGACCTGGGACGCCAAGATCACCGTCCCCGCCGATCTGGTCGCGGTGATGAGCGGCGAGCGGCTCGACGGCGCCAAGGGCGTTCCCGCGGCGAACGGCATGCGCAGCTTTCGCTTCCGCATGGACAAGCCGGTGCCGCCCTATCTGATCGCGCTCGCGGTCGGCGACCTCGCCTTCAAGGCGACCGGCCCGCGCTCGGGCGTGTGGGCCGAGCCGGGGCAGCTCGATGCCGCCGCGCATGAAGTCGGCGATGTCGAGAAGATGATCGACGCCGCACAGGCGCTCTACGGGCCGTATCGCTGGGGCCGCTACGACATGCTCGTCCTGCCGCCGAGCTTCCCGTTCGGGGGGATGGAGAACCCCACGCTCACCTTCCTGACGCCCACGATCATCACCGGCGACCGGTCGAACACCGATGTCGTCGCGCACGAGCTGGCGCATAGCTGGTCGGGCAACCTCGTTACCAACGCCACCTGGTCGGACAACTGGCTCAACGAGGGCTTCACCACCTACTTCGAGAACCGCATCATGGAGGCGGTGTACGGCGCCGAGCGCGCGGCAATGTACGCCGATCTCGATTGGGACGGGCTGGTCAAGGACATCGAGGAAGCCGGCGGCGAGGCCGCGCCGACCACGCGGCTCCACGGCGATCCCGGCGCGACCGCGGGCCAGCTCGATTATTTCAAGGGCTCGACCTTCCTGCGCACGATCGAGCGTGCGGTCGGCCGCCCCGCGTTCGACGCCTATCTCCGCTCTTACTTCGATCGCCACGCCTTCCAGCCGCAGACCAGCGCGGGCTTCCTGGCGGACATCCGCAAGAACCTGATCAAGGGCGACAAGGCGCTCGAGGCCAAGCTCCAGCTCGATCGCTGGACCTACCAGCCCGGGCTTCCCGAGAATGCCGTGCACGTGACGTCGGCGACGCTGACACAGGTCGATGCCCAGCTCGCGGCAGTCAAGGCCGGCGGGCCGGTCTCGGCGGTCAAGCCGCAGGGCTGGGCTACCCAGCAATGGTTGCGTTTCCTCAACGGCCTCCCACGCCAGCAGACCCCCGCCCGCCTCAAGGAACTCGACGAGACGCTCGGCCTGTCGGCGTCGAGCAACGCCTATGTCCGCAGCGCCTGGGCGGAGCTCGCGATCGCCAATCGCTACGATCCCGCGCTCCCCTCGATCCGCGCCTTCGTCACCAGCGTCGGCCGCGGGCTGCTGATCCGCCCGGTCTATGAAGGACTTGCCAAGCAGGGCGATTGGGGCAAGCCGATCGCCAAACGCTTCTTCGAGGAGGCGCGCGCCGGATACCACCCGGTTACCGCCGCGCAGGTCGCCAAGATCGTCGGCGCGGGGAGCTAAGCCCCCGCCTGGCGCCCCGCGGCGCTGACGCTGGCAAAGGCGAAGAGCTGGAACAGCAGCAGCCGCTCGGCGCTCATCACCTCGACGCGCACGTCGTTGCCCACCCAAATCGACCCCGGGCTCCAGCGCAGCAGGTCGGCGAGCAGCGACATCGCCTGCGCGCGGGCGGCATCGAGGTCGGGCAGGTCCTTGGCGGTCGGCGCGATGTCGTTCACGCCGTCATGGATCTCGAAGCGATAGAGCGGCATCGGGTCTCGCAGAGTTGCGCAGTCCCTCAGGAGACGCGCGAGCGAGCCGGAACCCGACAAGATACGGCAATAAATCGCGCCGCTCAGTCCCGGCTGCGCGCCGCGACCGCCGCAAGCCACAGCCAGCCGAGGATCAGGCTCGCTCCGCCGATCGGGGTGACCGCGCCAAGCCAGCGTGGCAGGCCGAGCGCCATCGCATAGAGCGTCCCCGCAAAGATCGCCGCACCGCCGACGAACAACCACGCCGGCCCAACCGCGCGCATCCGCAGCGCGACCAGGGCCGCGACGGCGTGGATCAGCTGATACTGGCCGCCGGTGCGGAGCCACTCGGCCGCCTGCCCCTCGACGCCGTGCGCGCCGAACGCGCCCGCCGCCACCGCGAGCGCGCCCGAAAGCGCCGCAAGGATCGCCACCAGCCTCATTTCGCGTCGAGGTCCGCCTGTGCCGCGGCGGCCTGCCCCGCCTGGCTGAACATCGAGGTGCGCGCGGCGTAGATGTCGCCAGTTTCCTTCTGGATCTTGAGCCGCTCATAATCGCGCCGGCGATACTCGGCCTCGGTCTTGTCGATCTCCTGCTCGGCCACGCCGATCGAATCCATCGCGCGCCGCGCCATCACGATCGCACTCTCGAGCAATTCGCGCACCGCGCCCGCGATCGGCGCCCCCTTCATCTTCATCACCGATCGCCGGTCGAACGCGCGCACGAAGACCGTCGCCTTGGGGAAGGCGTGGTGGATGCTTTCCAGCGCCTCGGTATCGAGCTTGTCGCCGTCCTGGCAGAACAGCAGGAGTTCGGCCTCGGCCGCACCGGCGAGGCGGAGGATGTCCGGGCGGGTGCCGTCGCCATAATAGACCTTCATCCCGAAGCTGCCCGCGGTCTCGATCATCTCGACATCGGTGTCGATGATCGTCACCGGCACGCCCTGCCCGATCAGCATCTGCGCCACCGTTTGTCCGAAACGGCCATAGCCGACCACGACGGCGTTGGCGCCCTCGTGCTGCGGCCCCTCCATCCCGTCGGCGCTGCGCTCGGGCTCGGCGCGCAGCTTCTTGGTCGCCATCATCAGGAACGGCGTGGTCGCCATCGACAGCGTCACGATCGCGCCGAACACGCTCGCCGCCTCGCCCGTGATCAGCATCGCGCCTTGCGCCTGGGCGAACAGCACGAAGCCGAACTCGCCGCCCTGGCTGAGCAGTACGCCCAGCGCGAAGGCGGCGCGCCATTGCATCCCGAACAGTCTGCCCAGCCCCATGATCAGCGCGGTCTTGGTGGCGATCAGCGCGAGTGCCATGCCCGCGACAAACAGCGGCCGATCGGCAATCGCGTTGAGGTCGAGCGTCATTCCCACGGCAAGGAAGAACAGGCCGAGCAGGATCGCGCGGAACGGCTCGACATCGGCTTCCAGCTCGTGGCGATAGGGCGAATCCGCCAGCATCACACCGGCGATGAACGCCCCCAGCGCCGCCGACAGGCCGAGTGCCTCCATGATCGCCGCGCTGGCGATCACCGTGAAGAGTCCCGCGAACACGAACATCTCGCGCTCGCCGAGATTGCCGATCAGCCGGAACGCCGGGCGGAGGATGTAGCGCCCGGCAAGGATCAGCCCGACGATCGCGAGGATGGTATAGACGCCAAGCAGCCATCCGGGCGGCCCGTTCATGTCGGCGGGGTTGCGCGACATCGCCGCGACGATGGTGATCAGCGGGACGATCGACAGGTCCTGGAACAGCAGGATCGCGAAGGCGCGCTCGCCGAGAGGGGTGCGCAGCCGGCCCTGCGACTGGAGCAGCGGCAGCACCTGCGCGGTCGACGACAGCGCGAGCGGTAGGCCGAGCGCGAGCGCCGCAGCCAGCGTCGATTCGGCTGCCGCCCAGATGATCCCCGTCACCGCGAGGCCGCACAGGGTGACCTGCATCAGTCCGAGCCCGAAGATGTCGCGGCGCATCCGCCACAACCGCGACGGACTGAGCTCGAGCCCGACCAGGAACAGCAGCAAGGCGATCCCCAGTTCGGCAATGCCCAGCTTGCTCTCGGCATCGCCGACCAGTCCGAGCACCTGCGGCCCGACCACTGCCCCCGCGACGAGGAAGCCCAGCGTCGCGCCCAGCCCGAGCCGGCGGAAGATGAGCACGAAGATCAGCGCGAAGCCGAGCAACGGCACGCCGTCATGGAGCAGCGAAAGGCTCGAATGCTCCTCCATCAGCCGCGTGCCTCCTGCGCTGCGTCGGCCGCCGCCTCGAATGCCAGCCGGATCGCGGCATGCCGCCCACGATGGGGCAGCGCCGGGGCGAAGATCTCGAGCCCCGGCCAGTCGGGCGGGCCATCGCGTTCGCCCGCCAGCCATGCGGCAAGCCCGTCGCGCGCCGCCGCGATCTCCTCGGCGCTGCGCCCGACGACATGGGCGCCCAGCAACGACGCCGATGCCTGGCCGAGCGCGCAGGCGCGCACCAGCATCCCCACCGCCGCCACGCGCCCCTCGGCATCGAGGTCGACGTCCACGGTCACCCGGCTTCCGCACACCGGCGAACGCTTCTCGACGCTCGCAGCTGGATCGGCCAGCCGCTCGTGAAAGGGGATCTCCGCGGCGAGCCGCAGGATCTGGGTGTTATACAGCGGCGCGTTCATTTCGCACCCGACTTAAGGGCCCGCCGTCGCAGATGCGAGCCCCTTACTTGGCCTTTGCCGAATTCGTCTCCGCCTCCTCGCCGAACACCGGCTCGCCCTTGCGGCGGCGGTCGACGAAATCGGCGACGGTCGCGCTCGATTTGTCGAGCAACGGATAGGTGGTCGAATCGGTGATCCAGTCGGGCCGCCCCTCGGGCCCGCCGCCGACGGTGTCGAACACGAGGACGAGCAGCAGGAAGCCGATGCTCACCAGCACCAGCCCCTTCAGCGCGCCGAAGCCGAAGCCCAGCGCGCGGTCGATCGGCCCGAGGAAGCTGTCGCGCATCCGCGCGCCGATCGTGTTTGCGACGATCCGCCCGCCGAAATAGGTCACCCCGGTGAGGATCGCGAAGGCAAGCACCGCTCCGCCCTGCGCCGTGCCCACTGCGCCCGCCATCACCTCGGCGAACGGCGCGTGGAACAGCTTGAGCACCAGCACCACCGCAAGCCACGCGCCGAGTGCGAGCACTTCGGTCACGAACCCGCGGATGAACCCAAGCACCGCCGCCCCGCCGATCGCGAGCAGCACGGCGATATCGAGTCCGGTCAAAGCCATGAAACGTGTCCCTCCGGCCGCCCTGATACGCGGCTGCCGGGCGACGCGAAAGCCGTCGTGCGCCACGCATGCAAAATAGGATTTGCGCCGCTTAGCTTCGCCGCCCGGATCACGATGTTAGGGCGATGCCGATGCACAGGTGGCGATCAACGGGTTGCTGGCCCGGGGCTTCGTCGCGGATCGAGACTTCCGCCCCGATGCAGGCACGCGTCGCCGTCGGCAGCATCGCCAGGCTCAGCATGTAACCCAGCACCGCGCTCCCTCCGTAGCCGACGATCGGCGTGGGATAGTTGCCGATCGCCGCGGCAAGGATGGCCGCAAGCCAGACGATCCCGAACACCGAATACGCCTCGCGATGAGTCGCGTCGTAGAGCTTGCCGACGATCGCCGGCACGACGAGCAGGATCGAGCCTCCCAGCACCGCGAGCCCGGCAAGCGCGTGCACGTCGAACGCCGAATAGAGGATTTGATCGACATAGGGCATCGCGGGAAGCGTATCGGGCCGGACCAGCGTGATGCCGAACGCCAGGGCGCTGGCGGCAAATGCCGGGAGCACCCAGCGATCGGGCCGCAACGCTGCGAGCACCGCAAGCCCGGCTGCCAGCATCCCGGCCATCGCGCGATCCGGCTGGATCGCCATCGCGGCAGCGGCGACGATCAGGCCGATCGCCGACAGCGCGTTGCGCGATCGCGCGAAGCCGACGATCATCGCGGGCAGCAGGATCAGGCTCGGCTGGATGAACAGGCCACCGAACGCGACCCAGCGCGCGGCGCCCTCGCTTCGATCGCCGAGCAGCCCGGTCGCGAGAAGCAGCACGCCCATCGCCAGCGTCAGCGCGCCCGGCCAGCGCCGGGCGACGCCGACAAGGCCACCGCTGAGCGCAAGCAGCCCGAGCCCGACCGCCAGCGCCCCGGTATTGATGCCGAGATACCGGAGGGGTGCGCCAGCCGCCCACATATAGGCCAGGCCAAGCAGGACGGCACCGACGGCACATGCCGTCCCCAACGCCTGCGGCCTGCGCACCACGACCTCATACAAGTCCATATCTACCGTACCTCCGTTGCGAGTGTCTCTCCCGGTCAGCGCCGCAAGGGGCCGGGCCAGCTGGAATAGGATGATCCGGGGCGCGAGGCCGAACAGGCCATGCAGCGCGAACCGCAGCGCCGCATCATCGTCGTCGATCTCGGCGACCTCCTGGGCGATCGCCCCTCCCCAGGGTTGCAGACCCGGCGGCAAGGCACGCTGCAGGACGCGGCAGGTCAGCAGGGCGACGCGCCGCCGCGTGCCCAGGCTCATATTGCCACCGCGCGCGCTGCCGCGGCTGCACCGTGCGGCGGATTGTCGCGGGCAAGCTGCTCGCCGGCGGCAGTGAGCCGATAGGCATGCCGCGGCGGCCGCCCTCCTTCCAAAGGCTGTTGCCATTCGGCCTGGAGATAGCCCTGTTCCTCAAGGCGGATCAGCAGGGGATACAGCGTACCCGACTTCACGCCCGCAAGGCGTGCCAGTTCATAGCCGTGCTGCCAGCCTCCCCGCGCTTCCAGCAATGCGAATAGGATATTGCGGGCGTGGTTGGAGAGGGTACGCGATCGAGCCATGCGCGATAAATCTACCTAGGTAGATTTATCGTCAAGCTCTTTCTTTGGGGATGCGGCGTTCCGCGATCTATTGCTGGGTGATCCGCAGTGCCCAGCGATCGTAGCCGAGCGCCTCCACTCGCTTGAGCAGCGCCTCGACCACGCCCGGCGCGGGCTTGGCCTCCCGGCTCAGCACCCAGAGGTAGCGGCCGCTCGGCTCGCCGACGATCGACCATTCATAGTCCTCGCCGCGATCGAGCACCCAATAATCGCCGGTGTAGAGCGGGCCGAAGAACGAGACCTTGAGCTTGGCGTTGGTCGCTTCGTCGGCGACGATCGCGCGGCCCTCGGCGGCGCTGCGCTCGCCCTTCGGGCCGCCCTGGCAGCCGCTGTTGAGCACCCGGATCTTGCCGTCGTCGCGCAGCGCATAGTCGGCGGCGACGCCGTCGAGCCCCTTCTGGAAGCGGTTGTCGTGCCGCGCCAGCTCATACCATTTGCCGAGATAGCGCTGGAGATCGACCGGCCTGGCCGGCTCGGGCACCTGCGCGTTGATCACCGGCGGCCGGGTGGCGCGCGAATAGAGGAACAGGCCGCCGATCGCGGCGGCGGCCACGCCGGTGGCGATCGAGATCGCAGTCGATTGCTTCATGCCGCCATGATGCGATGGAAGCCGTGCAATTGGTAGCCTCTATCCGATCGCGCCGCGCACCAGCGCGCCGCAATCGGCATCGGTCGCTGCCGGGCCGCTGCTGCCGGTCACCGCCCGCCCAAGCGCCTTGAAGACATTGCCCACCGACTTGGTCTCCTTCGGCACCACGATCTCGGGCGCGCTGATCGTGCCGTTGACGCTGACGCTGCCGGGGAGGCGGAGGATGCCCTTGCCCTTGGGCGCGCCGGTGAGCGTGAGCGCCAGCCGCTCGTCGGGGAAGCCGATGGAGCCGGTGCCGCGGCTCTGGCTGAGGCTGGTGTCGATCAGCAGCGACTGCGTGACGCCGCGCCCGCCGCGTAGGCTCAGCCGCACCACCGCGCAGCGCAGCGCCGCCTGTCCCTTGTCGCCGCCGAGCAGTCCCTTGCCGATATCGAACCCCATCAGCGCCGCCATCTTGGCCGGCAGCGCACCCGCGCGCGCCGCGACGCCGATCGTGCCGTCCGATCGGCCGACCGCCTCGCGGATCGTATCGCCGACGCCTGCCAATCGCACCCGCGCATCGAGCCGCCCGTCGACTTCGCCGCCGCCGAACAGCGCGGAAATGCTGCTGTTCGCCATGTCGAGCGCCAGCGTGACCTTCGGCTTGGGCTGGCCGGCGCGTTGATCGACCGCCAGTCGCCCGGCGACCGTCCCGCGGGCAAGCGCGATACGCAGATCATCGATGGTCAGGATGCGGTCGTCGAGCTTGAGCGTGCCGCGTATGCCCCGCACTGTCGACGAGCCGACGATCTGGTCGATCCGCACCGCGATCTGGCCGTCGGTCTTGTCGATCTTGGCGATGTTGATCCGCGTGTTGGGCACCACCCTCGGCCCGATCGCCCGCGTCAGCGCCTGCTGCTTGGCGAGGCCTTCGTTGTCGGCAAGATCGTCGAAGCGCAGCCGGCTGAAATGCGCGGCGCCATCCAGCTTGGTACGCCCATCGGCTTTCCGGGCAGTCACTCGCCCGCTGAGCGCACTCACGCCGATCGTACCGCGCAGCCGCTCGACGATCCAGGCATCGTCCTCGCGGCGGACATGCGCGGCGAGCTTGACCGGCTGGGTGCCGAACAGCCCCGCCTCGATGATCCGGTCGATGCGCTTCAAGTCGTCACCGCGCGCGGTCATGTCGAATTCCATGCGGTCGGTGCGCAGCGGTCCCGCCATGCTGCCCTTGGCAGTGAGACCTAGCGCGGCGCCGTCGATCGTCGCATCGAAGGCCCAGGGCTGGCCCGCGCGCATCGGGGCGGCGCGCGCGGCGAGCGTCACTGGCGCGCCATCGACTTGTCCGTTGCCCTTGGCCGCCAGCCCGGTGTCCGGGTTGATAGCGACGTTCAGGGTGAATTCGCGGCGCTGGACGGCGTCGCGATAGCGGATCACGGCGTCGCGCACCTGCGCCACTTCGATCCCCGAACCGCCACCACCTTCCGCCTTGTCGCCGTCCCGCTTCCAGTTGGCGCGGCGCTGGGCGTCGCGCACCAGGTTCAGCCGCACGCCCTCGGCGCTCACTATCTCGGCATCCACCTTGCCGAGCAGAAGCCCCCAGGTGCGCAGCTTGAGGCGAAGCGAGCGGACCGAGGCAAGGTCGCCCTGTCCTGCCCATTGCGGCTGGGCGATATGGATGTCGCGAACCTGCACTATTGGGGCGAATGAGAAAAAGTCCTCGCGCTCGAGCGCGCCGATCCGCACCGGCGTGTCGAAGCGGCTCGCGATCGTGCGCTCGACGGTGCCACGGAACCACGAAACCGGGAAAGCGCCCGCCAGCAGGACGAGCAGGCCGGCGACGACCGCCGCGGCGATGAGACTGTTACGGACGCGGCGCGACATGCCGCTGGGACGAGCGAGCCGCGCGAAGGTTCCAGCGGGGTGCCAAGCTTGATCACTCCCCTCCCTGCTTGCAGGGAGGGATGATCGGGTCGGTCATGCCCCCGGCATGGCCTGAACAGCGCGGGGCGCTGTTCACCCGATCATGGGTGGGTG